>CAIYID010000082.1 GCA_903926205.1 uncultured Bdellovibrionales bacterium
AGTAAACTGCGACGACTTCGTGGCGGAAAGGAGCAGATGAAAATATTTATCAATACATTGAACGGATTTGACTCTGAACAAAAGGCGGCCTAAACAACAATTGAGCCCGGCCGAACTCTAACGGCAATCGGGACAAGTCCGTTATTAATGCAGAGATAGTTTTCCAGGAATTTTTAAAAATAAAGGAAACAAATGCCTACAGTAGCAAGCTTCCTAGACTCCTAGGTAAGTTAGTTGGCGATGGCTCTTTTGCGCTTAAGTCTGCTTACGCAGAAGATGTTCGGAAAAAAACAGCAACAAATTTGATCGATGCAGACGGTAAAATTAAGGCCGAGGTATTTTTTCACGCAATTTATGAGAATAAAAAATATGAATGCGATCAGTGGGGATCTGACACCATAAACACAAGATGTCTTTTGGATTCTAGAGGATTGGAATCCGTTGTTACCTTTCGAAAAAAAGCCCCAAATTCTTATTTTATACAGGAGTTGATAAATTACCTGGCTACAGGAAATTGTATTTATTTTAATAAATTTGAAGTGAGTATGAAGAAAACCACCGCCGCTGAGATTCTAGCTTTAATGATGCAAACTCGTATTGATATTGTTAATGCGACAGCTTCCGATAAATATTTTGGGTATAACGATAACTTTTTCTTTGTGAATACGGTGGATGAGAAAAGACAGTAAAGGATTTGAATTTTGAAAAAAGTTAGGCTGACTATTCAATAAATTCTTAAAATAAGAAAGTATGATATGAAAACACTTAAGATGATTACAATAAGTTTAGTTCTTGCTAGTTCGCCGATCTTGAAAGCGCATTGGCATCATCACGACGGAAGTGAAAGTTGCATCAAAGAAAAATGGGATTTAATCAAAGAAGAAAAACAAATTACAGATAAGTGTGAGGTCGTTCTGCCACTTAAACTAAAAGAGGGAGAATTTAAATTTCCTTTAATTGATTTAGGTCCGCTCAAGGTGCGTTACTGGGAAGCTCTTTCAGAGAAAAAAACTCATCTTGTTCAAACTTTTGAACACTCATTTATTGATGTTTGTTCAGGTGTAAAGACGTTTTCAGAAATAAAAATATTTAATTCAAATGATTCTATCGACTTTTCTTTGCAAAATCCAAATCTAGATCCCGAAATTTCTGAGACTTACAAATTAGCACCTCTGACAGAAAACGAAGCCCTCCAAGAATATGAGAAGCTTCAAACTGAATGTGCCTTGCAAACTAAATCGAACTAATGACCGTAAAATTTGGGTGATTTTTTAGAAGTGTTGCGGGCAGAGTGCTAGTTGGCTCTGCTGCTAAAAATTTTTGATAAATTTCTTTTTTGCCTTCGCCAGTGACGAGCAAAATGATTTCTTCAGCTTTTAAAAAACTGCCAGCGCCAAAAGTGAAAGCCATTTTACTTGGTGCATTTTTAACTCGCTGAAAACTTTCTTCTCTCAGAGTCGTGAGCCCTCCTAAATAGCTCGTTCCTGAGCTTTGCACGAATGGATCAATTTTTTTATCAAAGTTTTTGATCTCGTTACAAGGTTCATGAAATCCAATATGACCGTTGGGCCCAAGTCCGAGCAAAGCAAAATCAATCGGTCGAAGTAAAACTTTTTTTATGTGAGCTTGGAATTCTTAGGCCTAAGTAAAATAAGCACAGTATTCGAGCCATGTTGAAAGTATCGCCGAGTCAGAAACTGGTTGTCGAGTTTGAAATCGCATAAGAGGTGTTATGCTACAAGCCCCCGTTCATGGTAATAGCTCTATAAAGAAACCTACCCCCTGTATCGGCGGGCAAGATCCTTTTGCCAAACAGGACCCAATAGGTACTTACGACACTTTTTGTCCAGATTTTACCGAGGAATCTGGCACGGATTAGGCACGGGAAAGGTCTATCACTTTTTGCTCAAGCAGATTTCTTCGGATACTGAATTTAAAAATGGTCCGTCTTGTAATTTAATTTTGATAACTTTGTCGCTGATTTGTAGTTCAATAGATTTTCCTTTGGCGGAACCATTCGATAAAAATCGAATTTTGAGATAACCTTCGTTGTCCGTTTGAGAATCCCTCCAGCCGGACACACCATCTTTTGAAAGTGTAGATCCGAGTACTGGTCGGTTTTTACTGCAGGATCTAGAACCCGGGAAAGTACAAACTCCGATTACTGTTATCAATCGATACTCTTATGCCGGAAACACTCCGACAATATTCACCGATCCCACGGGCAAAATTTTTGGCTATTGGTGCGACAAGGTTTGTAACGAACAAAGGAGTGTGTCGTTTTGCAAAAAGACCGACACGATTTTTAACTTCTTCAGTTCGATAATGAACTTCATCTGCAGCTAAATATGAAATATCAAGGTTATCAGGTAGCTTCAAAAACTGCAGCATGACATTCATGCGATGTTGATCAAGATTCCACATTAACTTTGAATCTGTTTTTAAAATTCGGGCCACGGCCTCGCAGGTAATCTCCTCCATAAGTCGTCCAGCGATCTCCGCAAAACCGCAGGTCATGGACTCGAATCTTGGGTGGATCCAATCAACCCTTGCAATACCAGTACATTTGCAATCGTCACAAAATCCCCTTAATTGCCAGAACTTCAAAGTGACATTTTGATAAATACCAAGGGGTGGTGCTTTGATCTCTTTTAAAACCCACTCCTTAACTCCGCCGAACTGAAGTCCGCACTTGGTGCAAAAACATTCATCACGGATTTGACGAATTTTAACTTCAACTCGTCGATCTTTTTTAAAACGCTTGATGTCTTCGATAACGACATCTTGAATCCCTAAAAACTCGATGATAGCTTTTGCTAAGTCCATCCCTGACTCCCATGTTGCTGATGTTGTGTGGTAACAAAATCAAATCATAGGTCTTGGGGAATGGACAATTTTTGTATTATTTTTCTTGAAAAACCCCGTTATTATCCGGACAGTCTTATCCTCGAAACGCGCTGGCTAGCAGACAATGGTAGCAATGATATTGGCTCTGATGATGCTGATCCCCGGTATTGTCATTAAGTTGCGAATCGGCCTATACTGTTTCTTATTTTTTTCGAAAAGCTCCTTAACTCGGGACTCATTTTTGTAAAAACTATTTTCGTCAGTTTGAATGGCCTCAGCTCTGAAAACCGACTTCAGGCGATTCTTAAACCGAACGATCTCCTCGACAATATCCAAATAGCCGCTGATTGATGTCTGCAACTCCATCCAATGTGAAGTCTCGTGAAATACCGGCTGCAGATGATTTGTTCTAAGTTCCTGGGCCAAATGAAGGGCATCGCGAAAATCAGTTTTTGCTCCCTGTTTTTTTGCAATGTAAGTTGGATTGCAAATCAGTAAGTGATCGACCTTGTCCTTCAGCTGCAAATATAACCACTGGGAAATTGTTGATTCTTCGAATGTCATATGGCGCTCACCGTGAATTTTATTGATCACGTGAACTAGACTTTGTTCCGATGTTTTTACTGTCTCGCGCAAAACGCATTGTCCATTTCGTCAACAACTGCAAAAGTTGAAGTTGAACTGTGGGCATCGAGTCCAATATAATATTTCATCAGCGGCATCCTCCTTCGGATTTGAAATGTTTGTGAACATTCCAGTTTACATCCGCTCCCGAAAGGGCCTAACACCCCTTAGTTTAATTTTAACCTAGACGAGGTCCATTTGTGAATGTTCCCCTGAGGGGGTGTGCTCGCGCTTTCTTACATTGTCTTTTTTAAAGACCACAAGTACATGACCCTGCATTGGACAGGATCGTTGGCGGGGCTGTGTATTGAGTAGCGTTATCATATTGAGATTGATTATACCCACAACCATTCATTTGAGCTCCTGAGCTGAGGGAGCAGTAAGTTATTCCATTAGAAATATAGCCGCCTCCTCCGATTCTAAAAAGTCCGACTGGCCCAAGTGCTCCACAGGCACACACGCCACTATTACTCATTGAATTTGGCGCGTGTGCATATTGAGTAGCGTTATCATATTGAGATTGATTATATCCACAACCATTCATTTGAGCTCCTGAGCTGAGGGAGCAGTAAGTTGTTCCATTAGAAATATAGCCGCCTCCTCCGATTCTAAAAAGACCACTTCCAATAATAGGATCTATCGGAGTTGGAGTTGGAGTTGGTGCTGGAGTCGGAGTTGGAGTTGGAGTTGGAGTTGGTGCTGGAGTTGGAGTTGACGTCGGAGTTGGAGTCGAAGTTGGAGTTGGTGCTGGAGTTGATCTTAAAATATAAACAGAGTAGTTTTTTATTTCTAGCCAAACTCGTGAGGCCCCTTCTGATTCGATTCCCAAATAAAGTCCGTTGAGAGTTGCATCTTCCCAAGAAGTTGGTGGAGAAACCCATCCCAATGTTTTCAGGACATCAGAATATGGAATTTTTATATGAGTCCATTGATCCGTATTTTCAGGAACTGCGGGGTTGCCGAGGAAAGTATTATAACTAACATAACGACCTTCTGCATATTTTCCGCTGACATCGTAGAAGCATCGGTCATAGTTAGCATCGGCACAATCGGGCAAGGAAGAATCGCCATAGGAATCATTATAACCGGCAGAAGAAATCAGATCGATCTCAAAGAAATGGCCAGTATTTGTTCTTGCAGAATTCGCTTCGGTCCAGTTGATGATTCCACCCAACATGACTCGGTGGCCATCAAAGGTAGATAGTGGTGTCGTGCTGAGGTCAGATCCTCGGATTCGGATATCAAATTCTATAAAAATAGAGTTCGACAAACTTGTTTGCTGAACAGTGACGTCATCCATGCCAAAGAAAAGATGACCATACTGAATTGGCCAACCGGTGACATTAGTTTTTTGATAATTGATAGTATCTAATGACATTCCTAAAGAATTTCCAACTGTTTGCGGATAGAAAGCCATATTGAGCCAATGACCAAAGTCAGTAGCATAATTAAAATCAGACATATAAGTGGTTATGCCGGGAATATTATTAGCTGCGCCGACATGGTTACTCTGTGGTGTCTCCTGAGTCACACTGAAAATAAGCGGAGTGGCACCTCCTGCACAATTCCCCTGGGAATTACCATAAGTTTGATTGCCTGTCACAAAAGCTGAACAATAATTTTGAAAATCAGAATAAGCAGTAATGGGTCCAGGTTGCGAGAGTTTCTGACCAGCAATAGGAGATCCTGTCGATATAAAAGATTTCAGTTGAGACGCACTTGAGTTAAAGCCAAATTTACTGCAAGCGTTGAACGCTATTGCAATCAGTGTCAATGTGATCAAAATTTGATTTTGTCTTATTCCCATATTCTAGTTCCCCCAAAAAGACATGATCCTCTAGCAAGTTTACTGCAACCATTAAGCCAAGTGAGAAGGGCATTAGATTTCACTCACCAATCTATTTAGTTATACCTTGATCAATAGCGAGAGTCTATTCAGTGTTTACTGATTGATTTCTCAGGTGAATAAATAAAATCGATGAAAGAGTTAACAATGACTAGAACGACGCCAGTTTTTCGTTTCAAATTGAGCCGCTCACGTGTTTAAACATCGGTGAACGCTCAACCCTTCGATTTCTCAACAAGCTGAACAAACAATTCTTTTTGAAGCACTTGGAAATTTTCCGAGGGCTTCTGAAGAACAAAAGTCTGTGCGATGTCGAACGCGGGGAAAATAATTTTTAAACTAAAGTGCACAATGAAGTTGATTTGAAAAATTTTGAAAAACCTGACGCTTGCTCAGTAATGCAGGGGAGATTGCTCACTTTTGGCGGGATGAATATATGGCTCAGCCAGCTAGATCATTCGCAAGTCAGGTCCCCGGCTTCTGAAATGACCGCCAAATATCTGTTGTTTTGGAAAAAATTCCTGCGACTATAACGTTAGGAAGTAATCACTTCGACAGAGAGGACCAGTCGGTGAAACGCTATCGCATTTCCATAATATTTATATTTTTTTCGATTGTATTATTGATTTCAGGATATAACAAATTCGGTAACTCTTCGATAGACGGTGCAAAGCCAGTTGGCGCAGAGGAGGTCGTGGATCCGTGCGACTATAACAGAGTCATTCATCAGCTCCAGGAATTGGGGTTTCGTGGAAAGATAATTGCCACGCTTGAAGATCGTAAGCAAATGGCACAGGACTACGGGAATAGAGTAAAAAAGATTCCACCGCTATCGCTAGCGCCCGTCAGTGCATTAGACGTTTCGATTGTTGTTACGGCGGCGAGGACGCAAAAGTGCCAGATTGTCACACGGGGAACGGGACATGCCCTGGACGGTCAATCACAATCGGATAAAGCGATCATATTGATCACCCGTGATCTTCTGCTTCCTAGTGGAAAAACAGTTGAGGTGCTGACCAGAGCTGGTCGTAAAGTGGCCAGACTTTCTTCTGGTCAAAAGTGGTATGACGCTGTCACCAAACTTTACGACTATGGTCTTCGACCTGTTGTATTTCTTGAGATTCCTGGATTAAGCGTGGGCGGCACCCTTTCGGTAGGGGGCATTGGTTACGGCTCTCATCAATTCGGGCTTCAAATCGATACTGTTACGCAGCTAACCGCAGTGGATGGACTCGGGAAAATCAGAGACTGCGCTCCTAAAGGGTATAACAAAGAAGCCTCTATGGATGATCGTTTTTGCGAATCTCTCCTCGGGGGGCAGGGGCAATTCGGTGTGATTACCTCTGCAGAGATTGAAGTCACCTCCGCAAAACCCTACATTCATGTCAAAAAGGAAGTGGAACCGGACCTCGATCACTTTTTAGACAAAATGGAATCCGCAGCATCAAACTGGAATGTTTTCGAATTATTCGGGTATATCACTTATGATCAAGAGCCAAGGTACGTGGTCTCAGTAGGCATCACTTCAGATTCACCGACACCAACCGACCCTTTGGATACAGTCTCTCCATTTTTGCTTTACGTGAAAAAACTCGAATATGCTACGGCGGTCGATTACAATTCATCCGGAAGAACGCCCTACTCTCCTGCCTGGCTTAACCTTCTTGTTTCGGATCGCGCCAAGTTCAGTGCGATCTTTAGGAGCAATCCCGAACTGATGAAAACGCTTCAAGGGAATGACTTTTTTATGATTGTACCCATTAAAGGTCCCAGGCTTCACCATGATTCACTTTTACAAAGCGTTACAGAAAACCCAGGAACAGGCACCTTCGTCATTCACCTTGATCAAATTCGATCTGATTTCAACACATCCGAGGAGCTGCGAAAACGAAATGCGAAACTGCTCGAAGTATTTGTCGCCCCTCCCTTTGATGGAAGGAGATATTGGATCGATGATCTCCCTCGTGGGCCTAAGCTCTGGGAATTAAACTTCGGCGCCTATTATGACCGAGTCAGGGCAAATAAAATTGCCTCTGATCCCGACATGGTTTTTCGTCCCTTCCCATTTTTATTTACTCCAAACTAATTTGCCCCCATATTTTACAAGCCCCTTGGCGGAGCCTTTACTATAAAAGTCAGTAAACCTGCGGCTGTGTATTGATAGCAAAAACCATAGCCACTCTGTGCGCGTCCCCCAATTATAATAAGTTGGCCCCTGTTGAGGAGGTGGCTGGTGTTCGCCGGGATGATGCTCATGATCTCCTCGAGGAAGAACTGTATATCCTAGACCAAGATACTCAGAAACTTGTGGTTGAGAATCCAAGACGGAAAAGTCATCCGCAAAGGCCATCGACCAAGACAAAAAAGTGATCAGCGCACTAAAACATATTGAGGTTTTTTTCATAAGAACTCCTCTTGATGTTGCACCGTTGTTAATTCAAACGTTGACTGTCATTTTCATTTTCTTTTTACGTCGGAAATTTCAGTCAGCGAATAGACAAACTGACCCCAGTCAGAGTCTTACGCAAAATAAGTGCCAATAAATTAAGTGTCGAATCATCACCACGGCCGACTAATTCTCTTTTTCCTTTGAACTCAAAACAGAGTAGAGAATCACAAAAAGTGAACTCAAAGTGCTTAATCCAAAAATAAGCAATAAGATCGCCTGAATCGCAGGAAATGGCCCGGAGAAAATTGGAAACCGACGTGAAGAGCCCCAAAGTCCTGATCTCATCATCAAACCAGACATGAGCATTAAACCAGTCAAAAAAGAAATTAGCGCAAATTTAAATATTTTATGACTGTATGGCTGCAAAAAAATTCTCAGGGATAAAAAATGAGCTAAAAAACTCAAGGTGATTCCCCCTAAGAGCAAGGGATGAAAATGCCCCGTCATGAAAAGCGTTCCTAAAATATTCGATTTAAAAGCGGCATTTCCTGCAATCATAAAACCAGAAAGTCCGCCAACGATGGTAAAACTACAAAAGCTCAGCAAGCCGACACTGGAGGGGCCTGAGTCAAAATTCTTGAGCAAAGGTTGACCTGTTTTTAGAGAATTTTTTTTCGCCATAAAATATTGAAAGATATAAATCAAAGTAAAACCCGTAGTCGAAACTGCGGGAATCCAAATATACTTATCAAACCAAGGACCTATTTTTTGGGATTCGAAAATTTCAGGAAGAAGATGAACAAAACCTAAAATTACAAAAAGAGCATAGCCACCTGAAAGGAAAATTTTAAGCGACCATAAAAGCTTCGATTTTTGTTTTGCTTTAAAGAAAGAACCCCAAATCATCATCAGCGCCAACGTCATTGCTTGCAAAGAAAAATGTCCAAGCGGAAGCCAAAGATGTTGGCTCCACTCACTCAACATCAGACCCCTTTGTAAAAACGCGTTCGTTCCCGCCGCACAGGCCGCCATGATCCAAGACGCAATCGCAATGAAAACCAAATCCAATTTTTCTTCTTGTGAGGAGATTTTTACAAATACCAAACAAGCATGAATTGCAATAAAAGAAAATAAAATTACCTGCCCCAAAGAATTAATAATAAGAAAAAAACTGACCCAAGAAGAGTCCGGAGTCAAAATAAAGGGAGTCAACTGAATAGCCGGCAACCACAGATAGCCCATCCAAGAGCCGATCTCTCCAAGAAGAAAAAGAAACGTAGCAAGGAGAATGCCGATTTTTTGAAATTCACTATACTCAAAAGATTGACGACTTTTTATGAAAAAAAAGTAAGCCATCGCTGACGGCGCCCAAAAAATTAACATCGAAAGAGCGTGAGCAGAAAGTGTTGAATGATAAAGCAGCAACCAGCTAAGAGATCCCGAAACCCGAATGATCAATGTAATTAAAATGGAAATTATCCCGATTGATAAACCAAAAAAAGCTGAACCTTTAAGTAGTTTCTCAATTAAAAATTGGTTTTTTTTCACATCAAACTCCGGGACCGATAATCATAGTCTCATTGTACAAGGGACGAAGCCCATCGATTTCAAGGGAAATAATCTCGAAAACTTCCACCAAATAGGAAACTCCTACTTTTCCATCTGTCCTTGAGCTGGGAGTGATATGCACTTCAATTGTCGAATTCGGCCCACAAAGACTTGGTCCGCTCGAACCATAAGCAGGCCCCAAAATAATTCCATCAACAAAAACATTCGTTGCAGAATTTTTTATCATGGTTGGAGTTCCATTTTTAGCATAGCAAGCTAAATAATTAGTCCCACTATCTGATAAATTTGGCAAACCATTGACAGGAGAATATATTCGTGAAGACAGCTCTGTCATTACGACTCTGACTGACATCGCTTTCAAATTAGCGGTTGTCTGTTTCTGATAATGGGTCATCAAAACCATGACAGCGGAAACGCCGATGGCTAAAATAGCAAAAGAAATAAGTGTCTCAATTAAGGTAAAACCTTTTTGAGAAAAATTAATTTTATTCATAGAGAATCTCTCACAGTAAAGCTCATGTCTTTATACCAGCCAGGGGTATATAATTTCGAAAGATCCGGGGATTGAATTGCTGGTTTCCAACACTGATTTGTTACTATTCCGCCTGTCGGTCCCGTGGCGGTACAGGTTTCAAAATATTGTTCTAAAGAAGAAGGCGCGAACTCTGTTGGTACAGAATTGCCGAACGGAGAAAAAAAGTTATGCGCTACCGTTGACTTTAGAGTTAAGAAATTACCGGCTAGATTTTGCACACTAACACTTGTCGGGAGGACCGCCGTCGCTGGTGTCGTAACAAAATCAAAAGGATTCAATATATAAAGAGTTCCGCCACCTGAAACCGTTAAATGTGTTACATTGATGTGACCATAAATGGCGGCTTCGACCCCAAGAGCCAATGTTACATTTAAAGCGTCAGCAATTATCAATCCACAAAAAATTGATGAATTTGAAAAATTCAAAGAAACGCTCTTACCTTTTTGAAGCAAAATCATATTATTAATGCTTCCCTGCGCCGCCGGAGAATTTGCACAGGTCTGATTGAGCTTTGTAAGAACAACTCCATCTGGAAAATTTGTAATTCCAGCCCGTGTCGCATCAGCGAGTTCAAAACCAGGCCCATTCGCAGCTCCAACGACACTGCTGGGCAAGGGAAATCCACCGACGCTATTATAAACCCAAAAATAGTCCATAGGTTGAGTCCAACCTGTTCCACTATCGAATGGTAAGCCACTAATTCCATTAAAGGCACTTTGTTGAATACCTCCATAAAAATGACTCAAAAGACTGTTCACACTAAAATATTGTCCAGAGCCCACTGAGGGACCTGTTGTGAATAATGTATCTTGAAAAAAAATATTTGGCACAGTTGTCGAAAATAAAGAAGGACTGGTAAACGTTTGCATATCAAGAGGGCTGTTTCCATTCGAAACTAAAGTTTTACCTGAAATTATTAAAGTAGATTTTGGATCAACTGTAATAACATTGCCAGTGCTCCTAAAAATAGCTGCAAAATTTATGGAGGACGCTAGGTTGATCGACAACTGACGGTTCACTTGACCGGTGAGAGGAGGAAAGGTATCAGTCGAATATTGAATTTGAATTTCGACCATAGTGCTAGAAATACTTGCATCATCGGCTCGTGCTACGCGGCTCACCGTTAAGTTAAAAGCTCTATATAGCGCAGCTTCACTTGAATCTAAAAAACAAGGAACGAGAGCCTGAGGAGTTGAAAAGGAAATAGGATTACCAACGGCTTGGCTGGCGTCTTTAAGCACACTAAAATTGCCACAAGAGTCATCGTTCGTAATAATTAGCTCACGAATGTGAGCTAATATTTTTTCCGTATGTTTATGAGCCTGCTGCTTGAGTGAGACCATCTTTAAAGTTTGACGACTGTTCGTCACATAGCCCGAGATTCCCAGTGCGGCTAGCAACAAGCAAATAACTAAAGGCACCACGACTAAGAGGCTTCCCCGTTCATCCGAGGTAATAAATATTTTCTTTACCATTCGATCAATCAATTAATCCTCTTAAATGAATCCCATTCTGGTTTGAGACTACAATAGCCCGGACCCGTCGAGCATCCATAATCCCTCACATGAAATTCAAAATAAATTCCCTTTGGAAAAGTTAGCACAGACGAGGCTGACGTGGGAGTAGAAATAGTCATTGGATCTCCCGCTGCCATAAAAATAGCGTTCTGATCATCATAATATTTTGCTGAAATGGAAATATAATTCCCTTCAGGCAAAGCCATCGCTCCCTTACTTCCTGCCACAGAATAAGTCACAACACCGTTAGAAGCACTACTTGAAAAAGAAAATGGCATGCTCGCAATCACAGTCTCTAGGTAAGGACGCCCACCAGGTAACGTTCGAACAACCGGAAAGCAACGCGCCTTATTTTTAGTCAAGTCCTTTGCTTTAATTCCTTCTTGAACGATGGAGATCACCCCAAGCTCTGCAACAGGAGTTTCTAATAAGCTTTTCAAAGATTTAAATTGAGAAAAATCAACCGCGGGTTCATCATCCTTGGCCGTTCCACCGTTGAAAGCCGAGACGTTATTAACAAAGGCCATAGAATTAATATTCTGACATTCTAAAGACAGTGGAACCGATTCCCACCAGTATTGAGTGGCGCCCGTGGCTTGTCTGTCCTTACAGGTTTGAACCAACTTATTTAGTTTTGGGATCACATCCTTTACGATTTTTCGATATTTTCCCATCGACAAAATCTCATTTACATCAAGGGTTGGATAAACCAATGCATCCAAAGCAGAAAGGGCATCACTCCAATCACCAGCAGGAGTATTTCCAGAGGAAAAAGCGACGTTCAATGAAAACGCACCTGAATTGAAAGTAAAACTTGCATCGATGGCTTTCTTCAGTTTTATTAATCCGCTCAAATTATCACTCACATCTGTTGCGGCTTGATTGTTATAATAATCAATCAAAGATTGAGCGATGCTAGCTCCCGTAGGACTTTGACTAATTCCAGGTCCAGCGCCTGAAGTGTCTTGATAGCTATTGCACAACATCGTCGCGACATACACAGAATAAGTTTGAGTTTGCGGTGTCACTACAAACTGATTTAAAAGTGAACTCAGTTCCTGCTTTAACAAGACCGCGGCAGCAACATCTTTGCTGGGGTCCGGAGGTGCGTTGGCGGGGGTGAGCTTCGTCAATAAGCCGCCCTCAATTGGAAGATCTCCGTAGCCGATCGCAAACCAGTTACTAGGATCGGGGACACTGTTGGGGTCTGTAGATGCAGGAGTTCCCTTTAGCACCCAATATCCCATCACCAGCTTTTCGTTTGTCAGACCGTGGGCATTGGCTTCATTTGGATGAGCAGAGTAGTAGTTGGTAACGTCTCCATCGCCACAGTACCTGGTCGAACCAAATGAAATATCACCAGGCCTTGGATATACAATTTGAGATTTTACCGTCGAGACTGAAGTGATCGGTAAATTGAATTTCATTGTGCCCTCAAAAGATTTGAACGGCGGTCGAACTGGTACGGGAGGTGTTTCAGCATAGCCATTAAAATTCACTAATAGGAAAATGAAAACACTCATGTAGTACTTCATTCGGCCTCCCCGTAAACGGTAAATTTTAAAACTTTAGTTCCAATTTTTCTTGAAAACAAAATACTCCCCTTCAATGAGGAAATTTCGGTAATATCGACAGGCGATGTCTTGCCGGAAAAATCTCGGCGAATAAATGTAAAATTTCCCGGTTTCTTAGAGAGAACTTTTAACAAGTAAACCGAAAATCTCACGGGCAAAATAAAAAGATCATGCGGTGACATCGCATTTGAATCATAAAAATGTGACCATTTTTGAATAGTCACCGGAGCCGAAAGATCTGCAGAATTAAATGAATTTGTTGCGAACAAATTTTGTTGATGTGTTGGGAACAGATAAGTCCAAGCACCACTCGTTCCATTAATCAACGGACCATAATTAGCTAGTTGTGGGCTGAAAGCGGTGAATTGACTACTCGTAATTTCATTCAGTTTGACTAATACGTGCTGGGCTGTGATCGCATTATTTGGATATTGAGCCTGGCAGGCACTAAGATTTGCCGCACAAGAAGTGGCTTCAGAGAGCCACATCACTATGAATTGCTGCGGAACATAGGGATTATAAACGACCACTGGTGAACCTAAAATCTGATCTAAGTTGTTCTGACTCCCACTCCCTTTCTCGAGAGTTGTCAAAATATAAGAACCTGATGCCGCCGTACTGCTCGCGGTAGTCGAAATAAAGCGAAATGCCACCGAAGAATTTGAACGAGAAAGAACTGGAAATTCGACACTCTTTTCATCTACCAATGGCCAAGTGACCGACACCTGATTAGCAAGCTTAGAAAGACTCCCAGGAATAGGCTTATTGATAAAGTACCGCGCATCAAAGTTAGCGCCTGGAGCGATTGAATTGCCCAAACTACTAATGTAAGAAGCATCTACATCACCAAAAAACTCCATATTGGTAGGAAGACCTCCTCCAGTGAACGGCGAAAGCTCACCTGAAAGACCATCAATTGTTTGTAAACAAGGTGTGTTCTTGCCAGAACAAGCCGTTGGAACCGGCAGATGCAAAAAAATTGTTCCTAAATCGGCGGTCTCAGAAACATTGACGAATCGTGCGCCAAAAGAAGCCAAATTCGATTGTTCGATATAGGATTGAAGATTTGCTTTATCCTTAAAGAAATTGGAAGCATATTGTCCCACCAAGACAGAAACAATCGCAAAAATACCTACGGCGACAATCAATTCAACAAGTGAAAAGCCAACATCGCCCAAATTTTTTATTTTTTTGGGAAATCCATTTTTTGGAGAAATAGTTTCCGCAAAAATAATACTTCCCTTTGACAAAGGTCCCCCCCTTTTTTGTCCTCTTCAGGATAGAGTCACTTGAAAGTTATGTAAATTATTTATTTTATAAGTATTTTATTCGACGGCATTGCTTCGTTAAGCCAATTAAAGGGCTCAGTTTAAGACACTCAGTTTATTACAAACACGAAAATTGAGAGTTTTCTCTCAATTTGAGACCGCCTTTAAGGATCACTCAACTGCCGAGCCGACCAGCGCTCGAGCGTCCACGATGGACGCTCGAAATGAGTTTAAAAGTGCAACAATCTTTTTATCAGGACAAGTTTAACTAAATTAAAGTCCAAGAGATTTTTTGAAAATATTAATTTCAGACAATAAACCGACCTCTAAAGAGTGACGTCGATTCAAGATGACCTCTTGAGAACCATTGGTTTTGGTCGGTTCTGGCAAGTTCATGTGTTTATAAAAATCAGTCACATTAGAGTGAATCGAAGGCTCATAACCGAGTGACTTCAAGAAAGAAATTTCCCGATTAGCTTCATGGATCCAAGTTGTGTACTCAATCACTTGATCTTTATTCAGTTGGCTAAATTTGGCGTCAGAATGAATTTTTAGCATCCAAAGCTTCGAGAGAATATTAGCATTTTGCACGTTGATAATTTTTGAGAGCAACATGACTGGTAAAAAATTGCTTCGGGCTCGCAAGAGTGCCACGGCTTTGTCTTCATTAAACATAATGATATGTTCAAAAGCCTGCAAAACAAGTCGCTCTTCATCAGCAGCCTTTTTCTTTTTCAAAGTGTCTTCAATCAAAGACAACATAGAAACATTTTGACGTTTCAAAGGAAGGTTCATTGCAATTTGATTGGTGTTGACCAAATGCACCGCCGCCGAAAGAGCCAAGAAATCTTCTGTGGCTTCATCACTCGCCGTGGGATCAATTTGTGCGGTTACATCTGGGAGATAGTTCGCTACTTCGCGGAAAAACTCATTGGCCGCATCCTCGTAGAGATGTTCCAATTTCACACTGATATGACCTGCCGTTTTATTGGTGTCAGAATCACAAGCGGGTTCCCACAATTGAAATTCAAAAGCCATAAAAAACTGTCCCGCTCGATCAATTTTATCATCCATGGAAGAAACTTTTCCCATGCTGTCTAAGACCTCTTGACGAGCTTGACGAGTGTTTCCTTGCAATAAATCTTTGAGCATATTGCAGCTTGTATCATTGGTCGCACTGACACCCTGAACGGTTTTGTCCATTTGAGTGTTCATACTGTCCATTTTGCTGTTCATGGCACCAGTGGAATCGTGCATCTCTTTTAATTGACCAGTCATTTCGCAGCCACTAAGAATTCCACTGAGACTCAATCCCAAAGTTAAAAAACAAACAGATCGACAGATAAATAGACTGACTTTCTTCATTTTTCGCTCCTCACTGATTAAAAATTGCAAAGGAGTAAACTAACTAAAATGAAGCAGCATGTCAATATGGCAATTGATTAATTATTCTTATGTGTTTATATGTGGTTACAGTGCATATGCCGACAGTCAAGATCACAGCTGTCGGCCAAAAATTAATTCACCTTAGAGAGCTTCTAACGAGGGCACAAATGTACGTGGTGAGCCACCTGATAAAAGGTGAAGGATCGCTGGCGTGTAATAATCCGTGTCCATACGATTAAGTTCGATATTACCACCGAGTGTCTCCATCACTCCAAAATGCGCTAGCAACTCGCCGGCCGGACCTGCATCAGTGGTTGGAGCTAAGTGATTGGCGTCGGGTCCCAAGGCCATCATAATTTTTTTGTCAGATGAATAAACGGCGGCATCTAAGAAATCTTGTCCTTGAGCCGGCGTTCCCCAATGATCATGCTCTCCTGTCAAAAAAAGAATTGGAAATTTATTAAACGGGCCTGCGTATTTCAGGTTGATGGTTTGTGGTGCCGGAATCGGAAGAGAAGAACTTTGAGCCTCTATCATTTTTGTGGGGTCAAGAATAGCATTGGCCATAAGCAGTCCATCTATTTTTCTCCCAATATCAGGGCACCGACTGGCAATATTGTAGCCTATGGCTCCGCCAATGGAGTGACCAAACACAACTAAGTGATCACTTGGCTGACGTGAAACGTGAGCGGAATCATGTTCATATGCTAACGAATGATTCAACGCCCAGCGAATTCCCTGACAAGCATTGTTTGTCCAAGTGTCATGATTAACACTAGTCCATTTAAGCCCAATCAGACCTAACAGATCAATTGACTTCCAAATACCAAGACCAGCTTCTTGAAAGTAAGGATAAATAACATCATAACCACGAGAGGTCATATCTTCGATCAAATGCTGATAAATTTCAGGAGCAATAATAATAAAAGCATGCAGAAGTACAACTGTTCCTTTGCTGGAACCTGTGGCCGTTGAAACATAAACCTGAGTTTTTTGTGGATTTGCGAAATCTGAAGTATTGGTCGCAGTCACATAAGAATTTGCCAAAGCTGTACGACTCAAACACCCCAACAAAAGAAAAACATAAACAAAATATAACACCTTTCTCATATCCCCCCCGGTCAATAATTTTATAGAGCAGAAACTCAACCTGGCAAGCTTTGCTGCCGAATTGTTAGGCTTTTCTGATAGAATCTTGTCGAAAAATGTTTTTTTCTTGCTCATTTCTCTTCAAATTACCTAATAGGTGGGTGGATATTTTGTGAAATTTGTTATCTTCAGAGGCCATTCGGGTGATAAAATAATGAGGCAAAAAATCAGGTGGATATTTGCTTAGCTCTCAAAAAAGGAAAAAATGCCTTCGCACGGGAAGTCTTTATCTCCGGAACTAAAAAATCTTGTTAGCCAAGCAGTGGCTCTTCTTGGCAAAGTTATTCAACGCGAACTTGGACCAAAATCTTTTCAACGAATAGAAAAAATTCGTCAGGAGATGACTCATTTACGCAATGAATCCAGCGTCCCTTCTTTTCAGCGCCTTCAAAAACTATACACCGAATTGGAAAAACTCACTCCGAGCGAGCAGTACGAGCTCGCGCACTCTTTCACCTTGATGCTTGAATTGATGAATGCTTGCGAAAATGCTTATCGAAGCCATCAGCTCAGTACAAAACATTCTGTCACTGATCAAAATGAAAAAGGACCGGATCGAATCACCTATGTATTGACGGCTCATCCGACCGAGGCTCGCTCACCACAAAACATCGCCATCTTTCATGCGATTCAAAATCAACTTCAAGCTATTCTTACTTATCACACGATCAAACAAGATGAAGCCGCGCTCAAAAATCTTCTTGAAATCGCTTGGCACACGTCCATTGTCCGGAATCGAACACCGAGGGTTCGCGATGAAGCGGAACATATTTATTCCCTGCTTTTTCGTGATGATATCCTCTTAGGAATTTTACACGCAAACATACCTTTACAAGTCCGAACGTGGGTGGGTGGAGACAAAGATGGCCATCCGGGCGTTGATCAAAAAGCGCTACTCCAAAGTCTAACACTGTCTCGACAATCGATCATCAACGTAAGCCTTGAACTTTTTAAACAAGTGCGAGCCGATCTGGAGCTCTTTGATTCAGGCGTGTTGCTTAAGAATTTAAGCCAGCTCGATAAATCCATTCGTCGGCTACGAACGCTTAAAACAGGAGATGGAAAACGAATTCTTATTTTACGGCAGCAATTAGAGGCTTACATTCAAAACTACCAGAAAATTCTTGGAAGTCAGCCAACTGCCTTATCTCAGTTACAAAAATTTTGGAATATTTTTCCAGGGCTAGTCGTTCCTTTGGAACTCAGAGAATCCTCCGATGTACTGATGCTCAAACTAGCGCCGCACCAAACGACCATCATTGATCGAATGCTCTCCACTGTCGAGCGAATCTCCCGGGGAGGGCAGCCCAACTGGTACGCACGCAGTCTCATTGTTAGTATGACTCAATCTCTGGCTCATTTGCAGGCCGCCGCTCGCAAACAAATAAAAATCTTTGGTCATATTCCACTTCCTATCGTTCCGCTCTTTGAAGAATCCAGTTCACTTCAAGATTCTGAAAATATTATGCAATCTTTTATTCACGATCGAAAACTCCTTCACGCGGCCAAGCAGAATTGGAATTCACAACTTGAGATGATGGTCGGATATTCGGATTCATCCAAAGAAGCCGGGGTTTTTCCAAGTCGCCTAGTTATTTCGCAAGCATTGATTCGTCTAGAAAAAATTGTACTAAAAGCAAAACTCACACCGATCTTTTTTCATGGCTCTGGAGGAAGTATTGATCGTGGTGGCGGTTCCGTCGAAGACCAAACGGCTTGGTGGCCGCGCTCGGCCCTTCGTCGCTATAAAGTTACTATCCAAGGTGAAATGATCGAACGCTCTTTCGCGAATGCGGCCATTGCCGAGCGCCAACTTCAAACGGTGATCAACAGTGCCGCTCACGGTTTACATAAAAAATGTCAGCAGGCTCACTCGAAGGAATTGTCGGTTTTTGCAGAAAGAATTTCACAAGCTTATCGGGCTCAAATCAAGGCACCAAATTTTCTTAAAATGGTAGAAACCGCGACGCCTTATTCGTATTTGCGGTTTCTTAAGATTGGGTCTCGGCCGAACAAGCGCTCAAGCCAACTCCAAGTTCAAGCCCTGCGCGCAATTCCTTGGATACTCTGTTGGACTCAAAGCCGAGTCCTCTTTCCCACTTGGTGGGGCGTCGGTAGCGCTTGGGAGCAAAGCTCAACGGATGAAAAAAACTCTCTAAAAAAAGCTTTTCAAAATACGCCAGTTTTTACTTCGTACATTAAAGCTCTCGGCTTCACTTTAGCTAAAGTGGAACTTGAGGTCTGGAATCTCTATCTAGAAAAAAGCCAACTCCCAGTCGATATTGTGAAGGAATTTCAAGCCTGCTTTGCTGACGAATACAAAAAATCAGTGATTTGCTATCAAGCTTTATGTGGTCATAAAAATTTAATGTGGTATCGCCCCTGGCTCGGAGAAAGTATCCGTCTGCGCTCTTCGATGATTCATCCCCTGAACCTGCTTCAGATTTTGGCGCAAAAAAACAAAGATCCACATCTTCTTCGAGTCACTGTCACCGGTATTTCAAGCGGGATGATGACAACGGGCTAATAGATTGAAAAACTTAGAACCTAACGAACATCTCCGCAACTTTTGAGATACATGATCAATTTAGAAAGAGACGCTTCAGCTAAGCCAACACAACTATCCGCGCCACCATAAAATACAAGCACACGTCCTTTCCAAAAGCCCATTCCACACGGAAATACGACGTTACGAACCTGACCATATTTTTCATAACTTTCTTCGGGTTCGAGAAGTGGATCCAAAGAGCGACCAAGAATTTTTGACGGATCTTGAAGATCAAGCAACAATGCCCCCAATCGATAATTACGGTCCTGAAGACCCACTCCATGATAAAAGAGCAACCAACCGTCTTCGGTTTTTAATGGTGGCATATTTGCTCCGATTTTAATTCCTTCCCAACTGCCTTTCCGAGGGGAAATAATAAACTGAGACTCTAGCCATTTTGTCTGTCCATCAAAATCGAGTTCATTGCGAAAATCAAAAACGATGTCTGGCTCAATTCTGTGGATGGTAACAAATTTTCCTTTAATTTTTTCAGGAAAAAAACAAGCATCCTTGTTTGCATCCCCAGGAGCTGAAATCAAAATTGCTTTCACCCAGGACTTCCAATTTTTTTCACGAAAGTCATTGAGTAAAATGGAAGTGAGTGCGACTCGCGGAGGGCTATCTCCTCGATAAGCCGTGTAAAGCATATACACTCTGTCACCAATCAGCGTAAGCCTTGGGTCCTCACAACCAGAGTTACCATTTGGAAAGGCCTTTTCTTCAAAAGTCTCTTTCGGAGAATAAATGGGTTCTGGCTCACGATTGAGTAATTTCAAAGTCTCCGCCGAAAAGGTGGCAAGCCCCATAAATGAAGTGCCGGCATTATCTTGGGCCCGATACACAACATGAAGCTGATCATCATCTTGAAGTACCGCCGGATTATACACCCCAAGGCGTTCCCAGGAATGATCCCAACGTGGAGTCAAAACAGGGTTAGAATAAGATCTATGAAAAATCGGAAAACTGACAACCTCTGGAACAAGATTTTTTATCAAGGAAGGTAGGTGACAAGTTGCTACGGCGCAAACGGTGTCGGCTCCGCCATAGTAAACGCGAAGTTCCTCTCCCACAATTGTTGCTCCCGACGGAAAGACAATATTTGGAACCGTGCCGTGAATCTCATAACTTTTTTCAGGTACAAGTAGAGGCTCACGACTGCGAGCTAATATTTTTCTTGGGTCATCACCATCAAGTAAAGCCGCTTCAATTCCAAAAATAGTTCCCGAATGTCCATAGTTTTGAATTCGACAATAAATAAGAAGCCAACCTTCTTTTACTTTCAAAGGTGGCGCTCCGACTTCCACTTGATCTGTGTTAACTCTTCGCAAACGAAGGGCATGAGTTGAAAGTTCCTGGTACCAATTTTGCCAAAACTCTCTGGACCATAAGTCCTCCAGCCGATCAAGCATCGCAATACCCATAGTGGCGGGTGGCAGATCTGTGTTGGCACTTAAAATAACCGCATACTTTCCATTAATTTTTTCAGGAAATAGCGCCATTGCCTTTGCATTGAAAGGTGTCACTAAATGTCGTTCCGGTTTGCTTTCCAAATCATCAAAAATTGCTAGACCCACGCGAATATGATCTGGAACAAAAGGATAGGCTCCGATCGCGGTATAAAATAAATAAGTTTTTCCTTCGAGAAAAGTCGCTCGCGGATCTTCACAGCCGAAACGATCCCAAGGCAGTTCTGGCCGAATCAAAAGCCCTTTTTTTTCAAAGCTCAACCCGTCTGTTGAAACAGCCTGTCCTACCGAGGACATCCGTAAGTCCTTACCCTCCAAACGTCGATGATCTGAGATCGCGCGGTAGAATAGGTAATCTTTATTATTGAGTCGAAGTGCACTGCCATTAAATGCAGCAAAGCTCTCCCACTCTTGTTCGCTATTGGGTGATAGAATCGGATTTGATTTGCATCTTGTGAGTAGCATATTTTCCAATCTTCAAAGGAGTCTGTCTTTTAAATTTCAATTCATGATTAGATTTTAAAGCTCGAAGAAATTCGTTAAGATTCCGACTGGCAACACAAACCACACAATCGGCTCCGCCATAATAAACAAGCAGCTTTTCATTTAAAATCACGGCACCGCAGGGATAAACAATTCCTGGCTTAAAACCACAATTTTCATACCAATCGTTTGGTTCCAAAATCGGAGTTGAAGAACGATAGAGAACTTTCGTTGGATCTTTAAGATCTAATAACATTGCTCCCATTTTGTAAAAGCAATCGTCTCGATCGTCGACTCCATAATAGATAAGTAGCCAACCCTCAGAAGTCTTAAGCGGTGGCGCACCGGCTCCTATTTTTCGACTGTCCCACATGTTTTCGCGAATCGAAATTCGATGTTTACCCTGAAGCCATCTCGTTCCATCAAAATTCAAATCATCTTCATAATCGATCAGAATATCTGGAAAAACTCGATGCATGATGACGTATTTTCCATTAATTTTCTCTGGAAAAATCACGGCACTTTTATCAACAATACCTGGTCGAGAAATTAAAACAGGTCTTTCCCAAAGCCACCGCTTCGCTAAAAAATCTATAAGATCAATCGAAGTCAGCGCCACTCGTGGAGGGCTGGCTCCATCAAATGCCACATAGGTCATATAGACTCGTTGATCAATCAAGGTGATTCTTGGATCTTCACAACCTGCAATTCCACCACCTGAAACATATTTTTGTTCCACAGCACTAGTGGAATCCTTTTGATAAGATTCAAAAACTTCTTGGGGTAAATATACGGGTTTTTCTAGTCGCTC
This sequence comes from uncultured Bdellovibrionales bacterium, assembly GCA_903926205.1. GTDB lineage: Bacteria > Bdellovibrionota > Bdellovibrionia > Bdellovibrionales > Bdellovibrionaceae > CAIYID01. The sequence continues at coordinate 22,013 of CAIYID010000082.1, forward strand.
ATCAATTCGAACACCATCTTCTGTGCTGGCATACCCAATGCTTGAAATCAAATCAGGTCCTTGTGCGCGATAAAGAATATGAATGCGCCCATCGGCATAGAAGGCCGCTGGATTATAAGTCGCAAAAGACTCCCAGGCAAATTCATTACGGGAAAAGAGGACCGGGTTGAATTTAGATTTTTCAAGTGAAATTAAATGGTCTTTTGGAAGTTGAACAGGAATTCCCTCAATAGGATACCGAACAAGCATGATACCGAATCTGCTTGTATTCCAAAAACTATAAATTTCAGAACGAAAAATGGCTGCACCACCAAAGCTCACCTCACCCCATTCTGGATCATCTTCCCAAACGGGCTCAGCAGATCTCCAGGTCACACGAGAAGGATTGTGAATATCAAGCAGAGCCACATATACGCGCTGTCGTAACTTCTGACTTTCAAAACGGAGAACTCGATAGCAAATTAAAATTCCTTGAGATAATTTCTGTGCATAATCCACTTCGATTAAATCACCTTTAGCTATATGAGTTGGAATTGAGGAATAAACGTCCAGACTCCAATCAATTGCATTTTTTGAAATCCTGACTTCTATTGAGGTTCCACCTAGAAACATCACATAATTACCATCCAGCAGATACTCAGGAACAATAACACCGTTAGTAAGAGGGACAGAGAAAGACCTGTCATTAATCGCTTTGGGCCGAGTCCATTTTTTTAAATCCTTTGTTAAAGAAATCGCTAAGCCTTTCCCAATAATATTCATGAGCGAAAAATAACCGATGTCTAGGAGTCCTTGTTGGACATGAGTACAATTTGACAGATGAAACTTAGAGGTACTCAGTTGGAAATCGATGGCATTCTCAGATTCAGCCACATCAATATTTCCACTCGTTTTAGAAAAAATAAGTTTTAATTTTTCTTTTTCTACGAAAGTTCCTATCACTGTTGGCGCCAAGTCGATAGATTTTAGAACTATCTTACTCGTTATTTTTTTTCTTGGATTTGATTTTTCGATTGAACTCGGCTGAATCATTTCTCACCTTGCACTTTAACGAAGTTCATTGGGTTTTGCCTCTTCAATCGTTCTCGCGGCCTTTTGATACACGCCCTTAATTTCATTATCATGTGTTGCCTCCACTTTATTTGAAATCCGACGTTCTGATTTTATTAATTCTCTATTTTTCATTAAGGAAATAATCAGCAATTGATCGTCAATTTCATGAAAGGCTTCCCGAATAATCTTGAAGACATTCGAGCCCGCACCGTCTACCGAAGGATGCCGTGCTACTTTTAAAATTTTTTCCGGTGTGACTATCTCTATTTGAAACTCGTAAATATTGCCTGGATATCGATGATGACTTGGCAATCCAAACACCACCTGACAACTTTCAATACCACCGTATTTTTGATCCAGTTGCGCCACTTCTTTTTCAAAATGCCGACGAATTGATTTCAAGTGCGGCATATTTTGACAGCGCACTTCTAAACTACAATCCATAACAAACTCCCGAAGCCTCATTTCCAAGCCTTCCATTTTTTTAACAAAAAAAGATCACCCATTACGGTTAGATATCACCCTCAAGATTTAATAAATGAGCGTCCATTCCATCAGTGCAAATGCAAAGGTCCTTCCACTTTCTAATCAACCTCAAAATGACTTAATTTAGGTCTGAGGCCTTTGCGTGACACTTTCCCCCCTTCGCAACGAGGAATTATTCCACTATTTTTTCTGCTGAACTAAATATTTATTTAAATTATCCGAAGCGACTGATCTGAAATCTTTCTCAAAAAGTGAAGAGTTGTAGTAAAAATCATCTTGATGAAAAGGGTTTTACCCTTTTAAACCCATTTCGAGCGTCCATCGTGGACGCTCGATCACTGTTTACCTTTGCCGTCTCACGATCATTTATAACTACTTGAAAAAGGACTAATTCTTCCATTGTTTTGCAATTCGCAAGTGCTCCAATGGGGGTGACGACACCTTTTTCAGAATTGAGATTGAGTCGAGATTTCTTCCTTTTTTTTAGGTTTGTTTTTCGCTCAACGAAGGCGCGAAAAGCTGAAAAAACATTGAGCGACATTCAGCAATAAATGTCACAACGTCCTACCTTGAGACATGATTTAGCTCGAGACTCAATATGCCTGGTTCAGAAAGCTCTGCATAGGCACAGCCTTTGCTCTTAAAATATTCATGTTTGTATGTGTTTAAGTTTTACAGACAGAGAGAGTATATATGAAGACAATATTTGCTGTAGCATTAATTCCCTTGACCCTCGCAATTACTCCTCTGAGTATGGCCGGGACCACCCCAAAAGCCTCAGCGACCATTATGTTCTATCTCGACAATCAAAATGGCGACTACGTTGATAGTTATATTAAGAATCAGTTGGAAGTCATAAAAAATCTTAGTCAAAAAAATAATACTGTCCGCTGGGTGACTCTCCATGAGAAAGGTAGTGCTCTATCGACGGGGCAGCGCTCACTCGATATCAAAGATCAAAATCTCACTGTAAATGAATGGATCAACGGCTCGGAAGTTCTGCTAGCAGACATTAAGGTTGAACAAAAAAATTTAAGGCCCTCATTTTCCAATCCTGAAGTGCTAAAATATTTTTTAGAAAAAGGACTTTCTTTGGGATCAAAACACAACATATTAGTGATGGCCGACCACGGTGTTGGTAGTTATGGATTGATGACGACGAGCTTAACTGAAAATGGAAAAGCGCTCAATGAAGTCATGAGCAATAGAGAGGCCGCGGCAGCTATTGCTGGCGCCATGAAAAATACACACGCACAGATTGATCTTATAATTTTTGATGCTTGTTTAATGGCTAATATTGAAGCTGTGACCGATTATCGAAAAGCAGGATTGGAAATGCCAGTTGTCGCCTCGGAAGACACGACAACCCCAACAAGTGGTTCGTTAAACTATGAAAAAACAATAGGCGCTTTGGCAAAAGAATTGGAAAAGGGTCGTCTCTTTGATTCACTTTTATTTGGAGCTATGATTGTTAAACAAAGTAAGAATAACAACGCAATAAATATTTCTTTGATCAATTTAAAAGTTTTAACAGATGATATTTTAAATAAATTAAGTCATCTTTTTGCTGACCTTACTACTGACTTGAAAGAACCAGACAAAAACAAAGTTTACAGTGAATTTCTCGAAGCAAGAATCGTCGACGATAAAACGATGGGAGTAGACAACGAAGTGGATCTACGGACCTACCTAGAAATGTTACAAAAAATTAAGGTCTTATCGAAGGAAGTCAAAGAATCTGCTTTAGAGCTCGAAACGGCACTATTTTCAAAAACAGTCGCACCAGACAATTCTAAGCTAGTTGTTGTGTCAGAGAATGATCAGTCAGACGTAACCAGCGAAAAAGGCCTCTCGATCGTGCATCCGATAAAACCTGATATGCATGAAGCCGAAACAGTCAAATTTTTCATCAATGACTGCAAACATTCTGAAAGTCTATTATTTTCTTCATTAACAGGCTGGACTGAAGTGTTAAAGGCCTATGTGGAATTTAAAACCTGTGATGGTCAATAGGCGCAAACTTAGTCAAGCTCAGGAAACCGTTTCAATTTGAGTCAACGGCACTTGCTTAAGTTTTAGTAAATTTTAATCTCTGGCTCTAAAAAAATATATTTAAAATGGCGATAAGAAGAGCAACTAGGAGTTCCTAATGAGTTCAAATTCAAAACCTCAAATTTTACTTGTTGAAGATAATTTGGAATTTGCTGAAACCATCAAGGAATTCATTGACGAGTTTTCAAAATATAAAATCGTGCACTACAGTTCCGGAAAATTAGCCTTGGAGTATCTCAATCAAAAATCTTCTGAGGTGATCGGTATTTGCTCTGATCTCTTGATGAAAGACATGGATGGAATTGATTTCCTCGCGCAAATACGAAAATCAAAAGTTTATGGAAATTTACCTTTGATTTTTATTTCCGGAGCTTCACCAATGGTATTTAAAAGTTTACTCGAGCCTTATGATTACTCGGGGTTTATTGAAAAACCCATTAACTACGATAAATTGGTTGGAATGATAGAAATGACTTTCCCAATACCAAAAAATAAAAGAGTTGCTTAGCCTAAGCGCAGCCGAATATTCTTAATTTCTTTGATTCAGTTGAATTTTGATTTTCTCTATGAGCAAGAGTTGAGTGGATCAAGTCCCGTTCCATAGGTTTTATAAAAATAACAGTTCAGACTATTGACATCAGAATCAGAGATCCAAGGCATAAACAAGGTCTCATTGACTGTTCCTAGTAAAGTGGTTCCTCCGACAGCGAGGGTACAAGGACTTGAATTACAAGAAGTTCCTAAACCTGCTTGTGGGTCACTCCCTTGAGCGGATTGAGTGACTTTCACTCCATTTATCCACGCGCGGAAAACCGTACCTCCACCTTTGATGGTCACCACAATTGAAGTCAAACCAGTTGGTGGTGGCGCGGTAAAAGAAGCGACAAGGGTACTGCCTAGAAAAACCTTCAAAAGTGCATAAGTGCTACTTGTTACATTCCAACTAATATTAAAAATATTAGAATCCCCTTTTTCCTTGATAAGGGTGTACGGATTTTTAGTAATAATTCCTGAGCCGTTAGGAAATTCTGATGAGTCAGGCGTGTAGACAATTGCGAAGCTGAAGTCCTTTATCTGCGATTGGCTTATCACCGCGACAGGCGTGGACGTAGTATCCACCTCTTCCGTCCCTGTAAAGCGAAAGGTTGGAACCACACCACTCACCGTTACCGGAGATCCAGCTGTCCAATTTGAATCAGCAGAAACTGAAAACGAACCAACATTGGCGGAGGCCACCAAGTCATAAGTCGTAGACGTTGTATATGCAGCGGCCAACTCAGCCGGCGTTTTAGTAAGGATATTTGTCAGCGGGGATTTAAGTTGAAAATCTGCGGCAAGGAAACCGCTGCACGAGTCGCTCCATAAGGCGGAGACATCCAAACATTGCTTACTACAGCCTGTGAGAGCTAACGCTGCAATGGCCAAAACAACTTTTTTCACAAAATCCTCCACCCTACCTATCGGAAGGTACTGAGTGGAAATTAAGTATAAAACTTGAGTTTTGTTTTTCAAATTATCCTTCTAATTCTGCATTGTTTTAGAACTTCAAAGTTGTCTCATTTTCGGAAATTCCTAAGCTAACAATTCAATTTGAGCTTTTGTTGGTGACTCAACACACCCCTCAGGGGGGCACCCCTTCTTAGGTCCAGGAGCCTGGTAATAATAATTTAGACACTGACAGCTATCGTTCTCAATCGATAAGCTATAACTCTAGTACGACATCCTGAGGTGAAAGTTTGAAAAATTATCTTAGATCACTTCGTCTTTTTCTGATCATTGGCCTGCTTACGCCTGGAATTTATGCCACCGCTCAAACTATTGAAAAAGTAAAAGGAAACTCAGTCCTAATGGACGTCGGCGATCTTGAGATGCAGGCGGGTGATGAATTTTTTATTCTCAATGATGACGGTCGCAAGACAGGTATCGTCAAAATCAGCCAAGTAAAAAATGGACGTGCCGCAGGAAAAATCCTTAAAGGTAGCGTCGTTGTCGGAGAAAAATTATCTGAAAAACCCAAAGAAAAAAGCGCCGCAGCTGCTGATTCTTCTTCCAACGATGATTCAGATTCGAGTATAGAAAAAATTCGAGAAAGAAATCAGAGCAAAAACTACCTCGGAATTTTGTTTGGTTACAGCATGGACAGCTTGTCTCTCCAAGCCGCAGACAATAGTAATCCGGCTCTGCACTCAGAAGGAGCTTCCTTGACTGGGAACTCTTTTAAAATCAAAGCATTTTACGACCGCCCCTATTCTGAAAAATACACTTTTCGGTTTATAGGTGGCTATGATGGATTCAATGGCTCCTATAGTGCCAAAAATAATACGATCAACAAAGATGGCTCCATGACCTCAAACCTGGCCGTTACATTTCTTACTGCAGAATTTGAATTCCTTTGGAATTTTTATAAAAAGACCTTCGCGACGGTTTGGCTGAGCGGTGGCTATAGTTTTCAATATGTAATAAATCTATCCTCAAATATGTACAGCCTGCAATTGGGCTCGTCGTATTTGAATTCAGTTTTTGTGGGCACTGGTGCAAATATCAAAATGTCTAAGACCTCTTTTTTGCCTATTTACTTTCACTACAATTATTTTGTCGCAGGCTCTGGCGTTACTCAATCGGCCATTAATATCGGTGCCGGCTGGGGCTGGAATTATAAATAGAGCTTAAAATTTGGCCAAAGCTTTTTGCGCCTGCCGCTGAACCATAGGATCGGAATCGTGAATAAGAGTTTTAATCACCTTCATTTGCTGGCCTAGAATGGGATTTGTCTCTAAGACCACGGCATCCGCTTTTTGATAGTGAATAATAATTTCTCCTAATGCATAGCAACCTGCGGCTCTCATAAATTGATCTTTGTTTTGCAACATTTTAGAAAGCAACTTCAGCGAAGTTTTATCCAGCGTCATCTTCAAAGACACCACCAGACTATTAGCCATGGAACGATTGTGTCGAAAGGCTTTGAGGTTCTGCTTGATCTGACTTAAATGTAAATCCAAGGCTCCCCATGCCTCAATAGCATTGGCTTGAACTCGATCATCCGAATGAATCAAGCATCGACTTAATAGGTCAGTGAGAGACCCCTCAAGCACGTCTCCCTTCATTATATTAGGAGCTAGTGAAATGACGGTCGCCAAGGCTCTCGTTTTTTGCTGATTTTGAGAAGCCAAAGCGGCAAGACACTTAACATAGGATTTCTGCAAATCGGTAGAAATGCGTCCAAGTTGAGGCAGACGAAAAATTTTCAATTTTTTAAGCATCTCATCTTCTGTCATTAAGTCAGAGGAGATTGTCTCAAATTGTCTTACCAAAGAATCATCTGAACGAAAATATGATAGTAAGAATTCCTCATTCACTTCTTCAAAACGAGTGAAGGAAGTCACCCAATGATAAGACTCATTGTCTTCAATACCTGGAATACGATGCAAAACAGGCAAAGTTTTTCCTAATAATTTTTTTGAAGCCAGAAATATTTTCTGAGACAAAACGCAGGAATTAACAGTCTTATCTTCAATAAATTTAAGCATCCGCACCGTCGTCAAGAATGGGTTTCGAGATTCCCCTCCCGCCCCTTCGATTTTTAAGCGACGATTCTCGCCCAAAGGATCGAAACTACCGAACGAGGATTTAAAGACTCGAAGTCGACCTTGATCAAGCGAAGCCTTCACTCGGAAAGAAAAATCAAATTTTCTTTGAATTTGATGATCAATTTCTGCTGAAAGAAAAAAAATATCTCTTACACAGGCAACCGCTGAACAGGCCGCAATATCTTCTTGTGAAATTTTAAAATATAAAATCACTTCGTCACCCAACTCTTCGTGAACAAAACCGTGATAACGAGTGGCAATTTCCGCACAATTCACTTTGAAATAATCAAACCAGTAGTGCTGGATCTCATTAAATTCAGGGTTAGAATAAACTTTTGTAGAGTCATTGATATCCACTCGCACCATGATTGAGTCAAACTCGTAAGGCGGCTCCTGAGTCGAAGAAAGCTCATGCTTGAGTGAGGGTAAAATTTGACTCCGAAGTATCTCTAGTTCATCTTTTCCTTTTCCCTGCTGATCAGAAATTCGTTCCATAACAGACGCAATCGAATGAGCTTCGCGAAAGGTATAATTTTCTTTTAAGGTGTTCTTATTCCTCAAACTCCCAATTCCGCCCCACTGCAACCGACTGATTAAAGTTGAAAGCTCGCGAAAGCTATAAGAAATAATTAGAATCAAAATCATCGACTGAAAAAGAAAATTACGCCAAAAATTTCCTCGATTATAAGCCATAACGGTGGCGATGTAGTTTTGTGGAATGAGTTTTCCTATGATTATTTCATGCTTATTGATTTTCTCTCCGACGTAAGCCGCCTGAGGCAATTCCGAATGAGCATCTAAAATAAGTCGAACCTTGCCATCAATGATAGCATTGAAATCTGGGCTGACTAAATCTGGTAAGCTGGAAGAGGCCGGCTCCCTCTCGCTTTTAATAATATAAAATCCAATTTTTTCTTGCTCTTGAAGAGCTTGTAAGTTTTTCTGAAGAACTTCTGGTTGTGAAATATTGCGAATTTTTTCAAATTGCTCTGCAACTTTAATTGCCGTTTTTGTGATTTCCTGTTTCCGAAAATCTTGAGCGCCTTTGGTATAATCAAAGAAATCCCAAGCCAAATTGGCCATGCATAAGAGCACAATGCCGGTGGTAATCATTGATCGTTTTTGCATCAATAAATTTTCGGCAGAATGCTCGAATTTCTAAACGAGCACTGCCTCAACCTATTTTTTCCCGGAGTTAAGTCCTGTCAGAGTGGCAAATGGATTATTAAATGGCTGTGCCTTCGATGGCTGATAACCACCTCGCTGTTGATCACTTCGCTGTGGACCACGAGGACCTGGCGACTGGTTGTCATCAGGACGTTGGCCTGGTCGATAATTGCCCTGCGGTCGTTGCGGCTGTGACTTCGTCTGTTGTGGCCGCTCAGAACGCCCGGTTCTTTCTGGTCGCTGACTCGATTTCTGAGGCGCCGCAGAAGGCGCGGATTCCATTTTCATCGAGAGCGAAATCTGATTGCGATTCAAATCCACACCCATCACTCGCACAGTCACCTGATCGCCAGGATTCACGACTTTTCGAGGGTCATCGACAAATTTTTGAGAAAGTTCTGAAATATGAACTAGTCCATCTTGATGAACACCAATGTCCACAAAAGCACCGAAGTTAGTAACGTTAGTAACAATGCCAGGACAAATCATATCTTGTTTTAAATCTTTCACTTCAAAAATATCGTCACGAAATTGAAAAATTTTAAACGGATCACGAGGATCACGACCTGGTTTTTCCAACTCGCGAATGATGTCATCAAAAGTATAATCACCGATGATGGACGCCCACTTAGGCTTAAGAACCATCATTTTCTTTGCACCTTCGCCCACCAATTCCGCGATACCAACACCTAACTCATGAGCCATATCGCGAACAGCCGCGTATCGTTCAGGATGAATTCCTGTTTTATCGAGAAGTATTTTCCCATTGAGAATTCGTAAAAATCCAGCCGCTTGCTCGTAAGCTTTAGCGGTGAATTTGGGCACTTTCAATAATTCGCTTCGATCTTCAAATAAGTGATCTTTGCGATAGCCGATGATATTTTTCGCCATCGCTGGACCAATTCCAGAAACGTAAGCAAGCAAGGCTTCTGAGGCAGTGTTCAAATCCACGCCCACATTATTCACGCAAGATTCAACAACCCCCTCAAGACCCTTTTTCAAATGAGATTGATTCACATCATGTTGATATTGACCCACACCAATGGATTTCGGATCCACTTTGACGAGTTCTGACAAGGGATCTTGCAAACGTCGCGCAATTGAGATCGCACCTTTCACCGTGAGATCCAACTCTGGAAATTCCTGTCGAGCAATATCCGAAGCAGAGTAAACACTGGCTCCTGATTCATTCACCATCACTACAGGAATTTCTTTTCCAAGATCCTTTAAAATTTTTCGAATGAAAATTTCCGTCTGACGTCCGGCAGTTCCGTTGCCAACAGCGATGGCTTGAATTTTAATATTCTTGGTCGTTTCATCAAAAAGCGGTTTCGCTTTTGCTTCTGCGCCATCACCAAGAATTTGCATCACAGTGTGCGTGATAAAATTTCCACCTTTGTCCACCAAAGCAATCTTGCAACCCGTTTTTAAACCCGGATCAACTCCTAAAACCACTTTTGGACCAAAGGGAGAGCCCAAAAGAACTCGTCGCACATTCTCCGCAAAAACTCGAATGGCATCTTGGTCTGCTTTGTCTTTCAATGTTTTATGAATTTCATTCACCACTGAAGGAACGACGTAAACAGTCAGTGCTTGTTTTGCGCAGGTCTTTAAAAATGTTCCAACAGCAGAATCTGGCTGATTTGTGGCAAAATCTTCAAACAGTTTTAAAAGTAAGGGTTCCTCAGCAGCAATCTCTACCGATAATTCTTCTTCTTCCCATCCCCGTCTCATGGCCAAATAACGATGACTCGCCTTTGGGTCCAACAGGCTTTTCACAGGCTCTTTGAATTCCTGATACATCTCATATTTTGAGTGTGGTTTGAAATTTTTCGTGCGCTTCGAAATCACTTGGCCTTTTTCTGCATAATTATTTCGAACTTTCACACGAAGATCCGCCTCATTGGAAATTTTTTCCACCAAGATGTCTTGCACACCTTTAAGAGCCAAATCATAAGAGACAATTCCCGCGGCCACGTTCAAGAAATTCTTCGCTTTCACTTCCATGGTCATTTCGATAGAGCCATCGTCTTTGATCAAGCCATGACCCAAGTCCCAGACCCATGCGGCCAAAGGATCCAAGCCAGCATCGCGAGCAATCGTTGCTTTGGTTTTTTTCTTTTTCTTGAAGGGGCGATAGATCTCTTCAAGTTCATTTAAGTCCCAGCTTTTCTCAATGCGTTTTTTGATCTCGTCAGTCAGATTTCCCTGTCCACCGATTTCTTCCACCAAGAAAGATTTTCGTTTGACGACCTCTTGATAAGTTTCATTCGCTTCGATCACTTGGCGGATCTGCACCTCGTCCAAATTTCCAGTTTTTTCTTTTCGATAACGAGCGATAAACGGCACCGTTCCGCCTTCAGCGGAAAGCTCCAACACAGCAGCGGCCGACTTCGAAGAGACTCCAGACACAGACTTCAAAAGGTAATTCTGTAAATTTTGTTCCATGATTATTTCGATGGTTGAGGTTGATATTAGAGAGACAAAAACTATTTATGCCGAAACATGATTAAGCCGTGAGTAGGATCATACGGAGAGACCCCCACTGTCACGCGATCTCCGACAACAACGCGAATATTAAATTTTCGCATTTTACCGCAGAGCTTTGCTTGAATCTCGACTTCGTTGTCGAGCTTGACTTTGTAGATTCCGCCAGCAAGCGCATCCACAATCTTTCCTTCAATTTGTGCTAAATCGTCTTTTGCCATTGCAAAATTTTTATTGGATTTATGGACGACTGTCTAGCAATTTATTACGAGGCTTGAAGACTCAAGAAATTAAGCCTACGAGCGCTTATAATTACTAATGAGCGACTTCGTGCCCGTTTCAAATAACACTTCTAGGCGATTATTATCGCTATTAATAATAAAACCCCACCCAAAAATCTTATGTTGGATTGGTGTATTAGGGGCAAAAACTCCGGTCATATTATAGGTGACCGCTTTCTCCGCCCTATGCTTCTCATTAAGCTCTGTCCACTTCTTATTTGATTCAGCAGACTCTGCCGCTTCAGCTTTGGCCTTAGCAGACATTTTTTTTGGTTTTTCTACCACCGTCGCCGAGTCAGCGCTCTGGGACGTTGATTTTTTTTCAGAAGATGCCGTTTTTTTTGAAGCAGCGGTCTCCTTCTTATCTAGTTTTGGTGCGACTTCCAACTTCGACGGTTTCTCACTCTTGGTCGGCTTTTCGACTTTCAATACTTTTTCTGTTTTCAAAACTTTTTCAGAGGTCTTTAATTCGGATTTTGATTTAGCTTTTAAGCTGACGTTAGGCGCGTCCTTTTTTTTGGATGTTTTTTCAGATTTACTGACTGATTTAACTACCTTCTTTGCCATTCAAAATCCTCCTCATTTCTATTGATTCTGTAATACAAATGAGGTTGACTTGGAAGCCTGATTGTTTTTGCAAGGCAGCAATTTTCTCTAAATATAACAATGGTACGCTCTTATGAAGGTCATCGCTAAGGAAATTAAAGCTCTTAAATCTCCCTATTTGCAATTCATCGCTGGTGATGAGGCGGCGGAAGCCTATCGTCCCTGGCCACCTGAAATTGCACCTCCAGGTGCCTTGGTTTTTGTCTCTAGCCTCGCCCAAATGGAAACAGCTTTGGAAATCCCAGCAGGAATCATTGTTGCGGCTAAGTCTGCCTACCATGAAATTCCAAAATTAGGACCTTCTCAGGCGCTGTTTTTAACCCCTGCCATTCAAGCGGCAATGACAATTCTGAATCCTTTTTTTGACACTAAATCGCAGCGCATCGAATCCTTGATTTCTCCGCTGGCCAGTATTCATGGGAGCGCAAAACTAGGTCAACGCGTGAGCGTTGGTCCCTTTGCGGTGATTGGTGCCAACGTAGAGATTCTCGACGACTCGAAGATTGGTCCCCATTGCGTGGTAGAGAAAAATGCAAAAATCGGCTCACGAACTCAACTTCACAGCCTCGTGCACGTCGGAGCAGATTGCGAGATTGGCAACGACTGCGAAGTTCATCCTCACACCTGCCTTGGTTCCGATGGTTTTGGTTTTGCTACCGACCCTCAAAACATCAATCATAAAATTCCTCAATTAGGAAATGTCATCATCGAAGACGATGTGGAAATTGGCTCCAACTGCAGTATTGACCGCGGTACTTTGATTGAAACCCGCATCGGCGTTGGAACAAAATTAGACAATCAAGTTCATATTGCTCACAATTGTAAAATTGGAAAAAATTGTTTGATCACTGCTGGATTCAGAATTGCTGGTTCATCTGAGGTTGGTGATAATTTCAAGTGCGGCGGTGGAGTCTTAGTGGCAGACCATGTAAAGATTTGCGCCAACGTCACTGTTGGCGGCAACTCAGCCGTTACCAAAGATATCTCAACGCCTGGCGCCTACACCGGCTACCCTCTCCAACCCTGGAGAGAAGGCCTTAAAATGTTGGCGTCTCTTGCTAATTTGCCAGAGATGCGTCGAGAACTTTCAGAGATAAAGCAAAAACTTGCTGAGAAAAATCGGCCTTAAAACTCTTAGAACATTTCATATTTCAAGAAACGACACTCAATAGGACCATTATAAGTGAAGTGACGACGAGTGGCCTTCAATTTCAAATCAGTAATTAAGTCTTTGTTTCCAGATAAAATCCAGGCATTCCAACCCTTAAATCGATTTTTCAGAGTGTAACTCAAATCCTTATAAATATCTCGCACGTTTTCTTCGTCACCCAAGCGAACTCCATAAGGAGGATTTGTCACAACCAAGCCTGCAGGCACCTGCGGCTCGCAAGTGGCAACCGGACCGGGCTTAAATTCAATCACATGATCAACACCCGCACGACGAGCATTATCTTTTGCCATTTTCAAAACTTTACGATCGATATCAGAGCCATAAAATAAATACGGCAATTCCGTTTTTTCTTGAGAAATCGCTTCTTCGACCACCGCTTCCCATTTGTCTTTTTCAAAACCAATCATAGACATAAAACCAAAACGATTTCTGAGTGAGCCCGGAGCAATATTCATCGCCATCATTGCGGCTTCAATCAGAATAGTTCCGCTACCACAAAGAGGATCAATCACAGGGGACTGCTTATCCCACTCTGCCATCGCAAGTAAGGCCGCCGCTAAATTTTCTTTTAGTGGAGCATCACCAGCTTCCAAACGATAACCGCGCATGTACAAGGCATCGCCCGATGTATCGACGGAAAGATGAAATTCATTCTTTCGTCCTTGTATAATAATTCGTAATGCTGGTCTTTGATTATCAACATCAGGGCGACGACCATATTTCTCACGAAATTGATCAACGATCGCGTCTTTTACTTTCATTGCTAAAAAGCGCTGATCATGAATCGCACACTCTTTTACTGCCGCATCTACTTTCAGTGTTTGATCGGGAGAAATGTATTTCGTAAAATCATGTTGTAAGACATTATTGTAAATATCGTCGCCATTGTAAGCTGGAAAATCTAAAACGGGCTTTACCACTCGGGAAGCAATTCGTGAATGTAAATTCACTTTATAGCAACCTTCCCAATTGGTATCGAAGAAAACTCCTGCAGCAATTTTCTGAGTCGATGGGATTCCGAGACCTTGAATTTCTTTTTCTAAAACTTCTGATAAGCCTTTTGGACAAATGGCTAAAAAACTAGGCATAAAAATCCTCCTTCATCAGAGGATTCCTACCGTCCCCTGATGTTAAACTTCTGTGTATTTTGGCCCGCCCCCACCTTCTGGAACAGTCCAATCGATATTTTCGAATGGGCACTTGATATCACAGGTTTTACAATGAATACAGTTCGTATAGTTAATTTGTAAATTCGACTCGATCATCTCATAAACTGCCGCAGGACAGAAATGAGTGCAGGGTGACTTATATCGAGGAGCGCAGGTGCTACGACAAACCTCCGCATTCTGTAAAATCAGATGGTTAGGTGAGTGCTCATCGTGCATCGTTCCCGTCAAATAAACACTGGAAAGCTTATCAAAAAAGAGAACTCCATCCGGTTTAGGCAACTGGTTCTCTGCCTGCTCCCAAGGTTCAGGCCCCCAAACATCGACAACGCGCTCCGTGGTGTCAGCGTCTGCGTGAGTCGTCATTTTATCCACAAGTCCGCGTCCGCCAGTTAATTCCTGAAGTGCAATCATCGGCAAAGACGCAAGAACTCCCTGACTCAATGTCTGATGAAAATTTCGAACTCGATAGAGCTCATCATTCACGAAACTTGCGCGAATTTTTCCATCATAGGATTCTAATTTCGCTGCGGAAAAATTTTGGGCTTCGATGGCCTCAATCGCCGTTTCCGCCGCTAACATGCCCGACTTCATGGCCAAATGAATGCCTTTCAGTTTTTGCACATCCACCATGCTCGCTGAGTCTCCGCAAACGATAAAACCATCGCCAAATAATTTTGGCATCGAATAGTATCCACCGGCAGGCAAAGTTTTGCCTCCATAAGCGACCACTTTCCCACCTTTTAACATCTCTCGAAGGAAAGGGTGAGTTTTCAATTTTTGCAATTCGCGGTGTGGATCTAAAAGTGGATCATGGGTGTCCAAATAGGCCACCAAACCCAAAATAATTTTATCGCCAGGAATGGTATAAATAAAAGTTCCACCAATGGATTTTTTGAGAGGAAATCCCATGGTGTGAATCACTTGCCCCGGAGTCACTGTACCTGGAGGCATTTGAATGATTTCCTTAACTCCTTCTTCAAAAACTTCAGGATTTTTTCCATCTCGCAGATTTAATTTTTCGCTGACTCGTTTAAACAAAGACCCACGTGTGCCTTCAGCAAAAATCACCAGCTTCGATTTTAAAATTAAGCCAGGCTCAAAATTTCCTTTTGGCGCGCCGTCTTTATCTCGGCCTTTGTCGCCCGTGCGAACTCCAACTATTCGGTCTCCTTCATAGATCGCTTCGACCGCGGCAAAACCCGGAAAAATATTAATACCTTTGGCCTCACATCGAGCCGCTAACCAACGATTGAATTTTGAGACAGAAACAATGTAGTTTCCTTCGTTTTTAAATGGCGGCGGCGTCACCGGTAATTTCACGTTGAAGCCCTCACCTAAATAATGAACAGCATCGTAAGTCACTTCCGCTTCGAGTGGGCAGCCCTCTTCTTTGAAATTTGGCACTAACTCAATAAGAGCCCGAGGATTCAAGACAGCTCCGGATAAACTGTGAGCACCAACTTCGTGACCTTTTTCTAAAACAACAATCATTTGTTCAGGCAAATTTTTCTTTTCACGCAACTCAGCTAAATGCAATGCTGCCGAAAGGCCCGCACTTCCGCCGCCGATAATAAGGACATCGACGTCCATGGTTTCTCGTGTAACACCTTCGGGCAAATCTGTACGTAGACTCATATTAAAGCTCCTGATGAATGACTAATCGTTAGAATCATTGGCATGATTTTCAGCTGGCTCCGCAATTTCAATTGGTTCCTGAGCTGGTTGCATTTTTCGTGAGGCCGATGGCAACTGTGCTTGCACTTTGAGAGGCTCCTCATCGTTACCGCCTGGGTAGGCCCGCTGATGGGCTCGCTCTCGAATCAATTTTTCTTCATTGGTTAAAAGACTCGAGCTACTCGCAGAAGAACTACCTCCTGCGCTATTGATCGAAGTCGTTTGGCTGCCAGACGAAGCCGTCGATGAGTTCGCCGTTGAATTACCCGAGATATCATTGCTCGCAGAAAAACAAAACGAGCTTATAAAAAGCAGATTAAAAAACAAAATTCCAAATGAAATTCGCATGATTGAAATCTGACATCTTTGCTCCAAAGAAATCAAGCCAAAAGCCAGCCTATAACGAGCAAACGGTAACACCACACCGCCCATGACACCTCTCGTTTAACGCTTCATTTGCACAAGGCGACGATGATTCGCCATAGGAATTTGCTTTCGTACAGCTTTGATTTTTTCTAAATCCAATTTGACCTTCAGAAGCTGAGGGCCCTCCGGATTTCCCTCAGCTAAAATTTGCCCCCAGGGGTCGATAACCAGACTGTGCCCAAAAGTCTCACGAAGACCAGACTTTTTCAGACTATGATGCTGACCTGCCTGCGCGGCAGCAATCACATAAGCCTGACTTTCAATAGCCCGTGCTCTTAGAAGAACATGCCAATGAGCTTTACCCGTCGGCACCAAAAAACTTGCAGGCACTAGCATCGCCTCCACGGCGTGCTGAGCATACCAATTGAACAACTCAGAAAAACGAAGATCGTAGCAAATGGTCTGACCAAAATGCCAGCCGTGAAGTTCAAGAATTTTCGGTTCTTCTCCATGCAAATAGACATCGGATTCTCTGACTGGAGCATGATTTTCAATATCAATATCGAATAAGTGAATTTTTTCATAAGTGATCGAGACTTCACCTAGCGGTGTCACGGTCACTGAAGCATTCCGCAATTGACCACCCACTCGCATTGCAACTGAACCTAAATGTAAAAAAATTCCTCTTTTATTTGCTTCGTTTTTTAACAAAGAAAAAACTTTGTGATCTAAAGTTAAACCCTCGATGACTTCGCCTTCTTTAATTCTCATATAAAGAGAATTTTCAGGAAAACAAGCAAGATCGATTTCATCATTTTTTTTTATTTCACTTAAAAGATTCACGATTTGGCGAAAGTTCGTATCAACATCGTCGACCGAGTTCATTTGCCCTACCGCAACTCCAAAATATTTTTTCACAATTATTCCATCGACGAAGAAACTCGCGCTTGGCTAATGTCTTTACATTTCCAGTCGCCTGATTCCAAATTAACTTTGATTCGTTGCGCGACTTTTTGACAAGTTTCTGTAGCCTCCGATTTTCCCACAACTTGGTCCACACCTTCTTTAGTGTAGAGAGCTCGACAAGTATTGCCTTTTTTCTCGATGCGAATCGTACGCACCGCTTTTCCATTTTTACACATGATATAATTAGAATCAGGGCTCACAGAATCAGAGTTTACAGTTCCCGAATTTGCCGTCTCAACTCCTGTTGGTGATGTATTTTTCACTACGGCTGGAGATTCCGTCTTAGCAACAGAAGAATCCGTCTTGGTATCTTCTGCAAAAGAAAAATCGCCAACAAAACAAGCAAGCAACGTTAACATCATCAGTGTGGTCATTCGAGCTTTCATAGCACCTAACCCCTAGTTCTTTCATTTATCGAAATTGTATTCTCAAATCCTGTTGTATCAGGTGTATCGGAATGAGAAGGCCAACTCTAAAGTCTTGCTAACGTCTAGAAATAAAAGAACCCAGCTGTTTTCAGCTGGGTTCAGTACAAAGTCGAGTAAATTTTTCTAAAAAAAAGACAACACGGACTGATTGTCAGAGAGTTTTTTTGATACTGTGCGTTTTACTAAGCGTTTTTAGAAGTCGCTTTCTTTTTAGCCACTTTTTTCTTTTCGCCAGCAGCTTTTTCTACCAACTTAACTTTTGAATAAGGAAAAAAGCCTTCGGTCTTTTTTTGACCTTCTTTTTTGTCAAAATGAGTCATGACTTTGATGCCCTGAACTTTAATTTGCAAGGCCGTAGGATCAACAGCAATAACTGCGCCTTTTTTGCCTTTTTCAGCTCCAGAAACCACTTCTACAGTGTCACCTTTTTTGATTTTTAATTTCATTTTTTGCTCCCGGCAGTTACTTTTTTTGCCTTCATTTTTCTTAAAATGCGAGTGCGAGCATCTAACGCCCGTGGAGACAATTTTTCAACATCCTGACGGAGGATAAAGGTATCAAAACCACCCATATGCTCCATATCTCTCAAAGCGCCAGTGGAAATTTGTAATCGAACAAACTCATTCAAAGCTTTGCTAAATACGCGTTTTTTCTGCACATTTGGCATAGAAATAGACTTAGTTTTAACGTTCGAGTGGCTCACCTTGTTTTTTACGACTGGTGATTTACCAGTCAATTCACAGCGACTCATTCAGGCTCTCCTTCGTAAGAAATGTGATATATATGGAAAAAGACACTTGTTGGCAACGGAAATTTACAGTATATCGATCTTCCTTGTTAATTAATTAAAGGTACCTCGCCCGGGAGATATCCCGGAAAGTGTGCATAATGCACATAATGAGGACGAAAAAGGAAAAGACATGAAAAAGACGACTTCTTCTTCAAAGAGCAAATACCGCCAGGACTTCAACGGTGATCAAGTATTCGATTACAAAGATCCCTCAAGCCTCAGCCGATTCGTCAGCGATGGTGGAAAGATCACCCCTGCTCGTATTTCTAAATTGAGTATCGCTCAACAGAAACGAGTCTCTGGAGCGGTTAAAAAGGCTCGCTCATTGGGCTTACTTCCAAATGGTGCTGATGCTCATGACACTTACCATCGTCCAGAGGCAATTTCTCCAGCCCCTTTCGAAGTTTAATTTTCATTCGACGAATGAATTTAAAAACAGATCTTTAAAAGATTAAATTTCTGTTTTCATTAAAAAGCAAAGCTGTCAAACGGCTTTGCTTTTCTGCTTTGTGCAGATTAAATATCAATTTTTTGTTTTCTTTTGTAGTTAGCGAGCATCGAATCAGCAACAAAAGTCATCAACATGAAATAAAATAGATAATTTGAAATATGGTGAAGCTCTGGCCCTGAGAATCCAAACAAACTCAAGCTTTCAAAAGCTTGATCCCAATTTGTTATTCGAAGAAAAAAAATTGGAATTGCTGACAACCCTAGAAAAAACAAGGCTCCGTAGGTAGAAAAGCTTTTAAACAAAAGCTGCACCTTAAATTCAGTGATGAGTACAAATAACGGACCCGTTAAAAAAAGAGTACCAGCACAAAGCGCCGCCCATTTTCTCTCAGGAATAAATTTAAAAAATAAAATAACAACAATAATCACAAGAGCATGACCTGCTAGATAAAATCGATGTCTATTTTTTAAGCAAAAAATTTCGTCTAACTTCATAGAATCTTTCTCCCGAGTTTCGGACTGCAAAATTAATTTGCTCTCATTAAGTGAAATTCTCAAGCCTTTCGCCTTCGATTTGTCTGGCCCAATGCTTGCTATACCTATCTGCAAATCTTTTCAGAGGGGAAACTATGGACATCAATCAGATCAACGGCTGTATTTTTTCGAATAAAATTCAAAACCTCAACGCAGGCTTGAAGTTTTTTGGGCTTAACCCAAGGGATTGGCAAGTTAAAGAAAGGTCCGATGGACTATTGATGATACATCATCTCCGAGACCCTGAACTCATGATGCAGGGGCAGGCATACTCCAAAGGTCAAAGTTGGGACTGGAGAGAAATTTCCATTGCAGCGGTCTAGACAGGTTTAAGAAACCACATCTCTATTTTTATTTAATATTAATGATACGAATAGCAATTGATCGAAAAAAGAGTGTGCTTAAGCAGCTCCTCACGGCTGCCCATGACCTCCAATAATTTTGGAGGAGTCTCGCAGTTAGTGCAGACACGAGCACCCTCTTTCATTTCGAATTTTTTTGTCGGAAGCTCTGCAACAACAGAGTCTTTGAAGGATTCAAAAGATTCTTTGTTCAAATATTTTAGCCATGTGGCTCTAAGATTACAAAAAAGCGAAAGTTCGGTTGTATCCAGACGTCCGCTTACCTTTGCCTCTTTATCGGGCAATTCCTCACCCCAAGCAATAAGAACTAAAGTCCGCATTCCTTCAATCAAGGACTTGCGAATGACTCCATTCTCTCCAAAAAATTCACCACAGGTTGACGCTATGGGATCAAGATCTGCAATCATTTTGCTCAAAATCTTGAAGTACTCTAGACAGGCCCCGGCACTTCCTTGACCGTCACGGCAAGATGCAAAGGCTCGGTCATAAATTGGAGCACGGGTCCCAGCGTTTTTGATCGAAAGTGGATAGAGATACCCTTTTTCAAGCTCTTTAAAGTTCTCCAATTGGGTATCACAAATACTATGAGGCCGATTTGTGTATACAATGAAGGCGATACCAAGAACAAAAACAGAGATCACAAGCAAAGGCTTAGGAATATTATTCAGAAGATTCATCGCCTAAGTTTATGGCGTAAAAGACAAATCAGGCAAGGTTCTTGAAAACTTATGTCTGCAGGTTGACAACTAAACCGTTAGGCCACTATGATACAACCCTCGCGTCGGGGAGTAGCGCAGTCTGGTAGCGCATCTGGTTTGGGACCAGAGGGTCGCAGGTTCGAATCCTGTCTCCCCGACCAATTTCAACAATAGAGTTAAAAAAGACCTTCTTATCCCGGAAAAATAGGGATTGCAGACCAGCCGCCGCAGCCAAGCGGTCCGGCCTTTTAAATTTTAATATTTTTGATTTTAAGAAAGAGTCCCCGGAGGCTTGCTCCGAGGACTTCTGAGATTTTGCTAATTGGACCGCTTCGGGCGAAGGGTTCTTCACCAAAGGTAGGGGCAGTCACGGTTTCTGTTAGCTACCGGAATCGGTGGATAAGCCGAGTCAAATCTGATTTTCAAAAATTAAAATTCAAAAAATTTATTTCCATGCCGACCGGCGGGGTTCTTCACCAAAGGTAGGGGCAGTCAC
>CAIYID010000083.1 GCA_903926205.1 uncultured Bdellovibrionales bacterium
CGAGGGTTTACATCGAAGAATGGATGAGATACAGAATAGAGCCTATGGAATGCATAACTTTGGAAATTATAGAATCAGAGTGAAAGCATATTGTAGCTAACAGAAACCGTGACTGCCCCTACCTTTGGTGAAGAACCAAAAATCGAGGGCTGTGAGTGGGCTTTAGCTTGGAATCTTGGGTTCGGACCCATTTTCCCAAGTAGCAACGGAGTAGCAGAAAAGTAGCAAATGATTGAAATTTGCCGACGTTTCAAGTGGTTTCGGTGTCTGATTGCAGAAGCTCTGGTTAATGATTTTAGGTACTTAGAACACTTGGTGATTCTGGGGATCTTGTCTTTTACCAATCAGAAGATTGGTTGCGGGGGCAGGATTTGAACCTACGACCTTCGGGTTATGAGCCCGACGAGCTACCAGACTGCTCCACCCCGCGACAAGAATTAAGGCAAGCTAATCCCTTATCTTAGCACAGTCAACTTTTTATATTTTTAACTGAAAATACGAGCAACTTCGCCAAAAAATATCAAATTGAGAGGATCGATATCTATTTTTTTGGAATTTGAAAAACATTAAGCCAACTGGTTCGGCATCTAAGTCTTTGAAGTTATGTGG
Source organism: uncultured Bdellovibrionales bacterium (assembly GCA_903926205.1). Classification (GTDB taxonomy): domain Bacteria; phylum Bdellovibrionota; class Bdellovibrionia; order Bdellovibrionales; family Bdellovibrionaceae; genus CAIYID01. The sequence goes on from CAIYID010000083.1 coordinate 610, forward strand.
CATTCTCAATCTGAGACGTCGTTAACAATGAGTAAGAATTTTGTAAATATAATTTAATACATTTAATTTACTTTTTACGAAGAAAACCGAAAAGACATTATGAACAAAAAATGGTTTCTCTATAATCAGCGTACAGAAATGCGATATGAAAATATTGAATTTGCTGAGGCCATTAAAAGAATTCACGAGTCGAAATTAATTCTGACGGAATGGCTTGCTTGGAGAGAAGGAATGACGGATTGGGCAAAAGCAAGCGATATCCTTGAATTTCAGGCGAGCTTAACTTCTAAGATGGAACTGACTCCTATTCCTCAGAAAATTCCTAGGCCGGTGGTTCCACATAAAAAAATTATTTTAGAACAGGAAAATCAAATTCTTCGTATACATGAACAAGAGGCTTCGGTGAGCAAGCCAGAGCGGAGAAAACATCAGCGACTGAAATTAAAATTTAAAATCATCATTAGTTGCAATAGTAAAACTTTTCGAAGTTTTACTAAGGATATTTCACTGGGAGGTGTTTTGTTGCAAGACCCCATCCCTCCAGAAATGCAAAACGAAACCTGTGAAATTTTTATTTCTAACTCGAAGGGCAACAAAAGCGTCAAATTTTCCTGTCGGGTTGTGAGTGACCCTAAAAAATTTGGACGCATTAGTTTTCAAGATACCGTGTTTGTTCAAGAGCTTGAACGTTGGCTTAAAGACGCCAAAATAAATTTCAAAAAAGCCGCTTAAAGCTGGTCTTTGAACCTGTAAAATTTTTTTCCTTTTCGGTTATGATTCATTCTTCAAATTGAAATAAACAAAAAATTTAAAGCTTTAATTAATTTTGTCGATGAAGTCGTAAGAAAGACCTGTGTAACAGGGGCTCCTAAAACACCACTTCAAAATTATTTGCTCGTGAGTAAATAAGAGAGGTTGATTTTCATGAAAACAGCAATGCTCGTTATTTTTTCTTTGCTCATCAGTAAATTCGCATTAGCAGATTCTTATGTGAGTATGAGTAATACTCCGGTGTTGAGCGATCCTCAAAAAACTCAAATCTATATTTCAACAGCAACAGGCGCTAGCAAGGGAACAGTTGTTTTACTGCATGGCTTTGTAATGATATCTCCTGATATTTATCAGGAGCTTATTAATGATTTAACCACTCGGGGTTACGATGTGATTTTTCCTCAATACCAAGAGGCGGGCCCTGGTATTGTTTTATCTATTGGATTGCTGGGTTTGATTGGATTTGATGGAGCGACTGTGAATCATGACAAGTGGACTGATAACGCTTGCGAGGGTATTCGTTGGGGACTCAGACAGCGACTTCCTTATTTGCAGGGTTTTTCGCCAGTTTTGCGTAAGCCCAGCGATCGCTTGTTTGTGTTCGGACATTCCATCGGAGGAGCGATTGGCTACAATCTTGCAAATCGTTGCACCGATGTTGGCGACAAAATTCAAGGTATGGTCTTGGCTAACGCTATTTTAGATCCCACCAAATTGTTGGACGCACAAAATTCTCCACTGCCGATGCCCGTGCCCCAAACGATCAATTTAAAATACGCGGGCGTGTTTAATGCCTTTCCGATTTTATTTTTAACCGGAGAACAAGACGCTTGGGGGAATCCGAACCAAGGTCAAGAATTCCTGGATGCCGCGATCAAGTCTCCCGACAAGAGGATACTGGTGGCTAAAGGACCTGATGCAAATCACCTAGCTCCCACCACCAATTCAGGAGCAGTCGGGGATTTGCTGACTCTACTCGGTGTGATGAACAGTATTGGTGGAAAGATTGTGCACAATAATTTGGACACAAAATATTATTCCGCTGCAATTCTTCATCTTTTGTCTGGTGGCCTGCCAAGCACCTTCACTTCCGGTGTAGCTACGCAATAATCCTAAGGGCAAACTGTTTTTTGCATCAGATTATTAATATTGATCGTGCTCAGATTGGTTGAGTCTGTAAAAACACCATGACCATCTGAAGCGATTCCAGAAAGCATATTCACCGGCACGGTGCTGGCGTTTTGATTTCCGTATAAGACGGTGTCTAATGTTACAGCACCAGGAGCGGCCCCTAGAAGTGCATTAACATAGGGTGTATAATTGGCGGACGTCGTCGTGTAAGAGATCGCTCCAGCGGGAGTAAAGTCAGAAGGTACTCCGTCTGACATCAATACGACGTAATACTTCAAACCACTTGCTCGATTTCCGCTCGTATTGTCTGGATCATTAGTGATCGCACGTTGAGCGTCCTGCATGGCAGAGAGATATGGCGTCAGGCCAAAAGCGATTGTACCGGCTGAAAAAGAAGTGATGGCATTTTGCATGACAGTCGATGAACTCGTGAAGGTGCTGGCACTTCCAGCTTGGCTCACATAGTCCACATCGGTATCGCCAAAAGAAATTAATCCCCAGTAAAAATTATTTTTTGATTTGTAAGTGTTGAAGAAAGTATTTATCGAGCCCAAACGATAAGTATTGCTTGGATCTGTGCTGGTATTGGAGCCCGAGGTATCGACCAGAAATAAAATTTTCGCCATTGTAGACACGTTAGAAACAGTGCAGGAAGCACAAGACGCATACGCATAATTTCCATTGAAAGAACCGTTCGTGCAAGTTTCGACTTGTGAGACGCAAGCTTGTGTCATCGTTGCGGCAGGAGCTTGATAGGCAGTGATGGTCTGTCCGTGTGGAATGGTTTGGCCATTGAAAGTGCAGGAAGCGGGTGGAGTGACGCTGCAACTCGAAAAAGCGAAAGTACCACTCAAAGTACCATTCGTACAGGTTCGTACTTCCGATGAGCAACTGTGTCCGTAAGGAACCGTGGAGGCTTGTGAGGCCGTCACAGTTTGTCCGCTAGGAATTGTTACACCATTAAATAAGCAAGAAGCTGGGGCTCCTGGTGTACAGCTCGAAAAAGCATACGTGCCACTTAGCGTGCCATTATTGCAAGTTCGATTTTCCGAAGAACAGCTTTGTCCGTAAGGAACCGTAGAGGCTTGTGAGGCCGTCACCGTCTGCCCGTGTGCAATGGTTTGCCCGTTGAAAGTACATGATGCCGGTGGGTTAACACTGCAGCTTGGAAAAGTGTAACTGCCACTCAAGACCCCATTGGTGCAGGTCTCAACTTGAGAAAGGCAACTTTGACCATAAGGCACTGAGGAGTTTTGATAAGTTGTGATGGTTTGTCCCTCAGAGAGTGTTTGACCATTGAAGAGACAGCTTTTTGGAGCCATGACAGCGACTTTGTTGTTTTCAATTGTCCAGCTGTCGTTTTGGGCACAGTTTTGATAAAACAAAAGAACGAGGAATGCTGAGCAGAAGATCAAGGCTCTTTTAATTTTAGAAAAGCTAATTTTAAAAAAGGAATACCTTCGGCTCATATCCCCTCCGATAGTGACTGATCGGAAGAACCCAGACTATCTAAAGGTCTAAGTTTGGAAAATCTCAAAATGTGTCACTTCTTTTTATCAAGGTAAGGGAAGCGTTCCAATAAAAGACGCTAGACGTCTGTTAACTAACGAAGGAATTTTTCCGAAACGAAAGAGTGATAGCAAGTCTCATTATTTTTCTAATATTGAATCAAACGCCGACTCAGGCGGCGTTCGACTGTTCGAAAGTGAAGCCCTCAAAAGAGCTTTATGAATATATTAAAAATAACTATCATTTTTGGAATGTTTCTAAGGAAGTCGATCAACTCAGCGCCTGTGACAAATCAAAGCCGCCACTGATGTCAGAGGCACAGGCGAAAGTTTTTCGAGACACAGGAATAATGGTCGAAGCCAGATATCTTATCGCCAAGGCAAGAGCTGATGCTAAAATGAGAGAAACGAAGGCTTCTTCACCTCAAAATAAATATATAGACCCTGACCAGTGCAGCTCTGTGGATCTGCGAAATCATTTTGGGCCGGTGAGGGATCAGGGCGAAATTGGCTGGTGCTACGCTTTTGCTACAGCTGATTTTATAGGATATAAAATAGGAGTCGATGTTTCCGCTGTTGATTTAGCAATTAATTATCTGGCTGAGAAACAGCGCTCGACCGCGCCGAGTGATGATGGCAAGGGCGGGAGTCTTTTAGGGCTTATTGACCAAGTAAATAGAATTGGAATTTGTAAAGAATCAGATTCTCCTTCAAATTTATTTTCGAATTCGGACGGTAACGAATGGTTCCGGTCGGTCTTAAAAAATACTTGGGATGAGTCCTGGCTAGGTCAGCTTTTTAATCAGTGTGTTGGGTCAGAGTCTTCGTCGAGTTGCCAAGGAGAGCATGATAAGTTGGATCAACAAGGACTGCCCGGACAGAAAACTTGGCCAGAAAGTAGTTTGTATGGCCAAAATTCAAAAAAGTGCAAAGATAAAAAATTGAGAGTTCATTTGCCGGAACCGAAGTGCTATTACAAAGTGAGTGGTGATGATAATTTTCAGTCACTTGTCATTGATAAAGAATTAACCGCCAAAATAGCAAAGCCTATTTATCTGTCATATCATAATAGCTTTTTAATGATAAAAAGTCCGGACAATGATGCTCATGATTCTCTTATCGTGGGTAGACGACTCAATGCTGGAGTCTGTGAATATCTTATCAGAGATTCTTATGGACCAGACTGTAAACAGCGAAATTCAAAATTTAAATGCGAAAATGGAAATATTTGGATTCCTAAAGAGCTTCTTTTTCAACACGTAAAAAAAATCTGCGTCTATGGGGACTAAGTCTTCAAAAATAATTTCTTCAAACGGAAGATCGAAGCTAAAGCACCTAGCGCGCCAGGAACTAAAAGTTGCTTGAGACTTAATGAGCTAAAGTGAAGAAATTGAGCCGCTATCGGATTCATCACAAGAATAATTGAAGAAGTGATCAGCAAAATTATGGTGATAAAAAAGCGTCGATTAAATTTTGGAGCGACTTCGGCTAAAACAAAAAAGATATTTCCAAATAAAACAGATTCAAAAGCGAGGGTTCGCGCTGTTTCTGGAGAGAGTTTAAGGTTTTCACCAAAAAGCCACAGCGTTACAAGACTCAATAGCAATCCAGGAATGATAGCGTCGAGGAGTTGCCCTCGGGTTAAAAGGGCTCCTTTAGGATTTTTTGGTAAATGTTTTCCTTCAATATTTTCAAAAGTAAAAGCAGAGATCGGGTGAACGATGAGCTCTAAAAGAATAATATGAACGGGTAAAAGTAAAGAGGGCCAGCCTAAGAATGAAGGAATCATAGCTAGAAGAACAATTGGAATATGAAATGAAATAAGGTATGAAAAACTTCGTTGCAAATTAGAGAATATCTTTCGACCTTCAAAAACGGCTTCGACAATTCCGGAAAAATCATTTTTTAGCAAAACGATTTTAGCCGTGGCGCGAGCCACATCGGTGGCTGATTTTCCCATGCTAATTCCAATATCGGCAAGTTTAAGTGCTGGAGCATCGTTCACACCATCTCCGGTCATAGCGACAATTTTTCCGGCTTTTTGAAGTGCCTGAACCATCTCATGTTTTTGTTCAGGCAGGACCCGGGCAAAAATAGCGCCTTCTGTATAAGCTTTTTCTTTTTCCGTTTCACTCATTTGGGAGAGCATTTGCCCCGTGAAGAGTCGATGATGAGAATGTGATAATCCTATTTCATCAGCCACCGTGTGAGCGGTAAGAAGATGATCTCCAGTTAATATTTTAATATCGATGCCATCTTGCTGACACTGGAAGATCGCGTTTTTAACTGTCGAACGGATAGGATCGGTAAAAACAAAAAATCCCAAAAAATTCAAATTTTTTTCATCAATCAGGCGATCTCCAGTGCAGGCCCCAGCCCGACCGGCCAGGCCGAGCACTCGCTTGCCAGAGCTTGCAAGCGCGACATTGATTGATTCAATTTGTGCCGCGGAGTCTTTGTCAATCGCACAATGTTCAAGGACTCCTTCCATGGCTCCTTTCATGGCAATCAGGGTTTCACCAGAAGAGATATTTTTCCAAACGTGGGACATATGCTTGCCTTGAAGTTCAAAAGGATAGTCGTGGAGGAGCTCCCAGTCTTGAATCAGGTTTTTAAATTCAACTCCTTTTTTTAAAATGGCGATTTCTATTGAATCAACAATATGAATCTCGCAAGCGAGCAAAGCAAATTTCCAAAGTTCACCTTCAGAATAAGCGGAATTAATTTTTTTAATTTCTTCGAGTTGAAAAAGTCCTTCCGTCAGCGTTCCGGTTTTATCGGTGCAGATGACATCAACACCACCCAGCGTTTCAACGCAAGGAAGAGATTTGACCAGAAGTCCTTTTTTAGAAAGGCGCCAGGCACCAAGACTAAGATAAAGTGTGAGCACCAATGGAAATTCTTCCGGAACGGCAGCCATTCCAAGAGTGAGAGCGACAATAAGGCTTGGAATTAATTTTTCGGTGTGACGCCATTCTGTAATGAATAGAACGACGGCGATGGCAGCGGCAACGGCGATCGCAATTTTTACGAAGTGAGCGACTTTTCTTTGAAGAGGACTTTGTAGACTTTTAATTTCACTCAACATCAGCGCAATCATACCATATTTTGATTGTCGTCCAGTTTTTTGTACGAGACCGAGTCCGCGACCTGAGAGAACAATGGTCCCTCCAAAAAAAGAATCTTCTTTATTTTTTTCAACAGGAATTGATTCGCCGGTGAGTGCGGCTTCGTTAATAGAAAGATTCTCTGCTTCTGCGAGGACTCCATCGGCCGGAAGAGTTTGACCTTCTTCAAAGACCAAGACATCGTCAGGCACAATTTCTCGAATAGGTAATTCTATGATGATGTTGTCTCGATAAACTTTAGAAGTTGGAGCCAATGTGGTGCGAAGAGCGCTCAGGATACGACCAGATCTGACTTCAAGGAGCACATCAACGGCGGTCACGGGAATGAAAGCGCAGAATAAAACAACTGAATCCGTTCGATCGCCAAGAATCCAGTAAAGCCCCCCCAAAAGAAGAAGCATCAGTCCCATAGGGTCTAAAAGAATTTTTTTTATCTCAGAAAAAAAACGATTGAGTTGTCGAGGAATAACTTCATTGGGACCGAACTCAGCGAGTTTAGCTTTAGCTTGCTCCGCAGTTAAACCCCAGTGCGCAACTTTTTCGGCCATTTATGACTCCATCGTTTCTAAAAAAAATCCCGACTGTGAATTTTCGAATATAATCCACAGTCGGCCAATCTTCAAAGAATTCGTGTCATTAAGGTCGAATTCTTGTTTTTTTTATCAATGAATTGGAATTTGTTTTGCTTTAAGAAGCTCAGTTTTAGGAACTGTGATAGACAATACGCCGTTCTCAAACTTGGCTTCAATTTTTTTCTCATCAATCGGACCAGGTAGTGTAAACCTTCTCATGTAAGAACCATAATACATTTCCGATAGAAATTTCTTTTTAGTATCAGTCTTTTTCTCTTCTTTTCTTTCAGCATGAATCGTCAATTGATCTCGATCAGCCTCGACCCTTACCTGATCTTTTGTTACACCGGGCAAATCAGCTTTCACTAAATAACTACTTCCTTCATCTGTGATCTCACAGTCGGGTGCAGAAATTAGGTCCTGTTCGCCGTTCGGTGCTCTTAAATTTAAAAACTCATTAAAGAGCCGATCAAAGGGCTCCTGCATTTGAGAAATAGTACGAAAAGGATTTAATGCTCTACTGCTCACCCAACGATCTAATTGATTGGCCATGAATATCCTCCTTGTGAATTGTTACGACCTCTTTTTTAAATATTATGTTTTTAAAAAAACGTGGTGGCGCGCCAGGCATAATTAAGAATAATCAGCCCGGCGGCTCCGCCACTGACTTGATAGAACTGCCCATTGGGATTTCCCCAGAACAGCTCAAGAGTTGGCCTTTCAAATGAAGTTTTCCTTCGATTGTTTTCGCTTAAGCCATTCTCCGGGCATTCACAAAAAACTCACGAAGTTGACTCCACCGCTCGCGTTTTAAGACTGAACTCAAAGCGCCGCCATTAGAATCCCTTTTAGCGCTAACCAAAAGAGATTGCCTCCAAAGACCCTCGCTTCATGCGCATGAAACTTATCGGTCTTATCCGCCCCACTTACAGGCTTGGTGATTGGTTTCGCTAGGCTCCCTGGTATTGCGACCAATGAAACTAACTTTTCCACTCACTTTAGCTAATGTCGGAGAAACATTACCGACCTAAAAGTGGTTCCGTGCTTTCATCAAAACTCAATCTCGACATGTCGTCCTTCCGTTCCAAGAGAAGTTGCTGACGGCCTTTAACCAGTGCTTTGTCAACAATCTCAGCCTTCGCCAATGTTTGATGGCTCGACCTTCTCTTCAGTCTCCCGTTGTTCGTTCCAAACGTTCACCAACTGTTAAACTTTTAAGGTTCGCTTTCGCTACAACCTGCCGATTCGCCAAATTTCCGACACGAATCTATCAGAAATTTTTTCGATCAGCGTACGGGGGGTATTACACCCCCCGTTGATCCAGGCTACAACAGTAACTGGATGACTCTGTTAGCGGGACTTTCACCCGCATGAGTTTTGACTAGCATCGCTGCTGTCAAACATACCTTTAGCTTTAGCATTCTTTATGCCATAGAAAAGGTGCCTCAAAGTTTTGTATATTTAACTTCAGCGGTTTTTTAAAAAAGCATTGGGAATATTTGTCTCCGCAAGAGCGGAAAATCTCCCCAATGAAAATTTCTCTATAATGAATAATTTTAACCTCAATGATCTATTTTTTAAGTTTCGAAAAAGTCTTTTCAAAATGTGTTGTCATAGACTCGACATCCGCTTCCCAATCTTTGGATTTAACATTTTGTAAAAGACTTACCCAAGAGCTAATATTATTTATTGATCGAGAATGGATAAGTCCTAATTGATAGGCCTCATAATTAATAATTTCTTTATTCTCAGAATTGGATTGTTCATTGAGGGAAATTCCAATATTACCGGCAAAACGTGGGCGCACTAAAAGCGTTTTATTGTCGACTTGAATAACATTGTAATATTTTGAAAGTTTTTCCCCTTGATCTAAATGTAACATCGTCAAGATTCGAGTTGTTGTGTCAGGAGCTGGTCCAATCTCCACTGGGTATATTGACGGAGTGATTTCTTCTTTAAGTTCAAGGTGCAACAGAACTCCATTCTTGCTAAGTAGAACCTCGTAACGCAAAAGACCGCCGGAACCACCACCAGCCTTTGATGTTGCGACAACATCGAGTAAGTCTGTACTAGAATTCATGTATGCATGGAGAGCTTGTTTAATCAAAGTCACGACCTCAGAAGACACTTCACTCATTTCTGAATCTCTCACAAGCTTATTACCAGAAATTTTTTTATTGCTCGGAGCGATACCCTTTTTTTGACTTTTTTGAATCATATTTTGAATTGCTAATGGCAGATCGCGTTTTGTCCCTTGAACGCCTTCAAGGTAAGCCTCCAAAATTTTATTGAGTTTAATATTGTTGTCATAAAGGCGTGAACTAACCATCAATCTGAAAATATCTAAAACAATCGGACAAGGGCCGGAGTCATCTATATCATTCATTGAAAAAAGAGAGGAACCGTTATCCTGAATGAGTACACCAAAATTTTCAGCATGAGCGTCGCCGACACACCAACCTGGGACCGATGTGGTAGTAGACAAGGACTGAAAGTTTGATTTGTTGGCATTTACGAGTAAGTAAAAATAATCAACATAGGTTCTTAAAAAGTGAAATGAGTCTTTTGCTTCATCTAACTTTTGTTGATTGAAATCATAGTTCACGCTATGCAAATCTGCGGATCCAAAACTTTTTTGAGATAGGCTTCCAGTCAAAAAAAGAGCAAAAATCAGACATTTATAACGAATCGATATCATCTCAATCTCCTATGCAAAAGACCATAAATCCAAAACTCTAAGGCAAAGTTTGCAAATTATGAGCCGTGCTCATTAAGAGCGACTGAGCTTAAAATCTATTTGTGAGCGTTGAGGTGTCAGATTTGGTATTAGCCACTGGCTAAGTATTAGTCAGTGGCTTGTTTTTGCTTCGGAAGACAAAAGTTCAGACCTAAACAGGATATTAGTCCTAGTGTTTCATCTTTGAACGAAACTTTGTAAGAGTTGAGCCTTTTTAACGAAATGGACTTTCAATCGTCTCCTCATTCTGTGTAAAATTTAACTATGTCGAGGCTTTTGCTCAGATTAGCTCTTAGTCTGGTGTTATTATCAACGTCCTGTACCTTCAATGTCGAGAAGGGGTTCACGAATGTTAATTCTGATCCTGTCCTCTTTCAAGATGCGAAAATTCAAGTAGACAATCAAAATTGGGACACTGCCATTGCAGATTTTCGATTGATGACTCCTGCTTATCTTAATTCGAGCCGCGAGCACTTGTTTTTATTTGCGAGCGCGCTTGCGGGAAAATGTGGTTTTCAGTTCACCTCTTTTTTTAATGCGATGGGAAGTCTTAATGTTGGCGGAGCCAGTCCTTTATTTTTAACTTTGTTAGCGTTGTACAAGGGACAAACAACAAATCTCACTGTTTCTGGTGCGACGGCACCAGCCCTTGTGGGGGATTCTCTTTCGACAGATTACTGCGCATGGGCTCAGCAAGAAATGGACGTTATAAAAACGAATTTTGGTGGGTGGAACTCTGATGATAATTTATTCGTATTATTATTTTCTCTCGCGAAAATTGGAATTGTACTTCATAATTTTGCAGACACTGGTGATGCTGGAACGGTTGACTTAACATTCGATGGTTGTCAGCGACGCATTGTGCATGCTCCGTCAACAGTCACGGGGATGACAGATTTTTATACGGTTCAGCTCGTCACCGGATTTGCGCTTTTCCTGCAAAATTTTACCAGCCTCTTTCCTGCACCAGCAGGAGGTGATGCCGTTTGTCCTGCGCCTCTTGGAACGGGCGCTTCAACAGCCCCTTACTGTGCTTTTAAAAATCTTCAGCAGACTTGCACCACTTCCGGCTTGTCCTTTTGCACGGCCACAACACCAGCGGCGGTCACGACCTCGGACATTTTAAATATGCGCTCTGTTTTGATGGCAAATTCAGTAGTGCCAGTGCTTGGGCAATTGGGACTTGGGATTGTGGCAGGTTTAAGTTCATTCCAGGATACGGCTGTAGCTAGTGCGGGACAATGGAATTGCGTTCCCATAGGGCTTCCTGCTGGAGGCTTGGTTGGCTGCTGTCTTGGCACGGCCGGCGCCCAAACTTATGCTTATCCTTGAATTTATTTAACAGGAATAAATTTTTTCCAGAAGTTTGCAACATCTGCTCTAATTTGAGAGTCACAGGTCTTCGGGCAAATTTGTGCTAAATACAAATCATAGGGAAGATCTTTAGTTCTTAAAGCCATCACACGAATTTTTTGCGAGTGAGGAAGTAACACTTCCTCTTCACTAGCTCGCTCCTCTGAGCCAATGAGGACGCCTTTAAGTTCTGGTCGATTGATATAAAAAACAAAAATGGCTTTTTTATGTGAGGCATTGCCTTCCTCGTCGGCACTCATTTCGACGGCAAAATATTTGGCGACTTTAAAGTCAGTGGAAGTAGAGACATAGGCTTTTTCGATGAATTCCTCGCCGATGCTGTAGCTTTGATTACCTCGAAAATTTAAATCAACTCCGCGAAAAAGGAGAAGATCCTTTGGTAGACTTGGTTGTCGCGCTAAAAGATGATCCATGTGTGTGACAATCAGTTTTGCATCCTCGGGGCTAGTGCCAGTCCAATTATATTCATTCGGAAAAAAACGAAGATAATCATTAATCTCTTTATAATAAGTATCGCCTTGTTCTGTATAGATCTCTAGGTCGGCTCGCTCTTTTTCAGGAGCTCCGAAATAGGTTTTGTTTGGATAACCCAGTTTTTTTGAAAGCCCTTGAAAAGAATAAATGTGAGCTGTTTCCGCATATCCAAAGAAACTCTGAAAACAAAGGGTGACAAATAAAAGTAAGGAAAGGCTTTTCATAAATGTACTCCGGATAAATCGTTAGGGTAAAGTTTCTGAATTTGTCGGTGCAGGAGCGAATTTTTCATCTTTTAAATCAAGAGTGAAAATTTCTCCAGTGGCATGAATTTGCAAATCCCAGATAAGCAAATCTTCGTTTAAACGGCAGGTGGCACCAATTTCCGCTGCCTTGGAAAAATCACAATAAAGAGTTTCTTGTGGCTCAAGTTTCTCTGTGGTTTGCGGGTCAATTTCACCTTCTGTGATCGCATTGAAGTAGTTGACGTCGAGGTCAGTGCGCATATTGAAGGATTCAAATAATTCTTTGTCCTCAAGAAATAAATAGACTGAAGCTAAAACATACTCACAAGCACCGCGCATTCCGCCTGCGCCAACTTGAAAATTGTAGGATCCTTCCGTACCGCGAGTCACCGAGATATTTCGAGCCAATTCATTCCCATTCACATTGTAAAAATCTTCTTCAAATCGACAAGCCGCAACGGCTTTTTCATCTAACGGGCCTTGTGTTCGTTTGTATTTTGGAACGAAATAGGCCATGGCCTCAATTTGAGCTTCTGGTACGGCTTGACCTTTAATTGTCGTGAGAATGTTATTTGTTACAAAAGCGGTGTCAGCAAACCCCATTGATGAAAAAAATATAAGAGTAAATAAACTGAATAAAGCAAGGGACGACTTTTTATTCATAACGAAATAACTCCTATTATTTTAATTGTTTTTCGCTAGATTCCTAAGCGAAAAGTGGGCCAGACTCTAAGCAAGATAACTTCGATTTAAGAACAAATGACTGGTGAGAATTTTGACAGAGCGCGAATTTTTTACAAAGAATAAAAATATTCGGGCGAATTTTGTTCAGGACTTAATTTGAATCTGAGAGAGCGTGCCGAAAGATCGATTTTTTCAATTTGTCCCCAAGCCACTTTTCGATCTCTCACCTCGCCGGAGTAGAGCACATCGCCAAGGATCGGATGGCCGAGCTCAGACATTTGCGCGCGAATTTGGTGAGTTCTTCCTGTGATTAAACGAATTGTTGCTAATGTATTTTCGTTCTCGGGTTGCACATGCAAAATTTCCAGCAAACATTGTTGCCAGCCTTCCACGAAGTTCTTGGAAATCTTCTTTGGTAAATATTGGCTGGCCTCCATAAAGTGCTCCACGATTCCTGTAAGTCGCAGCGTTCCTGCCACTTTGGCCAAATAAGTTTTTTCGACCTGGCCTTCCTTGAGGGCTTGATTGAATTGACGTTGCATTTCTTTAGTTTTGGCAAAAAATAAAATACCTGAAGTTGCGACATCCAAACGATGTGTGACAAAAATAGGGGAATTCAAAGCCAAGCTCATTTGGTGAGCGGCATTTTCGAAAAGATTATCCACCGAAGCATGAGTGGGGACGCCAAAGGGTTTGTTGATCACGACGAAGCCCTCGGTCTCTTCAATCACGCAGGTTTTCCATTCAGTTACAGTCACCGGAAAGCGGCGAGGGAGAGCGTGGACTCGCAAATAATCGCCTTTTTTTATCAGAATCTCTGAGGATTTGATTCTTTGCTGATTGTGGTAAATCGCCCCGAACTCACAAAGCCATTTTGCATGAGGGGCATCGATATCCAAATCTGTCAGTAAAATAGGCAAAATTGGACCATCTTGGCTGGCCATGGCATGTTTAATCATATTTCTGTTTGATAGCACAGCGAATAATAAGTCTCAAATTGAATTCAAGGGTGCTAGAACTATTCGGCTAGGAAAAATGATGAGTATTTCTCAAGAACCAATATTTCAATGGCTATCGCAGTACGCTTACCAGCCCAACATCGTTTACATTGCTGTCGTGGCGGTGATGTTGGCGAGCGGATTTGGATTCCCAATTCCTGAAGAGTTAACCATCATCAGCGTTGGATTGCTCACTTACATGGGGGCTCATCCTGAGTTGTTTCCTCCTCCTTATTCTGGAGCTCCAGTCGTTCAAGGTTATGAGGCTGCAGTCGTGACTCTTTTTGCAGTTCTTTTTGCAGATTGTGTTGTTTTTACTTTAGGTCGAGTTTTTGGACGAAAAATTTTGGCCATGCCACGCTTTCAGAAGTTGTTCACAGAAGAACGCCTAGGACGAATCAATGGCTGGGTGAAAAAATACGGAATGTATGCGGTTTTCATTTTTCGATTCACTGCGGGCTTAAGATTTCCAGCTCATATTATTCTTGGAATGAGTCGAATTCATGCTTGGCAGTTTGCCTTGGTGGATGGATTAGCGGCGATGATTAGTATTCCCACCCAAATTTTACTGATTTATCATTATGGTGAACCGATTCTTCAAGTTTTCCACGATTTCAAATTATGGATTCTTGAATTTATTGTCCTTGCTTTACTTTTTTTCCTACTGAAAATTTTCGTGCTGCCAAAATTAAAAGCTCGCCGTAAAGCGAGCCCCAAGTAGGCCTCGCAGTAGCGAGCCCCATTGAACTCCAGCTAAGCGGCTTTCGTTCCTAAATCTTGTACTGTCAGAAGGCAATTTACAGAAAGACTATGAGCGGGTTGAAATTCTCGCCCCTCAAGATCAAACCAGAATATTTTTTCATAGCCTTCCAAAAGGCCATAGAGTTCTTCGCGCACCCGGAACAGTAAGCCGGCATCAGTGCCAAGCAACCAATCCATTTGCGCTAAATACAAAGTATCATCAAAGTCATCGGCTCCGATGGATTTTAGAAATCCCGCAGGAAGACTATCAATCAAGCAAGTGGCATTGTGAGAATAATTCACAAAAGTTTTTCGGAGTTCATTGGCGACGGCGTCCGGCATTTGATCCGCGAGTTTGCAGAACTTATGGTAAAGGATCGCATCATTTGTGACATACTCACATTTTGGAAGATAGTCTGAAATTGAATCCACTTTAACGGCCTCAAAAGTTGGATCTTGGACATAAGCATTGTAATCCATCGCAACGAGCGCTCGTAAATTAAAGAGCAGTGAATGGAGATGTAATAAATTTTGAGTCGTTTGTCGGCTGAATTGAACTTCAAAATTATAGAGCAAAAGTTGTGACATTTTTTTCTCAAAAATATCAATCGTGCTAACCAAAGATGTGAGTTCACTAAACTCAATACCATTGGAGGTCACGGACTGCGCAAGGACTTCGTTGAAGGAATTTTCAAAATTAGTCATCACGGATGCATTTGAATTTTTATAATATTTTTTGATGGCCTGAATTCGCGATTGACTGCGAACGTAAAGCTCATTGTGGGGCTCCAAAGCGAGCCAGCATTGATTGGCAAAAGGATAATCCACGCTAGGACTTGCGAATGGGTTTTTTAGATTTTGACTCAAATGAATCAGCGAAAGCCCAGCGAGCGCATCAGCTTTATAGTGGAAGGGACTTTCAGGTTTTGTGTTTTTAAATTGCTGATTTTTCCAGGAAACAATACGAGTGGGTTGCAATATCGGTCCCGTTGAAGTTTGAATTTCAAAACCCATCCAGATCTGATTTTTTTTCATGAACGCTCCCTCAATCCTCAGTTACTTTTAAAATTCCAAACGCATGGAATTCCATCTTCACTTTCGGCAAAAATGAGGTGCTACAAGAGTCCTGGATTTATTCATAGAATTAATCTAAAGTCCCGGTAATGAACTTCGTCGATATTCACTCTCATTTGGCAGACCCTCGATTTGATTCGGAGCAAGACTCTTGTCGGAGCGAGCTTGTGCAAGAAGCTCTGCAGGCTGGAATCACGTTCTTGGTGCAGGGGGGCCTTGGTCCAGAGGACTGGCTCCGCCAAGAAGCCTTGGCTAAAAAATTTCCAACGATCATTCCCGTTTTTGGGCTTCATCCTTACTGGGTGAAAGAGCATTCAGACGACGAGTGCGAGCAAGCCTTGAATCAACTGGCAAAAGCACAACTGAGGATTCCAGCCGTCGGTGAAATGGGTTTGGATCTCCGCAAGGAATACAAGGATTGTGAGTCTCGGCAGATTGAGGTTTTTGAGCGGCAACTGGAGCTCGCAAGCTTTGCAAACAAACCGGTGGTTTTGCACATCGTGCGCGCCCATGAGGAATCACTGCGAATTCTTCAGTTTTGGGGTTTACCCAAGGCGGGGGGCTTTGTGCATTCCTTTAATGGCTCGATAAAAAAAGCCAATGATTTCATTTTATTAGGTTTAAAAATTTCGGTGGGCGGATCACTCTGTCATGAGCACAGCAAAGTTTTACAAGAGGCCGTAGCTCATATTTCTTTAGAGAATTTACTGCTGGAGTCTGATTCTCCTGATCAGGCGCCAGCGTCTTTGACTGGCAGGCTCAATCGACCTATCTGCATTTTGGAAGTCGCCGCAAAAATTGCAGAACTGAAAGGTTTAAAACCGAGGGAAGTTCTTGACAGAACCAGTCAAAACGCTCGAAAACTCTTGGCGCTATGACATTCACTCCCCCGACTGAAAATAAATATCTTTTGCATCGCCGATTCGATCGTTTTGGTCGCTTGGTGGGCGATGCTAATATGGAAAAGTTGTTTCGTGCTCATGTTTGCGTGATTGGGATTGGCGGCGTGGGCTCTTGGGCCGCGGAGAGTCTCGCACGATCCGGAGTAGGGCATTTGACCCTCATTGATTTTGATGAGATTTGCATCACCAATGCCAATCGCCAAATTCACGCTTTGCAAGGACTGGTGGGTCAGAAGAAAGCTCAGGTGATGGCGGAGCGGCTGCGCAAGATCAATCCTCAAGCCAAAGTCGAAGAAATGGTCATGTTCTACAATGAGGAAAACTCCAAGACAATTCTTTCTAAAAAACCCGATTTCATTTTGGATTGTATTGATAATTTAACTGCAAAATCACATCTTCTCACTCAATGCCGCGAATTAAAAATTCCGGTCATTTCTGCGACCGGCGCTGGAGCGCGCTTGGATCCCTTGAAAGTCAAATTAGCGGACTTGTCAGAGTCCCACACCGACCCAATGGCCGCTCAACTCAGAAAAATTTTGCGCACTCGTTGCGGTTTTCCTAAAGAAGGTTCTTTTGATGTTCCCTGCGTCTTTTCCGAAGAAACACCGATGGAACCCATCGCTCTTCATTATGACAATGGAGAAGGTTTTAAATGTGTTTGTCCTCAGGGACAGAATGATCTACATTCCTGTGATCGCAGGAACGTGATTTACGGAAATGCGAGTTTTGTGACTGGAACTTTCGGTTTTACTATGGCCTCGTGGGTGGTCAGAAAAATAGTTGGAGTTGAAGTATGATCGTGGCTCTTTGGTTTTTAATGTGTCTTTGTATTTTGCTCGTAGGTGGTGTGATTTTATATTTGGCTATTCGGAATCAGCTGGCGCAAAAAAGAAGTGCCGTCACACAAAAAAGTGCAAAGAGTTAACTTGAGAGAAGACCTCTTAAATAAGTTATAAAAAATACTTTTTTGTTCTCTGCTAATGATTGACAAATAGTTCTGATGTGAGAAAACACTCCCAAAAAGCGGGAGTAAAAAAATGTCTGTTTATCAAGCGCAAAAAGGTGTTATCACTGAATTCATCAATCATCACTATCGTCATTTCAATTCTGCGGCGTTGAAAGATGCAGCGGTGGCCTACAATGTTCACTTGAAAAATGGTGGAAAAATGATGGTCACTTTAGCTGGCGCGATGAGTTCCGGTGAGCTCGGCCTTTCCTTGGCAGAAATGATTCGCCAAGATAAAGTTCATGCGATTTCCTGCACGGGTGCGAATCTCGAAGAAGATGTTTACAACTTGGTGGCTCATGATCATTATGAGCGCATTCCCAACTATCGTGATTTGACTCCGGAAGATGAGCAAAAATTGCTGGATCGCCATTTGAATCGTGTGACGGACACTTGCATTCCTGAAGAAGAAGCCATTCGCCGAATTGAAGGTGCCATTTTGGAAGAGTGGACCACTGCAGATAAAAAAGGGGAGTCTTATCTTCCTCATGAATATTTTTATAAAATTTTGCTCTCGGGAAAATTAGAAAAGTATTACCAAATTGATCCGAAAAATTCTTGGTTGTTAGCTGCGGCTCAAAAAAATCTGCCCATGGTGGTTCCGGGTTGGGAAGATTCAACGACGGGAAATATTTTTGCGGGTCACACTCTCAAGGGAAATATCAAAAACGTGAACACCATGAAGTCCGGCATTTTCTATATGCGTTTTTTGGCTGAATGGTACATGGCCACTTCAAAAAAATATGACATTGGTTTTTTTCAAGTTGGCGGCGGTATTGCCGGTGATTTTCCAATTTGTGTTGTTCCAATGTTGCATCAAGATTTGGAGCAAACAGACACGAAAGTTTGGAAGTATTTCTGCCAAATCAGTGACTCAACAACTTCTTATGGCTCTTATTCCGGCGCGGTTCCCAATGAAAAAATCACTTGGGGCAAGTTGGAGCCTCACGGTCCAAAATTTATCATTGAGAGCGATGCCACTATCGTCGCTCCGCTGATGTTTGCTTATATTTTGGGTTGGTAGACTGACTGAAGGCTAATTCAAGAGCTCGCAGAGCTATAATATCTCAGCGCCATTTTCCAGTATTTGGTACTGGCCCAGAGGCAACAACCAGTCCAAACGAGGCTCCAAACAGCAAGGCCCCAGTCCGGTGGGCCTACGACAAATCGGGCGGGGACACTGGCTACCATAGCGACAGGAATCACCGAGAGAATAATCAGACGGAGCCAGCGCGAATAAATCTGATCCGGTCGCATCCCTAAACGATAAACTTGATGCCAAACAAATTGCATATTATCGGCCTTTGTAAAAATGACGGAAGTGGCTGCAATCATAAATCTGAAAGAATACAGACTGCCGAGTCCGCAGGGAATGAGAAGCAAAAGCCACAACAAGCGAAAAGGGTTCAGGTCTGGAAGGTGATAGAGCGCCATTCCGAAATAAATGATTCCAATAATGAAGTTAGAAATAAGCGAGGTAGAGACTCTTTGAAAACTGATCATAAATTGAGAATTTATGGGTTTCAGAAGCAGAAGATCCAAATCCCCTTTTCGAACACGATCACTCAGCTTGTCTAAATTGTCACTGAGAGCAATCATGTAAATGGCATCGACCATAAATAAAAGTCCTAAAAATACTCGAGTTTTTTCTATGTCCCATCCTGCCACAGATTTGGTGTGACTAAAAATAACCTCAAAGCCGATGATCTGGGCTGAATACCAGACAGTGTCTGTGATCACCCGGAAAAGAAAATTGGCGCGATACTCTATGTCGGCAATAAAACCGGTGCGAAAAAAAGAAAGGTAAATTCGCAGGTATTTTCTCATGCGCCGGTTCCTACATATTGGCGTAAGCCCAATTTCCACAGTGGCACCGCCAGCAAACCTAAGACAATAATTCCAAGAGAGATGGATTTAAGTCCTAACCAAAGTGCGGTCTCGTCCACTCGGCCAGTCAGATAAGCCACAGGCACAAAAACACCATTGGAAAAAGGTAAAAACAGGAACCAAGACTTGTAAGGCTCGGGAAAAATATCTAGAGGCAACAGTTCCCCTGAAAAAATCCAGAGAGCCAGATTTTTTGCAACGGAAATCCCTTGAACTCGTGTCAAGTGAAACGAAAAAGTGACCACGATAAAACTCAAAATATATAAAAATATCAGATAGTAAATAGCTAGAAGAATGGCGGGCAGTAAGTGGCTCCAAATCATCGGAAGCTCAAGTAAGATGGTCACCACCAGTGGGACAGTCAACGAAAGTAAAATAGTGACAATTTTGTAACCTAAAAATTGACTTAAATAATACTCAAAAAAATTCATGGGCCGCACGAGTAAAGTATTGAGGCTTCCAGATTCCACCTCTTCAATCATGCGAAATTCATACATCCAATTCACGGAGATTCGTGCGATAAAAGAAGCCCAAATCGCATAAGACAGATAATTTTTGAGGCCAAAACCTCCGATAGTTTCTTGGCTCGAAGAAAATTGAGCGGTGGTAAAAATGGCGGTCCAAAACGCGACCTCCACACCGGCCGTAATGAGTGGGCTTGCAATAGCATCAATTAAATAATTTAAGCGATATTCTAAATTTGTTACGATCGCGAGTTTGCAAAAAGCCCAATTACGTCGAAAAAAGGACATCTCACTCGCCTCGCATAAATTCGTGAATGACTTCTTCAAAATCGACCGGATCTAAGCGTAAATCAGTCATACCTGGTAATAAAGTGATTTGATTCATCGTTAAAGGTAACTGTTCATCAGTGACTTCCACGGAAAACTGCAGTGTGCCGGTCGCAAATTCTTGGTCTGCCAACTTCAGGGGAATGTTCATGGGCTCACGCAAAGAAAAAAGAATTTTTTGTCGGGATTTTGATTTTTGTGAGAACCCGTTCACCGTGCCGTCATAGACAATTTTTCCTTTACTGATGAGCAAAAGTCGATCGGCCAGTTTCGCGATATCATCCATGTAGTGACTGGTTAATAGCACCGTGGGTTTTTTTTCTTTGACGTACTCGGCTAAAAATTTTCGAATAGTGGTTTGGGCGACGATATCAAGACCGATGGTGGGCTCATCCAAAAAAAGAATTTTTGGGTCATGAAGCAAGCAGCCAATGATTTCCATTTTCATGCGTTCGCCTAAAGATAATCGGCGTAGCTGAGTTTTTAAAACGTGCTGACAATCTAAAAGTTGAGCGAGTTCTTGGACACGTTTCCTTGCTTGCTCGCGATCCAAATCGTAAATGTCCGCCAAGAGGGCATAGCTATCGTTAGGGGAGATGTCCCACCAAAGTTGATTTTTCTGTCCGAGTAAAACTGTCATTTGTTTTAAATAAAGATGATTGCGCTCCCATGGTGTAAAGCCTAAAACCTTGGCTTCGCCATTGGTGGGAACGATCAAGCCAGAAAGTACTTTAATCAGAGTTGTTTTTCCAGCTCCGTTCGCACCCACGAGGCCGATGATTTGACCGGGCTCGATGTTCAGAGTGGTCGGCGCAAGTGCAATTTTTTCGGTGTATTTTCGATTCCAAAAACCTTGCAGACTTCCCCAGAGGCCAGGATTTTTTTCATAAGTTCGATAGCGACGGGAAAGGCCTCGAGTTTGGATGACAAACTCTGGTAGAGAACTCACCCTAGATACCAATCACTTCGTTGATCTGTGGGAAAAGTTCTTTGAGGCGAACTTCAATTCCGTTTTTTAATGTTTGGCTGCGACCAGGGCAACCGGCGCAAGCCCCTTTGAATTTCACGTAAAGAATTCCTTCACTGGTCAACTCCGCAAAATGAACGTCACCACCATCATAAGCCACCACGGGACGAATATCGCGATCGATGGCTTTTTTTATTTGCCGAACGAGCTCAGAATCTTTTTCATGGATTAGATTTCCATTATCGAGACACTCTTCCTCGGATTGATCTTCATCATGAGCCCGTTCTTTTCTTTCGAGAAAAATTGGAATTTTTTGATTCAAATGCTCGCGTATCATGCCAGAAAGTGGTTCTGCCAAGTAACTCCAGTCAACCCAGTCTTGTTTTGTTACTGCAATAAATTTAGGCGCGAGTAAAACAGAATTTGTCCACGGAAAACCAAAAATTTTGCTAGCCAAGGGCGAACTCTCGGCCGCAGCGGCTGAAGAAAATTCGATGGGCTCATCAATGACTTCCTCGGAAAAGCAAAATTTGAGTGTTGCCGGGTTGGGCGTGGGCTCAATGTGTAGGCTAATTAGACTGAGATCAACTTGAGTGGCTTGTGGCATAGCGATGTTATGCGTCCAAGCTCAACAAGAGTCAATGGAAAGCCTTGATTTGAGTCTGAAAAAACAATAGTTTGGGGACCTCTAAAATTTTCAATTTAACACGAATGAAGGAAAGAAAAATGACGCCAAGAGTTCGAGAAATTTTAAACTGGTATGGATCTGATAACCCTGGAGTTTTAACAAATTTAGCTCGCCTGATGAATCATGGCCGCTTGAAAGGCACTGGCAAGATGGTTATTTTGCCTGTGGATCAAGGTTTTGAGCACGGACCTGCTCGGTCCTTTGCCAAAAATCCCGATGGTTTTGACCCTGCTTATCACACCGAATTAGCCATTGAGTCTGGTTGCAATGCCTACGCGGCACCACTGGGAATGTTAGAGCTCGTGGCGCGTGATTATGCCGGAGAAATTCCCCTCATTTTGAAAATTAATAACTCAGATTCTTTGTATTCAAATAAAAGTCCGATCTCTGCTCTGACTTCCAATGTGGAAGATGCTTTGCGCTTAGGTTGTGCAGGAATTGGTTTTACAATTTATCCAGGATCTTCTGAACGCAAACAAATGTATGAAGAAATACAATTGGCCACTCGCGAAGCAAAAAAAGCAGGCCTCGTTGTGGTGATTTGGTCTTACCCTCGTGGTGAGCAATTGAGCAAAGAAGGCGAAACCGCGATTGATGTCATTGCTTATGGAGCGCAAATAGCCGCTCAATTGGGTGCTCATGTGATTAAAGTAAAACCTCCAACCGCGCACATTGAACAAGATGCTGCTCGCAAAGTTTATGAAGCTAATGGTATTCGTGTGAACACCATGGCCGATCGAACTCGTCATGTGGTGCAAAGCGCTTTTGCAGGCAAACGCATCGTGATTTTCTCTGGTGGTGAAGCGAAAGGCACTTCGGAATTAGTGGCTGAAGTGAAGGAGCTCGCACAAGGCGGAGCTTTTGGCTCGATCATGGGTCGCAATGCCTTCCAACGTCCGAAACAAGAAGCTATTGAACTTTTACATCAAGTGCAAGATGCCTTTGCAGGTCATAAATTATGAGCGAAAAAACACCTGAAGTGAAAAGTGAAAATCCTTTGCGTTCGGAAAAACGTCGCAAGCTTCATGAATTAAGAGAAGCGGGAATCAACCCTTTTCCTTATTCTTACGAGCGAAATTCATCGGCGGGTCAAATTAAAGCTGAATTTGATGCTCGTCTTCAATCAGGTGAAAAAGCCTTGGACACAGATATTAAGATCGCAGGTCGACTCATGACTTTGCGATCTATGGGCAAGGCGAGCTTTTTTAATATTCAAGATCAAAGCGGCAATCTTCAGATTTATATTAAGCCGGAAGAATTATCCCCAACGGCGCAAAAGATTTTTGGATTGTTGGATTTGGGTGACATTGTCGGCGTGCAAGGTTTTGTCTTTCGTACTCAGCGGGGCGAGTTGTCTTTGCATTGCAAAGATTTGCAAATTTTGACGAAAACTTTAGAACCTCTTCCTGAAAAATTTCATGGAATCGCCGATGTAGAAATCAAGTACCGACATCGCCATTTGGATCTAATCAGCGATTTAGATTCACGTAAGGTTTTTGAAATTCGTTCGAAAATCATTCGTGAAATTCGAAAATTCATGGAAGCTAAAGGCTTTTTAGAAGTCGAGACTCCTGTCCTCCAGCCTATTTATGGTGGAGCGGCAGCTCATCCTTTTTCGACTCATCATCGTGCTCTGGATATGAAGCTCTTTATGAAAATTTCTCCGGAGCTTTATCTGAAGCGATTGATTGTCGGTGGTTTTGAAAAAGTTTTTGAGATCGGAAAAAATTTCCGCAATGAAGGCATTGATCGAACTCACAATCCAGAATTTACGATGATGGAGTGGTACGAGGCCTACACAGATTATAATTATCAAATGAATCAGTTTGAAGAGTTAATTTCTCATTTGGCAAAAGAGATCACGGGTTCAACCAAGGTGATGTTCCAAGGACAAGAAATTGAACTGGCGGCTCCTTGGCGGCGTCTGACCGTGTTTGAAGGCATTCGGGAATATGCAAAATTAGATCCGGAAAAAGCGACTGATGCTGAGATTTTTGAAACCAACCGAAAATTGGGATCGGAAGCAAAAAAACCACGTTCGCGTGGCGAAATGCTGATGGAGCTTTTTGAACTTTCGGCCGAAAAACATTTAGTGCAACCCACTTTTGTGATGGATCATCCGGTGGAAATTTCTCCATTAACAAAAATTCATAGAAAAGATTCCCGCTTGGTGGAACGCTTTGAGCCCTTCATTGCAGGAATGGAAATTGGAAATTCCTATTCTGAGTTGAATGATCCAGAAGAACAATATCAGCGTTTGAAAGAGCAGGAAGCCAAACGAGTGGTTGATGAAGAAGCTCATCCAATGGATGAAGATTTTATTCATGCGATTGATACGGGTATGCCGCCCACTGGTGGCGTCGGCCTTGGTATTGAACGCATAGTTATGCTCCTCACTGATCGCCCAAGTATTCGTGATATTATTCTTTTTCCGACCATGAAGTTTAAATGAAAATAATTTATGGATTATTGATTCTAGTATTTTTGTCGGCCTGTCAGATTTTGCCGACAAAGTCCTATGATGCTCAACCGATCCAACAGAAAGATTTAATCTCGAATATTCCCGTGATCACGGAACAGACTGTGTTGATAGATGCTCGTCCGCCTTTTGAATTTGCACTTTCGCATCTGAATGGCTCTGTCAATTTACGTTGGGAAGATTTTTCTCAGCGAACGAAGCCTTTTAATGGACTTTTAGAGCTTGATCACTTTGCTTTAGCACGAAGATTGGCGACTTACGGAATCTCACCGACAACTCCAGTCGTGGTGGTGGGACGTAGTTGGCGTGGTGAGGGTGAAGAGGGACGTCTTGCCTGGACGCTCAAAGTTCTTGGAGTACAAAACGTCGGCTTTGCAGGGATCGAAAGTTTTTCTCAGGCAAGAACAAAAAATGAAGCGCCTCCTCGAAAAAGTGAAGCGATTTGGAAACCTCAAACAGATGAAACTCTCACCGTGGAGCGAGATCTTTTTGTAAAAAAAATCATGAAGCCTTCGGTCGGGGACACCGACTCTGTGAATGTGTCAGTGAAGGTGATTGATGTGAGAAATGAAGCGGAGTATTTGGGCAAAGATTCGAGCTCACCTTTTTCTAAGTCAGCTCCTGATATTGGAGCTATCAATATTCCCTGGATACAGTTTTTTGATGCAAAAGGGATAGTGAATCAAAAGCTAGCTTTGAAATTACAGCAAATTGGAATATCTAAGAATCAGACAATTTTTGTTATCGACAACTTTGGAATCAGATCAGCAGCCGTGACTTTGGCTCTTCGGCAAATGGGCTTCGAAAAAACAGCCAATTTTGCCGGAGGATACATGGAGTTGCTAGGACGGAAATAAATTGGCCACGCGTACAAATTTAGAAGATGCCATCAGTAAGATCGAATCCAATCAACGAGTTTTTATTCACGGAGGCGCGGCCACTCCTCATTTTTTGGTAAAAGAATTGGCGGCCCAATCAGCTCGTCTTAGGAATGTCGAAATTATTCACATGCACACGCATGGGGATCCACTCTATGCCCATCCCGAAATGAGAGAAAATTTTCGAGTAGTGAATTTGTTTGTCGGTGCCAACATGCGCCCGTATTTAGATTTTGATCGAGTTGACTATCTGCCATGTTTTCTATCAGAGATGCACCAGTTATTTAAATCCGGTCGTCGACGCCCAGATGTTGCTCTGGTGCAGGTTTCACCGCCCGATAAACATGGTTTTTGTTCTTTAGGAACTAGCGTGGATGTTGCAAAAACTGCCGTTGATACGGCTGATATTGTGATTGCCCAAGTGAACCCTCGCATGCCTCGTTTGCATGGTGATGGAATTTTGCACGAGTCTAATATAACTTATTTTGTTGATGGAGACGCCGAGGTCGAGCAAGTTTTTTCTAAACCTCTCTCTGAATTAGAATTGTCCATTGGACGTTATGTCGCGGAACTAGTGGAAGATGGTGCGACTCTGCAAACGGGAATTGGTTCAATTCCGGATGCCGTGCTCGCCTCTTTAAAGAATCATAAAAACTTGGGAATTCATACCGAGATGTGGTCCGATGGTGCTTTAGATTTGATTTTGAGTGGAGCCGTGACCAATAAGGAAAAAAGATTTCATGCGGGAAAATCCGTTGCGACCTTTATCATGGGGACGCAAAGAGTTTACGATTTTATTGACGACAATCCTTCAGTGGTTTTATTGGAGGCTTCTTACGTGAATAATCCTACAAATATTGCGCGAAATAAAAAGGTAACCGCTATCAATTCCGCAGTAGAAATTGATTTGACCGGTCAGGTTTGTGCGGACTCAATTGGATCACAAATTATTTCAGGAGTGGGCGGGCAAATTGACTTTATTCGGGGGGCTTCACTCTCTGAAGGAGGAAAACCGATCATTGCTTTGCCGAGCCGAACCCATCGTGGAATCTCGCGAGTGGTTCCCCAGTTGAAGACGGGTGCGGGGGTGGTGACCACTCGGGCGCATGTCCACTACGTAGCCACCGAGTATGGAGTGGCAGATCTTTTTGGTAGAACTTTGCACGAGCGCGCCAATGCTTTAATCAATATTGCTCATCCAGATGATCGTGAATATTTGGACAAAGAATGGTTTCAAATATTTCGTAAAAAATCGACTTAACCAACTTACATCGTAGGAACAATTTAAAAGATCACGGATGATTAGCGGGTTTTCGGTTATTCATCTCTAATTTTTTTTCTGGAGTTGTCTGTGTTTTTGTCGATTGAAATTCGGCTTGAGGATTGGTCGTGAATTTGGCGTTTTGCTTGAGGCAATTAAAACGTTGGTCATCGCTCAAATCATTCGTTGTGCAGCGATCAATTTTCTTTGGGTCGAAGCTAGCCACTTCAGAAAGCTCCATACAACTCCAAAAAGCCTCATCATTAAACTGTTTCTGACAAACTCCTGAGAGATAAGAATCCAATTTCAGTTTTTGAATTTTATTTTGGCATTTTTTTTGATCGTCGGAATTAACGAAACGATCACAAACTGTTTTTGGATTGATGCTTTCAATGGCTAAGACCATGAGTGGAACCAAAGAAATAGCGATGATGCTTTTTAAGCCTTTCATAATTATGCCGCCTTCAATTTAAATAAGACTGAGTACATTGCTTTCAACATTTCTGGGTCGTAGCGACCAGCTAACTTTTCTTTCATCATAGTGACTGCGTCGACCGGATTGAGCGGTACATTGTAAGACCGCTGAGTGGTCATCGCATCATAAGTGTCAGTGATAGCTACAATTCGTCCAAAAGGGTGAATCTCGGCGGCACTGAGTTGTTGGGGGTAGCCGTTTCCGGCAAAAGATTCGTGATGTTCAAAACAGGCTGCTTTGACCGCGTCAGAAACATTCTGATCATTCAAAATAATGAGTCCGCATTGAGGATGCCTTTGCATTTGTGCCCACTCTTCATCAGTCAGAGGACCTTTTTTAGTTAAAATATCCAGGCTGACTTGGCGTTTTCCAATGTCATGAAAGAGGGCTCCTAAGCCCATTTCCTCGAGCTCTTTTTTATTGAAACCAAGTGTATCCGCTAAGCCCAATGAGTAAATCGCAACATCCAGAGAATGATTGTAAGTATAAAAATCATGCCCTGAAAGTGAAATCAAATGAGCCATGGCTGTAGGCTCAGAGTCCATGAGCTCCACAAACTCTTTCACCAAGGGACGCGAATTTTCCAGAGCAACGCTGACATCTGGATTTTCAAAAAGTTCTTCCATGATTGTTAAGGAAGATTCGCGCAAAATTTGGGCTTTTTGAAAAGCAGTGAATTGGTCGGAATTTAATTGTTCGTGAAGGTAATCACGGTAGGACTTTCGATCAGATTGGCGAACATAAAAATGACTTCCAGAATCTTTGAGAGACAAATGAGAAACTTTTTCTTTCGTTAAATAGTCACCGTTTCGCAGGTACATGATGTTTTGCTGCCCAACTCTGACATAAAGATCGAAAGTCACAGGCTTACCTGGGATCAACGTGTTGATACGAACTTTAAAAAAAATGCTGGAATCCATGTTCCTCATTGTGCCATTTTTAAACCCCTTTTTGCCAACAGATTGCATAACAAAATTTAATGAGTTTCATTGAGCTAGATGAAAGGCTGGTCGTTGACTCGAGCAGAGCAAGATTCTAGTCTAGAAAAATATGACAAAACCACCACTAAAATTTGAGACCGATGTTCAATACCTCAAAGGAGTGGGTCCTCGGTTGGGAGCCATTCTTGCTAAACGAGACATTCGAACGGTGGAGGACTTGCTCAACTACTATCCGCGAGCTTATGAAGATCGGCGCGCGGCTCGAAATATCGGAACTCTTCAGGCTAATGATATCGTGAGTGTGAAAGTTAATATCGTTAAAGTGGCAAGTATTCCCATGGGTCGATCAAAGCGAAGAATTTATGATATTTTAGTGCGCGATCAATCAGGCCAAATTCACTGCAAATTTTTTCGAGTGCCCTATAAAGGGTACTTTGAAAGATTTACGGCCCACCAAGAGGTGCGTCTAGTGGGAAAAGTGGTGGACTATCGTGGCCGACTTGAATTTCATCATCCCGATTTGCGTGATATTGAGCCCGAGGAAGAACTCAAAGATGATTTAATTCCCATTTATCCAGAAATTGAATCTTTAAGTTCCGTCAAAATTGCCCGCCTGATTCATCAAGTGCTTGAGCAGTTGCCGGCAGAAGCCTGGGGAATAGAAAAATTTTCAGTTTCACTCCTGACTTCGAGAGCTTTAGTGTCACGGCAGCAAGCTCTTTTGAAATTGCATCATCCTCCAGTGAGTGAAGCGGCTAGCTATCATACAGAAAAATCAACCTCCCACCGACGAATTATCTTTGAAGAGTTTTTTTGGTTGGAGTTGTATCTTGCGGCGAGAAAATCAGGATTAAAAAAAGAAAAAGGTTTGCCGATAGAAAATTCTGGAAAAAAAACTCAGCAGCTTTTAGAGAGTTTACCTTTTCAAATCACCGGAGCGCAAAAGAGAGCCTTGGCAGAAATCAAAAGCGATTTGGCCAAGCCCCATCCGATGCATCGCTTAGTGCAGGGAGATGTGGGGAGCGGTAAAACTTTGGTGGCTTTAGCCTCTGCCGTGACGGTGTCAGAGAGTGGTTGTCAAACTTGCTTAATGGTACCAACAGAAATTTTGGCCGAGCAACATTTCAAAAATGCGCAGCGAATGTTTTCTCCTTTGGGGCTTAAGGTCGCCATTCTGACAGGAAAAAGCAAAACGAGTGAAAGAAACGAACTCCTTGCGGCTTTAGGCGAAGGAAGAATTGATTTATTGATTGGCACCCACGCAGTGATTGAAGAAGAGGTGCAGTTTAAAAAATTGGCCCTGGTGATCATTGACGAGCAACATCGCTTCGGGGTTCGTCAGCGGGGAATTCTTAAAGACAAAGGTCTTTCTCCTCATTTTTTGGTGATGACGGCGACTCCGATTCCAAGAACCTTAGCTATGACAGTTTACGGAGATTTGGATGTCTCCGTGATCGACGAAATGCCACCGGGGCGTAGTCCTATTCAAACTCGAGTGATTTATGAGAGTAAAAGACCTGAAGCGCTGAAATTTTTGGCGGATCAAGTGGCGAAGGGGCGACAGGCTTACTTTGTTTATCCACTTGTTGAAGAGAGTGAAAAGATTGATCTGAAAAATGCGATCGACGAATATGAAAAATTAAAATCCGAATTTCCTCACATTAGTTTGGGACTTTTGCATGGGCGGATGAAATCGGCGGAAAAAGATTCAGTGATGGACGATTTTCGCTCTGGGAAAATTCAAGTTTTAGTTTCCACGACAGTGATTGAAGTGGGAGTGGATGTTCCCAATGCCAACTTAATGGTGGTGGAGCACGCAGAACGTTTTGGGCTCTCGCAATTGCATCAATTGCGCGGTCGAGTGGGCCGGGGAGTGCAGAAAAGTTTTTGTGTGCTGATTCTTGGTCGGGCAGTCAGTGAAGAAGCACGAGCTCGTACGGCGTTCATGGAGCAAACTTCAGATGGATTCAAAATCGCTGAATTTGATCTAGAATTACGGGGACCGGGGGAGTTTCTAGGAACTCGGCAGTCAGGGTTGCCTGGCTTTCGAATGGCCAACCTGGTGCGTGACGTTCAAATTCTTCAAGAGGCTCGTCAGGCTGCCTTTGAAATTTTGCAAACAGATCCTCAGCTCACAAAAGCGGAAAACAAAGCTTTGCGCGAGGAACTTCTGGAAAGTCATGGTTCAGCTGCCTTGGCGGGGATTGCATAAATAGGCCTCAGGAATAAATTTAGGGCCATTTTGATTTTTATTGATAACTCTAACTTGTTGAAATTACTTATTAAAACAAAAAAAGCCTTTTTTTCTTACACTCTCTCTGCTTTTGGCATGGAGGAAAATTTTTCAATGTTGAAGTTTATTATCGGACCATTCTCAGCGAGTTGATTGATAAACAGTGTCAAATTTGATAGAAAGTCCTACGTTATAGGTCCATGTAATTAAAGAAGATAGAGGTCGTATGAAGGGGAAACCTGGATCCAAGATTGTGGCACGGCCCTCAGTAGACTTGAGCAAAGTGACGTTCAGTGTGGGTGACCATGCGGTTTATCCTGGTCATGGCGTTGGTCAAATCGTTGGAATTGAAACTAAAGAAATGATGGGATCGAAGTTTGAGTTTTATATCTGTCAGATCATGGAGACAGGTATGAAAGTGATGATTCCTAAAAACAATGTGGCTTCTGTTGGGCTCCGTCCAATCATCTCTAAAGAAGAGGCCTCTAAAGTTATTGATATTCTTAAAGTGACCGAGGTTAAAATTGATAATCAAACATGGAATCGCCGGTATCGCGAGTACATGGAAAAAATTAAAACCGGGTCTGTCTATGAAATCGCGGAAGTTTTGCGAGATCTTTTCATTCTGAAAGTTGATAAAGAACTTTCTTTCGGAGAAAAAAAGATGCTCGACACGGCTCGGACTCTTTTAATGAAAGAGTTGGCGCTGGCTGTTAATAAAGAAGAGCTTCACAGCCAAGATGAAGTACGAGCGATTTTCGGTCTTCAATAATTAGTTTTGACACCAAGGGACTGTAACAACTTTTGGAACAGCTTTTGGCCTTGTTTGGCGAAACGTCATTTGATTGCTTACAACAATTTAGGTAAAGTTGACTCTTTAATCGAATTCATCCGATGAAGGAGTCATCCATGTCAGTCGCCTCTTCCAAAAAAGTACGGGTTCGTTTTGCGCCAAGTCCCACCGGTTATTTACATGTTGGAGGAGCCCGCTCGGCTTTGTACAATTATCTTTTTGCTAAACAAAACAAAGGTCAGTTCATTTTACGAATTGAAGACACGGATGAGGCTCGCTCAACGGATGATTCTTTGCGAATGGTGATGGAAGATCTGCAATGGTTGGGTTTACAATGGGATGAAGGCCCAAATCCAAAAACTTTGGAAGATCTTGGAAATTTTGGACCCTATCGACAAAGTCGAAGACTCGATCTTTACAAAAAATATGCTGATGAACTCATTGCCACAGGCAAAGCTTACTACTGCTTTATGACCGACGCGGAGATGGACGTTCAACGCGAAGCTCTGTTGAAAGAAGGAAAATCTCCTCATGTGGAAAGTCCTTACGCAGAATGGACGGTAGAAAAGGCGCGTGCAAAAATGTCTGAAGGCGCGACAGCAGTTGTGCGTTTTAAAACTCGGCACTTGCGAAAAGATTATGTCTTTACTGATTTGGTTCGTGGGGAAGTAAAGTTTCCTTCTGATATGGTGAGTGATTTTGTTCTGCTTCGCAGTGGGGGGATGCCCGTTTATAATTTTTGTAATGTGATCGATGATCACTTGATGCAAATTAGTCATGTTTTGCGCGCAGAAGAGCATTTACCGAACACGCTTCGCCAAATGATGCTTTATGAGGCCTTCGGCTGGGAGCTTCCTTTGTTCGGTCATATGTCTTTGATTTTGGATGAAGATCGAAAAAAACTTTCGAAGCGTAAAGGGGCGACAAGCTGCCATGAGTTTAAAATGGAAGGTTATTTGCCGGCAGCTCTCAATAATTTTATGGCGCTTTTGGGTTGGTCCCATCCTGAAGAAAAAGAAATTATTCCGATGGAAGAACTCATTGAAAAATTTTCGGTTCATCGTTTACATCCCTCGGGGGCTGTTTTTGATGCCGTGAAATTAAAATGGATGAATTCTGTGTATCTGCGAGCATTGAGTGACGAGCAAATTTGGCAGGAACTAAAACCCTTTTTAGACCGAGCTCATTTGGATTTACCAGCAGATTCAGCATGGCAGAAAAAAAGTGTTTCAGTGTTTCGATCTGCAATGGAAACTTTGGCTGAGAGTGTGGAATTATATCGCCCACTTTGTGATAAGAGTTTTGTGATTCAGCCTGAAGGTGAAGACACTCTGAAATGGGAGCAAGCAAAACCTGTCTTGCAAGCCTGGAAAGATTTAGTGGAGCAAGAGCCGAATGAATTCATGACCGAAGAACGGTTTTTGCAAATTCAGGATTTGGTGAAAGAAAAAAGTGGCTGCAAAGGAAAATTTTTATTTATGCCGATGCGAGTGGCGGTGATTGGAAAGCCCCATGGAACTGAGCTTAAAATCCTTGTGCCACTTTTGAAAAAAACTTCATTGATCGAACGAGCAAAAATTTGTCTTCAAAAGATATCATAGGAAATAGGATGTTCTATGTTGTTAATTTATAATACGCTGACAAGAACCAAAGAAGAATTTAAGCCGCTGAACCCTCCCGCGGTAAAAATGTATTGCTGTGGTCCAACCGTTTATGATCTTTTGCATGTCGGAAATTTTCGCGGTGTTATTTTTTATAACTTGGTTCGCAATTGGCTTGAACAAGCAGGTTATCAAGTCACGATGGTTTATAACTACACGGATGTGGATGATAAAATCATTCAACGTGCGTTGAAAGACGGAGTGTCTGCGGCTGTGGTGGCCGAAAAATACATTTATGAATTTGAGACTGATTTTCAGCGTTTGAAATTACGTCCTCACAGTTTGAACCCTCGTGTGAGTCAAACCATGCCAGAAATTCAAGCCATGATTTCTGATTTGATCGCGAAAGGGAAAGCTTACGTTTCTGGTTCGGATGTATGGTATTCGATAAAAGCTTTTCCAGAGTATGGCAAATTGAGCAATCGCCAAGTGGAAGATCTTCGAGTTGGAGTGAGAATCGAGAACGACGAAAAGAAACAAGATCCACTTGATTTTGCTCTTTGGAAACAAGCTAAAGCTGGCGAGCCAAGCTGGCCTTCGCCTTGGGGTGAAGGACGCCCTGGATGGCACATTGAATGCTCAGCCATGGCGAAACGCCATTTAGGGGAGCAAATAGATATTCATGGAGGCGGACTTGATTTGATGTTCCCTCATCATGAAAATGAGATTGCGCAGAGCGAGGGCTGCTCAGATAAAGCTTTTGCGAAATATTGGGTTCATAATAATATGATAAACTTTGGTGGCGCAAAAATGTCCAAGTCCGTAGGCAATATCATGACCGCTCGAAGTTTTATGGACACCTATCACCCTGAGATTTTGAAGTATGTAAATTTGTCTTCTCACTATCGAAGTGTTTTTGATCTTTCTGAAAGCTCTCTCGAACACTCGATCAAGGGGCTTGCACGGATTTATTCTGCTCTGGCAGTGGCTAATTCCTTTTTGTTGGCAGAAGGGAATTCGGCTCTTTCCAATGATCCAGCTTTCGCTCAGGTGACTCAAGAAGCTTGGAAGCAAATTCAGCTTTCACTGGATGATGATTTTGGAACGCCTGAAGTGATGGCACGAATTTTCGAGGTGGTCCGGCAGTTTAATTCTCAGGTGAAATTCGGCATGAAATCTAACCCTGTCGTTCTTGCTAAGGCTAAAACTTTCAAAGAATTTGTTTTAAAAGTCGGAAATTTGATGTCCTTATTTCAAGAGCCAGCACGAGAATTTTTACAAGCCTTGGATAATATGCTGCTGAAATCTTTGGGCATAGAGCGTCAGCTTGTGGATCAATTGGTGCAAGAACGAGTCAACGCCCGCACAGCGAAAGATTTTAAGCGTTCAGATGAACTTCGTGATCAATTAGTAAAAATGGGAATCGCGGTGATGGACTCACCAGAGGGAACATTTTGGGAAGTAGCAAAATAAGTAGCAAAGTCAGCGCGAAAGAGAATGCTGTTGATAAAAAGAAGAGCAAAGTTGATAAGAAATCAGCGGCGCTCTTCCAATTAAAATCAGAATTTGAACCAGCAGGCGATCAACCACGAGCGATCAAAGAATTGGTCGAGGGGTTTTCTCGTGGACTTCATCATCAGACTTTACTGGGAGTGACAGGATCGGGAAAAACCTTCACGATGGCGCATGTCATAGCGCAATTAAATCAACCTGCTTTAGTCATGGCTCATAATAAAACTTTAGCAGCTCAATTGTATTCCGAATTTCGCGAACTTTTTCCGAACAATGCCGTCGAATATTTTGTGAGTTATTACGATTACTATCAGCCAGAAGCTTACATTCCATCGACGGACACTTTCATTGAGAAAGATTCGGCCATCAACGAGCAGATTGATCGGATGCGCCACTCCGCCACACGCTCACTTTTTGATCGCAAAGATGTGATCATCGTGAGTTCCGTTTCCTGTATCTATGGTCTTGGTAGCCCCGAGGCTTATGAGGGGATGATGGTGCATTTAGTGACCGGCGCTGAGATGAAAAGGGATCATCTTTTACGGGAACTTA
Source organism: uncultured Bdellovibrionales bacterium (assembly GCA_903926205.1). Taxonomy (GTDB): domain Bacteria; phylum Bdellovibrionota; class Bdellovibrionia; order Bdellovibrionales; family Bdellovibrionaceae; genus CAIYID01. The sequence goes on from CAIYID010000083.1 coordinate 35,013, forward strand.
TTCGTATTCAATATCAGCGCAACAATGTGGATTTCCATCGAGGCACCATTCGCGTTCGTGGCGATGTGATTGAGATTTTTCCTCCCTACGAAGAACAGCGAGCGATTCGAGTTGAAATGTTCGGTGACTACATTGAAAAAATGGCTTGGGTGGATTCACTCACCGGCGAAGTATTAGAGGAACTTGATCAAATCGGTGTTTATCCTGGTTCTCATCACACCACTACAGAGGAAAATCTTAAACGCGCGATTGGTTCTATTCGTGATGAGTTGCGCGAACGATTGCAGCAGTATCAAAAAGAAATGAAACTTTTAGAAGCACAAAGAATTGAGCAACGAACACTCTATGATATAGAGATGATAGAGCAGATGGGATTTTGCCAGGGAATCGAAAATTATTCTCGACATCTAACGGGGCGGGAGACCGGCCGACCGCCGCCAACACTTCTGGAGTATTTTCCGAAGAATTTTATTACTTTTATTGATGAATCCCATGCGACGGTGCCACAGATTGGTGGAATGTATCGTGGAGACCGTGCGCGAAAAACCACGCTGGTGGAACATGGATTTCGTTTGCCCTCGGCTTTGGATAATCGGCCCTTGAACTTCCAAGAGTTCGAATCGATGATGGACAAAGTGGTCTATGTGTCCGCCACCCCCTCCGTGTATGAATTGCAAAAATCCGGTGGGATTGTTGTTGAGCAGATCATTCGTCCCACGGGATTAATTGATCCTGTGATCGAGATTCGCCCGGTGAAACACCAGGTGGATGATCTTTTAAAAGAAATTCGAGAGCGCACAAAAAAGAAAGAGCGCGTGCTTGTGACCACCCTCACTAAACGAAGTGCGGAGGATCTCACCGAGTACTACGAAACTTTGGGGGTGAAGGTCAAATATCTTCACAGTGACATCGAAACTTTGGAAAGAACTGAAATAATTAGAGACTTGCGACTTGGAGTTTTTGATGTCCTGGTGGGAATTAACCTTTTAAGAGAAGGCTTAGATATTCCTGAAGTGAGCTTGGTGGGTATCACCGATGCGGACAAAGAAGGTTTTCTGCGTTCGGAACGTTCGCTCATTCAAACCATCGGTCGAGCGGCCCGAAATATCAATGGGCGAGTGATTCTTTACGCTGATGTAATGACTGAGTCTATCAAAAAGGCCGTGAGTGAAACGGACAGACGTCGAAAAATTCAACAAGCGCACAATGAAAAGCACCATATCACGCCAACGTCGATCAAAAAGAAAATCAAAGAAGGCTTGGGCGATCTTTTTGATGGCAATGTTTCACGCTTGATTGGTCATGAAGATAAAAAAGAGAAAAGTTTGTTTGAGAGGTTCTCTGAAAAACCTGATAAAATTGCTACAGAGATTGAGTCTCTTCGTAAGAAAATGAAGAAAGCAGCTGAAAAATTGGATTTTGAAGAGGCCGCAAAACTTCGTGATGAAGTGAAACGTTTGCAAATTTTGGATTTGAATTTGAAGTCTGTGGATGAAGGCTCGGAAAACTAATGTCGGAAAAAGAAACCAAGACTGAGCGTTTGGATAAGCTACGAGAGAAAGTGAAAGAGTTTCCGACTCAATCAGGTGTCTACCTGATGAAAAGTGCCAACGATAAAATTATTTATGTCGGCAAGGCTAAAAGTCTCCGTCATCGAGTGCGGAGTTATTTTCAAGGAAATAAAGATCATTCTCCAAAAACCGTACTTTTAGTGACTCAAATCGTCGAAGTGGAATACATCCTCACGAAAACCGAGGTTGAAGCTTTTTTGCTTGAAGCCTCTTTGATTAAAAAACATCGCCCCAAATACAATATCAGGCTCAAAGACGATAAAACTTATCCTTATATCAAGCTTTCCTGGTCGGACAAATTCCCCCGCTTGTATTTATCCCGTAAAGTGAAAAGAGATGGTGGGCTTTATTTTGGCCCTTACACCAGTGGTGGTGCGGTTCATGAAACCATTCGTTTTCTTAATCGAACTTTTAAAATCCGAGATTGCACGGACAGTGTTTTTAAATCGCGTAAACGTCCTTGCATGACTCATCAGATTGGTCGATGCACGGCTCCCTGTGTGGATTTGATTTCAGAAAAGGATTATCGAGAAGAGGTAGAAGGCGCGAAAGCTTTCTTAAAGGGACAAGATAAAAAAGTAGTGAAACAACTCACCGCTAGAATGAAAGAAGCCGCGGAGAATGAGCAGTTTGAGATGGCAGGACGACTTCGAGATTCCATCTCAGCCGTGAAATCGATTTTACAAAAACAATCCGTGATTAATGCTTCTTCTGATAAAGATCAAGATGCGCTGGGATTCTTTGGTGATGATCGTGGAACTTTGATTGAGACTGTCCACGTGCGCCAGGGGCGTGTCATCGGTACTCGTCCACATTTTTTTCCACTCTTGGATGCTCAGGACTCAACGGAAGACCCTCGGGAATGGTTGGTGTCCTTTTTGAATCAATATTACGAAGATAATTTTATTCCTGATGAAGTTTTGTTACCGATGGATATTGGTCAAGATCTTATCAAACTGCTTGAAGCGGTGCTTGCGGAACGCTCAGGAGCGAAGGCCACAGTGCGCTTTGCCACGGATGAAAAAGGTCGTTCCTTGGTAGAAATGGCCAATGAAAATGCGAAGGCTCATTTTGAAAAACATGTGACAAAGTCAGAAGAAAAGAAAAAGGGCTTAGAAGAAATTCAAAATCGACTTTATCTTAAGGTCTTGCCTCATCGGATTGAATGCTACGATATATCTAATTTTCAAGGTCAAGAAACTGTGGCCAGCCAAGTGGTTTTTGAAGATGGAGTGCCGGCAAAGGAGCACTACCGAAGATACAAAATAAAAACAGTGGAAGGTTCCAATGACTTTGCTTCGATGCGTGAAGTTTTACAAAGACGATTTAGTCACGAAGAATATGATTTGCCTGATTTGATTGTGATCGATGGAGGGCGGGGGCAGTTAGGTGTCGCTACGAAAATTTTGGGAGAGCTCAATTTGCTACAGCTTCCCGTGGTGGGTTTAGCGAAAGCAAGAACCAAAGGGGACTTCAGTGACTCCGAAGTTTTTGCAACGGAAGAAAGATTTTATATCCCCGGGCGCCAAAATCCAGTGATTTTTAAGACCAACACCGAGGCTTTTCACATTCTTGTTGGAATCAGGGATGAAGCTCATCGTTTTGCTATCACCTATCATCGCAAGCTTCGTGAATCCACTTCACTCGAAAGTGAATTGGATTTGGTTATCGGACTCGGAGAGAAACGAAAACGTGATTTGCTGAAGCATTTTCCATCGGTAGAAGTTCTAAAAATGTCCTCTGTTGAGGACATCGCTGAGGTCAAGGGTTTCAATCGCGTTTTAGCAGAGAGAATACTGCTGCAATTAAATGAAGATTCGGAGAACTCTGAGGAAGAGCCTTTGTGAGTTATTGACAAGCCCGGACCTGCAAGTTAAATCGAGTCTTATGCAAGCATATGTGGATTATTGTCATCAAATATTAGGAATTCGTGAAATACTGGTGAACGAGAACCCTGCTCTGAAATTACAATCCGTGCGCCTGGTTTTTTTGTCCGAGCCTGAGGCTTTAATTCCGGAGGTGTCAGCCGCGTCTCAAGATTTGCTAGAAAAAATGATTGTGGCCATGAAGCTTTCTTTCGATGAGGTGAGTACACTCAGTTTGGCTCTGAATGAAATTTCTGAGCAAGTGGAGTGGTTGGAGTCTTTGCCTGTCGTCGTTGTTTTTTCTGAAAAGCTTTACCATTTTCTTTCTTCAAATTATCCAAAGATGAAGTTGTTTAAATGTCCTTCTCTTTCAGCGATGCTTAAAAACGCAGCACTTAAGCGCGAAGCTTGGGAGACCCTGAAGCTGGCGATGAAAAACTTCGAGAAAAACACTTAAAAAGCAAGACCATCGTCGGCCTAGTTCGACTGAAAAGCTAATCTTCAGGTCTAAAATCAGGTTCAATATTGTCAGTAAACAACGAGCACAAGGATGTGGCGGTGGTTCTGACAGTGTTTCTCATGTTACTAAAAAAAGCTGTCCTTAGGGCGGCTTTTCTTGTTTCGGTGAGCTCAATATTTTTCAATTTTGTTGCAAACGCAGAAGCTCAGGTCGAAATGCTCCCCGACCAAGAATTGGTTCGTGTGCGTTTGGATCACGGACTTTCTCAAGTAGAAATCCGCGGGCATGGCTTGCAAGTGCAGGGGGAGTCCAAAGTTGCACAGCCGGTGAGTCTTCCTCACGGCGAGGAAGAAATCCTTACGATCACTCGCCTCTCTACCAAAGGACAGTGGCTTTGGAAGGTTGTGATTCAACGACCAGGCTCACGCAACGAAATCGACACTCGCTTGATCGGTTATCCTTTTTTAACGGTGAATGGAAATTCCATTCACCGAGGGGCTCAGCCTTTGCCGAATCATTTATTATTCTCAGGTGAAAAAACTTTCAGTCTGATCGCCGGTGAAAGATTGCGAGATTATCTTTATGGTGTGGTCGCGAAAGAAATGCCGATCAGTTGGCCTTTAGAGGCCTTGAAAGCGCAGGCCATCGCCGCGCGCTCCTATGCCAAAGCGATGATGCGCGAACATGAAAATCGACCTTATCAATTAGAGTCTTCAGTCTTAGATCAGGTTTATGAAAATTTCGGAGATAAAAACTTGCATGACCCGAAGATGCAAAAAGTGATTCGTGCCGTGAGTGAAACTTCTGGCATGGTGCTCTTGGATAAAAAGCACCAAGTGGTGAAAGCCTATTATCACGCGGATTGTGGCGGGAAGACGAGCAGTTCACAAGCGGTTTTCGGTACCAAAGGTTTAGTTGGCGGTGCAATCGATTCGTCTTGCCCGGCAAATCCGAAAGCTCGTTGGAATTTTCGAATCTCGCGGGATGAATTGTCGAAACGCTTGAAGCGTTTTTTTCATGCTTCAGAAGAATTTTTAGGTGTGAATTCTCTTAAAGTTCGTGTTCTTCCTCAGGATGAGCGAATTGAAGAAGTGGTTGTGAAAATTGAAGATGGCGAAAGCCGCACAATCAAGGCGCAAGAGTTTCGCAATATGCTGGGATATCAAGAACTCCGCAGCACGCGTTTTCAAATTCATCAAACGGAAGATGAATTTGTTTTCTCAGGAACTGGATTTGGTCATGGGGTGGGTTTGTGTCAGTGGGGAACGCGGGCAATGGCAAATCAAGGTGCGCAATCGCACCAAATTCTTAGTCACTATTATCCCGGATTGGAATTAAAAGCCCCCAAAGACTTTTACAGCGAAAAATCCAACGGCGATCAAAACGAATACATGTTCGATTGATAATCTCATGGGTCCTACATCGGCACACTCAAGCTAGACTTAAGGAAAATTATTCTCATTTATGCAGTTTTTTCTATGAGTTGTCAGTTTTATGGATTTTTTGATTGATTTCTCGTTTAGAGACAGAACGCAATGACAGTTTTCTGAGCTCCGGCGAGTGACAAATAACGTCAGTTGTCTAGGCTGTTAGCAGTCATTTGTCTCTTAACTCTAATCTATCAGACACTCACGTTGGCTCTGTTTTGGCTTAACTTTCCTAAGAAAGATCGTTCTGGTTGACCCTGGGAAATGAATCCCAACAACTTCGGTAGGGTATTGGCGCATGCTTTTTTTACAGAAAAAACTAGTTGATCGTCGTTTTATTTTTTTTCCACTCATTCCACTTCTTTTCTCGTCTGTGGTGTTGGCCGCTCCGGCTTGCCCGCTGAGTAATCCCAAATATAAAAATTTATCTGACGCGGTCACCGCTCTTGCTTCCAAGATAAAACTGCCGTCGCAATGTGCGGCCAAACAGGCGGCGATGCAAGAGGCTCTGGATACTTTAAGTAAGTCTGCTGACCAGATGATCACACTTGGTAGTTCTGACAATCAGGACTCCGAAAAAAAAGGTAAAGAGTCAGCCCTCACCGCTGTTTCTAGTTTGAATACGATCAATACCTCTTTACGTGACGATTGTGGGAAAACCTTACTGACAAGTGGCGACTTTATGAATGCTTTTATTGATACCGTGAACGCAGTAACCCCCTATATTATGGTTTTTGGAGGTGCGACTGCGGCACCTTGGGCAATGGGAACGATGGTCACGGGCTCGGCGATCAAGACCATTTTTCAATATTTCGCAAAAACCGGAATCGATATGAATAAAACCGATCAAAGACGAGCTTTCATTGAAAGTTCTTGCGGTTATTACACTCTGAACGAAACCGTGCGAGCGCTGATTCAAGCGCAGCAAACCGATAACACAGATTCTAAAAAAAATCTGCTCGATGCGGAAAATCAGTTGAAAACCTTGCTTGGTTCCGAGCCTATTCTGCCGAATGAGCCGATTTTTTCTGCTCAAGCGGAAACCCTTGTGGATATCGAAAAGCTGAAAGTGTTGCGCACTTCTTTAGAGGCTGTGAAGGAAAATGGTTATTATTGTTTTGCGATTCAACAAAAAACAATCACAGGTGAGTTTACTCCTGCAGGTCAGCGTCTTCTGACTTTGTTGAGTGGCGATAATTCCCCAAGCTCTGCAAATGATCAGGCTCTTGTGAACTACTTTAAAATGAAGCTGAACATGCCTTTGGTTTATGATGAGCCCAAACTTGAAAATTGTCCAACCAAAGCCAATATCTGGACGAACACTTTAGAGAAGATTCTTTTAAAAACGATGGCACGAATTGACTCTCTTGTTAAAGATCGCTCCGTCGTTCAGATCCATAAAAAATGGCAAGAGCAAGTTGATAAGAAGAAGAAAGAAATCTCGGATTATAAATTAAGAGAAAAGTTTTTGATGGATATAATGGCTTCTGGTGCACAGGTTGAAACCTCAGAGATTCTTTCCTCTCTGAATGAAGTGCGAGACATTCTTTTTGGAGGTCGCGGCTGGGGGCGTGAAAGTTTGAGCCAATCCTGGGTTCGTTTTAAACTTCGAATGAGTGAATCTCGATTGGATAGTTTTAAAAAACAGCAAAGAATTTTCTTTGAACAAGCGGTAACAACGCCAACAGACGGAGGTCAACTGGCTGATCTTTGTGCTCAAGGTGAACAGGCCCGAAATTCTTGGTACTCTGCTGAGGTTCACGTCAAAGCGGCTCGTGAGTATTGCCTCGCCTTTGATACGACAATCAATAAATATGATTTTGGCGGGTTGCAACGCACGTGTTTTGAATCAGAAAATGCGAGTGTTCACTCTCAGCGGGAACGTGTTGCACAGTTTAAAGATGAAGCTGGATTGATTAAGGATCGCATGCGAACCCTCGGCTGTAAGAGACCCGAGTTTCTTATAAATTCATTGTATTGAAAAAGAAGGATTTATGTTTCCTCATATTGTTTTAAAGCTTTTTGGCTATGGAATCTATGGGAGCACATCAGATTTTCTGATGTCAATGTCTGTTCTTTTTGCACTGATGGTAACCCCAGTGGCTCTTCACAAAGAAATTTCTTTTTTGAAATCAGTAGCCATCGTTTTTTTGGTTTCGCTGAGTGCCTTTATTGGTGCAAGACTTTTTCATGTGGTGTGGGAGCGTCCCGAACACTTTATTAATAATCCAGGGGAGATTTTCACGCGTTTTGATGGAATGACTTTTTATGGAGCCTTTTTTGCGGGGCTTGCAACTTTTGCTTTACTCTTACGACGACGACCCCTTTCCACTCAAGAGAAAGCCTGGGATGTCGGTGCAATCATTTGCGCTTTTTTATTGGGAGTCTTAAGAGTTTCTTGCTTTGCCGTTGGTTGCTGCTGGGGAAGCCCGACAGCTGTGCCCTGGGCTGTTCGTTATTACGATTCAAGTTCGGCAATGCCTTGGCTCGGTATTCCCGTTCACCCAGTGCAACTTTATGAGTCGGCCTCTGCTTTTATTATTGCTGCTCTGCTTTTGTTTTTAAAAATAAAAAAACCGAAATCCTCGGGGTTATTGATTTATATCTTTTGTATTTTTTATTCATTAGTTCGATTTGAACTTGAAAAATTCCGTGGCGATAGCTTTCGAGGTGTGGACCTTGTGGCAGGGCTTTCAACAAGCCAGCTCTTATCTATTTTGATTGGACTGATTTCTGCAGGAGTGCTGGTGTACAAACTTCGACATCAGCTTCACGAAAGAAAAATTTTGAATTCCTTAGCGGGAAGTGAAGTATGAACCAATTTTCTCGAGTCATTTTTCAGTGTTTTATTCTTGCCACGGCTTTACTTTTTCTTGAAGCTTGTAGTTTTAAAGTTCCCCAGCCACCCAATCGTCATGTGGTGGCGAGCACGACTCAATTTGTAAATGATATTACGCTGGAGAGAATGGCAAGCAAACAAAGCCACGGTCGCAATCTTGTTTTTGTCGCAGAGGACACCGAAGAGGCTTCACGTTTTGAGGGCTTCCTCAAGTCGGCTTATCCAAAAAAGAAGACCACACCAAGACTTGAAGAAGCCGCTTGGTGGCTCTATGCTCCAGCGATTAAAGATCTTTATGATAATGTATTTTTAATTCAATAAGGCCATCTCAATAAAGAAAGTTTTCTTTTGGCTTTGACTGAAGCTGAACACCTTGAGGGGGGCTATGATCTTGTTCTTTTTACACATGGAGTGCCGAACAATATTGTCACCAGTCCAGAAAATCCAATTTTTAGTTGGAAGGACTTAGATGCATTAAAAGGTCAGTTACCCAAGCTACGACTCGTTTTTATGCAGGGTTGTTTTGGAACTTCTTTGGCCTTGGAATGGGTGGACGCCGGGGCGCAAGCTGTTCTCAGTTTCCCTGATTTAAATCGAAATTTTTTCTATTTAGGATTTTTTTTAGAGAGACTCAAAGAATCACCAAATGATATTAAAGCGGCTTATGATAAAACCAACATTAATATAGCCGACGAGATTCGAAAAAATCCTCTCTATATAAAAATGATTTCAGTTTTGAATGAAAATATTGAGGAATATTTAGCCTACGCTCCGAATCCAGCGCTGATGATGAGAGTAGAAGAGTCGACGCCCGCGAAGCCATAAGTTTTTAGATCCTGGCCGATCTTCCAGATCCGCAAATCAAGGATGTCCAATCTTAAGAAGGAATTCGCCTTCGCGGACATCAATATTGATCAAGTGCAAATCAGGAAAAGCGGGGACCAAGGTTTTCGGATTAACAGTGACCTGGAGGGCGCGTGATTCGTCGCTCTCTGTGCCTAGATATTTGAAGGTGCAAATTCCTTTAAGCATGGAGTCCAAACGCTTTTCAATAGCTTCAAGAATAAAGCTGGTTAAGAACTCAAGATCAAGACCAGCAACTTCAAGCTCGCGCACGCGAACCTCAAAGGTGTCTAAACCGGTGGTGACTAAGTCGACCACTGTTTCAAAAGGCACAGTGACTAAAAAGGTTTTAAATTCACCGGCGACGTGAAGACCATCGTCTTTGAGCTCAATTTTGAAATTTTTTATTTTGTCAGTCATCTTTTTGTTTTCGGCATTGATGACCGCAGAGCTTTCGAGCAAGCTTTGCTTGATTCGCATGATAAAAGAAGGGGCCACCTTGAGTTTTTCTCGTTCAGCGGTGCTGGTGTTCTTTGTCACTGTTGTGGTCAAAGGTGGAGGCTCCGCTAAAGTGGAATCAATATCGATGGCAAGGTAGTTTTCTCCGTTTCCGTCTTTTTTATCGTGCAAAATACGAACTCCTCCAAGCTCAACTCCCGTGAGATAAGGAGTTAATTGCGATAACTGAATTTTCAAAATGATGGTATTTTTGCGTGCGGCGAGCTCCTCATTCAAATTGAGTTCTTTTTCTCCGGTGAAACCCATCAGGTGTTCCACTTCTTTGGCCATTTTTTCTAATTGCTTTCGTTCAATCGGTACTGCGGCCAACTGAATTTTTAAAGCGTCCCGTTGATTTTTTAATTCTTCCAGCAATTCTGGTTTTTTCTCTTTTTTAATTTCGTGCTCCAAGACTTTCAGAGACATTTTTAATTTTTCGGTGCGTTTGTCAAAACGAGTGAAGTCGCCAGAAAGTGTTGCTAAATAGCCACGAGCAGAGGCCAGGGCCATCGAAATCATCTGCACAGGCACGATCACGCGATCGGCATCTGGATCCGTTGACTCTGCTGGATAGAAGAAAGTTTCAGAAAGAGGGAATTCTAAAACCAGATAACCTTGGCGCGTGGTCTCTGGTTTAATGGTTAATTGAAAACGAAAAGCACCAAGCTTGGGGTCAAGGTTGATGGCTCGCATTTCCTCCACTGGAATATGGAGGACTCCTCTTAAGAAAATATGTCCGTGAGTAGGATCCAAAACAACTTTCATTTCTTTGATCAGTTCAGACTTCATGTGTGCTTTTATTTGTTCGTTGATAAAGTCCTGGGAGACATAAGCGCTGGCAATCCGCCGGTAAGGGGAAACGACCACAACGTCAGTCGAAGGGGCTTTGAGCGTGGCGGAAGGGCTTTTTGCGGAGGCATCAACGGAAGTGGAGGGACTCGACGGCGCAGTGGCATAAGCAAAATGATCAGCAAAAATAAAAAATTGAAGGCAAATGAGTGCGTTGTAAAAAAAGTTCATGATCTGATGATTCCAAGATTGCGAATGTTCGGCAAGATCTGATCTGCAGGCTTGATTTACCGCATTGCGCAGGGTGATTTGCTTAAAAAACAATCAATCTAGAAAGTGTCATAATAATCAAAAGAAAACAAAAAATCGTGACGGTTTTAGCTAGAGTTTGACTTGGCGAAATGAAGCCATCATGTTGCAGCTTAAATTCATCGAAAAATAACTCGGAGATAAAATGAAGATCTGTATTCCCAAAGAAACCTTTGCAGGTGAAAAACGAGTCGCAACGACGCCTGAAACTGTTGAAAAGTTCATTAAAATGGGTTTTTCTGTCGCGATTGAAGTTGGTGCCGGTCAGTTTGCCAATTTTTCTGACGAAGATTATGCAAAATCAGGAGCAGAAATAATCAATGATACCAAGTTGCTCTGGTCGTCAGCAGACCTTCTTTTTAAAGTGCGGGCACCAAGTCTTTCTGAAGTGAACTTGTTGCGTGAGGGCACCATTCTTGTCAGCTTTATTTGGCCGGCTCAAAATAAAGAATTGATGGATAAAATGGCTGCTCAAAAAGTCACTGTCATCGCGGTGGATAGTGTGCCGCGAATTTCTCGCGCGCAAAAATTGGACGCGTTAAGCTCTATGGCCAATATCGCAGGATATCGGGCGGTGATCGAAGCGGCTCATCATTTTGGTCGATTCTTCACCGGCCAAATCACTGCGGCTGGCAAAGTTCCACCGGCAAAAGTTTTTGTGATTGGAGCTGGAGTTGCTGGGCTTTCGGCTATTGGGACGGCTTCAGGATTAGGTGCGATTGTGCGCGCGAATGACACTCGCCCAGAAGTGGGCGATCAAGTGAAATCAATGGGCGGAGAATTTGTGCCCGTTAACTTTCAAGAAGAAGGCGCTGGCGTTGGCGGTTATGCAAAAGTGATGAGTGAAGGATTTTTGAAAGCTCAGAAAGAGGTTTTTGCCAAGCAAGCCAAAGAAGTTGATATTATTATTACCACGGCTTTGATTCCAGGAAAACCGGCTCCGAAATTGATCTCTGAAGAGATGGTCAAATCGATGAAGGCGGGCAGTGTGATTGTTGATTTGGCTTCGGAACAAGGTGGCAATTGTGCGTTAACCTCACCCGGAGAAGTCGTGGTTCGTTATGGTGTGACCATCATTGGCTACGCGGATTTGCCAAGTCGCCTAGCAAAGCAATCAAGTACTTTGTATGGAACTAATTTGTTCCGCCTTTTAGAGGAGTTGTCTCCGAAAAAAGATGGAACTGTAAATGTGAATATGGATGATGAAGTGATTCGTGGAGCGACCGTTATTAAAGAGGGTGCCATCACTTGGCCGCCTCCGGCTCCAAAATTATCGGCAGCTCCTGCGGGGCCTGCGACTGAGAAAAAACCAGTGCCAAAGGCGACTGGTGGGCATGGTCACGGAAAATCCAAACAGGCGGCTTCGCCGGCTAAAACGGCGGTGACCTTGTTGGCCACAGCTGTTCTGTTTTATCTGATCGGACTTGGCGCTCCGGCAATGTTTTTATCCCACCTCACGGTTTTTGTGCTCGCTTGCTTTGTTGGCTACATGGTGGTTTGGAATGTCACAGCAGCTTTGCACACACCTTTGATGAGTGTGACCAATGCCATCAGCAGTATTATTGTGATTGGTGCTTTAGTGCAAATTTCATCCAATGATCCGCTTGTGATGAGCTTGTCCGCTTTGGCGGTGGTTTTCACCTCGATCAATATGTTTGGTGGTTTTGCCGTGACTCAGCGAATGCTCGCAATGTTTAGAAAATGATTTCAAGAATAAATTAAGAAAGTAAAAAGGGATATCCATGTCACAAGAATTAATTACAGTTGCTTATCTTGGCGCCACAATTCTTTTTATCCTCAGTCTTGGGGGTTTGAGTAATCCTGAAACCGCCCGCCGAGGAAATTTTTACGGAATGTTGGGAATGACTATTGCGGTGTTTGCCACGTTGATGGCTCCACGAGTGACGAACTACCTTCCCGTGGTGATCGCGGTGGCCATTGGTGCTGTGATCGGTTTGATCGCCGCCAAAAAAGTAAAAACCACTCAAATGCCAGAGCTCGTCGCACTGATGCACTCTTTAGTGGGCTTGGCCGCAGTGATCGTTGGTGTGGCCAACTATCTTGATAATCATGAGACTGTTATTGGTACTGAAAAATTCATCCATGAGATTGAAATCTATGTAGGAGTTTTTATCGGAGCGGTGACGTTCTCGGGCTCCCTCATTGCTTTTGGTAAATTGTTGGGAAAAATTTCTGGAAAACCAGTTTTGTTGCCAGCTAGACATTGGCTCAATTTGATCGGCATTATTGGGATCGTTGTTCTTGGTAAAATGTTTTTAGGAACAGAAAATCACGCTGACGGCGCGGTTTCTCTCTACATCATGATGGGTGTCGCTTTTTTGCTCGGGATTCACATGGTCATGGCCATTGGCGGAGCGGATATGCCAGTCGTGGTCTCCATGCTGAACAGTTACTCTGGCTGGGCCGCTTCAGCGACCGGCTTTATGCTCAACAATGATTTGTTGATCGTCATTGGTGCGCTCGTGGGTTCCAGTGGTGCGATTCTTTCTTACATTATGTGTTCAGCGATGAATCGCCATTTTTTAAGTGTGATCGCCGGAGGTTTTGGCTCTGATGGTGGAAAACCAGTGGCTTCGGGTTCTTCCGCTCAACCAGCGGGTGAAGTGACTCCGATTTCTGCCTCGGAAACAGCTGAACTTTTATCTGAATCAAAAAACATCATCATCATTCCAGGTTACGGCATGGCTGTGGCGCAGGCTCAGCACACAGTCTTCGAAATCACCAAGCTTCTGCGCGAACGAGGATCCAACGTGCGCTTCGCCATCCATCCTGTGGCCGGCCGGATGCCGGGGCATATGAATGTGCTCTTAGCAGAAGCCAAAGTTCCTTACGATATTGTGCTTGAAATGGATGAGATCAACGAAGATTTTCCTGCAACCGATGTCGCGATCGTTATCGGAGCTAATGATATTGTGAATCCAGCAGCGCAAGAAGATCCGACAAGTCCAATTGCGGGAATGCCGGTGCTTGAAGTGTGGAAAGCAAAAAATTCCATTGTGATGAAAAGGAGTATGGCTTCTGGATATGCAGGAGTTGATAATCCACTTTTTTACAAAGAAAATAATCGCATGCTTTTTGGTGATGCAAAAAAAATGTTGGATGAAGTTTTATCAGGTTTAAAAGCAAAAAATTAAGAATGAAATTCTTGCTGGTGACGATCCACGGTAGATAAAAGCTCCGCCATGCCGCGGGCATGGGTTTCCTCATCACCAAGAATTTTTTCTAAAAGATAGCGAGTTGTAGGGTCGCTCATTTCAAACGACTGAATGAGCTTTTTATAGACGCCGATAGCGATTCTCTCAGCGATAAGGTCTTCTCGAAGCATGGATATAAGATCACTGGTGGTATCCGTCTCAGTGAAAGATCTATCTGAGGTTTCCATGGTATTGAAATCCGCTTTTCCGCCCAATTGATTGATTCTTTCCGCAATCATGATCATGTTCGTTTCTTCATTTTCCGCGAGGGCCTTGAACTCTGCTGCGACCAGTGGGAAGTTAGTTCCTTTGGTTGCAATTTCATGATGACGATATCGGAGAAAATGGAAAAGCTCACTTCTCAGCGTTTCATTTAGTATTTTACAAGCTTGTTCTGTATCCAGTGCTTGATCGGCATTGAGGGCCTCTTTATCCCAAGACCATAATGTGGTTTTTCGTGGTTCTTTGGTCTTGAAGGGGCGAACGGGAGAGTGCTTCGTATTTGGTGTGCTTCTCATTTTAGTGCCTTCTGCAATGACTCTTTGGTCTGTTTACTTTTTCAGTGAATTGCATAAGAGCAACAAGCTTGCCAAAAAGCAGGCATATCATAAAGTTCTCTATTGTCGATAGGTTAGGCAAAGGCGAATTAAAAAAGAAACTTTCGTCGAAAGTTGATCAAGAGGAATATGTGAACGTGAGCGTGGGAACGCTTTCCGCTTGTTTTGGCCTCAGCTCAAGAAATCAGTAAACACACTGACCGGTGTCGGTCTTGCAATTCATTCCATCAATGCAATCATCAGTGACTTTGCAGGTGGTTCGACATTGGCCAGCGCTGCAGCGAAATCCATTGCAATCAAAAATGGCTCCATCCGAGGCCAGCACTGAATGTTGATCCGGTGAACAGCTATAGGTCATAATGAGGCAAGTGTGATTCTGAGGATTGCATATAAAACCAGGGGCACAATCCGAAATTGAGTTACAGGTTGCTAAACAATTTTTTTTGTTGGATTCACAAGCATAAGCTCCACAGGATGTTGTCAACTGGGGATGAGTCGGACATTCGACATTTCCACTCTGACTGCCCTTCGTCGAAAAAGTCACAAAAAGGGAACTATTGTTACAAGTTTGAGCGCAAATGGGACTCACCTGAAAATCGGGTTGGGGATGAATGGGTGAGGGAATCGGGCCTGGGATTGGACGAAAGGGTGGATTCTCTGCCAATGCTGAAACAGAGGGCAGTATTGTCATTAGAAAAAATGAAGCCAGAATTGCGGCAAAAGTCGATTGCGCTGTTTTTTTAAAAAGCCTAGCCAAGTGGTACATAAATCCTCCAGGTGATGAGGACTTGGTACCAAACATTAAAAATCCTCGCAATAGGTATTGATCAAGTGAAAAACTTGCAAAGTTACAGGTGAAGGCCTGACGTGCTTTCTAACAGATTCAAAAATTATAATGAAGAGTTGATCTCTTAAAAAAAGACTCTTGACTAAGTAGTCCAAGGTCGAGAGAACATCAAAACTTATTACGAGTCAGCCAACTTTCAAGATAGAATTTCACTAATGGGCGATAATCAAAATCTTGTTCTTTACGAAAGCAATGAAACCGAATACCGATCGAAGATGAAGATGGCTTATTTGGCAGCCTCTGTTTGTAGTATTGTGTTTTATCAATTCATGATTCAGTTAGATCCTAATAACATCGACTTCATCCAGGGACGATGGTTTGTGTTCTGTTTAGGAATTCTTTATTTCGGAATTTCTACTTTTGTGCGTGTAAGTAAGACGTTCTATCACCTGACCTTTATGTCCTTAGCTATTGCCTATATTTTTCTTTATGCCTATTTGTTGGAACTCAATCAATGGTCCGTATTTCATCGTTGGTCATATTTTGTGGTGGCCGCCATCTTATGCGGAATTGTGCTGAGCTGGATGCAATATTTAATCGTGGCGGCTTTTGCACTTTTTGTTCCTCTCGTGGCGGGTTTTTGGAGTCCCTTGTCTGGCCTGGCGCTGGTTCATTTTCATGTGACTAATATCACCGTGTTCACGGTGATAGGCTGGTCCGTGAGATTGCATTTTCACTACAAAGAAAAAACAATGGAATTAGCACTAAATATGATTGAAAAATCAAAAATGGTGGCACTCGGCGAAATGTCGGGTGGGGTTTCGCACGAGGTTAACACACCTTTGCATGCTATTAATTCCTCGATTCACATTCTCAAGAGAAATTATGAGCAAGGAATCACTGATCAGGATAAAGTTTTCAAGGAGATTAAAAGAATTTCTAAGATGACTCAGAGGATTGAGACCATTGTGAATGGTCTTAGTGATTTTGCTAAATCCGATGTCAAAGATGAATTAACCGTTTGTAAAATTGAAGATATTGTTGGGGCATTGAAAATTAAATGGGTGGATCAGAAAATTAATTCAGCGGCGAAAATTGATTTTGAAAAAGATAACCTTGGGAGTGAGTTAGTTGTTATTCAAAAAGAACAAGTCACTCAGGCAATTTGGAATTTACTTGAAAACGCCTTGTATTCCACGCGTGATCAAGTCAACGCCAGCGTAAAATTAAAAATTAGTCATGTGGATGACTTTTTTAATTTTGATGTCTATGACAGCGGCCCAGGAGTTAAAGAAGAAATTTTGGATAAAATTATGCAGCCTTTTTTTACCACCAAAGAAGTCGGAGAAGGTCCTGGTCTTGGACTGAGTGTGGCGCTTGGAATAGCTCGTCGTCACAGTGGAAACCTGACCTATGTAAAAGAAAAGTCTGAGTTTTATTTCCGCTTTATGATCTCAAATAGGCCTGCTCTCTATAAGAACCAGAATATCAAAGTGAATTTATCTGACGTTTCTTAATTGAAGCAATTCTTGCAATCGCGGCAGAGAGTTTGTTCGCTTCCACGGGCTTTGCAAGATGAGCCTGAAATCCGGCCGCATACGCTCGATCGACGTCCTCTTGGCTGGCATAGGCGGTGAGGGCGAGTGCCGGAATCTGACTGAGTTTTGATTTCATTGCTCGAACTTTGCCGATCAAGCTATAGCCATCTTCTAGGGGCATGGCGATGTCACTGACTAAAATGTCGGGGCAAAATTTTTCGAAAACTTCCAGAGTTTCGCTGACTGACTCGGCGGTCTTCACTTCGGCACCGAAGGCTTTTAACATATAGCTGAAAACATCTCGAGCCCCTTCGTCGTCATCGACTAACAAAATACGCAAGCCTTTTAGGGGGGCTTCTTTTCTAAGATTTATCTCGGAGACTTCCATCATTTTGCCTTCCGAGTAAAATGTTGAACCGCTTCTAAAAAATCATCAACATCAATGGGTTTTCGAATAAAACCAACAGCTTTACTCTCAGGAACTTTGTCTTGTGCGGACAGAAAAACTACAGGAACAATTTTAAAAAGTTCTGATCGTGTTTCCTCAAATTTTATCAAAAAATCAGGTCCCGATAAGTCTGCCATTTGCATATCAAGAAGAATCAAATTTGGCGGGGCAATCTTGTCAAGAACAGCAAGGGCTTCTTTTCCACTTTGAGCAGTGAAGACCTCATAACCTTCCATCTCAAGAATAATTTTATTGAGATTTAAAAGATCGAGACAGTCATCCACAATAAGAATAAGCTTGTTTTTTTTTGAAAGATTTTTTTCTACAAGGTTTTTTGATTCCACAATCTTTTCCATATAGCCTCTAGCCAAAATAAATAATTATCCAATTAATAAATTGGTGGCTAGGTTAATTATGTTAATTCGCCTACACCGTTTCTTCATAATTTCTAGAGGTAGAAGATTTGTGAAAGTTCTACCTTGTGACGCCTTTTGTCTCTAAATGAGATGCTCAAGTTTGGATCAATTTTTTCCGATGAGCGACATGCAACCCAAGAGAGTACAACTAGTGAGGGCACATTATGAAGATCACCGAAGTGAAGGTTTTTCCTGTCAATGAGGACCGTCTTAAGGCCTATGTATCCATCACCATAGATGCAAGTTTTGTCGTACGTGACTTGAAAATCATACAAGGAACGAGTGGTCTTTTTGTGGCGATGCCCTCCAAAAAACGCAAAGACGGACAATTTCGCGATATCGCTCACCCTCTTAATCAAGAGACTCGAGCGATGATTGAAGATGCAATTTTTGCTGAGTATGAACGTGAGCTGAGAGCAATGGGCGCAACTTTGGTTGACTTGAAAAGACAAAAAGCTCCCAATGGTGGCTACGATGATTAGCCAAGGGCAATTCACTTGCTTATTTCATGAGCTAGTCAGCCGTAGATAAGGCTACATTTGTGATAATGCACCGAGCAATGTTAACCATCGCCTTGCCTGACCGTCTGAAATTACTTAACTTGTCGAACTCAAGCCAGATTTTATTGGGGTATAGCCAAGTTGGTAAGGCAATAGATTTTGATTCTATCATTCCCTGGTTCGAGTCCAGGTACCCCATCCATTCTCTAACGACTGGATAATATGAGCACAACAGTCGACGAATTAGAAAAAGCTAAGACCTCGCTCGGGATCTCGATCAAACTTCTTAGTGAATCTCTCGAACAACAAAAATCTAACACGGAACTCCACAAGGCTCTCCGTGATGCTTGCATACAAAGGTTTGAGTTTTGCGTGGAGCTGGCCTGGAAAGTTTCGATCAAACTACTTGGCTTAGCTACAAAAGCTCCAAATCCTGCGATCCGAGAGATGGCTCAAAATAAACTAATTGATGATCCTCAAGTCTGGTTCAATTTTCTGATCGCTAGAAATAAAACTTCCCACACCTATGATGAAGATGTGGCGAAGGTGGTTTATGTTGAAGTCGAAAAAATTCTTCCTGAACTTGAAAAGCTCATTAATCAACTCAAAAAACTATCATGATTCAAGGACTCAGCGAAACAGAGTTTCAATTTTTAAATGAAAAATTGCTTTTACCTTTAAAAAGAAAGGGCGCTCAAGTTTTTTTATTTGGTTCTCGAGCCACTGGTAAATACCAAAAATTTTCGGATATTGATCTCATCTACGTCGACAATGAAAACCAACCACTTCCCGAATATTTTATTTATAGTTTGCTGTCAGAAATAGAGGACTCCGACTTTCCCTACAAGATCGATCTCGTCAAAGATCAAGAACTTGCCAAAAGTTACCGAGTCAACGTAGAGAAACAAAAAATTTCAATCTAATCTATTTTGGTTCTTCACCAAAGGTAGGGGCAGTCACGGTTTCTGTTAGCTACAATATGCTTTCACTCTGATTCTATAATTTCCAAAGTTATGCATTCCATAGGCTCTATTCTGTATCTCATCCATTCTTCGATGTAAACCCTCG
>CAIYID010000084.1 GCA_903926205.1 uncultured Bdellovibrionales bacterium
TTCGGTGATCATTAAAAACAGCTCTGTGGATTCTTTGAATAAAACAGTTTTTCGCTTGGAACAGGCATATCGCCCCAAGGCCTCAGCCAAGTAGCTCTTTCCCATTCCTGTTTGACCAACAAAAATAATTGGCCGTGCAACGCATGAATCAATGTTTAATTTTTACGGTGGAGTTCCGGAGGTTATTTGTCCCGACAACACAAAGACAGCGGTGATAAAATCCAATAAATACGATCCAGATTTGAATGCTGAATACGATCGATTTACAAAACATTATGGCGTGACGGTGGCACCAGCGCGAATTTATTCCCCAAAGGACAAGGCTTTAGTTGAAGGCGCCGTAAAGCTTGTTCAGAGATACTTTCGTTGGAAGAACCGCAAGGTCACCTTCACGTCACTTGGTGAGATTAATAAAATACTGAAGGAAATCTGTGAAATTATTAATAGCAAAGTTCATAGGCGATTTAGAATCACCCGTCGAGAGATGTTCACTCAAGAGGAAGTGGGCAAATTAAAGACGCTTCCAGTTGTTAAATACGAATTATGTGAGACGAAATTTTGCAAAGTGCATCCTGATGGGACCATTTGCATCAATCAGCGATATTATACAGTTCCATACACTCTGGTCGGCGAGTCGATTTTTGCAAAAATCTATGGCAACACAATCGATCTTTTCCACAAGTTAGAAAAGATTGCGGTCCATCCAAAACTAAAGAGAGTTGGTGAAAAAAGTATTTTACCTGAGCATGTGCCTGAGGCTTCCCAGGCCTACAATAGCGCAACGGTTCAATTTGTTATCCAGCAATCGATGTTTATAGATACAGTTTTTAAGGATTTTATTGCGGAGTTATTGCAACAAAGTCCCTCCGGCAACTTAAGAAGGGCTCAGGGTTTTGTACGAGAGGCGAAGATAGCGAAGGGCAAAGTAGGATCAGAAATTTTCAAAAAAATCCTAAGAGGCGCACTTATTGAAATCCAAAGATACAATCAGATACGAGTTGAGAAGTTCAGAATTTATTTGCAACAAAATTTGAGGGAAAGTTTGGAAGTTCCTTCTGGTGATCGGATCAAGCGGGGTCACAACAATCCAATGTTAAGAAAAAACCAAACAATTCACTAAAGGAGGAATCGTGTCGACAGTAAACATACAACAACAAATGCAGGAATTAAATTTGAATGGGATGATGAATGCCATAGAAACAGATTTAACAGTGGCAATGAAGCAAGACTGGAGTCACGAAGAGCTGTTGTCTCGGCTTTTGCAGTCTGAAAAGGTTTATCGGGATGATCAGTTTGTCCTGAAGAAAGTAAAAACAGCACAATTTAAAAGGAATGCCTATCTAGAAGACTTCGATATGGCGGTGAAGCGCGGGGTTAGCAAGTCGCAACTTCAGGACTTGATGAGTCTGAACTGGCTTGAAGTTGCACGGCCAATTATTTTTGTTGGTCAAACAGGAATGGGAAAGAGCTACTTGGCTGAGGCCTTGGGGCGATATGCCTGTTCCAAGCGAAAAACTGTTTTATTCAAAGAATCCACAGAGCTGTTTTTAATGATCACCGAA
>CAIYID010000085.1 GCA_903926205.1 uncultured Bdellovibrionales bacterium
ACATGTCAAGCCTGGCAAAGGAAACCAATTCACTCGTACGAAAATGCGCAATCTTCTCACTGGGCAACTTTTAGAGCGAACCTTTAAATCAGGCGAACGTTTTGAAGTTCCTGATGTTCTCAATAAAGAGATGTCTTTCCTCTATAAAGACGAGAGCGGCTACACCTTCATGGACAAAGAGAACTTTGAACAAATCGCCATAATGGAAAGTGAAATTGGCGAGGCAAAAAACTTCCTCACTGAAAATCTAGACGTAGTGATTTTATTCTATAACGAACGACCAGTTTCCTGCGACGTTCCAAAAGCCGTAAATCTTAAAGTGGCGACCACTGATCCAGGCTTCAGAGGCGATACCGTTTCTGGTTCCACCAAACCCGCAACTTTAACCACTGGACTTATTGTAAAAGTGCCTCTTCACATCAATGAAGGTGATCTTTTAAGAATTGACACCTCGACCGGCGACTACATCGAGCGTGTGAATAAATAAGAAAATAACACGACCTTTTTAAGGTCGTGATTCGGTGCATTAAGTCTCAATATTCATTAAATATAATAGCAAAATAAGGGGGTGGCAAATTCACCTTCTTCTGTGCATATTGAAATTGAGATTCATCAGCAGCTTTCAACGAATCTAAGTCTGGATGAAGTGATCAATCATTTGGTCAAAAATTATTCGGACTCAAATTTAAATCGTCCTGAATTGGAATCTCTATCAACTTTCTTTTTACTCACAGGGTATCACTTCACCTTGGCTCAATTTCTAGTGCGTTGTCTTGAAAGAGGACTCAATATTCCCTGGCCACATTTTTGTGAAGCCCTGTTCAAGTCAACACCGGCAATTCCGGAAACGATAAAATCAGCAATCATTCATGGAGCCAGAGAACAATATCAACTTGAAGAACTGGCTCGAGTTTCTTATTTAGACCATTTCGATGACAAGCTTCCTCTCTTGCGCCAAAAACGCCCTCAATTTCACGCTGAGAGTTTTCGCCTTCGCAAAGAAGAGCTCATCGCAACGTTGGAAATGCTTCAAGCTCAAGGTTTACATGCAGAAGAAGATCGTCTTCTGGAAAAACTCAATAAAATCTTCCCCAATAGCGATGAGGCAAAAGACTTCTCCGCAAGAAAACAGAAAAAAAGAAATATCGAATTAGTTCAGGAAATAAAAACGACTCGCAATCGTTGGATTCCAATTCCTGCTTTTCAAAAAGTTGAGGATGAGACCGCTCGGCTTTTATTACTGATTGAAAATTCGATGAATACCGCGTTGGAGCAATTTCCAAAGTCCGAATTAGCCCACGACTTTGCCATCGCCCATATTCAGTGGGAAAATTATTCATCCGCCTTAAAGTTTACGGATTCCGCCATTCAACGAAATGAACCCGGAATCCGCGGCCTTCAGTGGCTGCGATTAGAAATCCTTTTTAACCTGCGTCGTTTCATAGACATTCTCACCGAAGTGACCGTCCTCGAACCCTTGTGGACTGATGATCCCGAACTCACCCTCAGTTTGCTCTACATGAAAGCTCGTTGCCTGTGGGAGCTCTCTCGAAAACAACAAGCCATCGAAATCATGGAATCAATTTGCATCGTTCGCCCCAGCTTTCGAAGCGCCCGAATATTATTAGCTGAGTGGCGAGGGGATGCCACGTGAAGCGCACGCTCATTATCTTGACCCCCTTGCTGCTGACCACGCTCGTCTTCGCAGGATTGCTCCGCTATTTTCATCCTGAAATAGAAAACTTTTTCACTCAACAAATTCGAGAATTATCTTCGCGTTTTTCTCCCGTCGAAATCACTGCTGAGCATATTCAATTTCATTTGTTACCACCCTCCATTGAAATCGAGTCCATTCAAATTGCGGCCAAGAATCCTGAATCTCTTGGCTTCGATATGATTGACATTGATACGATCGAAGCCGATCTGGATTATTTGCAACTCCTGGTTGGGCGCATTGGAATTTCGACGCTCACCGTAAAATCGCCGGAAACTGAAATTAATCTCGACGAAATTAAATCTGATTCCTCAGCTCCCCAGAAGGGGATCAATCTCAACCCGCTTTTTGATCAATTAAAAATTCTCCCTATTCATCGACTTTCTATTGTTAATCTCGATGCAAAAGTTTTCTCAAAAAGTCTTCGTTTCGAGCTGTTGCTTGATCAAAGCAATGCTTTATTGGTAAACACAGGCAATTCGATCATTCTTGAGTCTGAATTCGATGCACAAGAGCTCAAGTATGGAAATTTAAAAGACAGTGCCCATCTTCGACTGGGATTTGTGTTGTACCGAAATCAGATCGAAGTCCCTCAATTTCATCTTACCACTTTAAATACCGACATCTTGCTGAGCGCAACAATTTATAATATCAACAACCTTCGAAATAATCTGACCGCGCATGCCCACGTCAACACAACCTCTGACTTGAAACTTCTTTCGGAAAAAATCAGTAATGAATTTAAATTTC
Source organism: uncultured Bdellovibrionales bacterium (assembly GCA_903926205.1). Lineage (GTDB taxonomy): Bacteria > Bdellovibrionota > Bdellovibrionia > Bdellovibrionales > Bdellovibrionaceae > CAIYID01. The sequence goes on from CAIYID010000085.1 coordinate 2,465, forward strand.
CAACCCTACTGGGAACGTTAAAACTTGGCAGTCAAATTGAATTTGACGCTGGAGTTTTAAAAGTTGGTTCTTTAGACCTTCGTGGAGAGGGTCTTAACATTGATCGAATCGAAATTGGAAAAGTGGATTTGTCTGGGAATTGGAAAGACAATCAATTTAAATCAAAGATTTTTCAAATCACCAACGAAGCAAGCCTCATCGACCTCCCGATGCTAGAACTCAATTTCAAATGGCCCGAATCTAAACCTCAGATGAGTTTCAAGACGCAAGTTAAAACAGAAATGTTAGATCTGAATCAACTCTTGCAAAATCTCAATCTAGGAAAAGTACCTATCGAGCTGATGGCCGCCGCTGAACTTCAGTGTGGCGGTCCACTCTATCCAGATTTTTCCGTTACTTGCCAAGGAGATGTACATTCAGACATGTTTGAAGCGAGAAGTGGCTATGAAAAAGGGAACGTTATCGTTCAATTGGGCGAAGTGAATATCGCAGGAACTGTAAACATTGATACCGAACGGGTTCAATACAAAACCGATTTGAAGATCGGAGAGAACACTGGTCACAGTGAAGGACGAATCTCCTATGCCGAAGGATTTAATATTTCTTATGATACTCCGGAAGTGGATTTTAAAAACCTTGAAAATCTAGCAAATTTAAAGTTGGAAGGTAAAGCGAAGCTCTCTGGTCGGATCACGGGAGATCAACATCACGCTGTCTTCTTTATCGATGCTAATGGCGATAATATTTGGTTCGAAAATTATTACTTGGGTCAACCTCAACTGACTGTCCGCTATAAAAATGGACTGCTGAGTTTTGATAATATAAAATCCAATATCAATGGTAGCAATGTGTCCGCCAACGTTGAAGTGAATCTCCATGAAAATCAAATTTTGATTGATGGAGAAAGTCAGAAATTCGACGTGACGGACGCCTTGGCCGCCTTTCAACGCAAAATCACTCTTCCTATAGAAGTCGGAGGTACTGGCAACGTTAAAGTACATGCGGCAGGTCCTTTGGACTTTTCTCATCTCAGTTATGATTTTTCCACCAATTTAGAAAAAGGCACAATCGCCGGTGAAAGTTTTGAATCCGCAGTGTTCAAAGTTCATTCGCAAAATGGCGAGGTCAAAATCGAAGATTTCCATTTGCTCAAAGGCCAGGGCCGATTGGATGGTCAAGGAACGGCCCACCCCAATGGCACCACTCAATTATCAATTGAGACTCAAAATATGGCTCTTGAAGAAAGCGAAAACGTGGCACGCCTTTCACCAAATATTTCTGGATTATGGTATGCAAAAATGCAAATGAGCGGAAAAATTTTAAATCCAGAAATACAACTGGATGCAAATCTGAAAAATCTAGTGATTGAGGATCAAGAATTTCCCCCAAGTCAGGCTCAGTTTCAAATAAATTCTCACACTATCGCTGGTACTTCGAATTTATTTGATGGCAAATTAAAATCAAATTTTATTTTACCTTTTACAGAGCAAGATCCATTCAAATTTGAAGCGTCAGCTCGTGATTGGAATTACACCACTATATTTACTTTGATTGGTGGCGGGACCTTGCTCTCCGAGTATCAGGCCAGCTTAACGGGCGATCTCAATTTACATGCGGAGAAAGGCGGAGTTTTTGCCTCGAGCGGCGAAGGTTCCATCTTGAAGGCCACTTTGCAAAGAAAAAATTTACGTCTGATAAATCCAGGCCCTATGGAGTTAAAAATGGACAAAGGCCAACTCACACTGAAAAACTTTCGAATGGCGGGAGATGACTCTTACATCGAAGTTTCGTCCAATGGCTCTACGAAAAACAATCTGAATTTAAAAGCGAGAGGTAATATTCAACTCCATATCTTGCAGATCTTCGTTCCCTTTATTGATGAGTTATCTGGAATCGCTAATGTACAAACCAGTATTAATGGCACTTTGGACAAACCAGAAATCTTAGGAACTGGCACTTTGGATAACGGCTTTATTAAATTAAAAGCCCTTCCTCACGTCTTTGAAAGAGTTTCCGCAAAAGCTCAGTTCTCACAATCAAAAATTATTATCACTGACATTGCTGGTAGCCTCGCCGGTGGTACGTTGGGTGGCGAGGGAACAATTTCAATTTTGGGACTTAAAAATCTTCCGATGTTATTCAAAGGTCACTTTGAAAATGTGAATCTTAATATACCTGATCGCATCCGTTCGACGGGTTCAGGCGAAATTATACTATCCGGAAACTGGTTCCCCTTTACGCTTGCAGGCACCTACCACGTCACGGGTGGATTGATCACTAAAGAATTTAACGACTCCATATCGGATCAGATCGCAAAACAGAGTTCCTACTTACCTCGAATTCTACTCCAAAGCGCTTTTGAGCCTATTCAGCTCAATTTACAAGTTTTTCTGGATCAACCCATCACAATTAAAAATTCCATGATCGAAGGGGCGTTGTCTGGCAACGTGGGCATTCAAGGAACTCCGTCTTCGCCCATTTTGGCTGGGAAAATCTCGATAGAACATAACTCAAAGATTTCTTTTCGTGACAAAAACTTCGATGTTTCAAGTGGAGTTATTACCTTTAATAATCCAAAAGAATTGAATCCTGAATTATTTATCGCCGGTCAGTCACACGTGAGTGATTATGACATTAACTTGGTCGTCCAAGGTACGGCCAAAGCTCCTATTATTCGTTTGGATAGTATTCCGCCACTTCCCTATCAAGACATTGTTTCGCTCTTAGCTTTAGGAATCACTACAGGAAATTTGGATGATACCCGTGGAACACAGCGCAGAGACACACAAATTGCGGCAACACAAGCTATCGTTGCCGGAGTTAATGAACTCAGTAAAAGTGCCCAGAAAGCCTGGAACGTCGACTTCACCGTGACGTCTCAATATGACGATACTAAAAATATGGCGGTGCAACGGTACACAATTTCTCGAAAAATTTATGACGGTGTAACTCTGTATGGAACTCAAACAAAAGGAGACTTAGACAGTCAATTTTTCCAATTGAAGTACAAGTTAAATTCAAACGTTTCGCTTTCAACTTCTTATGAAATAGTCGAATCGGCACAATCGGGAACCTCTACCCAGATCCAACCCACTGGTCGCGTGTTCGGAATTGACTTAGAATTCAAGCAGGAGTTTAAATAATCCGTTGAGATCACTAACTCTTGTTTTCATTCTTGTTTTTATTATTCCAAGCTTGGTTTGGTCTAAATCAATCGACCTGAATGCTTTGGAAAAAAAGACCCAACAGGATCTGATGACGGCAATCCCTCAACTCAAAACAAATGATTTCACTCGCAGCGATCTTGAACAAGCTCTCCGTTGGCTAGTCAGTTCAGGGAGCTATGATTCGGCCCAGTATGTTTCCTCTGATCAAAAACACTATACGTTTCAAGTGGGGAAAACGAAAAGGGTCCGCTCCATCAAAATCATAGGTAATTCTAACCTTGGTGAAAATGAACTTCGCCAGGTTTTCGGCGTGAGCGAACAGGCCCTTTTTGATTCTGAAAATCTACTGGACGCTGGAAAAAAAGTGAGACTCTATTACAATGAACATGGATTTTATAATTCCGTCATCAATATGGAGTTTTTACCCTTCGGAAAAAATGAATATGATGTGATTTTAAAAATCTCCGAGAATATTCAATCGAGATTTGCGCAATTTAAAATTAATACCGCAAATCCTGAGCTCCAAGATAGGCTACAAAATCTACTTTCAAGTCACTTAAATAGTCCTTACACCCCGTTAGCGCTAAATCTGATTTTGAAAGATTTAAAATCATTTTTTGTAGAAAAACATTATTTTAAAGCCGAACTTTTAGAGCCGACAATCACTTCCTCAAAAGATGAATCAGAGGTCACTGTTGAATTCAAAATCGACCATCCGGAATCCTATTTCATCGACCAACCCGAAAAAGGAAAAGAAAATTTTATGGATTGTATCGAGGCGATTGGACTGAATCAATACAGCTCCACCGCTCCCAATCTGAGTCAGGAAATCGCTTCGAAAATAAAATCCTACTACATTTCATTAGGCTATGCTCGTGTTGAAGTTTCAGTGCAAGAGAAAGAAGGCATAGAACCTTATCATCATCATTTAGCTATTGATCTCAAGGAAGGCCCTCGTGTTGAAATTGAAAAAATTGAATTCACTGGACGCTTTTCCAAACCAGAAAAATACTACATCAATAAACTTTATGATCTCGCATCTCCTGTTTTTGCTAAACATCGCTTTGTAAAGGATGATTTGGACGTTGCACTGAAAAACCTTATTATTGACAGTGAAAATAATGGCTACTTCAAAGCAAAAATGGTGTCGATAAGGACCTCTTTCAATAAAGACCATGATCGAGTCACCATCACTCTGAATATGGATGAAGGTCCCTTAACTCAAGTTCAGAAAATATCCGTTGAGGGTGCTTATCAGATTTCTGCAAATGAAATTTTAAATGAACTCAAGCTAAAACCCATGGACCCGCTTCGCCTCAATGTACTTGAAACTGGAATTGAAAATGTTAAAAAGTATTATCGCGAGCATGGATTCCTCGACATGGCTCTCCTTAATGAAAAAAATGAAAAAGAAGAATTGGTCAGTTACAACGAAGATAACACCCTCGCAAATTTAAAATTCAAAGTTTTCGAAGGTCCTAAGGTACTCGTTGGCGCCATCGTCGTCGAGGGAAACACGATCACCAAGGATTATGTCATTTTCAAAGAGCTTGAATTTAAACAAGGTGACATTTTAACGCCCTCGATTATCGAAGAATCAAAAGCTCGACTTCAAAGGTTGGGAATTTTTGGCTCCGTCGAAATCAAAACTTTAGAAGAAAAAACCATGGTCTCCTGGCGAACAGTATTGGTGCGCGTGAATGACCGCAATCCCGGTTTGTTTAATACCGGTATCGGTTACACGAGCGAATTATATGGAACTGTGCGAGGATTCTTGGGCTACGCCTATAGAAATATCGATGGAATGGCTCGTTTATTTTCCGCGCGCGCGGACCTCGCAGATAATATCACCAACATCCATTTTCTTGAAAAAAAGGCCACGGTTAGTTATCTGCGCCCTTATCTTTTTGATTCGCGGATGCGTGGCCGTGCTAGTTTAATCGATGCCGCCTTTGTTTCTGACTACAGTGCGCTCAACGCCGAGGACGTTTTACAATTCACATTTTCTTTGGAACAAGAAATCACCTCTCATTTGCTTGTTCGATGGGACGTATGGAATTGGGCTAAATATCAAGATTTTTCTCTCACTGACAATCCTCAATACCCAACCACGAATGTCCTGATTGGCTCCACGGGTCCGACGATAGAACTCGATTATCGTGACAATGTTTTTAGTCCCACCAAAGGCACTTTCACTCGACTTAATTTTGAATACGGCGCGCAAGGACTTTTACAGAGTTCACCTCAGATTAATTTTGCCAGAGCGGTTTTGTCTTTCACTCATAATCTCTCCGTTTATAAAAAAATTGTCTGGGCTAATCATCTACGCAGTGGCTACTTAAAAAATCTGGAAGATCCAACCACCGGGGGCTATACGCCCTGGACGCAAAAGGGCTTTTTATTAGGGGGCCCCACCACCATTCGCGGCTTCGCCAATGCTGAAGCCTTTCCTTCATCGAGGGATTTCGGGAATACCACGTATAGATTACAAACCGATGCTTCCATGTATTTATTCAAGTCGGAATTTCGAATCCCGCTGAAGGGTAATTTAGGAATCCTTCTTTTTTATGATGGAGGAGCGGTCAATATCACCGGCTTAGACTATGGTTTTTCTTATCGACATTCTGTCGGATTTGGAGCTTTGTACAATACTCCCGTGGGACCCGCGAGCTTGTATATCGGGTGGAAGCTCAATGAAATCGGCCACCGAAGCGAATCTCCACTCGCGATTGATCTTTCGATTGGAACATTTTAAAAGTAGGCGGTGTGGAATTATCCACTCTGAACAGGCTACTGACGACCTCCTGTCATCAGTAGAAAAGGTTTACTACCAATCAAAGTCCTTTAAAAATCTCAGAGCTCGATTTGCCTAAATCCGACTGACAGAAATCAGGTATCCAATATTCAAGACGACTCAAATTAGGAGCAAGGCTTTCTCTCACATATTTTAATTTTTTCAATTCATCAGGACTCAATTTGTTCGCCTTTTCTTCAACGACCATATCTGCAAGATAGGCCTCCAGCGCTGAATGAAGTTTATAGGTCACGACATTGGGTTCATCCCAAGGGTTAAGAGTCGAACTTGAAATAGACTGAGCCTTGGCTTCCAATTGCAAAAGTCTTTCTTTTAAGGAAGGCTCGGAACTTTTGACTCGCAACTTTTCTAGTTGTACTTGAAAAAGTTGGTTAATGGCTGTTGTGCGTTTTAAATTGTACTGATTTAAAGGGGTATTTTCTGAATTTGGTGCCCCGAGAGATTGACGGTTGCAGACGCCACTAACAGCTGCGGGCGTACGAGCAACAGAAATATTGGAAGATGAACATGCTGACAAAATAACCAACGACAAAACCAAAAGCCTAGGCATTCTACAACTCCCCAGTTCTCATCCTATCTTTGAGTCGACAAAAACGGAACTGAGACTGGACTTGATGATAAATGCGCAGCGCAAAAAACCTCGACAAAGCGCGTTTTCCCTCAAGGACATAGGTCCGGGCGTCGAACAGAGTTGACCCACTTTCAGGACTCAAGTTAGGCTGCTCCGGTTTATTGTCGCAAGCTTTCAAGCAAGAGCACCCCCTATGAGCCAAAGGAAACATAATGAAAAAACATTTAGTGCGAGTCTACCCTTCAAAAGAAAAACTTCCCCGTGAAAATCAACTCGCTTGGAAAATGGCCGAAGTGGCTTCCGACAAAGTCAAAATCAATGAAAAGGTCACGGACATGGTCATTAATCGAATCATTGATAATGCTTCTGTTGCGATCGCGGCTATCAATCGTCATCCGGTCGCTAGCGCTCGTGCAATGGCGATTGCTCATCCTCGTGCTAACGGTGCAACTGTTTTTGGAATGCCCAATGATCAACGCTTTGATTGTGAGTGGACCGCTTGGGCGAACGGAACTGCCGTACGCGAATTAGATTTTCATGATACTTTTCTGGCTGCTGATTATTCTCATCCAGGCGATAATATTCCCCCGATGTTGGCCGTTGCTCAACAAACTGGAAAGAGCGGAGCCGATTTACTTCGCGGGATTGTCACAGGATATGAACTTCACGTGAATTTGGTGAAAGGGATTTGTCTTCACAAACATAAAAAAGATCATATTGCGCATTTGTGCCCAGCCACTGCTGGCGGGATTGGTACGATGTTAGGGCTTTCAACTGAAACTATTTATCAAGCCATTCAACAAGCGGTGCATGTCAGTTTCACCACTCGTCAATCACGCAAAGGCGAAATCTCTAGCTGGAAAGCTTATGCCCCAGCTCATTCGGGAAAATTGGCGATTGAAGCGGTCGATCGCGTGATGCGCGGAGAAGGCGCGCCTTCTCCGATTTATGAGGGAGAAGACTCCGTCATTGCTTATATGCTTGATGGTAAAGACGGAAAATACGAAGTTCCACTTCCGGGCCCTGGTGAGGAAAAACTCGCGATTCTTGAAACCTACACGAAAGAGCACTCGGCGGAATACCAATCTCAAGCTTTGATTGATCTGGCTTGTCGCATGCGCACGAAAATTAAAAATTTCGACGACATAAAAGAAATCGTGATTCATACTTCTCATCACACTCACTATGTGATCGGTACAGGTGCTGGTGATCCTCAAAAAATGGATCCAAATTCTTCAAGAGAAACCCTTGATCATAGCATCATGTACATTTTTGCCGTGGCTTTGCAGGATGGAAAATGGCATCACCTTCATTCGTATGCACCGGAGCGCGCACAGCGCCCTGAGACTGTTCGACTGTGGCATAAAGTTCGTACATTGGAAGCTCCTCAGTGGACCGAGTGGTATCATGATCCAGATCCCAACAAAAAACGCTTTGGCGGCACTGTTGAAATCATCATGAACAATGGTGAAACCCTTATTGATGAGCTCGGTGTAGCCAATGCTCATCCAGCAGGCGCAAGACCTTTCAAACGGGACGATTATATTCGCAAGTTTGACACCCTGACTGAAGGAGCTATCACCAAAGATGAGCGCAATCGCTTCATCAGTTTAGTGCAACGACTACCAGAAATCACTGCCGCCGAACTACTTCAGTTGAACGTGCAATTGCCACTCGCAACTTTGATTAATAATCATCGCGATACCAAGGGAATTTTTTAATGTTATTTCAACACACCAATCCCATGGTAAAACGAGCGGAGTTCCGAAAAGCTCTTAAATCAGGAAAGCTCCTGCGTTTTCCTGGCGCTTGGTCACCTCTCGTTGCCATGCAAATTGAAAAAATCGGCTTTGACGGAGTCTACATTTCTGGCTCCGTTTTATCCAATGATCTTGGTTATCCGGATGTAGGGTTGACCACCTTAACAGAGGTTGCAGCACGAGGTCGTCAGATTTCGCGAGCAACAAAGTTACCCACCATCATTGATATTGACACTGGCTTTGGTGTGCCGATGAATGCCGCCCGCTCCGTGAGTGAGTTGATTGAGCTCGGACTTGCAGGCTGCCATTTAGAAGACCAAGAAAACCCCAAACGCTGCGGACATCTTGATGGAAAGTCTTTGGTTGCTTCGTCTGAAATGACGATGAAAATCAAAGCAGCGGCAGAGGGTAAAAAAATGGATCCTAACTTTTTAATCATCGCGCGCACTGATGCGCGAGCTTCAGAAGGTCTCGACAAAGCTATCGATCGCGCTAAAGCCTATGTTGACGCTGGTGCAGAGATGATTTTCCCAGAAGCTCTTGCGGATTTAAAAGAATTTGAAATCTTTAGAAAGGCCGTCAATGTTCCGCTTTTAGCCAACATGACAGAGTTTGGAAAATCAAAATTACTAACGACAAAAGAGTTAGAAAGTGTTGGTTTTAACTTGGTCATTTATCCAGTCACAACTTTGCGTTTAGCAATGAAAGCCGTTGAGTCTGGCTTGCTTCAAATTAAAGCCGATGGAACGCAAGAGGCTCTTATTGCAAAAATGCAGACTCGCAAAGAACTCTACGACCTCACAAATTACGAAGATTATAATCAATTTGATCAAAGCATTTTTAATTTTAAAGTCTAAAAAATAGGGAGAATCAAAATGTCTCAAATCGTGAATCCAGATTACGTGGTCGAGCCAGAAAAAATGAATGTAAAAAAAGGCCTGGAAGGCTCTGTGGTTGATCAAACGACCATTTCAAAAGTAACTCCTGAGACTAATTCTCTTGTTTACAAAGGCTATCCGGTTCAAGAACTTGCGGAAAACTGCCGCTTTGAAGAGGTTGCTTATCTTCTGTGGAACAGCGAACTTCCAACAAAATCTCAATTGGCAGAGTTTGAGAAAAAAGAACGCAGCTACCGTGATATCACGAAGGCCAATCTGGAAATCATTCGCCTGCTTCCAAAAAAATGTCATCCGATGGATTCGATTCGTACGGCGGTGAGTTTTTTAGGAGCCGAGGATTCAAGAATTTGGGATAAAGCCAGCAATCTTGATAAAGCCATGATCATGCTAGCCAAAATTCCCACGATGGTGGCTGCGGACTTCCGCTTTAAAAAAGGCTTAGAATTTATTCCTCCGAATCCTCAACTGCCCATGGCTGAAAACTTTTTTCATATGTGTTTTGGAAAAGTGCCTGCGGCTGATATCGTCAAAGCCTTTGACGTGTCATTAACCCTTTATGCTGAGCACAGTTTCAATGCCTCCACGTTTGCCACTCGTGTGATCGCTTCGACCGAGTCCGACATTTACAGTGCGACGGTTGGTGGAATCGGTGCTTTAAAAGGCCCTCTTCATGGCGGAGCGAACGAGCAAGTGATGCATATGATGCTTGAAATTGCTGATCCTGCGAAAGCGGAGCAATGGATGATTGATGCTTTGAAAAATAAACGTAAAGTGATGGGCTTCGGTCACCGCGTTTACAAATATGGCGACAGTCGTGTGCCTACCATGAAGAAATATGCACAAAAAATGGCCGATGCGACCGGCGAACAAAAATGGATGAAAATGTACGCGGCTCTGGAAAAAACCATGATTGATCAAAAGAAAATTCATCCCAATTTAGATTTTCCGGCAGGCCCTGCTTATTACATGATGGGATTTGAAATTGATTTCTTCACTCCAATTTTTGTCATGGCCCGAACCACTGGCTGGTCAGCGCACATCATGGAGCAACATAGTAATAATCGCATTATACGCCCGCTTTCTGAATACAACGGCCCAGCAGAGAGACATGTCAAACCAGTTTCAGAAAGAAATTAAGCGTCGCAGCCTATGAGGCGAAGCCCTTCTCACAACCAGAGGCTAAGCCCTAGCGTTCGTCATAAAGCTCGACACTGTGACCATCAGGATCTAGCACCACCGCCATTTTTCCAAAGGGAAGTTCTTGCATGCTCATAAGAACTTCCACTCCTGAAATTTGCTGAAGCTTTATCAGCACCTCAGAAATATTTTCAACCTGAATACGCAAAGATAAATCTGGAGAAAGTCTCTTTTCTCTTTTCGCAATAGAAAAAAGTCCAATTTCAAGATCTCCCATATTGCCACGATAAGACACGGAACCATTTTTCACGTTCGTGACCTGCATGGCGACCCCCAGGGCGCTAAAGAAACTCACCATATCTTGCATTTTTTCAGTGTTAATCGTGATTGTTTTAAGGATAGAGGTCATGACTCTATGCCAATCTGATTGACGAAGATAGTCAAGCTCTCTAGCTTGGCGAGTTCTAGGTCCAACTCAGGTACTGACGAAGGAGAATTCATGAAAACCGACGAGCCAAAAAAGATCTTTCTCAAAGACTACCAAACTCCTGATTTTACTATAGACCACGTTGACTTAAATTTTGATTTACAGGAAGACTTTTGTCGAGTCACCGCAGTCATGGCCATTCGTAAGTTAAACCCCAAAGTCCAGGCTCTCATTTTAGATGGGGAAGAACTGAAACTGGAAAAAATCTTTTTGAATGATAAAGAGTTAAGTTCCAGCGAGATAACTGTGGGGTCCTCAACGCTTGAAGTTCTTCAAGTTCCTAATGAGTTTCAGTTAAAAACAGTTGTGTTCATTGAACCAAACAAAAACACCAGTCTTGAGGGGCTGTATCGCGCTTCAAACGTATTTTGTACTCAATGCGAAGCTCAGGGGTTTCGTAAAATCACCTATTTCTTAGATCGTCCTGATGTGATGACAAAATTCCAAGTGACACTTGAGGCTGACGAAAAAAAATATCCTGTGCTGCTTTCGAATGGCGATCGTCTGTGGAAAAAATCCTTAGGAAATGGACGACATCAAGCGCACTGGAAAGATCCCTTCAAAAAACCCTGCTACTTATTTGCCCTTGTTGCGGGCGATCTCGGTTTGATCGAAGATCACTTTGTCACAAAATCAGGTAAAAATGTGAGTCTAGAGATTTACTCTCAGCATGGAAGCCAAGACCGCTGTCATCACGCCATGGCCTCGCTAAAAAAATGTATGGCTTGGGATGAATCTCGTTTTGGGCGAGAATACGATCTTTCGACTTACATGATCGTGGCCACGGATGATTTTAATGCTGGTGCAATGGAGAATAAAGGTCTTAATATTTTCAATTCTCGCCTGGTGCTTGCGGATGCCAAATCTGCCACCGATGCCGACTATTTTAATATTGAATCAGTGGTGGCTCATGAATATTTCCACAATTGGACTGGCAATCGAGTCACTTTGCGAGATTGGTTTCACTTGTCTTTAAAAGAAGGGCTCACTGTTTTTCGCGATCAAGAATTTTCAATGGATATGAGTTCCCGCTCCGTGGTGCGAATTGATTCTGTGACTGATCTGCGCAGCCGACAGTTTGCCGAAGATGCGGGTCCCTCGGCTCATCCCATCCGCCCTGAAAGCTGCCTTGCCGTGGACAATTTTTTCACTTCGACGATTTACGAAAAAGGTTCAGAAGTTATTCGCATGATGCAAACCATGGTTGGACGCCCGGGCTTTCGCAAGGGCATGGATCTTTATTTTGAACGCCACGATGGTCAGGCCGTCATTATTGAAGATTTTGCGCGCGCCATTTCCGATGCCAACGGCCAAACCTGGGAGCAATTCAAGCTATGGTACTCCCAGGCTGGGACTCCCCACGTCAAAGTGACAGAAACTTTCGATCAGAAAAAAAACGAATACCATTTGGAGCTCGAACAATTCTGCCCCGCGACTCCTGGTCAACCGGAGAAACAAGCTTTTCATATTCCTTTGCTCATTGGTCTTCTTGACCCAAGTGGAAAAGATATCGAAATTTCTCATCCAGAACTCAAGACAAATTCAGAGGGACAAAAACTTCTTAATTTTATCGATAAAAAGAAAACTTATGTTTTTTCCGGCATCACTCAAAAACCGACTTTGTCATTGAATCGTCAATTTTCGGCCCCGATTCATTTGGAATGGTCCGCTACTGATGAAGAGCTCTTACTTTTACTCAGTCATGATTCTGATGATTTTAATCGTTGGGAAGCGGGACAAAAATTGGCCACGCAAAATCTTTTGCAGCTCACTGAGGCCTACAAGCAGCAAAAAAGCATTCCATCTTCTGAAACGCTCCTGAGGGGATTAAAAAAATCCATACAGAGCCCATTAGACACCGCCTTGAAAGCGATGATTTTAGATTTGCCAGCTGACTCCTATTTGCTACAAATGCAGAAGGAGCTTCATGCTCCCGCGATGGAAGCCGCTCGCCAGTCATTGGAACTTGAAATTGCAACGAAACTCAAACCACAGTTTGAAGAAATTTATCAGCAATTTCATGGAAAAAATGACAACGAAAGAACTCCGAAAAATTTTGCAGAACGTCGTCTAAAAAATCTAGCACTGCAATATTTAACTTTACTGGATAAAGGGGTTTTGGCTCTTAAACAATTTAAAACTACAAAAATCATGACTGATCAACAAGCGGCTCTTGGAGCGCTGGTTCATCAAAGCAATGAGTACCGCAAGGAGGCCCTCGCGGCTTTTCATCTTCAATGGAAAGAAGATCAACTTGTGATGAACAAGTGGTTTGCACTACAAGCGCAATCCACCGCGCTAGATACTTTTGAAAATGTTGTTCAACTGTGGGAACATCCAGATTTCAATCGAAAAAATCCGAATCGGGTTTATAGTTTGCTCAGTCAGTTCGGGGCTAACTTGGTGAGATTTCATGATCCCAATAAAGAATGCTACACTTTCATGGCAGAAAAAATTATTGAGCTCGATAAGTTAAATCCTCAGGTGGCGACACGGGTTTCGGGTAGTTTCAACCCTTGGATTAAACTCACCGGAATTCAAAAAGAGAAAGCCCATCGCTCGCTGGAAAAAATGATTTCCGCAGGTCTTTCGAAAAATACCTACGAAATCGTTTCCAAAGCCTTAGCCGCAGCCCCTTAGGCTGCGTTATTAGCCACAGAGGGCTGGAGGATGCCTCGGGACTGACAGGCAGTGATGCAATCATCCCAAAATTTATCTTTAATTTTTTGCTCTGCAGGTCCCATTTTTACTTTTGGGAAATCCTTTTTCTCGAAATGCTCGCAAAATTGGGCTTCGGCGCCTGCTCGTACAACTTTTAGAAGCAAATTGAAATGAGGCTCGGTGAATGGTTTATTATCAACCAACATTTTACGCAGCCCCTGCTCTGGTGTTTGAGATAAAAACTGAAACAATCCGGCAACATCGTACTGACTCATTAAGCCTCCCTATTTATTTAGCAATACGCTCTTTTGACCACGCCTTGCATTGACTAGCGCTTTTGCTTGATACCCCTCTCTTATCGGAAAAAATCGAAACAGCTTTAAAGGAAATCTCAGCTTGAGACATTGGCCAGGTCCAAAAATGGTCTCTCACTTCGACCAAAGGCAGGAAATCATTATTCAGTGAGTTCATTCCAATTCTTGGCAAAAGGGAAAAAATAGACCATACTGGACCAGATCTAAAGGAGAAAAAAATGGCTAAAAAGAAAAAACGTACAAAGAACAAACACCACGTCAAACGCATCAAACGAAAAAAGAGAATGTTAAAGGCTAAACAAACCAGCCGAAAAACTAAATAATCTTTTTAATTTTAAGAGCTTCGATTTTTCATCGAAGCTTCTTCTTTTGTTTTCCTGACTCTTCATTTTCGTAGGCCAACTAATTATTTTTGTTTTTGCTCACGAATTTTTCGAATTAAATTTGGAACAAGAGCTGTCAGGTCAGAGGGCAATAAAGAAATAATATCTTTTCCTTCTTTGCACCACTCATTAGCTAAGCGGCCGTGAACATAGGCTCCTAACACCGCTGCACGAGAGGGCTCCAAACCCTGGGCGTAAAACGCCGCTATAAATCCCGACAAAACATCCCCTGAACCAGCTTTTGCCAATCCAGAATTTCCAGCTAAAACGACTCCGGACATTTTCAAATTTGCGGAGGCCACAATCGTTCGAAATCCCTTAAAAAGAACAACACAACCTAAAAGCACGGCGGCCTCTTGTGCTGAGCCAAATCGGTCCGCATTTAAAACTTTAGGTGCTCGCTGCAGAAGACCGGACAACTCTCCGGCATGAGGAGTGACAATCCAGGTGGTGGGAAGCGGCCAGATTTTTTTTTGCGCAATCACAGTCAGTGCATCGGCGTCGACAACGACTCGCTCAAATTTTCTTTTAATAAGTTCTCGAAGTAATTTTTCTGTCTCTTCATTCACGCCAAGCCCTGGGCCAATGATCACACAGCTCTCTTTGTCGAGAGTTTTCAAATCGAGAGTTTTTTTGTCTCTAAAAATCACTTCTGGAATCATTTGCAGATTCTGATAAATCCCAGAATCCCCATAAAAATAAACATAACCCGCGCCCGCACGCCCAGCACCATTTGCGGCCAATAAACCCGCCCCAGGATATTCGGAACTTCCCGCGATAAGCTGAACAGTACCATGATTAGATTTATGCGAAAGTTCATCTCGCGTTGGTAGCAACTGAGCACAAGCGCGACCACCCCAGGCAAAATGAGTTTTCGCTTCACGGCGAAGCAGCTGTAAGGGAAAACCGATGCGATGAATTTTCAGCAAACCCACACAGCGAGGCCCACGTGAAATAAAAAAACCAGGCTTCGCCAGTCCAAAAGTCACCGTGAGTTTCGCTCGCAGAGCCAGTGGCTTTTCAAGCCCGGTGTCCACATCCAAACCCAAAGGTGAATCAACTGCGACAACAAATCTATTTTTTGAATTAAGAAATTGTACGAGCTCTAGAAGTTCTTGATCCAGGCTTGCAGAAAAGCCCGTTCCTAAAATCGCTTCAACGATAACTTCGCAGTTAGCAATCTCCATCTTCAGTCTGTCGCTAGAAAGACGCAAAATTTCTACTCCGCTGTTTTGGGCCTTTTCTAATTGAAAATTCCAAATTTTTGCGGGAGTCGATTTTTCTCGTAAAATAGCGCAGACTAAATTCGTAAAACCTTTTCTTTTGAGAATTCGCGCGGTAGCTAAACCGTCAGCGCCATTATTTCCAGCCCCAATCAAAATAAGAATCCGATTTTTTTTGTTTTTTAACGCTGAGTGAATTTCTTCTGCCACTGCAGAGCCCGCTGCTTCCATAAGCACTTCTGGACTCAAACCGAACTCTTTTTGGGCAATTTGATCAATTTGCTGAGATTGAGTCCGAGTTGAAAGTCGCATCAGGGACCTTCATAACGTGTCGTACAGTGGGCCAAGAACTCACTCCGAGTGGCAGCAGAATCCCTGAACTCACCACGTAGATCCGAGGTCGCCGTCGCACTATGACTGTCCTCTACGCCACGAGCGATGACACAATAATGACGAGCGTTCATATGAACAGCCACATCTTTTGTTTCCAAAATATATTCCAAACAATCTGCAATTTGTTTAGTCAATCTTTCTTGTACTTGCGGGCGTCGAGCGAAAAATTGCACGATGCGATTGATTTTCGATAAACCAATAACTTTTTTATTCGGTATATAAGCCACGGTGGCATGTCCGTCGATTGTTTGAAAATGGTGCTCACAAACACTCAAAACTTCGATATCCTGGACGACCAACATTTGATCATACTTCATATCATTTTCAATCACCGTGATTCGTGGAAAGGTCTCTTTATTCAAGCCGGAAAAAACCTCGTTCACATACATTCTTGCAATACGACCAGGAGTGTCTTCTAAGCTGTCGCTGCTCAAATCAAGTCCCAAAGTGGTCATGATTTCCAAAAAACAAAGAGAGATTTTTTTAATCTTTTCATCACTTGTCAAATCGGACTCTAAGAGGGGACCAGGACGCACGTGCTTTAAAATCTCAGCAGGTTCAAGAGAATTAGTCATTTTTTTTGAGCGTCTCTTTTTGGTAGAGTTCATGAGGCGTAAACTAGCAGAGACTCCCGGGTGTTGTCCACAATTGTCGTCCTGTCTAGTTTTTTGACAGGTCACTGAGCCTTAAATCCGGTTTTAGTAAGGACCAAGCTTTGCATTAAACTTATCCGTCGCCCCCATTAGCTAAAATGAAAATTTTGGCAGAGGAGCTTATGGTTCAAAGATCAACAGCCAAGTCTGTCTTATTAGTATTAACGACTTTGCTTTTACGAAGTTCCTTAGCGAACTCCGTGGAAAATCTCCCCAAATTAGAAGAAGAACCCAAGGTCAAAGTGAAGCATTACCTTTCCAATGCCATTCAAGTGGATTTCACACCCCGTGGAGAAACTTACTTTTTAAATAATTCGTTAAGAATTTTTTCTAACGGCGGAGTCTATCTTAATGCGCAGAAATTTGAAAACCTCAACTCGGGCTCGCAAAAGTCCTACCAACTTGATAGTTTAAAAACAGACGCTAACACACAAAAACTAGTGACCACTATTCGTGGCATGTTGAAAAGCTGGTTTGTTGGTTTTTCAATTTCAGAAGTGCGACCCGCCGTTCAAATTGCTAATTCGTCTTATCAGGCAGAATTTAGTCAATTTGCAATTTCCACTGATGAAAACTTACTCGATCAGTTGAAAAAAACCGAAGGTGCAATTCTTGTTCTTAATATGGACATTAAAGGAATTAACTACCAGGCAGCAAAAATAAGGCTCTGGGATCAAGACAAACCCAAACTTGGTCAGGTCGGTTTTGATGACGTCAAAGTCAAAATGGCCGATGGAAGCGGCCCTTTGCATGTACGAATACCTTTTTATGTAAAAATCAATAGTCAAGGTGTGCCTGAATATGAAGCTGTTGGAATTGACGAAAATATAGACACCACTAATTTTGAATTTAAATATGGGAAATTTATCGTTCCAACAATTCAATTAGTGATCAACGGAGAAGCTCTCCCCTTCAATGATGTTGTGTTAGGCCAGGAACTTGTAAACAGCACACCCATCGTAATCACAGAAATACGAAATTATTTGCACGACTTCGCCAGTCACCAGATTCCGACTTTGCTCAATGAAAAATCAAAAGAATACCTCGTTCAAGCTCTTGAAAACGTGAAACATCTTCAAGCTCCAAACACACCCGATGGCGCTTCTGGTGATTTATGGTGGGGAATGCAATTTAAAAGTATCAGCGAAAATAATGGATTAACCGCAAAATTCAACTGCTATGTTGAAGACCCCGTTAACCCAGACTCGATGCCAAATACTTTGGTGAGCGCAACTCGACCTCCACTTGCGAGCACACTGAATAAGGCCGACTATGACGTTGCCCTGAGCATTGATGAAGGAATGATTAATCGGATCATGCAACTATCCTACGAACGAAAGTTTTTCGAAAAGATTGCTCTCGATACCACCAATTCTTCTTCTAAAGATTCGACAACAACGAATGATGGAAAATTTCTTCGCTTGACACAAACGCCGATACTGAAACCCATCGAATCAACTGTAAAATTTACGGATTCAGGTTCTGCTCCTAACTGGGGGGAAACTTTTGCTAAGTTACAACTGAGCGTCCAAGTCCCTCCTGGAACGGTCACTGGTTTGGAAACGCTGATCATGAAAGATAGATTTTTTATGAACGTCGACCTTATTGTGAAACTCGTAAAAACCAAAGATGCAAAAGGTGTTTCTATTTTATTGTGGGACTTTGACCCAGACAGTTTTAAAATTGATGCTCGAAATTTTACAATTTTGGGAAAAATTGCCAAGGGACTTGGACTCATAATGAGTAGTCTTAAAAGCCAATTCAGTGACATGTCTGTTCAATGGAGAGCCGATAAACTGGCGATGCCAGGATCAATACCCGTCCCCTCAATTCTTGGTGTACCGTTGGGCATCAAGCATCTCGCTATGGAACAAAACGGGCACTTAATTCTATATCTCAACTATTCCGGTCCTCCTTCAGATGTCAATGCGAGTATTACGGCAAGTGTCAATGCGAGCATCAGTGCGAGCAAAAAAAATTAGCGCGAACCATCTCAAGAATTTTTTAAATTTCAGTCGGCTGAATGAGCTTATTGCTAAATCATCTTACGGCTAAGCTCGTTCTTAAATCGAGAAGCTTCAAGAGCAGCCCGCAAACCACTTTCGACCGCTCCATTCAACGTGCCCATCGAATTGAGTGAAGTATGCTCCCCTGCAAAAATAAATGTCCCTTGTCGTTCCGAGGCCATCAGTGTCGAAGAAAAAGACTGCATCTGACCCTGCCGAAAGAAAGAAACACTGCCTTGACTCCAGGGATTCAAAGACCAGTTCATCATTTGGGAAAGCTCCTCCGATCCCGCTGAAGAACTAATTTTCTTGCAATCTTCTCGTAAATTAATCAAAGAATGAGGTCCTAAGTTTTTTCCCTCGATACCCGACAACTGAGCGGCGATAATTCCACGTGAACCAAAATTGAGTGAGCTCGCATCAACTCCTGATTCCCAGAGCCATTGACTTTTTAAATCGCCGGTCCAGATAGGTGACTTTGTTTGCCAAAATTTTTCAACGAATGACAAAGCCACTTTCCCATGGGTCCCATACCCGAGCTCTTGAATAGACTTTAGTTTAATCGGTGAAAAATCTAAATTTTCTATTCCGTTCACCTGTCGCAAAGTAGAAAAAGGAAGAGTGCAGATGACAACGCGAGCATCTATAGAAAAGGTTCCGTCCTTCGTTTCAAAATCCATTTTTAAACGATCACCTTTATCCTTGATCGCCACCAATTTATGATCAAATAAAACAAACCGACCAGGAACAACTCCTGCAATTTTGTCATACAATGCTTGAGATAAATTCTGAACACCACCACGAATTCGGACTCTTTTTTCTGTGGCATTCTGCCATCCGGAAGGAACCCCTCTAAACCGCTCAAGAACCGCCAACGCACTGATATTCGCAGGGTCGGTTCCCCATTCCAACTGAATCATTCGCCGAATCCACAAGAGACATTTTTCTTCAACGGAGGACCGTAGCTCGGTCAGTAAATCCTCCGCCGTCATGGCATCCCACTGATCCTCACTTCGATGATCTTTTTTTTCCAAAATTTTACGATCGGCCAATTTCAAACTTTTTACTAGCGCCTCAAAGCTTTCCAGAGTCTCGCCTTTATAAAATTGTGGTGATCGTGATAGAGCTGAAAGAGTGTTTGTCCCGACTTTTAATTCACGACAAAGACTTAAAACAAATTCGTCATTTGTAGAAATCCATTCGGCTCCCAAATCAACGCTCTGTGAAGCCTCGTTGAATTCATCAAGAGTAAAGACCCTTCCTCCAACTCTCTGTGATCCTTCAAAAATCCGAAAGGGAACTCCTCTTTTCTTTAGTTCTCTTGCAGCGGTGAGCCCACTAATTCCTCCACCGAGAATCATCACCGATTGGGTTTCATCCGAGCCATCTCCAACAATCAACCGATCAAGCTGCACACAAGCTTGTAAAAAAGGAGACAACGCAGCGCCCGTTACCGCAAGAGTACCCGCACGAAGAAAGTCCCTTCGTGGTGCGGATTTCAAACTTAAGATCTTTCTTGTTTTTGTTGTGTTGGACATGGCGAAAGTGTAAAAATGCTTTATGCCAAAGTCCAATGATAATTTGATTTTCCGGCGAATGTTTTTAGAAATCGTCTTCACCCGTTTTTGGGTTCGTCTCATCATGATTTTGGCTGCCGCTTTATCTGCTAGTTTTGGAATTTTAGGCCCTTTTTTTCAAAAAGAATTCATTGATCAACTCACCGGTAATCCCGTATCAATTGGAAAATTTTTTCCTTCACTCAGTTCCTATCTTCCATCAACGCCACTTTATTTTCTTATTTTTTCTTTTCTATGCGTTCTGCTTAATCTTGTCTGTTTTCAATTGGTCACCTATTTAGGCGCAACAGAATCCATTTATCTACAAAGGCTCTGGTCACAAAGAATGTATGATCGAATCCTCGAATTGCGCGCTGATTCCTTGGGAGGACGTCCTGTTGGAGAAATCGTTGCTATCTATACCACAGATTTACCCAGTGCCACAATTTTACTAGAACAGAGTTTACCTCAAGCTTGTTCAATTATCTTCCCCTTGATTCTTACTCCTTTTCTGATTGTTGGATTATTTCAAACTCCTATTCTGCCCACCTTAACAATTGTCTGTGGCATTGTGCTGATGAATTTAGCACTGGCAAATCGTCAAAGTAAATTTTTTTACAAATTCAAAAAACTAGCGGCCGAACGTATTGGCTTAGTCAATGAGTGGGTGCAAAACATTCGAACTCTCAGAATATTAGGTTGGACTCGACACTTTGAGAAAAAAATTATTTTGGTGAGAGAAATTGAAACTCAAAATCGGGTTTCTATGCTCAATAATGGACAAACAATGAATGCGATTGCCTCTTCAATTACTTTTGTCTTAAACGTGACCGTGCTTTTGTCGATGGTCACATCTCATCAAGCAAAAATTACCCCTGGCGCTTTGCTGGCACTTCTCTGGGTGGTTGGAGTTTTTTTGACTCGTCCTTTTCGACAAATGCCTTGGTTCTTCACATTTTTGTTTGATGGCACTTCCTCTTTAAGACGAGCCTCTGATCTTTTCAAAATCAAAAACTACGAACCCGTACCTCATCATCAACATTTTCAAAAATTGAAAGATTTAGGTTCTGAAAATGAACCCGCAATCACGGTTGAAAAATTAAATTTGAAAATTTCAGGGAAGCAAGTTTTAAAAAATATTACTTTCAACGCAGCACCAGGGGAATTTTTAGCCATCGTCGGTGAAGTGGGCTCAGGAAAATCGCTTTTGCTTTTGAGCCTGCTGGCCGAAACTGGAGCGAATTTTGCCAAATACCAAATAGGTGAAAATGATGTTCGTCAAATTCCGCTAGATCAGTTACGGCAATTTTTCACTTTCGTACCCCAAGAGGGTTTTATCATGAGCGCTTCGCTAAGGGAGAATGTTGCCTTTGAATACGAATATAGCTCAGATGCAGACTGCGAAGTTCTAAAAGCATTGGAGCATGTGCATTTTAACTTTCAGCAGGAGCGAGTCAAAGATGGGCTTGATACGGAGATTGGTGAACGAGGCGTTAATCTTTCTGGTGGCCAAAAACAGAGAGTAAGCCTGGCCAGAGTCGATTTTTACAAAGCTCCAATTATTTTATTAGATGATTGCCTCAGCGCGGTGGATGTCGATACTGAACGAAAGATTGTGGATTTTCTTTTATTGAAGGAATGGGGGACCCGTACTCGAATTTTAGCAACTCATCGTTTAACCGTGCTTGAAAAGGTTGATCGGATACTTTTCCTAAAGAATGGGGAACTGATTGCGCAAGGGAAATATGCCGATCTTTTGCGGGAAAATGAGGAGTTTCGACATTACACCGCCACCATAAAACAATCGTCAGTCAGTCCCCCGACGGTGAATCAGGCCATCGCCAATACTGATTCAGGAAGTGAGAAATGAGTCGAGCCGATTCTCTTCTGAAGCAAGATTCAAGGTTTTCCGGTCATTTTTCCAAATCCGTTTTGCAGACGCTGCGCTTTGCTTATCAATCCTCGAAATGGGTCCTTAGTTTTTGTTTGCTCATGGGCTTCCTCGGGCGAATTTTCTTATTATCGAATGCCAACATTATTGGCCTTTGGGTGGATCATTTTTGCACTCCGCAAGCCGGAGTACCCTGTCGACCAGTTTCGAATTACTTCATCAATTTTACTGATGGAGATTTTTTGAAATGGATGGCTCTCACCACAGGACTTGGATTTATTTTGACTTGGCTTTTTCGCATTTTCTTTTCATCAATTTCAGCAAAAGCGGTCAGCCAGATTTATGATGAAACCACTTACCGGACTTCTCGGTATCCTATGATTTTTTTCGATCGCAATCCCACTGGAAGAATTGTGACCCGATTTTCCAGCGATTACGGAAACGTCTTTCGATTATTTGGTGGCCCGCTTGCAGAATTTTTATCAATCATCTTTGACTTGATCGGCATGATCATTTTAATTGCGGTTGCAAGCCCGTATTATTTATTCACGGTTCTTTTTACTGCACTTTTGAACTTCCTTGTCTTTCGCTTCAATCGTGAAAAATTACGATCATCACGTCGCGAGCTTTCCGCCAGTCGCTCCCCTGCTATTGCTCATTTCTCAGAGACCGCTCAGGGGGCCAGCACGATTCGGTCCTTCAACCGACAGGGCTCATTTTCCGGTCGATTTCAAAAACTTGACTCATACTTTTTAGAACAAAAACGGCGAGTCGTTACTCATGTTATGTTTTTTTCTTTTCAAATGAACAGCCTCACTGCCGCTTTATTTTTAATCACGGGCCTCTTAGGCCATTTCTTGCTAAAATCGGGAACCGTCAGCATCGGCTCCTTGGGTGTTGCTTTCGGGTTCATCGCTTTGAGCGGCAATACAGTACAAATGTTTTTTGAGTGGCTGACACAGTTCGAAGAAGCGATGATCGGGGTTGAAAGAATGGATAACTACTTACACAAACCCATCGAACTCGGAGCACGCCTTCCGTCCTTCACTCAATTTCCCACCGAGCAATGGAAATTGTCCAGCAGCGAAGATGAAAGTGCACAAAGTTCACGGCTCTCTCAAGAAAAAGCCGCACCGATTAAATTTGAAAACGTCTGGTTTCGTTATGGAGAGGATCTTCCCTACGTACTTAAAGGACTTTCATTTGAAGTTAAACCGGGGGAACGCTTTGGAATTATTGGAAGAACCGGCAGTGGAAAATCGAGCTTAATTCAAGCCTTATTTTATTTGTACCCAATTGAAAAAGGTCAGATTCAAGTGGCCGGCTTCAAGCCTCAGCTTCTTAAATCAGAGACAGGAGTCGATCTTGAAGTTTATCGACGCGCGATGAGTTTTATTTCGCAGGATCCCATACTTTTTAAAGGGAGCTTGTTGGAAAATCTTGTTTGTGATCCTAAAATTACACAATCACAAATTTTTGAAGCCCTCAACAGAGTTGGTTTGGACGAGTGGGCGAATGAAAAAGGTTTAAAAATTCAAATTGAAGAAAAGGGAAAAAATCTTTCCTTAGGGGAAAAACAGCTTATTTGCATGGCTCGCTGCTTACTCCAGCAGTCCCCAATAGTCGTCATGGATGAAGCCACAAGTTCCGTCGACCCAAAATCCGAAGAAATCATGGTCAAGGCAACAGAAGAATTTTTCGCAGGCCGCACGCAAGTTGTCATAGCACATCGCTTATCAACCTTAAGAAATTGCGATCGAATATTATGGTTACAAGACGGAAAGATTCAGATGCTAGGAGAAACAAAAGAAGTTCTGCAGGTTTTTCAAGATTCAAACTTATCACCTTAGACCAGTTCTTCTCGCCTTTCGTCGGGACTATCCTTTTGACAGAGACAATCTGAGCTATCATAATAGTGTAGTAATAAATAAATTATGAGCTCTCCCGAAAGGAGAATTACAATGAGAAATTTTTTAACAGCAGCACTTATGGTTTTAGGAATCAGCATGACAGCTCACGCGGGGTTTGTTGTAGAACCGGCCGTTGGGGTGCAGGGGATTACCGGACAAACTCAGTTTGAGTACAAATTCGCTAACAATACAACTCAGAAGTACACTCAACAATCATACCCTGTTTCGTTGACTTTCAAATACCAAACGGCCAATGGTTTTTGGTATGGAGTTCGTGCCGATGATTATTTAGGCGGTACTTTTTCTAAAGTGACTAATTATACAACAGCAAATGATACTTTCACTCGCTTAGTTGCCAGTGCTCAGATTGGTTATGAAAGTGCAAAAGGAATTCGAGCTTGGGTTGGATACGATGCGGTGAACCAAATCACGAATACTCCCGGAACAACAAGCAATAACAATAACTATGAATTCACTTCACTGAGTGGAACTGGTTATCAAGTTGGTCTTGGTTGGAAATTTCATTCACACGTTGCTGTCAATGCAATGTATGATGTGCCCACTTATACCGGCGGAACTGTGACAGCAAAAACCGGTAGCAGTGCTACAAATACCATTGGCACTAACGGTTACAATACCTTCACTGATGGTTATTGGAACATCAACGTCTCTTTCCCCTTTGGTGGCAGCAAGTAAACTTTAAAAGCTTCACTGAATCAAAAAAAGGAAGCCATTTTATGGCTTCCTTTTTTATTTTTGGCCGATCAAGAACAGCCAATTCTTATGTTGGAACTAGTTGCTGAGTCCATTGCCTGATCTTCATCAAAAGATGATCTGCCATTGGACCAAATTGCACTCCATAAGCTTGATCATTATTATTCCAAACAATTCGTCCCATCACTTGAATGGAATCTGACTTCCCTGGATCCGAAATTTGCAATGTAATCAACTCACCCTTAGATAAATTCATATCTGCCAAGAAGGAAACCCCTCCCTCACTGATTGTTGAGAGACGGCCCAATAATTCTTCTCCGTCACGCAGAAGTTTCACTTCTGAATTCATGTGGAATCGCTCAAATCTTCGTCCTTCAGGGGTTACCCAACGACTTCGAACAACACTCCAGGCAAACAAGGGTAATAACAACAAAGCTAGTATCGACCCCAATACATCGGAACCCATTCCTCCGGAGCCACCACCTCTTGACCAGAAAATTTTTGATAAGGCTCCTGCTGAAATTGTTCCACAACCCATGCTTTGCGGCGAACGCGAAGTATTGTCGACAGGAGACACTTCCATATACACTGGTTGAAAGGACTGACTACTAACTGAAGAAATAGCGTTTTGAACCGTCGTCAGTGCATTAACTCTTCCACTTGTTGAAACGTAGTTTGCCAATCCAGAAACAACATCCACTGACTGCGTAATAATTTGTCGAACCTGGTAACCGGTCAACTGCGGTGCTTCTCTGAGCACTTGAGCCGCTAAGCCCGCAACAAAAGGTGCAGCCATACTTGTCCCAGAGAGATAAGCAAAAGAATTTCCAGGATAAAGACTTAAAATAGAAACCCCTGGCGCCGCCACATGAACCGTTGATCGGCCATAAGAAGAGAAGCTTGCCAAGACATCATAATTATCAGTAGCGGCAACAGAAAGTTGACTCGGAATTGAAAGATTTGCGGGGTAGAGAGGACTACTGTCATCATTACTCGCATAATTTCCTGCTGCCGAGGCAATAAACAGTCCATGATTATAAGCATAGGTCAAAGCATCATTGAGCGACTGAGCATAGCCGCTACCACCCCATGAGTTATTAATCACTTTTGCGCCATTCGCAATGGCATAATAAATCGCTGAAACAGCTGCGGCGGTCGTTCCTGTGCCGCTCGAGTCCATGAATTTCAATGGCATAATTTTAATTTTGGAAGTGGACAAAGTCGCCGCTAAAATGTTCTGTCCGATGCCTAAAACAATTCCAGAGACATGAGTTCCATGGCCATTGTCGTCCATTGGATTATTTGTCGAAGAAGCAAAGTTCCAACCATGAACATCATCGATAAAACCATTACCATCATCATCAATTCCGTTACTGGGAATTTCACTGCTATTTGTCCAAACTCCCGAAGTGCTCGTCATTACATAGTGATTATAATCTAACCCGGTATCCAGAACGGCCACGATCACTGAATTTGGGCTTGTGGCAGAAGACCAAGACTGCGCCACTTTAACTGGAGCAGAATCTTGAGAATAAGTGGCACTGCCTCCTGAACTCATAATTTGAGTCTGTTCTCCTGATAAAATCTGAGCTTCAGTTTCTGAAGTCTGGGATAAATGAATCACATAATTTGGTTCAACATATTCAACACTCGGATCCAATCTTAATTCATCCATTAGAACTTTTCGTGAGGAGCGACCAGTCATTTTTATATGATGAATATTCATGCCTGGCATTGAATGATGAGACTTCGCTCGTCCGCGCATGTGTTTAAAAACTTTGGAGGTGTGTTGATCTCCAAACTGCCCTTTAATTTTCACTATGAACTCACCAGGAACAGTTTCTGGCGTCACAACTACTCCCCCCGAGGAACCACTAACTTGAGCGAAGGATTGGCTGGGCAAAATGAGAGCCCCGAAAACCCCAGACAAAAGAATTGTTATGGCAAAGCCTGATCGTATTGTCATAGTCCTATTCTATCGGATGAAAGTCGTGATTCTTGAAGCCCTTGGCAAAAATTCTCATTTTAGAACACTATTTTTGTTTCATTCTCAGAATGTATCCTTAGACTTAGCTGTTCTTTTTTTTTACAATCAATTGATGACATCACTTGGAAAAATTTTTTTTCGCGGCCTGATTACTATTTTACCCATCGCGATCACCATTTATATTTTATATTCAGCAATAGTCATTCTTGATGGAATGCTGGGCGTGGTCCTTCGACAAATTCTTCCGACCTATATTCCAGGATTGGGATTAGCGACGATCATTTTCTTTACTTTTTTGTTTGGTCTTATGCTCAATAATTTAGTGATTGAAAAATTTCTTTCCTTCGCCGAAAAAAAATTATTAGATGTTCCACTCATCCGTGCCGTGTATTCGCCACTCAGAGATTTGATGAATCTCTTTTCTAAAAAAAGCGAGAAAAATCCTCAGCAAGTGGTTTTTGTACAAATGAGTCAATTGGGGCATCTTCAATTGGGACTTATCACCCGTGAAAGCTTCGAAGAGCTTGATCTTGGTGACAAAACTATCGATAAGGTGGCAGTTTATTTCCCCTTCAGTTATGCCTTGGGCGGCAACACTCTTTTGATTCCGAAGTCTCAAGTCACTCATGTCAATTTGCCAATTGAGAAAGCAATGAGCCTGGCCATCACCGGCTGGGTGAAGGCTGAAAAAACCAACGAAGATTCGTCAAATTCTCAGAGCTAAATTTAGGCTAAGCCTTTAACGCCCGGTTCGATAAAAACTCCACCAGAGTTTGCACCGTTTGTCCGTTACCACCCGCAAAGGTCAGAGGGCCGTGCGCACGATCATTCCAAGCGTAAATATCCAAATGAGCCCAAGGTTTTGAACGCACAAATTTTTCCAAGAATAAAGCGGCTGTGATCGCACCACCAAAACCATCCGAGCAATTCGTCATATCCGCAAAGGCCGAGTCCATACTTCGCATATACTTGGAATAAAGTGGAATTCTCCAGTTCGGTTCACCAACAGACGCACCGGCTTTATTCAATGACTCCGCCAAAGCATCATCATTAGAAAAAAGTCCTGGAATGTCCGTCCCAAGAGTTGATTTAATAGCACCAGTGAGCGTCGCCACATCAATGACCATGGCGGGCTCATCTGTTTTTTTCTGCGTCACCGCCACATCCAAAACATCGGCTAAAACCAAGCGGCCTTCAGCATCGGTGTTATGAATTTCCACACTCATCCCGTTGCGTGCGACTAAAATATCGCTGGGGCGCATGCTGTTACCATCGACACAGTTTTCAGCCAGTCCTAAATAGACATCGACAGGAACATCTGGCTTTGCGAGTGAAAGCCAAAGAGCTACACCAGAAAGAGTCGCGACTCCGCCCATATCTTTTTTCATCAAACGCATACTTGAAGAAGGCTTGATATCCAAACCTCCCGTATCAAAAGTAACCCCTTTTCCCACCAGAGCCACGGGCTTTAAGGCTTTACTTCTTTTGGAATTTGTTGGGCGGTAGCGAATGTGAATTAGACTCGGCGGAGTTGAAGAGCCCTGTCCAACTCCCAAATGCAAACCCATGCCCTCTTTTTGCAAGCGCTTTTCATCCCAAATTTCCATTTGAATTCCAGTCGTGCCTTTGAGCAAACGACTCATGAATTCTGTCATGGTTTTTGGATTGAGTTCATTCGGCGGACTATTCACCAAATGTCTGGCCAAATTTATGCTTTTTGCTATTGCACTGGCTTCTTTTACAACTGAAGCAGAGAGTGCTTTTGCGAAATAAAGTTCTGGTCCGTCATAGGCCTTACCGTCCACTAAATTTTTATAAGAATAAGCCGACATATCCAGTCCAACAAGAACACCCTTTTCTTGATATTCATCTGTTGAAATGAGCTGAATTTGCAGCACAATCACGTGGTAGGCACGACAAAATCCTAAAAGTCCGCCCAGTTGATCTCGATGCCAGGAATAAGCAGATTCTTCGAGTCGACCACCATGGGAAACAGGTCCTTGCCATTTTTTTCGACAAAAAATCCAAACAGGACCCTTTACACCAGAAAAATGGATCACTTCTCGACTCACGTGCTCCTCTAATGACTTCAATTGCCAGTCGGGAGCATGTTCGCGAATCAAAGACTGAATTTGCGCACGATCATCCACTCCCAATACAAAAACGAAGCCCATCACTCCTTTATAATTTTTTGACGGTGGACGAGATGAAAACTTCATTTTTTCAATCAAGGAAGGGATCTCAACACGTAATGAATTATTTTTTTTCTTTGTCATAGACTTGAGTAGACACCGCTACGAGGCTTCTCGTAAACTAGATTTTCATGACTCAATTCGCGAAAACCGCAAAAATTAAATCAACCTCGTCTAACTCCGCTAGCGATTCCTCCGGCACGACGACCTCTGGATTGAATCTCAAAATCATGCTACTCAATGCTGAAAATTTGTTCCTCATTTCAGACAAGACTTTAGAAGAGGAACACCTCACACTCGACGAAAAAAAGTGGCAAAAATTATCGACCTCCGTTTTTGAAAATAAGCCTCTGAGAAAATGCCAAATTTTGAGCAAAATATTTCAAGAGGTGAATCCAGACATTGTCATGTTAGCCGAGGTGGGGGGCTTAGAAAGCCTGTCCAACTTCAATCGACTTTTTCTTGGCGAGAAGTATTCTGCCGCACTGATTGAAGGTAACTCCAATCGTAGTATCGACGTGGGCTACTTGATTCGAAAAAACATGGGTTTTTATTTTGATCTCGTTTCCAATAAAAATCGGCCGATCAACTTTCTTTATCCCCACGAACGGGAACTTGTCTTAAATGGTCTCGGAGAGCAGTTTAAGACGCCATCCAGTCACAAGTTTTCTCGGGATGTCGCCGAACTCCATCTTTTTACAAAGGATCGTGAACGACCATTTTTATTACTGCTACTCGCTCACCTCAAGTCGCGATTAGATCCAGAGAACATCGACCCCAACGGGTTGGAGCGCAGGAACGCTGAATTAAAAACCTTGATGGAGATTTATTTGGAGTTTGAAAAAAAATGGAACGGAAAAACTCCAATCATCGTGGCCGGAGATTTCAATGGCAACGCCAGCAAGCATTCCGCTGAACTAGAATTCAAACCGATCTATGACTCCACCAAATTATCAGATGTTTGTGAGTTAGCAAATCTAGCACTCGAAGACCGGGCAACCTATTATCAGGTGGGTCGACACTCCCATGTTGAAGGCCGCCAAATCGACTATAGCTTTTTATCCCCGAAGGCAGCTCCACTTTTGGAAAAAGAAAGTGTCAAGATTTATCGTTACAAAAACCATCTTGGACAAATAATGGATCCTCCGACGACGCTGGACGCTAAAAACCAGCTACCATCAGATCACTATCCGCTTATTTTTGAGCTCAAAAACATTCCGATGATTGACTGAATGACGGGGTGATTTTAGTGTCTGTTCAGCATGAGCTTGGAAAAACAGAAACTCAAAAACAACCTCACAACTAATCCTGGAGAGCCTTCCGTTATGGCTTCTGAAACTCAATCTAAAATTGAATCTCAATTAAAAAAGAACCAGATCAATGTGAGCGCGCAAGCGAGCTATATTGCCTCTGAATCTAACCCAGAGTCTTGTCGTTTCTTTTTCGCCTATAAAATGAAAATTTTAAATCAAGGAAAACTGCCCGCACAGTTAATGAGCCGACACTGGATCATCACTGATGGCGCAGGCCACGTTGAAGAAATTCGCGGAGCCGGAGTCGTTGGAACTCAACCCCGAATTTTACCCGGCCAGCATTTTGAATATGAAAGCGCCTGCCCTCTCACGACCGCCTCCGGAAGTATGAAGGGCTACTATCAAATGGTTCTCGAAGACGGAGACTCCTTCGACGTGGAAATTCCAGAATTCTATTTAATTGCGCCTTCAGCTCTTCATTAAGGGCTGAAGCAAATTAAACAATCTTCCCTAAAACAAACTCCAAACATTTCTGCATTTCCTCCAACGAAAGACTGGGCGTTTCGGGGGTTTTATTCAGAGTTTGCTCGGGTAAAAAAGGCAAATGAATAAAAAGACTCTTCACTCCCCTCACAGAAAAATTTTCGGCCACTTGGTAACTCAAGGAATTGCAAACATATGTTCCTGCGGAATTGGAAACAACTAATGGTAAGTTTTTACTCTGAGCAAGAGTTATCCAGTTATCAATGGGGAACTGAGCTTGAAAAGCCTCGGGCCCATGAAGGGAAATCCTTTTTCCTTTGAATAGAAGCTGATCTTCATCGGGGATTTCAGAATCAATAAGATTCACCACAAATCGCTCAAGACAAACTTGAGCTCGCCCGCCAGCCTGGCCGAGCATAATCACGCACGGATATTTTCCGGTCTGAAGTTCCGCACTCACCATGGAAAAAGATTTTTCATAGGACACCGGTAAAATTAATTTTTTTGCGATAAAGTGATCAGGAATAATATTCAGCAACAATTCGGACGGATTGATGAGCTCTCCAGCAAAGGAACGAAATCCAGTCAGAAGAATTGATTTCATTAAAACTCCCTAAGACCTAAGGAGAAACGAATTTGCGAGTCCAATTGACAGAAAAATCTTTTCGCTCATAAACAAAGCGCTCATGCAAGCGACCTTCGCGACCGAACCAAAATTCAATACGAAGTGGTAGAATTCGAAAGCCACCCCAATTAGAAGGGCAGGGAACTATTTGATTCGCAAATTTTTCTTCAAAGACTTTGACCCTATCATTAAGAAAATCAAAGCTTGGAATTTCCTGACTTTGTAAACTTGCCCAAGCTCCAATTTGACTGAGGCGAGGACGACTAGCAAAGTAGGCCTCGGACTCTTCTCTGGTGAGTCGATCAACTTTTCCGATGACCCTGATTTGTTGAGCCAGAGGCGCCCAAAAAAACAAAGCGCTGGCATTGGGATTCTCAGATAGTTCCTGAGATTTTTGGCTGTCGTAGTTGGTATAAAAAGATAGTCCACCTCGTACAAGGCCCTTAAATAAAACAGCCCGCACATCTGGCAGGCCGTCTTTTGTCGCTGTGGCTAGCGACATTGCAATTGGTTCTTTAACGCCTGAGACCCCGGCTAGATCAATCTGATCTAATAAGTTTTCGAATGGGTCTCGAGCGAAATCAAAAGCCAATTTTATTTTTTTCCTTTTGGTGCAATCACATCCAACAATTCAACTTCAAATAACAAAACTGAGTTTGCAGGAATTCCAGGACGAGCGGCATTTCCATAAGCCAATTCTGGGGGAATGAACAATTTCAATTTTCCGCCAACTTTCATTAATTGCAAAGCCTCTGTCCAGCCTTTGATAACGCCATCAACTGGAAACTCAGCAGGTTGTCCACGATCATATGAACTATCAAATTGCTGACCGTTAGTTAATGTTCCTTTGTAATGAGCTTTCACAGTGTCTTTCAGGCCAGGAGTTTTTCCTTTTCCTTCTTGAACAATCGTGTATTGAAGTCCTGAAGCTGTAGTTACGACATTCGGTTGAGTTTTGTTGTTTTCCAAAAACTTCTTAGCATCAGTCAAATTATTATCTGCGACTTCCATTTGTTTTTTGTTAACACCCTCTTGCAATTTTTTGAGAGCTTCTTGCATCTCTTCCGGTTTCAATCGAGATGGTTTTGCAGTGGAAACATCTTTCATTGACATGGCAATCACGTCTGGATCGAAATCAATATTCTGAGTCTTCAGATTTTGACCAATTTGTTGACCAATTGCATAGCTTGCTTTTTTTTGATCACTATCCAATTTCTTTTCACAACCTGCTGTGAGCAAAACACCCATCATAGTCAAAGAAACAAGTACGGGACCGAATTTTGATTGCATCATTGCTGCATCTCCTTATGTATTAATATTAAAGCTAACCCACCTATATCACAAAAAATGAACCCCTCTTGTAAAGAGCTTTTATCAATACTTATAGATATTTCGTGGTGCGCTATGCGAACAAAAAAGAGCTAACACTCAATGAGTTCTTACCACATGATAACGACCTCTGTGCGAATAGCTCTTTTTTTTCTCGCCATTCTAAGCCTTTCACAAGCGGCCGCCCTTTCCAGACTTTCGGGAGCTCCACCCGAGCTCATTTCTTTTTGGCGCCTATTTATTGCTTCCATTGCTATGGGTGTCCTGTCGCGAACACGCGGTGAAAGCCTGACCAACTTCAAAGAGCTTCGTGGCAAAACCGGTGTTTATGCTCTACTGAGTGGTCTTTTTTTCTGGCTACATCTTTGGTGTTTTCAATTTGCGGCACAAAACACTCCCATTGCTAATCTGATGATTATTTTTTCTACAAACCCGATGTTCACTGGCATTATTTCCGTCAGTGTTCTCAAAGAACATTTTGAAAAGCGCCTAATTCTAGCTTATTTTTTGGCCATCAGTGGCATTTATATTCTCGTGAATCATAATCTAAAATTAGACCCAAAAAATACTCCTGGTGATTTGGCGGCGCTGGCCGCGGCCGCTCTTTTTTCTTTGTATATTCTCTGCGGACATCAGGCCCGAAAAAAAGTATCTAACACCACCTACACCTACTTTATCTATGCCGTTGCAGGAATTTGTTTTTACTTCACCACTTTGGCTCGAGGGATCAGTTTCGTTCAATATCCATCAGTCACTTGGCTTGCGATTGCAGGACTTGTGCTTTTCCCCACACTTTTGGGCCATGCGCTTTTTACCTATCTTCTGCGTTTCATCAATATCAATTGGTTAAGTACTGGCAAATTAGCCGAGCCCGTTTTTGCCAGCATTACGGCTTACTTTTTATTCAAGGAAACCTGGTCCACGATGACCCTTCTGGCGTTTACATGCACCTGTTTAAGCCTTATGATCCTGATTGAACCCTGGAAATACCTGAAACGAAAAAAGGTGACGCTATGAATGAAATTAATATCGAAGAAACATTTCAAAAACAAAAACGCCGCGCTCAGGTATTACGCTCAGTATCGATTTTCAATCGCTTGGAATATCTAAAAAAATTAAAAAAATGTTTAACGAAGTATGAAAATGAAATTATTCAAGCACACCTTGAGGATTTCCGTAAACCCGCCAATGAAACTTTGCTCACGGAAATTCTTCCCGTGCATGAAGAAATTAATTTGTTTTTAAAACATCTTCGTTGTTGGAGTCGCCCCAAAAAAGTCTCGAATTCACTTTTACTTTTTGGCTCCAAAAGTTTTGTCCTCAGCGAGCCCAAGGGCTGCGTCCTAATTATCGCCCCTTGGAACTACCCCTTTATGCTTAGTCTTGTACCTTTGGTGGGCGCCATTGGCTCTGGAAATACCGTTTGCGTGAAACCTTCAGAACTCACGCCCAAAGTTTCTCAACTCTTATGCCGAATCGTCCAAGAAGTTTTTCCGCCCGAAATGGCCACAGTGGTTGAAGGCGGCGTTGAAGTTTCTCAGAAATTATTAAGTCTTCCTTACGATCATATTTTCTTTACGGGCTCGACCGCCATAGGCAAAATTATCATGGAGGCCGCGGCTAAAAATTTGGTTCCCGTCACCTTGGAATTGGGTGGCAAATCACCCGTGATCGTTGATTCCAGTGCTGATTTAGCTTCCGCAGCGGAAAAAATTATTTGGGGAAAATCAATTAATAACGGGCAAACCTGTGTTTCGCCCGATTATGTTTATGTTCACACTCAAGTTTGGGATCGGTTCATTCAAGAATGCGAAAAAGCCTTAGCTATCCTACAAAAGGAGCACCATCGTCCGCAAATCATCACTGAGAAACATTTCCAAAGACTGCTTCACTTACTGAAACAAGCGGAATCCGAAGGTGTAAAAATTCTAGTGAAAGGCCAAATGCAAGGCCCTCGAGACTTATCCCCTGTTTTATTAGAAGTTACCAAAAATAATTTTTCTACCGAACTGATGCAAAGTGAAATTTTTGGCCCTCTTTTACCAATGATCAAATACGAGCAAAACGAAGAAATTATTGATCATATTAATTCCCAAGGAAAGCCGCTGGCCCTTTATATTTATTCAAGCGATCGGCAAAATATTCAGCATTTAATTCAAAGTATTTCTAGCGGCGGAGTGGGTATCAATAACAATATTTTACAGGTTGCTAATCATCATTTACCTTTTGGAGGAATCGGCAATTCAGGTATCGGAAAATATCACGGTTGGTATAGTTTTTTAGAGTTTTCACATCAAAGAGGTGTTCTGCAAACACCAGGATGGGCTCACTCTATTTTTAGAAAGTTTTTCCCACCTTACAAAAAGAATAGCGAAAAACTCGTCAGCCGAATGATTCGGCTGCTTCAACGAGTGGGCTAATTTTATTTTCGTGGAATGTAGGATTTAGTTTTTGTTCTGGCGATTTCTTCATTCACGAGTTTGCACGCAGACTCATTCAAATTCAAAAACTCCAGTCCAAGGCTCGCGGGTGATTTATTATCAGTGTCGTACTGAATCCAACGAACAATCCCCGTGAAAACACTTGAATCCGCAAGAGAAAAAGTCACCGCATCTTGAGCTCGGATTTCTGAAAAATTTCCCCTGATAAACATCCCACCAAGACCAATAGAAATAAGACTTTTAGATAAAAGTTCAGCAAAAGTACCTGTGACTGGTAATTTTTTTATTGTCGCGATCTTGACGGCCTGACTCCAGCGCTGCTGAGAATCTAATAAAGCTCGAGATAAATTTTCCATCATGGGTCCAAGATTAAAGGGCTTGTAGACAAAACCCTCTATGCCCATATCGAAGGCTTCGGCGGGAGCCACATCGGCAAAACCCGTCACTAAGAACATCACTGGGCTCGTGCCTTCTTGCCCTTTGATATTTTTTGCAAGAGTTAGCCCATCTCCACCAGGCATCCGAATATCAGAAATAATCGCATCGAACTTTTGTGCTTTAGCCAAAAGAAGAGCTTGCTGTCCGTTCTCGGCTTCGGACACAGTCGCTCCCGCAAACTCTAATTCATCGCGAAGGATTTCTCTCAAATCAGGTTCATCATCCACGACAAGAATGTTTTTTTCAGAAAACAAACCACTCATTGCTAACACGTCCTTTTAAATTAAATAATTCCCTCAGTCGAGAACCTCAAAACTCTACTCACTCAACTATATCGGCAGATCTAAGTCTAAGCCTTATACTATCCTAGTATTATTCTCTACAATTTGCTTGTCCTTATCAATCTCTTAATACTACTAGTCAGAACTTAACAATTATTCTAGTATTTCTTAGTCCTTCTTCTTATTTTGAAGACGAGAGCTAACGGGGTTGTTTCGATATGAGAATTTTAGTTGTCGAAGATCAAATTAAGATGGCCCAATTTGTAAAAAAGGGCTTGGGTGAAATTGGCTATGCCGTTGATTTAGCAGAGAGCGGAGCCTCCGCTGAAGTCATGGTCGCTGAAAATGAATACGATCTTGTGATTCTAGATGTTATGTTACCTGGTCAGAATGGAATGGATACAGCTCGTCATCTTCGAAGGGATGGCTTCGAGGGGCCAATATTAATGCTCACTGCTTTAGCAACAACCAAAGACAAAGTGAACGGACTTGATTCAGGAGCGGATGATTATTTAACCAAACCCTATTCTTTCGATGAACTCCTCGCCCGCGTGCGCGCACTGCTAAGACGCAAAAATAGCGTCACTGGCAGCGGCTCAAGCCACCTGCGTTACAGTGACTTAGAGCTAGACCTGATTGCTCGCAAAGCACGACGCCAAGGCCAGGATATTAATCTCACAGCGAAGGAGTTTTCTCTTCTTGAATATCTAATGAGAAATATCGAACGCCCTGTGACCCGCGTGCAAATTGCAGAGCATGTCTGGGATGTGCATTTCGATACCGAAAGTAATGTCATTGATGTTTATATTAATCTTTTGAGAAAAAAAATCGATTCACCGTTTTCAAAAAAGCTCATTCACACCGTGGTAGGCACTGGATATGTCCTTAGAGAAAATCCGTAACCTCACTCAGCTGATTAGTATTCGCTGGAGAATCACGGTTCTCTTTGTCGTGGTTTTTGGAACTACGCTTGTTTTATTTGCCGTCTTTATTTTCAATTTTTTGGCGTCCACCCTCCAACATGAATTCGATGATGCTCTTTTTAATTACACCGTCGACGTCAACGAAAGCATTAGTCTTGATGCTCGGGGAGATTTATCTTTTCAAACTCCAGCTTTGGATAAAGGAAAACTCTATCCTTTTGCCTTAGGAACCGCCCTGATTCAAATTCGCCACACCAATGGAGAAATCCTTTCTCGGGTCGGAGATTTTGGAGCATTGAATCTTCCTTATCATCACGAAATTGATAAGCTCAACAAAGGGGAAGAAGCCGTCTTTCGCACGATAACCAAACTCGAAGGACTTCCTAACAAAGAAGCCGAAGCCTATCGAATGGTCACGTTACCGATCGACAATTCCCCGATCCCACAACTTTTACTCCAGGTTGCGGTTCCGATGACTCTCTTGGAAGACCAAATTGAACATCGAAAAAGAATCATGGAAATCTCACTTCCCTTGGCGCTGCTGATTTCGATTATTGGCGGATATCTTCTCTCAATCAGAGCCTTTCATCCGATCACGGAAATGATTGCTACCACGGAGGCGATCAGCGCACAAAAACTATCCGCACGCCTTCCCGTTCCATCAGTCAAAGATGAAGTTCAAGCTTTGGCCCTAGCTCTCAACGAAATGCTCGCTCGTATTGAACGGGCTTTTCAAAGCCAAGAGCGTTTTATTGCCGATGCTTCTCATCAATTGCTAACCCCCTTAACAATCATGAGAGGTGAAATTGAGGCGGCTCTTCGCCATCAAGACAACGGTCAAAATGTATTAAATAGCAATTTGCAAGAAGTGGAACATCTCTCAAAAATTGTGCAACAACTTTTACTCCTGGCAAGAGTGGAAGCGGGTCACGGGGCTCTTCAATTTTCACCATTGGCTCTCGATGAAGTCGTGCTTGAAGCCGTGGTTAGAGCCCGTCGTGCGGCGGAGAAAAAAAATATTCGTATTCAGTTCAATATTCAAAATTCCACAGAAGCTGATTCACGTCCGGAGGTGATGGGCGATTCTGATCTGCTGCAAAATCTTGTTTTTAATTTGTTAGAGAATGCGGTGAAGTATTCACCGCGAGATGAAATCGTCAAAGTGAACCTTCACTGGCAAAAAGAATGTCAAAACCTTCAAGTGGAAGACAATGGTCCCGGAATTCCAGAAAACCAACTCAGTCTGGTGTTTGAACGCTTTCACCGAGCTCAACCTGGGGGTGATGGCTATGGTTTAGGCCTAGCCATCGCAAAAAAAATATCTGATGCTCATGATGCAAAACTAACAGTAAAAAATAACTACATGAATTCATTAGATAAAACAACTATCTCAGGTTGTACGTTCTCTCTCGAGATGAAAAATATTTAATCTCCCATTAATCCCAATTTTAAGCCCCTGAGTTATCCTGATCTCGTTGAACAAAATAAAATAGCAAAGGAATCTAACTCCTACCGTTGGGGTGAGAGTGGTGAAACCGATGCAATCAATATAATCCTTAGGAGGATTTATGAAATTAGT
Organism: uncultured Bdellovibrionales bacterium; assembly: GCA_903926205.1. Classification (GTDB taxonomy): domain Bacteria; phylum Bdellovibrionota; class Bdellovibrionia; order Bdellovibrionales; family Bdellovibrionaceae; genus CAIYID01. The sequence goes on from CAIYID010000085.1 coordinate 40,536, forward strand.
AACTATCTTGGCTACTTTGGCTTTCGCTGCTGTTGCTTCAGCTCAAGCTCCTACTGCTCCTGCTGCTCCAGCTCCTGCGACTCCTGCTGTTGCTGCTCCTGCTGCTCCAGAGAAAAAAGTTGAAGAGAAAAAAGCTGATCACAAGAAAACTCACGCTAAAAAGAACAAAAAAGGCGAGAAAAAAGAAGAAACTAAATAATTAGTTTTTGATTTTTTACTTTTAAAAAAGGGAGCTGCAAGGCTCCTTTTTTTTATTAAAAAGCTCCACCACCGGAGATAATGATAAAATACATCATATCTGAGCTAGGAAAGATTAAGCCCGTCACCGGATCTTTTCCTGGTGAAAAATAATTCAAAGCTTTAACTCCCGCTCCAAGATTGAGTCCCCCCAAACGGAAGATCACACCGGCCTCACCAAATGCTCCGCTGTATTGAGTGCTTGCCAAACGCAAGCCTGGTCCTACAAAAAATCGAAATCCCGCTGAGCCACTTTCGGTTTGGCTGACTAATTCATAACGAAGTGAGGAATCTAGACCCATCGATGAAACTGCAGAAGAGTTTCCAAATCGATCCCAAACTACATTCCTCCAGTTAAAATTTTCTGCGAAGTGATCATTCAATCCAAAATCAAATTCAGAATAAGAGTAATTTCCGTAGGTTCCTGCTGCCGCACCGAGATCCCAGGTCCATTGTGGCGAGGATTCTGTCGTGCGGTAGCGTCGCTCTGCCTGAGCCTGAAAGGATACAAAGAAAAAACCAAAAGCCATGAAGAATAAAAAGAATCGGGATAAAAATATCTTTTTCATAAAGAAAGACTATCAAGAGTTGAATCTTCGAGCCAGCAGTATATTGCGCTCAATCGTGGTGAAAAAAGCAAAAGCCCCAACTTTTGCCAATGCTGACAAGAGTTAGGGCCTAGCGACTGAAAAAAAATAGATCTAATTAAAGTTTAAATCAATTTGGTTTTTTAGCCCAAGATCGGCAAATACCATCTGGCTTAACCAATTGATTCGGGAATAACGCGCACTTTCCATTGACGCTGCTTGTGTCTTTCGTAAAAAGAGCACAAGTCGAACATTTTTGATTAGCAAATTTTACGCCTGCGCGTTCAATTTGATCTTTTTTATCAAGTTTTTTCTTATCATCAACGTATCCAACACTCGCCGCCATTCCCTTGCCTGGTTCAACGAAGGTCAGGGCACCTTGCGCTTGTGCGACTGATGGTAATAAAACTTTCAATAGGGTAGGAGCAGCCACGACGGCACCAACTACACCTAGGGCTTGTTTAAAAAACTGTCGACGTGAATTGTTCATTTTACCTCCAATGATTTCAATGACAGGCTCCTATTGTGGCTAAAATTATCTGGATTGCAATTGCAAAAAGAGAACCAAAAAAATATTCGCTGCACCACAAAACAAGACTTTTCGATTCCGTCTGTATCTGAAACACTAAGATTCTGCTCTTGACGCAAATCTCTTTTCGATTTTCTGGAGGCTAAAATGTTTAAAAAGTTATTTCTGGTGCTCGCATTTTCCTTACCTCTAATGACAGCTCTTCCGGCTCTGGCAATCATTGAGCTCAATGTCGGAGGACAGGGACTCTTGAGCAATTCCGGCGGCGGAAATTGGACAGGAGTGGGTGCCTCGACAGCTAGCTTCTCTGGCGGCTATGGCCTTCAAGCAGACGTTCGCTTCAACTTACCAATGAATGATTGGCAGCTAGGACTGCGCTACGGACAAATTGGTCTCAGTGGCTCTAACAGCGGCGTCAGCCTTTCAATGAATGCCACCACATATTCAGGTCTAGTTGCCTACCGACTCATCAATACAGGAATTCTTTTTGGACCCGTTTTCACTTATGCTTTTTCTGGAAGTGGCACTTTGCAAAACTCTTTGGCCAGTACGGGTAGCAGCTCCGCAACCGCAGGTAGCGTGAGCCAATACACGGCAGGCTTGGAAGTTGGACTTAAGTTCCCATTCCTGTTGGCGTTAGAAGCGGGATATGGAAATTTGTCAATGAACACTTTTAGTAACAGCCAGACTTTGGGCGGGAATGCAACCAACGTGTCCTTGAGCGGAACTTACGCGCGGGTCAGCGTCGGACTTTCGTTTTAATTATAGCCTTCAGCTTGCTTGTAAAAATCTCTGAGCAAGTATTCCCTCATGGCCCCGGCAATTAGCTTGGGCTGCTGAACAATCGAAATATGACCAGCATCCATTGTTGTCACCACATTCGTGCCCGCCAGCTTCCTCGCAAAGCCATCATAAAATTCACTCTTGAATAAAGGATCCTTGCGATCATAAATCAATAGACAATCATGCTGCCAGTGATTGAGTTGTTGCTCCCAAGACTTCCACTTTTCCTTACGTAAAATCCATGAAAATTTCCAGAGCATTTGGGCCACAAATTGCAGTTTACGACCCTGCAGTTTTTCTATGCGGCCATCATCCTCACTGGCCTGCAAATTGCGAAAAACCTGGGCCACTTCGTTCAGAAAAACTTTTCCCAGCGAGGAGCCCAGAAAAAAATAAATGAGTGTCACAGGCAAAGGAATGGAAAAAAAATATTTCAAACTGGCAATAGCAAAATACTGTTGCGCCGCTGGGGGCATGGGATTAATAAAAATAACTTTCTCTACGAGCGCGGGATAGCGACTGGCAATCCCCCAAGCTAGCGCTCCGCCATAGGAGATGCCGCTGAGAAAAATTTTTTCGTTGGGGCATTGAGTTTGAATAAACTTCGCCACTTCATCTATCTGCTGCGAAAAATTTAAACCCTCTTTACCCATATACAGATGCGTGAGATTAGGAGTGATCACTCGAAATTGGCGAGAAAGTTCTTCGCTGACTTTTTCCCAGTGTAAAGCACTGCCACCGTAACCATGCAGGCAAACGAGACTTTTGCCTTGACCTTTTTCTCGACTCACAATTTTTATCATAGTGTTTTATCGGTCTATCAAAACCTTAACTTAACTCGCATTGAAAAGTTTCGGAGGAATTTCTTTTTTTAGCGACGGCGACTTTGGTTGTGACCACCTCGACCTGGGTTTGGTTTCTTATCCCCTGTTGGTTTCCCATGAGCCGCTCTATCATTATTATTTTTCTCTACTGGCTTTTCGTTTGGTTTATCGGCAAGTTTCTCTGTCAGTTTCTCTGCCGGCTTATCCTGCAAGATCAAAGTGTCTAGCACCGCATGAGACTGATGAGTCTTATCTTTCGGACGAAAACCTCGAACTTTTTTATGCGCATTCTGTTCGCGATCAATTTGTTCACTCACATCAATGGTCACATCACCATAGGCTCGCACTTGGCAAGAAAGTCGACGGCCATCCAAATAATAATTATTTCCAAGAACCGCTAATTCTACAGCGTTCGGTGGTATAACATTGTGTTCACCTTGCACAATTTTCACTCGGCATTCTGCACATTTTGGCTGCCCTTTACAGAGCGAATTGATGTGCACTCCATTCTCATGACAAAGCTGCAAAAGCGATTTATTCGGATCATTTTCAAATTCAACTTGATTAGGAACTACTTTAATTTTCACTTGATGATCACCTTAACAAACTTTCTTTTTCCGGCTCGGATAATTAAGGACTGACCTGACTTCAGATCCAATTTCAATTTTTCATCTTCGACTTTTACTTGATCAATTTCCACAGCCCGACCCATAATCAAGCGTTTAGCTTCTCCATTCGACGCCACCAAACCCGCCTGCACCATCAATTGACAAATTCCGATAGCCTCGTTGCTGGCTGGAAGAATAAATTCCGGAACTTCATTCGGCAAACCTTTGTCCACAAACATGCGATTGAATTCTTCTTCCGCCTGTTTTGCCGCCTCTGAAGAATGAAATCGTGTGATCAAAAATTTGGCCAAATCCACTTTTACTTCGCGAGGATGTTTCTTTTTCTCACTCAAATCGGTTTTCAATTGTGAGAGGGCCATCGGAGTAATATCAGTTAAAAGTTCTATCCAGCGAATCATAAGCGAATCGGAAACTCGCATTGTTTTGCCAAACATTTCTTTTGGAGAATCCACAACGGCGATATAATTATCCAAAGACTTTGACATCTTGTTGACGCCATCAAGTCCTTCTAAAATAGGAACCGTGATCACGCATTGTTGATGGATTTGTCCGTAAGATTTTTGCAATTCCCGGCCCACCAATAAATTAAACTTTTGATCCGTACCACCGAGTTCCACATCAGATTTTAAGTGAACAGAATCATAACCCTGACACAGGGGATATAAAAATTCATGAATGGCAATCGGAGTGTGTGACTGAAAGCGTTTTGTAAAATCATCACGTTCCAACATGCGGGCCACCGTGTATTGCGCTGACAATTTAATAAAATCTGCGGGAGTGAGTTTTGAAAACCAATGAGAATTATAAACAATTGAAGTTTTTTCTGGATTCAAAACTTTAAAAATCTGTGCCGCATAGGTCTTAGCATTGATGGCAATTTCCTCAGCGGACAAGGGCGGACGGGTTTCATTTTTTCCCGTTGGATCGCCGATCATCGCTGTAAAATCACCAATTAAAAAATCCACGTGGTGCCCAAAATCTTGAAACTGTCTAATTTTGTTAAGCACCACCGTGTGCCCAATATGCAAATCAGGCCTAGTGGGATCCGCGCCAAATTTCACTTTGAGGGGCTGACCCTTAGCAATTTTCTTTTTTAACTCTTCCGCTTGAATAAAATCTGACGTCCCCAACTGGAGTTGTTCGATTTGCTCTTGCGGCCCTGCGGTCAAGGTCATCTCGCCATCTCCACGGATCGTGTTTCTCTAACCACTGCCACTCTGACTTGACCAAGATGAGGCATTTCTCTTTCGATTTTACGAGCCACATCTCGAGACAGCATAATGCTTTGATCGTCAGTCACTTTGGAAGCCTCAACAATCACTCGCACTTCTTTTCCGGCTTGCACAGCGAAGGTGCGAAGAACTCCGTCAAAACTATTTCCGATGCTTTCCAAATCTTGTAGCCGATTGATGAAGTTATCCATTCCCGGACGTCGCGCGCCCTGTCGACTTTTCGAAATCAAATTCGCTGCTTGTACAATGTGTGCAATCACGGAACTTGGAGGTTCATCATTGTGATGAGCACGAATCGCATGACAAACCATTTCAACTTCACCGAATTTTTTTGCAAAATCGGCTCCGACAATGGCGTGATTTCCTTCAACGGTATGATCAATGGCTTTACCGATATCATGCAATAAGCCAGCGCGACGGGCAATTTTCACATTCGCACCAATTTCCGCTGCCATGATTCCCGCGAGATAAGCGACTTCCATCGAATGGTTCAACAGATTTTGAGTGTGAGTGGCTCGGTACTTTAAAGAGCCAATGGCTCGTTGAATTTCGGCGTGCATGTTCGGAATGCCCAATTCAACGCAAGCTTTTTCGCCCTCTTCTCGAAGATTTTTATTTAATTCCGCTTTCTGTTTTTCAACGACTTCTTCAATTCGAGCTGGATGCACACGTCCATCTTCCATCAATTTTTCCAAAGTGCGTTTCGCCAATTCACGGCGCACGGGATCGAATCCGCTAATCACCACGGCTTCAGGAGTGTCATCCACAATCAAATCAACGCCACAAAGGGCTTCCAGCGTGCGAATGTTTCGACCTTCTCGACCAATGATTTTACCCTTCATTTCTTCGCCAGTTAAGGCCATGACACTCACGGTGCGCTCAGAAGTGTACTCAGAGGCCAACCGAGAAACGGCTACTGATAAAACCTGCTTGGCTCGTCGATCGGCTTCACGCTCTGCCTCTTGTTCTATTTCAAGAACTTTTTTCGCTGCAGCTATTTTAGCGTCGCCTTCGAGTGCTTCAACGAGCTCCCTTTTCGCCGCCTCTGTGGACATACCAGCCACAGACTCCAGCTTTTGTTTTAAATCTTGTAAATTTTGTTCAATTTTTTTCTCAGCGTCTTCTGCGCGGTGCTCAGCAATGGCAATTTTTTCTTCACGAGATTTTAAATTTTGTATGTAGCGATCGTTTTCATCGAGTTTTTGTTTGAGCTGATCATCGGTCTCTTTTAATTTTCTTTCGAGTTGTGATTCTTTGTTTTTTAGCTGACTTTTTTGCTTTTGAATCTCAGCCTCAACATTTTTTCGAGCTCGCGCTTCAAAATCCTTGGCGCGGTTTTTGGAGTCTTTATCAATTTTTGTTGATTCCGACTTTGCTCGATTAATGATTCTTTCAGCCTCAACTTTGGCCGATTTCTTTTTTGCGTCGTCTTGAATTTTTTTAAATAAAAAAATGCCGATGCCACCAACTAATAATCCAACCACTGCGGCGATGACTATTTCCATTTTATTGTCCTCTTATTCTTTTCATTTTCTAAAATTAACTTCCTGAATTTATCTTGATCACTTCTTTTTCTGTGATCACTAAATCCATCTTCACATCGTGGGCTTCGCTCGGCAGGGAAGTTACCACCTGAGAGCTAAAAGCCACCCCAATCTTAAGTCCTCTAAAATCGGCCAGGGTGCGATCGTAGAATCCTTTTCCCCAGCCAAGCCGATTCCCTTTTCGATCAAAACCCAAGCCTGGAATCAAAAAACCTTGAATTTTCTGCTGAGGTATTTCTTGCGCTCCTGAAATCACTGGTTCTTGAATTGCAAAACTCCCAAGCTCGAATCCCATTTCCCCCACTTTAAACCAACGCAAGTGCTGACCACTCCCTTGGTCGCTATTGACTCGCGAAAAAACCCACTCCAGGTTTTTAAGCTTTTCCACCGCTAAAGCGATGTTGGGCTCCTGGGGTAAAGCTTGATAACCTCCCCAAAGACCAGTCCGAGCGCTCAAATAATCAATCAGATTATTTTGAAGCTGAGCTTCAGCCTGGCTTTTCTGCCCATTTTGTTTTTGGGAAAAAAAAGCCTCTGCAGACTTTTTTAGATGCACGCGCCATTCCTGCTTCGAACGAACGAACAGTTCTGACATATTGAAAGTTCTCCCAAAACTATTAAAACCAACTTCAATACAGGATGATCAAACTAAATCCTTTTAATGGCTTTTAGAGTGAGTCCTTTCTTGGACCTTGGAAGTCTCCAGTTCTTGGGAAATTTTAAGAGTGCGTTCTTCGATACGATCAAGCTCTGAGAGAGCTTGGCGTTTTAAAAGAATTAATTCTTCGGCAATATTAAGCGCTGCCAATACAGCAGCACTTTGGAAGGATCCGCTTTTTGTCGCTTGAAGGGCCTGTTGCATCTTCAAATCAACAAAATCAGCTAATTCCTTAACCGTCTCCTCATCATGTGAGGAACGCAATTTGAATGGAAGCCCTCCGAAGCTCAGTTCGTAGGTTTTCTTGTCATTCACCGTACTCATTTACCTTTCACCACCTGAACCTCAGAAAGCTTAGAATCTGGGCAGGCTAGCACCTTTCCAGTCCCATTTTTAACTGAGAAATCCAGTTTAAATCCCCAAAATAACTATTGAAAAACAATAGTCCAATATGCTCCTGCATTGTAACGATATTAAACCAACTCAAGCAAGGAAAAACACGGTTTAACCCGTATTTGCATTATTTGCCTGTTGGAATACTGGCACTGGAATGAGTCCTAAAAGTGACTTAAAACAATCATGAGCAGCAGATTCCACTTCATCTTGGAGGGCTTTTGATAAAAAGAATTTTTATTGTCTTGGCGCTTATTCTTCCAGGGATCTCCTTTGCCCGCAGCCATAAACATGGCCGTGTACCTAATCATTCAAAGACGGCTGCCGTCTCTGATGCTGCAATTGATGCCGCGACTGAAAACGCCTCTGATTCTCCTTCCCAAGAGATAGAATTTAAATATCGACAGATCTTCGAAAAAAATCCTGAAATCAATGCGACGGCCTTGACGCGTTTGCTGGCTTACTATGATGAAAACTTGGAAAAACTCCACAATAAGAATTATGTCACATTTGTAGACTTCAGCCTAGATAGTGAAACGCCAAGGATGTATTTGATCGATATGCGTGATGGCTCCCAAGAAAAATTTCTAGTTGCTCACGGCAGAGGCTCCGACCCCAAACACACCGGTCGAGCCCGGCTCTTTTCTAACAAGGTCAACTCCTATATGTCGTCACTGGGCATCTACGACACTGAGAAAGAGCCTTATCACGGACAACATGGAATTTCATTGCGACTCAGAGGACTTGAAAAAACGAACTCTGCTGCGCTTGACCGCGGCATTCTAATTCATAGCGCCGAATTCGTTTCGCCGAGCATACAACCTCTAGGAAGAACGCAGGGTTGCTTTGCTGTTGAGCCTTCTCATATTCGCGATGTTATTTCCAAACTCTCGGGCGGTAGTCTATTGATGGCCTGGATTAATCCAAAACTCCGCTCTAGCAAATAGACTTTTTTCTTGTCATGCTAGGCCTCGATGGAAAATAAAAAAAAACCAATTTCACGCTCGGTGATCGTCTTAGGATTTGTTAGTTTTTTTACTGATATTTCAAGTGAAATGATTTATCCGTTGCTTCCGGTTTTTTTAATCTCCGTGATTGGTGCAGATCCCACCACTTTGGGTTTGATTGAAGGTGTTGCTGAATCTGTTGCTTCTGTTTTTAAGCTCATCAGTGGTCTTTGGACAGATCGAATGAGTGTCAGAAAACCCTTGATCGTTTTTGGATACTCGCTCTCTTCACTCGCACGTCCCCTGATTGGCCTATGCACTAGCTGGGGACAAATCTTAGGACTTCGCTTTATTGATCGCATGGGAAAAGGTTTTCGCACCACTCCCAGAGACGCACTGGTTTCCGATGTCACTCCCGAAAATGAACGCGGTCGCGCTTACGGTTTTCATCGCGCCATGGATCACTGGGGAGCCGTCACTGGCCCCTTGATTTCATCCGCACTCATGCTAGGACTTGGCTTAAAAATTCAAAATGTTTTTTTACTTGCTTCAATTCCTGCTGCCCTTGCTGTTTTTACTTTAGTTTTTTTCTTGAAGGAAAAACGCAAAGACATTTCAAAAGCTGGTGAAAATAAAAAAGACTCCCCGAAGAAAACAAAAATAAGCCTCAGCGCTGAGTGGGCCAAGTTTCCATTTTCCTTGAAAGGTTTTTTCGCGGCGGTTTTTGTTTTTTATTTAGGACAATCGAGCGATGCATTTTTGCTTTTGCGACTTAAAGATGTCGGCGTTCCGGAAAGTTATCTCCCCGCCCTGTGGGCGCTTCTTCATATTATCAAAGCCACCACTTCCCAATATTTTGGAAATCTTTCGGATCGCTTGGGACACCAAAAGATGATTGTTTTTGGCTGGATCTATTATGCTTTTATTTATTTAGGCTTTGCTTACATTTCCTCGAGCTCAATCCAAGTGCTGCTCTTTTTAATTTACGGAGTTTACTACGGATTGGTTGAAGCACCGGAAAAAGCCTTGATCTCAAAAATAGCTCCTCCTGCAATGTCCGGAGGCGCCTTTGGCTTCTATCATTTGATCGTCGGAGTTTCGAGCTTACCTGCGAGTTTACTGTTTGGCTGGATCTGGAGTCGATTCGGCGCGAGCGCTGCGTTCTCTTTTGGCGCCGCAGTTTCAATCATTGCTTTACTGATGCTCCCGAAACTTAAATCACAAAATTGAATCAACAAATTCCTGAGTGGAAAAGGCTCTTAAATCACCAATTTTTTCACCCACACCAATAAGCCGAATCGGGATTTGCAATTCATTCGCTAAGCCCACTGCGACTCCGCCCTTGGCCGTGCCATCCATTTTTGTAAGCACCACTCCCGTGAGCTGAACGGACGAATGAAATTCTCGTGCTTGAGCCAAAGCGTTCTGGCCTGAATTTGCATCCAAAACAATAAGGACTTCATGCGGAGCTTCGGGAACAACTTTGGTCAAAACGCGTTTCAATTTCTTTAATTCTTCCATCAAATTCACCTGGGTGTGAAGTCTTCCCGCCGTATCGACAATCACCACATCATAATTTTGAGCTTTGGCTTTTTGAACAGCATCAAAACCAACTGCGCTTGGATCCGTCACTCCAGGAGGCGAAAAGATTTCCACTTGTGCTCGATCCGTCCAAACTTTTAATTGCGAACCAGCTGCTGCTCGAAAGGTGTCTCCTGCAGCCACTAAAACTTTTTTGCCTTGTTTGGCTAAATGAGCCGCCAATTTTCCAATCGTGGTGGTTTTACCCACTCCATTCACCCCTACCACCAACCAAACTGATGGCGCTCCGGATAAGTTCAAGTGAGAAAATAAATCCGGCCCGGGCTCTTGCACATGGGACTTTTCAAAAATCTGTTGAAACTCCCGACGTAAAAGATTTTTAATGCTATCAATGTTATTTTTTTCACCACGTGACAGTTCCGCTTGAACAGACTTCATTAGTAGCTCTACTGTCTTTGGTCCTAAGTCGCTGGTGTATAAGACTTCTTCCACATCATCGATATTTTTTTGCGCAACTTCACTAGAAAACAAATGACGAATTCGTCCCCAAAGATTTTCTTCGGTCTTAGATAAAGCCTGTTTCAAAGTTTTGGAGGAAGTAAATTCGTCTTTTAAGTCTTCTTTTGATTCGACTTTTGGTTGAACTTTAAGTTCGGTTTTTCCGAGCTCTGGCTTAAAAGGCTCCGCAGTGACGGGTGGCAACTCTGTTTTTTGGAGTGCACTGGCGGGCTCCACTTTTTGTGAAGCTTCGACAATCTTTTTCTTTTTACGATTACGACGCCAGAAAAAAACAGAAAGCCCGATGAAAAGTAAAACAACACCAAGCCCTAAAAAAATCATCTCATTATTATTTATCACGCGATATCTTGCAAATTCACAGAAACCATCGTGGAAACACCACGTTCTTGCATGGTCACTCCGTAAAGTTTTCCTGCGACTTCCATCGTGTGTTTATTATGAGTTACCACAATGATTTGAGATCGTTTCGCCATCTCTCTGACCAAGTCATTAAAACGGAAAACGTTCGCATCATCCAAGGGAGCATCAACCTCATCCAGTAAGCAATAAGGAGATGGCTTCACCAAGAAGATAGAGAACACCAAAGCCACCGCAGTGAGAGCTTTCTCACCTCCTGAGAGCAATGAAATATTTTGCATCTTTTTGCCCGGAGGTTTCGCGATGATTTCAATTCCCATCTCGCCTTTTTCCACATCCTCGATCAATTCCAAACGAGCTTCACCACCACCGAATAGTACTGGAAATACGCGTTGAAAGCGGTCATTCACTAGATCAAAGGTTTCTTTGAAACGTTTACTACAAATGCGATTAATTCGATCAATCACCTTGCGCAATTGTTCCTTGGCTTCATTCAAATCGGCTTGCTGCTGCACCAAGAACTCATAACGTTTCGCTGTTTCTTCGTACTCTTCGATGGCCGACAAGTTCACTTCGCCAATTTTTCCCAGCTTGTCCCGCAGCTCTTTTAATTGAGATTCCGCTTGAGAAGGATCACCCTCTTTGGACAAATGAGCCTCATAAATCTCTGCAAGATTCAGCATGTAGCGCTCACGAATCTGATCGATCAAATACTGCTCTTTCATTTTAGCTTGCTCATATTTCAGTTGAGCATCGTTCATTTTATGCATGCGATCATTGCGTACACGCTGAGTTTCAAAAGTCTTCGCCTCAATCTCACGTACCAAGGCCGATTGCACCTCGTATTGATTTTTCGCAAGAGCAGAGCGTTCCTTCAAATCTTCCACCTCATAGGCGGTGCGTTCGAACTCAATTTTTCGTTCTTCCAAACGAATTTGCGAATCCGTCATCACCGTTGCATTTTTTTGAGATTCTTCGGTCATGCGTGACAATTGAGTATTCAATTCATTCACCGAGCGCTGAACCATTTCCAATTGCCTTTGCACTCCTGCGTATTCTTGGCTCTTCGAAGCCGATTGGGCTCGAAGCTCAGCGGTTTCACTTTGCATACTATCAAAGCTCATTCGTAAACCGGTGAGCTCTTGTTGAAGGCTCTCGGTCTCTTCTTCGGCTTCAGATTTTTTTGCCCTTGCCTCTGTGAGGGAAGCATTGAGTTCAGCAATTCGAGTCTCCATCTGCTGAACCTGTTCCGATAATTTCAAAATTTCTTTTTGCTGACGTTCTGTCGCATATTTTGCGTTCTCAACTTCAGTTTCAGAGCGTTCTAAATCCTTACGGAGCTCTGCCACTTTCAATTCTTGATCTTGACGACGTTTTTGCGCACTTTCAAAATCACTGGTTACAGTTAATAATTGTTCTTCGATTTTTTTCAAAGAAGCCTGTGCTAAAGCTAATTTTCCTGACCACTCATCTTTGGACGCAGACAACTCTTTGATTTCCCGACGACGTTTAAGGACTCCACTGTCCGCACCTTCGGTTGAACCTCCGGTCAGAACTCCGTCCGCTGTTAAAGTGTCTCCGTCAGCAGTAACGAAAGTCCACCCCTCATAACTAGGACGCAAACTCAAGGCTGTTCGAATCGAATCAACAACAGCCACTCCGTCCAATAAATAACTCACGGAGTTTTTGAATTTATCATCACTTCGAATCACGTCTTTCAAAATCGCGCGAACACCTTCACCTTGTGGTGCTTGGGACAAATTTTTCGCGGTCGCACTGGCTGATCCAGACTCCGTACCAGACGCACCAGCAGCAGAGAAGAAGCTTGAACGACCTGAATTATTCGACTTCAAATGATCGACGGCTTGCAATGCATAGTTCGAATCTGTTGTGAGAAGCATTTGCAAACGTGAGCCCAGTGCCGCTTCCATCGCCACTTCGTACTCAGAAGGAACTTCCACCACATCAGAAACAGGTTGAAAGCTCACAGTGCCATCGGCGGAAATTTCAGCTTGCTTCGTTTTTTGCCAAAGCATGACGTTCTTCACGCCCTCTTCGAATCCTTCAAAATTATTTTGCAAATTTTCCAGACCATAAAGAAGACTGGTCACTTCATTCAATTTGTCTTTGAAAGTATCAACTTCAAGGCGTTTTTCACCCAACTGACCTTGCAAAGATTTTTTATTCGCTTCAAAAACGTCCACATCACTAACCAAGCCCAATTGCATTTGTCGCTCAGTCTCTAAACTCTGGTAGGTTTTTGTGCGACGTTCTTCAAAGTCCGATTGTTTTAAGCGAAGCTCCGTCAAAACTTCTTGTTCGTTAGCTTCCCGCTCTTGCATTTGTTCAAACTGAGTACTGAGAGCTTGAATTTTTGCGTCCACGGAAGATTCAGTTTGTCCGAGAGCGAACAATTCGCGACGTCGAGTGGTGAGGTCCTCATCCACTTCTTGCACTCGGGACTGTGCATTTTGAAAAATTTCATTTTTAGTTTGGAATTCTTCGGACAAAGACTCACTTTCAGTCTTCAAGCTTTCCACCTGTGATTGCAACTGAGTGTGATCACGGAGAAGCAATTCCCGACGAGCTTGTTGCTCTTGCAACAAGGTTCCCGTCGTCTGTTCATTTCGACGAGCGGTCTCAATCTCGAATTTTAATTCCTGAATTTCCAGTTCGTTTTTTTGAACAAAGGATTGTTTGTCGTAATATTGAGTTTGCAAAGCTTCGACGTTTTTTTCTTGCTCTAATAAAGAGAGTTTCAAGGTTTCTAACTCAGATTGCAGTTGAGCTAAAGACGAATCACCTTCGACCTCTTGAGACTGGCACTCTTGAAAAATTCGCTGGCACTCGTCGGCTGCTGATTTCAAATCTTTGAAGCTCAAAGAAGAAACCCACAAATCCAATGCTTCGATTTGAGTTTTTAAAGTGCGATAGCGTTCGGCGCGTTGGGCCTGTCTTTGCAAACTGTCGATTTGGCGTTTCAGCTCTCCGATAATGTCCTGCAAGCGCACCAAATTTTGATCTGTGGATTGAAGTTTCCGCTGAGACTCACGCTTACGCATTTTAAATTTTGTGATTCCCGCGGCTTCCTCGATCAACATGCGGCGATCTTCCGGTTTTGCCGTAATGATTTTTCCAATCATACCTTGCTGAATGATAGAAAACCCTTTGGAGCCCGCTCCGGTATCCATAAAAATTTCTTGAATATCTTTCAAGCGAGCTTGCTCTTTATTGACGAAATACTCGGACTCTCCATTGCGATGCAAACGACGAGTCACCATGATCTCAGTATGCTTAATATATTTCGCAGGAAAAGGTCCGCCGTCATTTTCCAAAGTCAGGGAAACTTCGGCCATTCCCGCTGGAGCATAATTCTCCGCCCCTGCGAAAATCACATCCATCATTGAGCTTCCGCGCAGATCCTTCGCAGACATTTCACCCATCACCCAAACCAGGGCATCAACGATGTTCGACTTACCGCAGCCATTAGGTCCCACGACACCGGTAATTCCGGCATCAAATTGAATGACAGTTCGATCTTTAAAAGACTTAAAACCTATGAGTTCAATTTTCTTAATTCTCAAAGGAGGACCCTCCGCATTATCTAAATCAAAATGACGATCTTATGTCGCACAATCACGAAACAGTCATCAAGGCTAAGACTCTCCCTAGACCAAAGACTGATGTCAATTATGCTATTTTAAAATTCTCATCAAATGATTATTTGCGCCGAGTCATTAAGCACTCGGCGCTCATTCCTTCAGCAAATCAGTGAAGCTTCCGCCCCTTCAACGAGGCTCGGGCTGCCGCTAAGCGAGCAATTGGAACTCGGTACGGTGAACAGCTCACATAGTCCAATCCAGCCGTTTCGAAGAACTCGATGCTCTCCGGATCTCCACCGTGCTCACCACAAACTCCAATTTTCAAATTCGGTTTTGTTTTTCGCCCCAAATTCACGCCCGTTTTAACTAACTGACCAACGCCTTCTTGATCGATGCTGACAAAAGGATCTTTGGCAAAAATTCCTTCGGAAACATAGCTGCCCAAAAATCTTCCCGAGTCATCACGAGACAACCCCAAAGCTGTTTGGGTCAAATCATTGGTTCCGAAACTGAAAAAATCGGCATAGTCAGCAATGCGATCAGCGGTGATTGCCGCCCGTGGAAGCTCAATCATCGTTCCTACCAAATAATCGAATTTGACGTTTTGTTCTTTCATCACTTTTTCAATTTCATTCACTGTCAAGCGACGTAAAATCTCAAGTTCCTTGTCCGTTCCCACAAGAGGAATCATGATTTCCGGTATGAGTTTATACCCCTCTTTCACAAGCAAGCCTGCGGCCTCGGAAATGGCGCGAACTTGCATTCGATAAATCTCAGGAAAAGTGATCGCCAAGCGGCAACCACGATGTCCCAGCATGGGGTTGAATTCGTGCAAAGAATTCACTTTGGATCGCACAGTATTTGGATCCATTTTCACGCGTTTTGCAAACTCCTGAATATCCTCTTCTCCATGAGGAACAAACTCATGCAAAGGCGGATCCAAAAGACGAATCGTCACAGGATAACCCTTCATGATTTCGAAGATCGATTTAAAATCGCTTCGTTGCATGGGTAATAATTTTGCCAAAGCTTTTTCACGATCCTGCGTGTTCTCCGCAATGATCATCTCTCGAACCGCATCGATGCGATCTGCGCCAAAGAACATATGCTCCGTACGACAAAGTCCGATACCCTCCGCACCAAACTGACGAGCCGTCTGCGCGTCTTTTGGCGTGTCCGCATTGGTACGAACACCCATGCGGCGTTTAGAATCAGCGATTTTCATGATGCGCTCAAAAGTGCTAGAAATTTCTGGTGAAAGAGTTTTGACCTCGCCCATGAAAACTTCACCAGTGCTGCCATCTAGAGTGATCACGTCTCCTTGTTTCAGAACGTAACCTTTGGCCTTCATCGTCTGATCGCGATAGTCCACTTCGATGTCACCACAACCCGCCACACAACATTTTCCCATCCCTCGGGCCACGACAGCGGCATGAGAGGTCATTCCTCCACGAGTGGTTAAAATTCCTTGAGCCGCGACCATTCCCGCAATGTCTTCTGGCGAAGTTTCAATCCTCACCAGAATTGTTTTTTTGCCATGTTCTTTCCAACTGACAGCCTCTTCAGGAGAAAAAACGATTTGACCCGAAACGGCGCCCGGACTTGCTGGCAAACCTTTTGCCAAGGTGGTTTTCGTTGCTTTGGGGTCCAATGTCGGATGCAATAATTGATCGAGACTCGCCGGTTCAATTCTGAGTACCGCTTCATCCTCAGTGATTAACTTTTCATCGATCATGTCACAGGCAACTTGCAGCGCCGCTTGCGCCGTGCGCTTGCCATTACGAGTTTGCAACATCCATAATTTATTTCGCTCGACCGTGAACTCAATATCCTGCATATCGCGGTAGTGTTTTTCTAACGCCATGTAAATGTCCGTGAGCTTTTTGTAAGGCTCAGGCATCAATTCAGCCATCTTTGAAATCGTGAGTGGAGTACGAATTCCCGCAACGACATCTTCCCCTTGAGCATTAATCAAGAATTCTCCAAAGAATTTTTTCTCTCCAGTGCTTGGGTCACGAGTGAAAGCGACACCGGTCGCCGAGTCCTCCCCCATATTTCCGAAAACCATGGACTGCACATTCACGGCCGTTCCCCAGGAAGCGGGAATTCCATGTAAATCACGATAAGTGATCGCACGAGGAGTATTCCACGAACGAAAAACTGCAGAAATGGCTCCCCACAATTGCTCCCAAGGTTCTGTGGGAAACATCGTGCCTGTAGAGTTTTTAATGAGTTCTTTGAATTTTTTTACCAATAATTTTAAATCTTCAAGATTTAAATCGGTGTCGTAGTGAATGCCTTTTTCGGCTTTTAAATCTTCCATCGTCACATCCAAAAGACTTGAATTCATTCCCATGACCACATCGGAATACATTTGAATGAAGCGACGATAAGAATCCCAAGCAAAACGCGGATTTCCTGAAATCAGCGCGAGTCCTTCCACCGTTTGATCATTCAAACCCAAGTTCAAAATGGTGTCCATCATTCCAGGCATGGACGCCCGAGCTCCGGAGCGCACAGAAACCAACAGAGGATTTTTTACATCACCAAATTTTTTACCAATCAATTTTTCGACTCGAGCCAAAGATTCTTGCACGGGTTTAATCACCCAATCAGGAAGTTTCCCACCGTTTTCATAATAATGAGTGCAAACTTCCGTGGAAATCGTAAAGCCCGGAGGAACGGGAATTCCAAGAGAGGTCATCTCTGCGAGATTCGCTCCTTTTCCCCCTAGAATGTTTTTCATTCCAGCATTGCCGTCAGTCTCACCAGCTGCGAAAAAATAAACTGACTTCGCTGGAATTGCAGGATTTGCATTGGTTGTGGTCGACGAATTTTGCATTAGAACTCCTTCATGCCTTTACGGACATAGTCATTCAATTCAGAAATTTTCACTCGATCTTGTTTCATGGTATCGCGATGACGAACAGTCACACACTGGTCGTTGATCGTATCAAAATCCACTGTCGCACAGTAAGGTGTTCCCACTTCATCCTGCCGACGGTAACGTTTGCCAATAGAGCCACTCTCGTCATATTGAGCTGCAAAATCTTCGCTCAATTGAGAGTAAACTTTATTAGCAATATTCATTAATTCTTCTTTTTTCGAAAGCGGCATGACGGCAATTTTCACTGGTGAAATTTCTGGATGCAGTCCTAAAACCACTCGCACGTCTTCTTGCCCTTTTTCATCCACGGTGACTTCTTCACGGTAAGCATCGCAAAGGAAAGCTAAAAATAAGCGATCACAACCCACCGCGGTTTCAATCACATAAGGAATAAACTTTTCTTTTGCCGCTTCATCGAAATATTCCAAAGATTTTCCGGAAAACTTCGTGTGTTGAGTGAGATCAAAATTCGAACGATTATGAATTCCTTCGAGCTCACTCCAACCCATTGGAAAAAGATACTGCACATCAAAAGCCGCTTTTGCATAGTGCGCGAGCTCGGTTGGACCATGTGGATGAAAACGTAAGTTCTCTTTCCGAATTCCAAATTTGCTATAGAAACTCCAACGAATTTCTTTCCACATTTCAAAAGCCTTTTCATCTTCACCGGGACGAACGAAATACTGCATTTCCATTTGTTCGAATTCACGCGTGCGAAAAACAAAATTTCCGGGAGTGATTTCATTGCGGAAAGATTTTCCAATCGCCGCAATTCCAAAGGGAACTTTATAGCGAGTGGTTGTCTGACAATTTAAAAAATTCACAAAGTGACCTTGCGCAGTCTCTGGACGCAAGTAAATCACTGAGCCCGCATCATCCACTGGCCCCATGAGGGTTTTGAACATCAAATTGAAATTGCGAGGCTCCGACAAATTCTTACTTCCACACTCTGGGCATTTTTTCTCATTGATGTAAGAGTCCGTGTTGTCCGAGCGAAAACGTGTTTTACAATCTTTGCAATCGACCAAAGGATCAGAAAAACCATCGACATGCCCTGAGGCTTTCCACACCATGGGATGCATCAAAATTGAAGCATCAATTCCACACATATTTGGTCGGCGGGTCATCGCTTTCCACCAAGCCAACTTCACATTGAGCTTCATCTGTGAGCCCAAAGGGCCGTAGTCCCAGCAAGAGTTGAGTCCCCCATAAATTTCACTGCTTTGAAAAACAAAGCCACGACGTTTACTCAAAGACACCAAGGTTTGCAGGTCCGAAAGCCTGCGGACTTTTACTGAGGAATCACTCATCCAGCCTCCAACAAGAGAAATCAAAATTGAGATCACTATATTCTACTGCTTAAGGGCTAACATTCAGGGTCAAAATCAGTCAAATAAAACAGTCCTTGGCGAGCTCCGTCTAGAACCGTTAAGCTATTAAAACCAAAGTTGATTTTTGAGGAGAAAAAATGCACAGCAATGAATTCAACCTAAAGAAACATTTTATAAAAACTTTTGTGATTGGCTTATTCGCAGTCATTTTACCTATTTTACTCATCGCGCTACAGTCAGAGTCACAGCTGCCCTCAAAAATTAAGTCCGAAGATCAGGCTTATCGGGAATACATGCTTAAAATGACCAGACAACTCGGAACCACTTGCTCGGCTTGCCATAATCCGAATAATTTTGCTTCGGCAGAAAAAATTGAGTTTAAAAAATCCAAAGAACATATTCACATCACACAAGCTCTTATTGACGCAGGTTTTGATGGACAAAATGGACGTCCTCTGGCGGATTGCTACCTGTGCCACCGCGGAAAAATGAAGCCTGACTTTCGAGAACCCTTCGATCCTATGACGATGAAAAAGCTACCAGAGACCAAATAGTTTTCTGATTCACTTCGAACGATTTTTTTCTTGTTTGAGCACTTTGTAGGCGGTGTTCACAAATTCTCGTGAATCTGGTTGCACCGTAGCTTGCAGCTTTTGATAGGCTTCTTCGATGGTTTTCATGCTCGAGCCGGGGGGGATTCCAAAGATTTCATGGGCCTCAAAAGAGTGTCCGTTGTAAATAAAAAGAACATTTAAGCTCTTCATTTTCAAACCGCCGTTGGATTCCTCCAAAGTCGCCGGGTCCAAAATATGTCTTTCCGCAGAATCAGTGCGTTTTTTTTTCAAGTGCAGGCGAGTGTCGGTTTTGATTCCCGAAAATCGTCGAAAACTAAAGAGAAAGACGAAAATAACGCCAATCCCTACAAATAGACCAATAACTTCTTGGCTGCTCAACATTTCTTTATTATTCATTAGCCAAAGAATAACGTGCAAGAAGAAAGGCTCCAAAATGGCTCACGATCCCTCCTCTCATTCGACTCACTCAACCAGCTCAACCAACAGCCCCTTTGATTCACAGAAATCCATTCCTCATGTGAAACATATTATTGCAGTTTCTTCTGGTAAAGGCGGAGTGGGAAAAAGCACTGTCGCGACCAATCTAGCTTTAGCTCTTGGAAAGAAAAATAAAGTCGGACTTCTCGATGCTGACATTTATGGCCCCAGCATTCCACGGATGCTTGGTGCCCTTAA
Organism: uncultured Bdellovibrionales bacterium; assembly: GCA_903926205.1. Classification (GTDB taxonomy): domain Bacteria; phylum Bdellovibrionota; class Bdellovibrionia; order Bdellovibrionales; family Bdellovibrionaceae; genus CAIYID01. The sequence goes on from CAIYID010000085.1 coordinate 60,387, forward strand.
TCAGAAACCAACGGCCAATGAACATAATAAATTGAAACCCATCATTCGCTATGGAATTAAATTAATGAGCATTGGTTTTTTGGTGGAAGAGTCTTCCGCCATCGTCTGGCGTGGCCCTATGCTTTTTAAAGCGATTGATCAATTTCTTAATGATGTCCTCTGGGATGAATTGGATTATTTGGTCGTGGACCTTCCTCCTGGGACTGGAGATGTGCAACTTTCTCTGGCACAAAAAGTGCTCGTGAGCGGCGTAGTCACCGTCTGCACACCACAAAATATCGCGCTGATTGACACGAAAAAATCTGTAGATATGTGGACAAGAATGGGAGTTAAAATCCTCGGCATGGTAGAGAACATGTCTTATATGAAATCACCCACTGGAGAAAAAATTCAACTCTTTCCTAAAGGGGATTTAGACTCCTACTTGGATTCTAAAAGAATCACAAAGCTCGGTGAAATTCCTTTCAATCCTTCAGTGTCCCTGGGCTCTGAGGCAGGAGTTCCTGTCGTTGAAAGCCAGCCGCAGAGTGCGGAAGCAGAAGTGTTCTTCGCTATCGCGGAACAGATTCGAACCGCTCTTCCAGTGTAGAGCCGTGTCTGGCGGTACAGAGAGTTTTTAAAACCACTTTCTGTGTTCGATCACCAAGCAGCGGTTTGAGACCACTTTGATACCAGCCTTTTCGGCGCGAGCTTCAGCCTCTGGATGAGAGATTCCAAGCTGAAGCCACAACACTTCCACACCACCCAACTCAAGAATCTCGTCGACGACTTGTGGGATTTTATCTGAGGCTCTAAAGACATCGACAAATCTTCTATCTTCTTTGGGGACTTCACTTAAGTTTTTATAAATTTTAAAATTATTTATTGAGTGAATTTTTGGATAGACTCCGACGATCTCCCAACCATGACCACGCATATAGAGGGGAACCGTGTGACTGGGTTTCTCGGTGTCTGCGCTTAGTCCATACACTGATATTTTTTTATATCTCACCAACAGGTCTTTTATTTCGTTTTCTTTCACATTCATATTGAGTCCTCATAAAGTTATTTAGTATGACTATTTAGTATCATTGAGACTTCAAAAGTCATAGTAGCTTCGCTCATGCCAAGCAAAGTCAAAAAGTTTAAAAAAAGTCTCATTTTGCAGGTTTGATTAATTAATTCTATTTTTGAAACACTTAATTCGCATCAATTCTAAACGATGATATTTTTCTTTCATTTTTTTTGATCTGCTTTGAGAAACTAACAACAAAAATTTTACCTAGACCTTGGTCTTTGCTACACTGATCAAGTCACTTCGAGGAGGTTGCGGTGAAAAGAAGACAGGCAGGATCGCGATGTCATCTGGCCGACCCCGGATACGAGTAGCGGAGCCGGTTGGAGAAGAGACAACACCTACGGCGCACCCGAACTCTGTGGTACCAAATCTTTTTTTTCAAAGGAGGTTCCTTAAGGCGAAATGAAGGTTTTGAGCTTTCCCTTTGCTAAAGGCTAAGCCGTGGAAACACGGGGGCGCAAAGCTAGAGGGGCTTCCCGATCATGAAGTTTAGTCAATTAACTTCGAGGTCGAAAGCTAGCCAGCTGCCAGAGGACGATGGTTCATCCGTCGCCGAATGGGAACATTCGCAAATGGCAAAGCAAGTATTTCCAAAAAATTCAAATAGGTTTTATCCCCCTTAACCCGCGACTGAGTTATTTGGACTCAACGCGGGTTTCTTTATTTGGCTCAGTCGTTGAACAATCATTTTTAACTACTTAAAAAAAAGTTGAGACTTCCACTATTTTTCTTTGCCGACTTTTTCAAAGTGGCACTGGTCACAAGCTTAAGATGTGAGCTAGAGCCCCAACGACGCCCAACATTCTTATGAAAAAGCTTAATTAGGGCATTTCGTTGACTTCTTAGACAGGTATTTTTTATCAGTGCAGAATAAAACGCCTGCTTGTTTGGCATGCTTTTCGTATTGAACTCTTCTGAAAAATCAATGACGGGCTGTCTTATGGAAAATTATTTCCATTTTAGCCCACCCTCATTAACTAAGGAGTTCTTATGAAAATGTTAAACGAAATTACAATTCGCAAGAGTTTTTATGGCGCATCTATTTTGTGTGCAATGATTTTAATGCTGACCAGTCATACAGCATCTGCTGCAGAATTTAAAGGAACTGATAATGAAGGACGGTCTTGCCGTGCTGACTTTGCAGGAGCATATAAGTCGTCAGACCTTTCAATTGTGAGTGTCGGTAAAGTTTCTTTGAATATTATCGGATCAGAGGAATTGAACTTAGATAATGTGACGAATGAATCCCATGGCTTAAATACTAAAGATTCAACAACAATCATTTTGAATGACTCAACAAGTGTTGCAATTGGATTTAGCAAACAATCGTTTGAAAGTGAGAATTCACCGATCAGTCCTGCTTTTTTTGAAATCAGCAGCAATAGCGACGTGAAGCTTCGATGTAATTTTTAATTATTGAGTTCAATTTATGTCGTTCACATTAGCTGGTCGAATTGTAATTGCAGCAGTCATCTTTGCAAGTTGTGCTTTGACCTCTCGAGCCAATGCCAGTGCATACTCATGCTCTGGCATTTTATTGCAAGTTCATGAAAATCAGCAAATTCTCGCCCAAAAAGAACAAATAAAGAAAGAGCTTGCTGTTATTGCGCGTACAGAAATATGGCAACGTTCAAGCTCACCAACTCCCTACATTTTCATCCGTCAAATTAATGAAACCCAACTTGAGCCTCTGGCAACTCTTGCTTTGTCTAACAATTTATCATCTGAAACCATATTGGAAATTTTCAATCGTGTAGAAAACGGTTTTCAACTGACTCTGTTTAAAAACAAGCCTACGGAACTTCAAATTAATGACACCATTAAACTAATAGATATTATTCTGGCTGGAGAAAAAATCAAAAGATCGCGAGATCTATTTCATGCAGACATCTTCATTTCTGATGTTCGCAAAATTTGGGAAAACACCTTCACAGATGAACCCTATTCTCGTAGGCGGGAACCTCCTTCATTCATACGCTCTTACTTGGACACAAAAATGATCATTCGTCTAATGGAATATAAAGAGAATAACAATCTATCGACGGATGAAATAATCAGCCTTTTCAACTCACCAGAAAGCACCGACGGAATGATATTAAAAAACTATTTGATAAAGAAGTGAGAGTTTGAGAGCAGAGATCTCTATAGACACTCCATTAAACTTAATCAATAAAGACTCTCTCCTTCGCCACTTTGCAGTCGTCCTTTGGATCAACGATATGTATCCCGCCAAGTATGGTTTATTTTATATTGATAAAAATTACGAAGCCCTTGCCGACAATCTGTATTTTTAACTTAAAACGCGCGAGCTTCCGTCACGGGAATGAGTAATTTAGAACCAACTAAAATATGAGAGTCGTTATGAAGACGATTTTTTTCTTTCAAAGCATCTACACTCACTTGATAGCGATTGGCGATATGAATAAGATTCTCGCCTCTTCGCACCACATGAACTTTCATTTGAGAATGATGAATTTGTCGCTGAGCTTTTTGCAATTTCAACTGAGCAATTCCGTTCAATTTCTGTTTGAATTTTTTTTCTCCTGCAGGCACTCGTACGCTGTGCGTGTCAACAGAACCACTTGGACGACTTTTCAGAGGAATCACCAAAGTCATTCCGGAATTAATTTTAGTTTTTCGCTTTAGATTATTAGCTTGGCGAAGTTCCGAGACCGTCACGCCATAGCGTTTAGCAATAGCAGAGAGATTCTCACCCGCTTTGACGGTGTGATTGATTTCTCCTGACTGATTGGCATTGGCCAAAGGAGAAGCTTCCTCTGGCGACGACAATTGTGGTGAAATTGCTTTGCTCACCGAGCCGCCGTCTTCCAAAGATTTAGGCATACCATCATCTTTTGGCACATGCAGTTTCATGCCAACTTTAATCATCGAGCCTTTGCCTAATTTGTTCATGCGTTTTAATTCCGCAATCGAAGAGTCATACTCGTCAGCAATCGCGGACAATGTATCACCTGGTTGCACGATGTAGAAAACTCCAGTTTTCGTGACAAATTCAGGATTTGAAGCTGCGGTTTCTGTGTCTTCTGCGGCTTTTTCGATCTTTTCAACTTTTACGATTTTCTCTTTTGTTACGGCAACCCCACTGGTTTTGTGGGTTGAGCGCGAAGAGCCGCCTCGATCCGGAACTTGCAAGCGCATACCAATCCGCAATTTTTTTCCGGCTTTTAAATCATTTGAGTCACGCAAATAGGCCACCGTGGTGTGATACTTGCGCGCGATGGTGTACAAGCTATCGCCAGAGCGAACACGATAAGTTTCGGTCTCTCCTGCGTCGGCGATAAATTCAACTTTATCGCTAAAGCTACTTTGTGCTGCCACCAACGCTTGAGCCGATTGTCCAACGGGAACTCGCAACTCAAGACCCGCGTTCGGCTTCGTCGGTGCAATTTCACCTTTGAATTTTGGATTCATTAATTTGAAATCCTCGTAATCCATTCCCATGTGAGTGGCCATTTGACGAAGATTGATGGCCCTATCCACCTTGATTAGCTCAAATTCCAGTGGCTTTTCCAATTCCAACTCACTGAAACCATATTTATCGGGATTGCGTGCAATCAAACGAGCGGCAATAAATTTGGGGACATAATTCACGGTCTCTTTCGGAAAACGACGTTTTCGTGCGAGCTCCCAAAAATCACGAGTAAAATAAGTCATCACTTCGCGCTTCACCCGATTTTCACCCACATTGTACGATGCCATCGACAAATACCAAGAGCCAAACACGCTGTACAAACCTTTAAAATATTCAGCGGCCGCTTGGGTCGACAAAACAGGATCACGTCGTTCATCGACATAGGAATTGATTTCTAAACCATAACGTCGGCCCGTGCCTTTAATGAATTGCCAATAGCCCACCGCTGCCGCACGAGAAGTGGCACGGGAACTAAATCCAGACTCGATCAATGCAATGTAAACCAAATCCTCAGGCAATCCATTTTCTTTCATGATTCGCTTCATGAGCTGAATATATCTTGTGGATCGACCTAAATATCTTTCCATATGAGGACGGCCCTTACCTTGGAAATAGGCAATCCACTGTTCCACTTTGGGTTGCATTTCTGGCGGAACTGTTTCCAATTCTTTGTCCACAACAGAGGGCGGCTCAGGATCAGTCACTCGAAAGGAGGTTATTTCTTGCGGAGGTGTTGGAGAAAAATGTCCATCAGAGGAATGAGCCGCTCCCATCCCCGTCTGGTCTGTCTTCACAGCTCGTTCGCTACAAGCTGTCAGCGCCATCATAAAAGTTAACACCAACCCAGCCGACCAGCCCATGGTTTTTTGCATTCTTCCTCCGCTGAAAATTCTTCTTTTTTCAACTCTCAGGATACCGGAGAACTGACATTCGGCGCAATCAAACAAGTCTGAAAGACGCGTCAATACTAAAGAGTCCCGTCCTTAGCCCGACTTAGGACTAAATCCGACCAGATCACCGAACTTAAAGAAACCTTCCCTTGCTCCAAAATCTTGTAGATTAAAGTATTGCGCAGAATGGATTTCACATAAAAACTTGTTTCATACCAAGGCAATTCGTCGATCCAAATTTCATCATTAGGATCAGAAGACGGTGTGCTCATTTGCATAGCAACCTCGGGACGCCCCATGACAAAACTCTGCAGCCGATGAGGTCCGGCATTGTAAGCCGCAAGTCCTAGGGGCACACTCCCTCCAAATTTTTTGATCATCTTTGCAAGATAGAAAGAGCCCATTTGAATATTCACGTCCGAATCAAACACATCCTCAGGAACGTTGATTTTTCCAAGGTGTAAATCCTGTGCCACTTCATTGGCTGTTGGTGGAATTAATTGCATCAAGCCGAGGGCTCCCGAAGAACTCACCGCTTGAACTCCAAAAGCACTTTCTTGACGAATCACACTTTTTACTAAAAATGCACTGAGTTGATTACGATCGGCCTCTCTCTGAATTTGCGTTTTATATTCTTGCGGAAAGCTCACGGCAATTAAATCCAGAGCGCGTAGATGTGGGTCTAAATCGCCGGCCTCATTGGTCAGCTTTACCACCAAAGGAAAAGCCTTAGCGGCACTCCAACGTTTTGCTAAAAATAGTTTTTGATAAGGATCTTTAACCGAGGGCAGTTCTAAGATTTCCTTCTGGGCTTCCAGATACCAACCATTTTCAGCTAAAAAATTCACTCGATCGATGATCTTTTTTTGAAAATCAGTAAAGTAAAGGGAAGTTTCAAATTCTGGCCCTTTCATCACTGATTCGGGAAAATTCAGTTGCCCTTGATTGAGCTCTGCTCGCAATCGAATACCATAATAAGAAAAAGGAAATTTATCAATTAAAGCGGCCATTTCACTTTGTGCTCGTTCGTTTTTTTCAGCCTGCAGCGAACGAATCAACCAATACCGCGCCAAAAGTTCATAACGATCTAAATTTTTATTCAGCAGCAGTTTTTCTAAAGTTGCGACGGCTGAAGAATATTGATGCTCACGAATATAAACCAAGGCCAATCGCATTTGTATTTCGGAAAACTCCTCGCCGCCAGAGTTCAATTCAATGTACTGCTCAAAATATTTTTGTGCTTTTGCATACACTCCCAAAAACTGAGAGGAACGCCCCAAGATCCAAAGCAAAGTCGTGGATTGCGGCGAGTTGACAACGGCGGAATAACATTTTTCGGCCAAGCGCAAGGATCCAGCAAAATCTCCTCGGCGATGCATGCTGCGAGCCCAATCCAGCTGCCGTTGAGTCTCTGTTTTTTCCATCAATGACAAAGCCCGTTCGCGAAGTTCGATGAATCGCGGAGAGTCTGTTTCTGACGATGAGAGAGCATGGTCATTGATTTGATTATAAATTTCCAAAATTTTGTCCTGGACAGACTTTGCTCTTCGACCGTTCGGAAACTTTTTTAAATACGAGACTCCATCTTCAATGTATGTGATCAAATCATTGGCTTGTAAACTTTGATCAAGGCGCTCTTCAGCTTTCGCTTCCAACTCAGGCAGCAATAATGAACCGGTTGAAGAAATCGAGCCAATCCCTTTTTCTTTTGCTTCATTTTCATCACGATTACCGAGTGCTAATTGCACAGAATTTAATTTTTCACGTGCTGCTTTTGACTCTTTTTCAGTCAAACTCTGCTCCAAAAATTGTTTTGCCGCTTTTAGTTGATGATTATTTTGCGAGATTCCAGCAACGTAATAAAAAACCTTTGCTCGAGTTTCATGATCGATTCTATCTCCGTAGGAAAGTAAAATATCTAAATTTTCTTTTGCGAAAGCCTGATATATTTTTAAATCCTGCTTATCAAAAAGCTCCGCCAAGAGCGTCCGTAAATGAAACATCCCTTGAAGAATTTGTGTTTTTGCGGGCCCGGTCAGTAGCAACTCACGATTCTTCTCTATGGATAGCAACACAGGCCCTGCTATTTTTGGGTTATGACGTTCTTCGAGAGCCTTCTCTGTACAATGAACCCAAGTGAGCAAAACCCAATCACGCACGATCTTCTGACTTTGAAATTCCTTTTGTGCGTGCGCGAGACAAAGTTCCCACTGTTTAGAAATTTCTTCTTTCTTGAGAAAACTCATTGAAGTTGTTTCGTTTTTTTGAGTTTTTATTTTTGAAGACGGACTTGCTGTCTTTTTTTCGGGAAAGGAGAATTGAATTTCATTGAGTAAAATTTTGTTTTTTTCGATCGTATTTTCTGGGCTTTTTGTTTTTGAATACCCGAAGGAATTCGAGATCACAATCAACGCAAAAATGAAGACGAGCCACGATTTTCCCATACCAATATCTCCTCATAATTTTTTCTAATCGTTCTTTTTTGCCAGATCCAAGGCTTTTTCCAAAGTTTTTAACGCCTGTTGAACTTCTTTTTTGAGTTCACCAGCATCCTTTAACTTTCCTAAAGTGCTCTCCGGTGCAAAGCCAATGACTTGAAAGTACTCAATATGTTTTTGCAAAGGTTCACCCAATTCTCGACGCAAACTTGGAGAGGCTAACTCCAGTAACTTTTGCACTTCTAAACTCGCTCCGCCTTGCCCTGAAATTTCCCCTAACACAAAATAAATTAGATTCGAACCCTCCGTGCCCACCTTTCTCCATTCTCCTTTATCCAAAAGGTGAAGAAGATTCTGGCTGCGCTTTTTAAATTCAGCTCGAATATTACGCTCTTTTTCAACGGTGAGTTCTTTTCTTGCTTTAAAAGCAAGTCCCAATAAAACAGCTAGCCACAAAAGAACTTGAAAGGAAAACTTGAGGGTGGATTTTCCGTCTGATTTTGCCAATGAAATCACAGGATTCGGTAAACTTTTTTCGACCACTAGATTTTTACCTGCTGTTGGAGACGATGTTCGATTGGATAGTCCCTCTTTCGAGACCGATGGTGTGATATGAATATTCATCGGTTGCGTTGTGCGGCTATAGTATTTAGCCGTTTTGGGATCAAACATGCTAGCACTCAAGGTCGGAACGGTGAACTGCCCTTCTTGTCGAGGAATGATCAGCACCTCAAATTCTTTGTAACTTCGCCCATTTTTAAAAAATTTTGAATCATTCTTCGTATCGTAAATTTCCAATCCCGACGGAAGGTTCAAAGGTGGCAGTTCAATGGATTTTGCATTACCTGATCCATCAAAACGCACCTTCAAAGAAAATGGTTGATTCGCAGGAAAGCTCTGCCCTTCAATCGATGCACGCAAGTCGAACTGACCGACCGCTCCGGTAAAATCCTTCGGCTTATTATCTGTTGGAAGAGGTTTGACGTCGATTTTAATTCTTTCACTGGCTCGTGTAAAAGTATAAGCAGGACCGAAACCAAAAGGTCCATTAGGAACTTGCACTGACGCTTTTATTTTGTATTCATCGATGATGGCGAGCCCCGGCTTAATCGGAAACAAAGCATGCGAGGCTAATAAAGCGCGCCGATAAGGGACACCGTTCAAAACCTCCGAGGTGAAATTCAAAGCAGGAACTTCCTCAATGATTTCTTTCCAAAATCCTTTCAGATCTGGAAATTTCAATCGATCCAGCGAAAGCATATTTCCACGAGAATAAATGTACCAACTCACCGTCACTTGCTCACTTTCATAGACAGAGGTTTTATCAACTTCCGCTTGAACAAAAAAAGCTTCGTTAGCATTGTGCGCATTCAACTTATTCGCGGCTGGTGGTGGAGCATTGTGTCTTTGCAAAAGCTGCTGAAACGCCTGGTCGGCTTCATCAATATCATCCAGATCTGGCATTCCAGGAACAGGATTCTGCTTTCCCGCCCCGGAACCATGAGGGTCCACTTGAATAGAAATCGCTTTGGTATCGTAAGTTCTTCCATTCACCGTCACTCTAAAAGGAGGTATCGTGAGTCGGCCTGGCTGCGTGGGCGAAAGCATGAAATTAAATTCTTGTCGACGCAGAGTTTGAAATTGCATTCCACCCGTTGTTTGCATCAACTTGCTGCTGGTGCTGGAGGAATTCCAAGAGTTAATCAGATTAAACCCCTCTAGCTTTGGCACTGTAGGCTCATTGGCTTCAAAACTAATATCAGAGCTCACCGAAACAGTGAGAATCACGGTGTCGCCCAAACCAATTTGCGATTGCGGCACGGTGGCCTGCACCTTTAGTTCTGCCAGGGCCTCCGTTGAGGCCATAAATAAGAGGAAAAAAGAGATAAAATATTGAAAACAAAAATTACCAATCTTTAGCATGGGGCCGCTCCTTCACTTGTTTCTTATTGTACTCCGCCCGCACTCGTTGCTCTTGTCGATCCAATTCTTCCAAAATTTTCTTCACATCGCCCTGACTGAGTTGCTCACTCTTAAAGGGTTTTGGCTGAGGTTTTGTTTTATCATAGCCCTTCTTATCTTCAGGTTTATCTTCCTTGCCATCTTTTTTATCGTCCTTCTTGTCGTCTTTTTTATCCTGATTTTTTTTATCGTCTTTCTTGTCGTCTTTTTTATTTTTATCATCCTTATTGTTGTCTTTACCGTTTTGGTTTTTTTGATTTTGAATTAAAAGTTCTATATTTGTTTTGGCTTCGATTGAATCTGGCTTTTCGTTAAGCGCTTCTTGGTAATAATGCAGAGCTTGATCCACCTTTTTTTCCCGTCCGGCAAGTTCCGCCAAATTGAAATTAGTGGCAAATTTAACTTCAGTGTCCGCTGAAGTTTTTAGCACTTGCTCATAAGCCTGTTTAGCTTTTTCCGTATTTCCAGCTCCATCAAAAGCCAAGCCTAAATTGAATTGTAATTCTTCGCTAAACGGTGATTCCGCCAAACCCGCAGCGAATTTCTCTTGTGCCGCTATGAAATTCTGCTTTTTTAAAAGTTCTGTTCCTAAGCGATTTTGTTCAATGGCTTTTGAAGAGCGTGCTGTCCCTGCCCACACTGGCAGTGCAGAAAAGATAATGATGAAAATTATTTCTGTTCTCATTTTTTTCATGCTGGTGGCACCTCAAACCGGCCGCGCCACAAACGAAACCGATTTCGTCGTTCACCCAAAAAGAGTTCCGTAAGACCAAAGACGAAGACTAAACCAAGCACCCATTGGAAATTTTCATCATATTGAACCATCATTTGCGATTCAAATTGAGTTTTTTCTAGCTTATTAATATCTTCCGCGAGGTTCTGCAAATAGCTTCCACCCGGACTTGCAAAAAAGAAGGAGCCACTTCCAGCTTGTGCTAAGGCTTCCAGTTCCTTGCCGTTCACCGTCGTTAAAATGGTGTTACCTTTTTGATCTTTTTTGTAGCCCTTTAAATAACCCAAAGAATCTCTCTCCGCTATTGGAGCACCTTTTTCCGTTCCATATGCGATTGAAAATATTCGAATGCCCTCATCGGCTAATTTTTTCGCGTATTCGAGAGCTCCGACTTCTTGATCCTCACCATCTGACATAATAATAATCGCTCGAGTGACTCTCGCGCCTGAATTTTTATCTACACCGGCTCGTTCAAAACCCGCTTTTGCTTCTTGAAGTGCCAACTGAAAATTTGTACCCTGAGTACTCACCGAAGAGGTGCTCAATGAATCAATAAATAATTTCAAACTGCCTGGATCTGTCGTTAGTGGAGATAATAAAGCTGAAGCCCCCGCGAAGGCGACCAGACCTATTTTACTGCCACTCAGAGACGCCACCAATTTCGCCATATCAACTTTGGCTAATTCTAAGCGCGAAGGTCGTAAATCATCTGCCATCATGCTTGAAGAGACATCCGCCAAGATCATCAGCTCAACACCCTCGGAACGAATGGCTTGTGAACTTTGACCTGACTGCGGTCGCGCCATCGCGACCAACATCAAACCAATAGTTGTCACTTGTAAAATCGACTTCCACCTACGCTTTTTATCTGAGACTGAAGAGGTCAAAAAAGGAGTCAGTTTCTGTCCAAAAACTTTTTCAATTTTCTTTTTACCTGAGCGGAAGGACCACTGGACAAAAAGCAAGAGCACGGGTACCAGAATCAACATTTTCAGAAAGACGGTGTTTTCAAAACGGTACATTACGGGACCCTCCTCAGCCAACTCACACTAAGAAGCCAACTCATTAAATAAAAACCAAGGGCCCAATATATAAACCGCCGAAACTCTTCGTTGTAACGAACATATTTATTCACATCGATTTTTACTTTTTCTAAATGATCAATTTCGGAAAAAACTTTTTGCAAAGAATCTTCTTTGTTTGCACGAAAAAATCGACCACCGGTTTCCTTTGCCATGCGGCTCAAAAGCGCTTCATTGACCTCATCTTCAAAAGGCTCATAAGTTTTAACTTTATTTCCAAAAATATCAGTGTGAGTAATCGGGATTTTTTTGGGTCCATCTGTACCAATTCCGATCGAATAAATTTTAATTCCATAACCTTTGGCAATTTCCAAACCTGTGTCAGGATCAATAGTTCCGCTATTACTTTCTCCATCTGTCGCAAAAATCATTACTTTAGATTTTGCCACAGAATCTTTCAGCCTATTGGCGGCGTTCGCAAGCGCCACTCCAAGGGCCGTGCCGTCTTTGATGTGTTTTTCTTGTGCGGTGGTAATTTCATCAACTCGTTTAAGAATTAATTCATAATCCAAGGTGAGTGGCACCATCGTGAAGGCCTCACCAGCAAAAATAATCAAACCAATTCGATCAGAAACTCGACTCTTCACAAATCGTCGAATGGTATCCTTAGCTGCTTCAATACGATTCAGGGGCTTCATATCCTCAATCAACATCGAGTCCGAAATATCAAGAACGATCATGATGTCAATGCCTTCGACATTTCTTTTAACCTTCGTATCCGCGGTCTGTGGGCGAGCCAAAGCCACGATCACAAATCCCAGGGCAGCCATTTTAAAAAAATACGGCAAGGGCTTCAGCCTATTTCTCCATGTTCCACCCATTTTTCGTGCGTTAAGCTTCAGGTGGCTCAATGAAGAATATTGCAGAGAAGCACTTTTTTTCTGCCGCGCCCAGAAGTGATAACCTCCGACCAAAAGCAGAGGAATAAAGAGTAGAAAAAAAGCAGGACTCTGAAAAGTCATCGTTTCCACCCCTGCGCTTCGGAATTATCATCTTTCCGTCGCAGTAAAAAAATTTCATCAACATTTTTACGAGCAAACTCTAACAATTGCAGAAGATCTTGATTCTTCAATTGCTCTTTTTGTTCCTTCGCTTTTTGAAATTCTTGGAGTAAACGATCAACAGCAGCGCCTTGTTCCTGGAATACCTTTTTATCGGTGGATTTCAACTCCCGAAGAACATGAGAATCTTTCCAAGTAAAAGTGGGAATAAGAAACGTGCGACCGATGTAGGTGCGGTAGGCTTTTTCAAGTTCTTCAGCAAATTCAATTTTGATTTTGATCAAGGCTTCTTGTTTTTCACCAAGGAAAGAAAACTGCCGTTGCAAACGTCGCAAGGATTGATTGAATTGAGCAAAAGGCTCAACAGCCGCTCCTTGAGCTTCGAGCGCTGCAATCAATTTGCGTTTTTCTCGCCAATTTTTCCACCTTTTAAATATCAAACTTAAGATAACCAAGACAAAAGTGATCCATATGGCATGATACCACCAAGGGAAAGAAAGTCCAAACGGGCCTCGAGGCCCAAAAGGTTCTGCTGGCGGTTCTTTAGGATCTAGCACGGAAGTCACCTGAAAGTGCACACCATTAAGATTTCTTGCTTCGTTACCACTCACCAGAGACAGTGCCTTAAGAGAATGATCACCCACGACATAACTAGCCACTTTTAAATGAGCCTCATTGGAGCCAACCGTTCCAGATAAAATTTTAATTTTATAAAGATCCGCTTCGTCCAATTTAAATTCGGCCTGGCGAAAATCAAACTTCGTCCAGTCACCATCACAAGAAAGTTCAAAGGGTTGCCCAACTGTGAGCGCCGCTTCAGTAGAACCAGGAGCCATTTGAATTTTACAACTCGAGTCCGTCATAACTTCCTAATTATCAACGCCGATGATTGCGCATTTTAAAAAATTTAATTAATGGATCTATGTACTCTCCACCTGAATCAATATCCACTCGATCCACGTGAGCCAGACGAAGCATTTTATCCCTTTTTTGAATCAGTTCTTTCCGAGTTTCTTTCCAATGTTCGCGAAACACTTTGCTACTGCTATCAACAGAAATAATTTCTCCGGTTTCCGCGTCTTGTAAATCGACAACTCCCATATCTGGAATTTCAATTTCGGCTCGGTCATTAACGACGATAGCAACGACATCATGCCGACGTCCCAAAAGTCGTAAAGACTGGTCAAAACCTTCATCAAAGAAATCACTAATAATAAAAACCACGGATCGTTTTTTCAAAATTCCTGGCAAATATTGAAAAGCGGTGGCGAGCTTCGTTCCCCGCGATTTTGGCTGATGATAATAGAGATCACGCAGAAGTCGACGCACGTGTCCTTGACCCTTCGCGGGAGGTACAAAATGCTCCACCTGATCAGAAAAAAGCAATAACCCCACTTGATCTTTATTTTTTGCCGCACTGAAGGCCAGAAGCGCGGCTAAATAAACCATGACTTCACCTTTGAAGTTTTCTCCAGAACCAAAATCAGAAGAGCCCGAAATATCCACTAAGAGCATCATCGTCATTTCACGTTCTTCATCATATTTTTTTATATAAGGCTTACCGGCGCGTGCCGTGAGCGCCCAAGAAATAGAGCGAACATCATCACCAGGAACATATTCGCGAAACTCTGAAAAAGTCATTCCTTGGCCTTTGAACGCCGTATGATATTCACCAACAAAAACTGTATTCACCAGTTTTCTTGTACTGATTTCAAGGAGTTTAACTTTTTTTAGAATCGCCTCTGGCAAAAGCATTATGGCACCTCAATTTGACCCAAAATCTCCTTAATAATTTCATCGGACTTCATATTTTCAGCTTCCGCCTCATAAGTTAAAATCAAACGGTGTCGAAGCACGTTGTAGGCGATGGCTTTCACATCTTCTGCCGTCACAAAACCACGACCGCGCAAAAAGGCATTGGCCTTGGCGGCTCGAATGAGGGAAATACTCGCACGAGGGGAGCCACCAAAAGACAAAAGATTACTAATGTGAGCTAAGCCGTAATCACTTGGCTTACGCGAAGCCATCACGATCTCGACCACATAATGCTTCACTTTCGCATCAACATAAATTTGATCGATGCGATTTGAAGCTCGTAAAAGATCCTCTTTTGAGATCACTGGCTGAATTTCATATTTTTGATTTGCACTCATGCGATTAACAATTTCCAACTCATCGCTTTTGGTCGGATAAGAAACGTCAATTTTAAACATAAAACGATCCATTTGCGCTTCAGGTAATGGATAAGTGCCCTCTTGCTCCAAAGGATTTTGTGTCGCCAAGACAAGAAACGGATTTTCTAATTGATAAGTTTCGTCACCAATGGTCACTTGTTTTTCCGCCATCGCCTCCAAAAGTGCGGACTGAACTTTGGCCGGAGCGCGATTGATTTCATCCGCTAGCACGATGTTAGTAAAAACGGGGCCTTTCTTTGGTACAAACTCCCCAGATTTGGGATTGAAAATCATGGTTCCGATCAAATCCGTAGGCAGCAAATCCGGAGTGAATTGAATGCGCTGAAATTCCAAGGAAATGGCTTTTGATACCGATGAAATAGTGAGTGTCTTGGCCAAACCTGGGACACCCTCTAGCAGCACATGGCCTCCCGTGAGGAGCCCCATCACAATTCCTTCCACCATTTCTTTTTGCCCAACAATAACTTTGCTAACCTCGGCTAACATTCGTTCCACAAATTGTGATTCTTGTTTTACGGCTGCGTTAAGCGCCATGATGTCGACTTCCACTTGGTGCCTCCTAAAGATATCAAAAACAAAATTTTGTACTCTCTATTTCACAATGGCTGACGGTAGTTAGCAAGATAGTTTCTGAGTCAATCAGCATACTTTTCAGTCGATTAGCCATCTTGGGTTTACTGCGCACCGCCAAAATCCTTGCTTGCTCACTCGTATTTTGTTGAAGTGCTACCCATGCGCAAATTTCCCCGTTCGACCATGGTCTGGTTGTTTCTTATCGGAATATCACTAGCCTTAATGCTGGTTGGCTATCGCTTTGGGGGACGTCTCGGATTATTCGTTGGTTTCCTCTTCACAGTTCTGCTTCATTGCCTCATTTTCTTTTTTGGAAATAGTCAGCTGTTGAGCTATTTAGAGGCTCACCTTTTTGAGGGTCAGGATCCTTGGGGCCTGCAAAATATTTTACAGCGCCAAGCTTTGCTATTACAAATTTCAAAACCCCGACTTTACATTTCTGAAAGTCCTGGTGCTTTTGCTTTTTCGTTGGGACAAAGTTGGCAAAAATCAGCAGTTTGTTTATCTATCGGACTCCTAAATCGTCTCACACCAGAAGAAATTGAAGCTGTGATCGCACATCAGATTTGTCATATTTATCGTTTGAGTAACTTTCGTTTTGGAGTCGCCCATTCTTTGGCTTTTTCGACTTTGGGTTTAGGAAAAATTCTCGATCAACTTTTTTCACCTGTTGCCAAAATTCAAAATAAAATTCAGCGCCCCTTCACGACTGTTTTATCCCCACTAGCTTGGCTCATTTTAAAATTTTCAGTGACTGAAAAAGTTTATTTTCAAAATGATGAAATGGCTGGTCAATTACTAAAAGATCGTCGCTTTTTAGCAGAAGCCCTCTGGAAACTAGAGGGACTTTGCACCTCTTACCCGATGACGCTTCCTCTTTGTAATAATCATTTTTTTATTGTCAATCCGCTCGGTCTCAAAGAAAAAAATTGGTTTTTATTAGCACACCCAAAAGTGGATGTGAGAATAAAAAAATTGATCGGATATTTTCCACTTTAAAAAATAACGGGAGAATTCAATGACTCAAAAACAAGAGATCAACTCAAATGATAAATTTGAAGCTTCATTCAGCGTGCTGTCGATGAGCATTGCCAGCTCCGCCGCGGTGGCCCTCGGACTCACACCAAATCCTCAGGATGGCAATATCACAGCTGATAAAAACATGGCCCGTTTCAATATTGATTTACTCATTGTTCTTCAAGAGAAGACCAAAGGAAATCTCACTGTCGATGAGTCCAGCTTTATCGATGCTGTAATTAATGATCTACAAATCAAATATTTAACTTTAAAATGAGGTGCAAGATGAATTCATTGCGAATTATTTCTGTGATTCTTTTTGTTTTTCTAACTAGCCTAGCCGAAGCCCAAAAAACGGCTCCTGTTTTGAAGTTGAGCGATCCTCTGCCGGCCAATCTTTTTGTTGAGTTAGCTCGCGTGGTGAACCCGGCCGTGGTGAACATTTCAACGAAAGTCCGCCCTCGTCAAATGCAGATGAACCGCGATCCTTTTTTTGAAATGCTCGAGCAAATGTATGGACTGCGTGGTTTACCTCAACAAATGCCACAAAATAAAGAGGCTCGCCCCCACAGCCTTGGCACAGGATTCATCATTCGTGAGGACGGACTTATCGTAACGAATAATCACGTGATCGCGGGCGCGGATGAAATCGAAGTGCAAATTGATGAAAAATCCGAAAAATTTTATAAAGCCAAAATTATCGGTAATGATGATCGCACGGATATTGCGCTCATTAAAATCGAAGGAAAAACCTTTCCAACCTTGAGCCTTGGCTCTTCCGCTGACTCTTCGGTGGGTGAATGGGTGGCCGCATTTGGTAATCCCTATGGACAAGGTCATACCATGACCAAAGGAATTATTTCCGCCAAAGGAAGAGATCTTTCTGAGATCAATCGCTTTCCAATGATTCAGACCGATGCTCCAATCAATCCAGGAAATTCGGGCGGTCCTTTGGTCAACGCTAAAGGCCAAGTGATCGGCGTGAATGCAGCCATTGATCCTCGTGCTCAAGGAATTGGTTTTGCGATCCCTATTGACGAGGTGAAAGCACTGCTTCCTCAATTAGAAAAATTAGGTCATATCAAAAAAGGCTACCTGGGCATTCAACTCGCCGACCTTGATCCCCAAGCAGCGATGGCTCTTGGGCTAAAAGATCTTGAAGGTGCCGTCGTTGCAAGAGTGGAAAAAGGCACTCCCGCCGCGAAAGCCGGCTTTTTACCCTATGATGTGATCACTGAGTTCAACTCCACAAAAATTCATCATTCGATGGAGCTTCGACATATCATTGCTGACACTAACATTGGCGCTGCTGTTCACGTGAAAGTTATTCGCGAAGGTAAACCAAAATTTCTTGAAGTAAAAATTGGAGAATTGCCCGAACGTCGAAATCAATTGGTTGCCAAAGAATCAAAAGCTTCTCAAGGGACAAAAGCTCCCTTTGCAATTGGTCTTATCCTACAAGATCTCACGGAACAACTTCGTAAAGAGTACTCTGTCGAGGAGGACATTAATAAACCCATTATTGTTCAAGTCCTTCCTCAGTCTCCGGCTGCTCAGGCTGGACTCATGCCTGGTGATTTATTATTGGACGTGAATAAAAATGAAGTGGCTAATGCGAATGAAGCGGTTAAAGCACTAAAAAAAGGTACCAACACCCTGCGAGTCGCCCGCCAACAGTCTGTCATTTTTGTTATGCTTGAGGTGGAGTAAGGACTTTTCATCAAGCAATTTCTCTAATTGATCTTCCAAATTGATGTAATTATTACTTCTAGGACCAATCTGTCTGTTGTTATTTGAGCCATTTGCCAGTACAAACTGATTCCTTATGATTAGCACTACAAATGTCAGTTTACGTTTCGGTGGCCGCAAACTTTTTGATGACGTGAATGTTAAATTCACGCCAGGCAATTGTTATGGGCTGATCGGTGCCAATGGCGCCGGAAAAAGTACTTTTTTAAAAATCCTCGCCAAAGAAATCGAACCCAACACCGGCGAAGTTCAAATCGGAGCCAACCTTCGGCTTTCAGTTTTGAAGCAGGATCATTTTGCTTTTGACGAACACTCTGTTTTGAAAACAGTTCTCATGGGCAACGAAAAACTCTTTAAAACCATCGAAGAAAAAGAACTGATCTACGCCAAACCAGATTTTTCTGAGGCCGATGGTTTACGCGCTTCTGAGTTAGAAATGATTTTTTCTGAGCTCAATGGCTGGGAGGCAGAGTCTGAAGCCAGCATTATGCTCGCGGAGCTTGGTATTGGCGAAGCGCTTCAAAGCAAGCTGATGAAAGATATGGTTCCTGGAGACAAAGTCAAAGTGCTAC
The DNA here is from genome assembly GCA_903926205.1 of uncultured Bdellovibrionales bacterium. Lineage (GTDB taxonomy): Bacteria > Bdellovibrionota > Bdellovibrionia > Bdellovibrionales > Bdellovibrionaceae > CAIYID01. The sequence goes on from CAIYID010000085.1 coordinate 79,089, forward strand.
TTGCGCAAGCGCTCTTTGGGCAACCTGACATTCTGCTTTTGGATGAGCCCACAAATCACTTGGACATTTACGCCATTCAGTGGCTCGAAGAATTTTTGCTGAATTTTAAAAATACGGTCATTGTAATTTCCCATGATCGTCATTTTTTGAACAAAGTTTGCTCTCATATGGCGGATATTGATTTTTCAAAAGTCACCACTTACACCGGCAATTACGATTTCTGGCGACAAGCCAGTGAACTGAGTCAAAGACTTTTATCAGACCAAAATAAAAAGAACTCTGACAAGGCTGAAGATCTGAAAAGCTTCATTCAGCGTTTTAGTGCCAATGCTTCAAAATCAAGACAAGCCTCTTCACGCCAAAAACAGCTCGAAAAGCTCGATTTTGTTGACATGCCAAAATCTTCACGCAAACAACCTTTTGTGGGTTTTGAACCCAAGCGGGAACTCGGCAATGATGTACTCACCGTCGATAAAATTTCAAAATTAGTGAACGGTGAATTTTTATTAAAAGATGTGAGTTTCACTATGAAAAAAGGAGACAAAATTGTTTTACTTGGTCGCAATGACTTAGCGAAAACTCTTTTGCTCGATATTTTGGCCGGAGAGATCGCGCCGGATTCAGGCACGATCACTTGGGGAATCACCACCTCGAAAAGTTATTTTCCTTCCGATAACTCAAAATATTTTATGGGCGATGAAGCCAATCTTATTGACTGGCTCCGACAATTTTCTCACGACAAAGAAGAAACTTTCATTCGCGGTTTCCTAGGAAAAATGCTTTTTAGCGGCGAAGAAGCTATGAAAAAACCAGGTGTCCTTTCCGGAGGCGAAAAAGTACGCTGTATGCTTGCAAAAATGATGTTGTCCGGAGTGAATGTCCTCATGCTCGATGGCCCGACGGCCCACTTGGATTTAGAAAGTATCACGGCGGTCAACGAAGGCTTACAACGTTTCAAAGGTAATGCCATCTTCACCTCTCATGATCATGAGTTTATCCAAACCGTCGCCAATCGAATCATCGAACTCGATGTTGGCGTCGCCTACGATAATCACATCACTTATGAAGAGTACATTCAGGCGAGACACCCGAAAATTTAATTTTTATTGGAACGAAATTAATTCCACAAAAAAAAGCCGGTCTTTACGAACCGGCTTTTTTTATTATTTATTTTTAATCAGGATTTCTTTAATCTTTTAAAAAACTCGATGACTTATTAAGTTTTCAATTCTGAATTCTTCAAAAAATTAATTGGCAGCGGGTTTTTTGTTCTTTGCTGCTTTTTCTTCAGGAGACAAACCCCATGGAGAACCTTTAGGACCACTGCTGTTTTTTCCACCGCGACCTCCTTGACGACGTCCACCTTTTCCATCAGGAGCTGTTTTTGGATTCAAGTTCACAGTGATCAAAAATTCAGGAATATAATGACACTCCTCTAATTGTACTGCTTTGGCTGGAGCCGCTTCACCTTCGTTCAATTTCACAACGATCACGCGTTTCAAATTTTGTGAGTTTGCGCTTGCCACTTCCAAAGATTGCATGAAATAGCCCAGTTTTTCGCCTTCAAGTTTGAAGTTTTGGCCTAAATTTTCTTTGATTTCGTCTGGAGTTTTGCCTTCCGCCGCCAAAGTTGTTTTCAATTGAATGGCTTTTGTGAGCGTAAATGCTGGAAATTCTGTTACTGCTTTCATGATTTCTTCCTTCTAAAAAAGTTGAAGAGAATATTCAATATTTACCCCCTCTTGGTCAACCTCAGTCATAAATAAGCGAGGAAAAAGAGTCGGGGACCACTGACTCTCGCCTTAAAATTTGTTAATATTTCAAATCGCGGCCCCTTTTTATTTAGGTAAGAAGGCCGCAATGCCTTCTTTTTCTATGGTATGTTGGACATAAAAGCTTCTTTTTCCAAGGATGGATGAAAAATGGATGTCATTAGCTACCGCCGCAAACAAGCCGAAGTTCAGGCTCAAGTCGCACTGAATGGTCGACGCCTCCCTTGTCCCAAATGTCTCCAGCCTCATTTTAGCTGTTACTGTCAGCTCTTAAAACCCTTCGACCCAAATATTTTATTTGTTATTTTGATTCATCCGATTGAGGTTGCTAGACGCATCGCCACAGGGCGAATGGCCCATCTTTGCCTCAAAAATTCACGTTTGATTGTGGGACATGACTTTACTCAAAATGAAAGTGTGAATCAAATTCTAGATGATTCAAGTCTCCATTCAGTGATGCTCTACCCTGGAATTCAATCAGAAAACTTGTCTTTGATGACGGAGGAAGAGAAAGGAAAACTGACGCCACCTCAGAAAAAACTCGCCATTTTTGTGATTGATGGAACATGGAACACGGCTCGAAAAACTGTATATCACAGTCAAAATCTCAAAAAAATTCCAAGGATTTGCTTTACACCAAGCAAACCTTCAAATTTTCGTATTCGAAAACAACCACGCGCCGAGTGTTACTCAACTATCGAGGCCATCCACCAAACGATTGACTTACTCTCCCCTAATAACAAGGAGCATAATCATCTTCTTTTTGTTTTTGAGAAAATGGTGACACGTCAACTAGAGCTTGCTCATAGCAAAACAATGAGCCCATGGGACTCATTGTTGAGTGTCAAAATTTAAATAGGAATTGCGATTACTTTTTAACAGTAACTTTGGTCGCAACAGGACCTTTTTTTCCTTGGCCAACTTCAAATTGTACTTTGTCGTTGTCTTTAGGGTGCTCACCTTGAACTTCAGAAATATGGAAGAACAAATCAGCGCCGCTGTCTGGAGTGATGAAACCAAAGCCTTTAGTGGCGTTAAAAAATTTGACTGTTCCGTTTTGCATAAAAATCTCCCGTTTGAAAAACTGAATGTAAAGACTAGCACAGTTCTCAAAATATGGAAGAACTTTCGACAGTTCCTCAGATTTGACCAAACTCTTCCGCACCAGGAAGATAAACTTTGATTTTTTTGTACATCTCCAAATCCTTGGGCGTCACAAAGGTCAAAGCCCTCCCCTCACGACCAGCTCGCGCAGTGCGGCCAATCCGATGAAGAAAATCTTCAGGTTCTGTTGGTAAATCATAATTTACCACACATTCGATATGCGGCACATCTAGACCACGAGCTAAAAGGTCTGTCGTGATCATGATTTGGATCTTTTTATCTCTCAATTCACGCAAAACACGATCTCGATGACCTGAATTCAAACCCCCGTGAATAAAATCACAGGAAAACCCATTTTCTTTTAAATGTTGTCCAATACTTTCACAGCTGGACTGATTAGCTGCAAAAACGATCACTCCGCCTTTAATTTTTTTTAATTCTTCCGCGACACAATCATTTTTCATTCCTCGGTCCAGAAAAAAAACTTTTTGTTTCAATTCCGCGACCGGCGTTTCCGCTCTTTCCGCACGAATCAAATACGGTTCACTCCGCAATATTTTCTCTGCCATCGTTTCCACTGTTTTTCCAAAACTGGCAGAAAACATCAGCGTTTGCCAAGACCCTCGCATGGTTTTACGAATGCTGTCTAATTGAGGAGAAAACCCCATGTCCAACATGCGATCCGCCTCATCAATCACCATGACCTCGACATTTTGTAAGAGCAATTTATTTGTCTGCAGATGATCATTCAAACGACCAGGAGTGGCGACAATGATTCTCGGTTTTTTTCGCAACTGACTCTCTTGCTCTTTATTCGGCTGACCACCAATGATGAGGCAAGGCAAAAGGCCTTTCCCCACTAACATCTGTAAAAAAACTTTATGAATTTGTGCAGCTACTTCTCGGCTGGGAGCGAAAACCAGAGCGCGTGCTGTCGGACGATTCTCCAGTGCTGTTAAAATTGGCAGAACGTAGGCCAAAGTTTTTCCACTTCCAGTTTGAGCAATCACAACAGCATCAGCGCCTTCTAAAATTAAAGGAATGGACTGAGACTGCACGGGAGTAGGAGTGGTGATTTTTATCTCTTCTAATGAGGAGAGAATTGTGGTGCCCAGGCCCATATCGCGAAATCGTCCAATTTGAAGATCTGTGTTTTTAAATTTCATTTGTGAAAGATATCACCGATAGAAATGAATAAATATAAAAATCACACAGTGACAACCAACCTAAGATCAACTCAAGAACAATAAAAGAGCCTGTCATTTAAGTTTTCAACTCAAAATCAGATTTTTCTTGCTAAATACGATGAGTGTTTCTATTTTGCTTTTTTTAAAATCATTGAGGCTTTCACATCATGAAATCAATCAACACAAAATTACTGCGAAAAGCGGCTCGGCACTGGGGACTTCAACCAACTTATAAAAATTCCAGCGGGGGCCTGACCACTGCGTCCGAATCCACTCTTCTAAAAGTTCTTTCAGATCTCAGCGCGACTCCGATCGCGTCAGATAGAGATCTGCAGTCTTTGATTGAACGGCGACATCGCCAAAAATGGCAAAGAGGCGTTGAGCCCGTTCTTGTGCACTGGGAAAATGAAAATTCACGATTTTTTTTCTATTTAAGCCCTGAAGAAGCTTCGACAAAAATTCAAATTCAAGTGAAAGACTCTAGTGGAAAAGAGTTGAAGTACGACTGGCTTCCTGAAAAAAATTCTCGAGGTAAATATATCTGGAATTTTTTCACAAAATTAGCCCCGGGTTATTACGACTTTCAAGCGATCACCAATGAACGTAAATTATCAGCACTTCTGATTGCTGCGCCGGAAAAAATTCAGGATCTGACGGAATACAAAAACAGTTGGGGCGTCTTCCTGCCTCTTTATGCCGCTCGAAGTAAGCAGGACTGGGGAATTGGTTCCTTTGCGGAATTATCCGAAGTTTCCGAAAAGCTAAAACCCCTTGGTGCTCGTTGGATAGGATCTTTGCCTTTACTCGCCGGTAATTACGACTCTCCAGACTGCGATCCAAGCCCTTACAGTGCACTCACTCGCCTCTTTTGGAATGAGCTCTATTTAGATGTCAATACTCTCGTGTCTGAATCTGACTGCACAGGTGCCAAACAAGCTTTAGAAGACAAAGACTTTCAAAACACTCTGGCTGGGCTTCGTGGAACAACCCATGTGAAATATCATGAAGTCTATGAGCAAAAACGAAAAATTCTTCATCTATTATCTCAAGATTTTTTTGCAAAAGCTCAAGACATAACTGAGGAATACAGAGCCTTTCTAGCTCTTTATCCCGACTTGGATGGCTATGTAAAATTTCGCGCCACGGATCTTGAGAAACAAAATTTTCACCGCTATGTGCAGTTCCAAATGCATCTATTTATGAGCCAGTGGAAAGAGCACAATGATCTCGGTCTTTACATGGATTTTCCGGTCGGAGTGAATGCCTCAGGATTTGATTTTGCTAAATACAAAGATGTATTTTTTGCTGAAGTCTCTATGGGAGCACCTCCTGAACCCGTATTTCAGCTTGGCCAGAACTGGGGCTTTCCGAGCTTTCATCCCGACAACCTTCGAACTTCTGGATATGCTTATCTCCGCAAGTCTTTTGAAAACCATTTGCGCTACACTCGGATTCTAAGGCTTGATCATGTAATGGGTCTTTTCCGTGTCTATATTATTCCCAAAGGAGGAAGCGGCAAAGATGGAATTTATTTGCGCTTTCCTCCGCAAGAACTTTTTGCGATAGCTTGCTTAGAAGCTCATCGAGCTAAGGCTGATTTGATCGGCGAAAATTTGGGAGTCGTACCTGAGACGGTCAATGCTATTCTCACCAAAAGAAATTTCAAAGGGATGACTGTTGGCCAATTCAACTATGAAGCTCCTCCAAAAAAATTCTCTGACAGTATTCCAGAAAAAACTCTTTTGTGTTTGAACACCCATGATATGGCCCAATTTGCAGCCTTTATCACCGGTCAAGATTTAGACTTAGTCACTCAATTAGGGATTTTGGATAAAAATTACCTGGCACAATTCAAGAAAAAGCGACTGACTGCCACCGCTGATTGGGCGAATTTTTTGAAACTTAAACCTGGGGATGGATTAAAAATATTTCAAGCCGTGCTAGAAAAAATGGCCCGTTCTAAAGCTTACTACATGATCCTCAATCCTGAAGACCTTTGGGGCGAGCTCGAGGCTCAAAATATTCCCAGCACTCATATGAACGTTCCCAATTGGACCAGAAAATTCAAACTACTTACGGACGATTGGACTCACAACCCAGAAAGCCGCTTGGCGCTAGACATTTTGTCCCAACGCCGACCTTATCCATCAGCTTAAAATGCTTAAGTTTTATACAATGGACGCGCCGTGTTTTTTAGAGTAATAATGTGACTCTATGTTGAAACCCAATTCCTCTACCCATATGATCCGCGCGGTGAAAAAACTGCGGATATTTATATTATTTTATTGTTCGTTTTCTGCAACCTGTTTGACTTTTTCAGCAACAGGTTTTGCTTTTCCCGTTTCAAAAAATACAGTCGCCCACTGGCACAGTCGAAATGAAATTTCGTTTTTTGAAACACCATCGATTCCTCTCCCTGCCAACCCACATTTTATATTAGTCAGTGAAGAGCTTCCCTTACAAATCGAACTGCCAGTGACTTCTCACTCGCAAGACCAATGGACTCTTTCAGCGCAGGAAATTTTTCCCCGGATGGAAGATCTACTTCGAACCAGCGCTCGCATCCAAGTTCAGAATGATCAACATGATATTATTCTCAAAGCTCCTCTCCGTTTCACAGGACTCTTAAATAGTGAAATGAGTGACAGCTCCGCCCAACTTGGCTTGCGTTGGAAAAATGGAATTCCTGAGTTAAGAGTCTGGGCTCCAACAGCCCAAAAAATGTCTGTCCTGCTCTACAATTCCCCCGATGCGACTCAAGCAGAAATATTTTCTCTCAATCGAGAAAACAAGGGATTTAGGTCAATTCAAGGAAGGCCCGAATGGAAGAATAAGTATTATCTCTATCAAATGGTTGGATTTTCACCTTACAACGGTCAAAAAAATACTTTCACCATCGTGGATCCCTATGCTCCAAATTTGTCTGCTGATCGCGAGTTTGGACAATTGGTGGATTTGAATGACCCTGACTTACAACCCACAGGCTGGAACCAATTGTCCAAACCTCCTTTGGCGAGACTTCAGGACTCCGTGGTTTATGAACTTCATCTTCGTGATTTCACCGTCAATGATCCTAGTTTACCAGCCTCATTGAAGGGCACTTATTTGGGTATGGTGGATTCCCGATCAACAGGTTTTGCACATTTAAAAGAGCTGGCTCAAGCAGGACTGACTCATGTTCATTTTATGCCCCTGATGGAATTTGGAAGTATTCCTGAAAAAAATTCTTCCTCCAGTTCATTAGTAAAATCCGAGTCCGGAGTTGACTCTTCTTCTACTGCACCACAAGAAGAGATCGGTAAAAATCGTCGCACTGATAAATACAATTGGGGTTACGACCCGGCCTTTTGGTTTACTCCTCAAGGTTCTTACTCCAGCAATGCGAATGGGCCAGCACGAATTTTGGAAATGCGAAAAATGATTCAGGCGCTCAATGCCAACGGTCTTCGCATCGTGATGGATGTGGTTTTCAATCATAGCTATACAGCGGAACTTGAAACCGACAGTAATTTAGATGTGCTCGTTCCTTACTATTATCATCGTTATGATGAGCGCGGAAATTTACAAAAAAGCACCTGCTGCAATGACATGGCCACCGAAACTGTGATGATGGAAAAACTCATCAGTGATTCTTTGATTTTTTGGGCAAAAAATTATCGCATTGATGGTTTTCGTTTCGATCTTTTGAATATGCATCCAAAAGAACAAGTGAAACGACTTAAAAAAAACATCCAGAACTTAAATCCCCATCGTGATGGCGTTGATGGAAGTAAAATACTCCTTTACGGGGAGGCTTGGCCTTTTGGTTCTCTCGAAGCGTTGTATCCAGGAACTAGTTTTTCACAAAATTCCAGTTATGATGTTGGCGTCGGAGTTTTCAATGATCGTTTACGGGACGCACTCCGCGGTGGTTCCACGAACAATAAACAAAAATCTGATCAAGGTTTTGCGACGGGTCTTTTTTGGGATTATAATGAAGAGCCCGCAAACATTGAGACCCCCACTGATATCAATCAACAAAAAGATAAACTTCTATTTTTAGGTGATGTCGTTAAAATTGGCATAGCGGGAAACTTAAGAGACTTTGTCATTCGTGATCGCTACAATAATCCCGTTCGCGGCGGCAGTTTCTATTTTAGGAATATCCCTGTTGGTTACTCCGCCAATCCAATTGAAACAATCACCTACGCTTCTGCTCATGATGGCTACTCTCTCTTTGATGCCATTCAAGCCAAACTTCCTTACTGGAGTTCCCATCGTTCTCCACCTGCCGCCTCGGAAGATGATCGTGCTCGCACTCAAAAATTAATTCTTGGAACGATTCTTTTATCTCAAGGAATTCCATTTTTTGAAGGCGGTTCAGAGCTCTTACGATCTAAATCGGGAGATCAAGACAGTTATGATTCTGGCGATTGGTTTAACGATATCGATTGGAGTTTCGATTCCAATAATTGGGGAGTGGGACTTCCTCCTGCGTGGGGAAATCAGCCCGACTGGTCTTTTTGGAAGCCACGGTTGGATCTCGCCTCCACACAGATCAGTCGTGAATCAATTTTATCAACTTCGGAATATTTTAAAGCACTGTTGCGAGTACGCAGAAGCTCTCGCTTATTTTCCTTGGATAACACTTTCGACATCAACTCTCGTTTGACTTTTCCGGCAGATGAAAAATCCAACGGAGATATCCCTGGAATGGTCGTCTTTTCGCTGCAAAACAAAGATCTCCAAATTGATCCGCATCGAAAATCACTTTGGATTTTTGTGAATGCCGGAACCCAAACACAGTTATTTCAAAATTCCATCTTGAAAGGGCTCAATTTACGTCTTCACCCAGATCTCAACACAAACATCGATCCAATGCTTTATTTTGCCAAATGGTCATCAGACACTGGAACAGTGCAAATCCCAGGACGAACAATTTTGGTTCTTGAGGAGCCTCAATGAGATTTCTCACAAGCTTGATCGTAATTTTGACCACCCTTCTGGTGCTTTTTTCAAACTTGGCTCTGTCTGAAGACTCACCCAAAATTCATCTTCGACTTTGGCATCAATTAATGTACTCACATCGCACAGTTCAGGCTGATTTGATCAAAGAATTTGAAAAACAAAATCCTGATATTGTCGTCGAATCTTCCTATTGGGAAACAGAAGAGTTGCGCAGTAAGTTTCAAGCTTCTGCTTTGGGTGGGATTGGACCAGAATTAATTTATGGCCCCTCAGATCAAGTGGGTCCTTTTTATACAATGAATCTATTGCGTCCACTCAATGACTTGATTGATGAAGAGTCTTTGAAAGACTTCGACCCTATTTCTGTGATTCGTAAAGATAAAAGTATTTTTTTAATGGGTGACACCACCGGAAATTTTTTGTGTCTTGTTTATAATAAAAAGCTTTTAGCTCAGGCCCCTTCCTCCACCGATGAAATGATGAAACAAGGACAAGAGTGGAAAAAAGGCTATTATTTGGTTTGGCCCATGCAAGAACCTTTTTTCTTTGTCCCGTGGGTTGCTGGCTTTGGCACTCCTTTTGTCGATCAAAACGCAAGTCCGCTACTGAACTCCTCTTCGATGAAATCGGCTATGACTTTCATTCGGGATTTGCGTCGATCTAGTTTCGTTCCTAAAGAAGCAGACTATGAAACCGCCAACGCGCTCTTTAAGGATGGAAAAGTCGCAATTATTCTCAATGGTGACTGGAGTTGGGGTGATTACAAAAAGGCCGGACTCGATATAGGAGTGGCGCCTTTTCCGAAAATTAGCGCAACCGGACTTTGGCCCTCTCCTTTAGTTTCAACTTTGGGTTATTCAGTGAACAAAAATATCGAAGAAGCTAAGCTCCCAGCAACAAAAAAATTATTACAGTTCTTACTTTCGAAAGAATCCCAACTGAGTTTTGCTAAAGAAGTTGGAATCCTTCCCTCGAGAATTTCGGCCCGCCAAGATCCTATCGTCAAAGAAGATCCTCTCTTAAAAGCGGCCGCTGAAATCATGAAGCTCGGGCAGCCAATGCCAATAGAACCTGAGTTGCGCGCCATTTGGGATTCTCTGCGAACGCACTATCAAGCGGTGCTCGCTGACCAAGAATCCCCAGAAAAAGCCAGTGAAAGCGCTCAGCTTGATGCTTTGGAGCAGATTCACGTTATGAACAACGTGGAAGAAGTTTCATGGCAGTCTTATGTTATCAAAGTGCTAGGACTTTTGGTTGGCTTGGCTCTTACATGGCTTGGTTGGCAATGGCTAAAATTAATCAAAATCAGTTTTGGCGAAATTGGAAAATTTCCATATCTACTTCTTACCCCAGCCATGTTGGCCGTTTTCGTTGTGGTGATTTTTCCTTTCTGTTTTAACTTTTACATTTCCTTTTCAAATTTGAGCCTCAGAACTTTTCAAAATTATCAGCTCACCGGATGGCAGAATTATATTCAGATTTTAGAAAATCCGACTTTTTATTTTGTTTTTGGCAAAACAATCATTTGGACTTTCACCAATGTTTTTTTCCACGTGTTCTTGGGTGTTTTTTTGGCCCTCTTGATCAATCAGAGCTTACCTGCCAAACCTTTCTTCCGAGTGCTCTTAATCATTCCATGGGCCGTACCTCAATATATCACTGCGCTCACCTGGCGAGGCATGTTCAACAGTCAATTTGGTTTGATCAACAAAGTGGTGCATGATCTTTTACATGGCCCCGCGATCGAATGGTTTTCGTCGCCCTTAAAAGCTTTTTCCGCTTGTTTTCTGACCAATGTTTGGTTGGGATTTCCTTTCATGATGATGGTCACTTTGGGAGGTCTTCAATCCATTCCGAAAGAACTCTTCGAGGCCGCAAAAGTGGATGGCGCTTCGACTTGGCAAACCTTCCGACGTATCACTTGGCCACTCTTACAACCAGTTTTGCGTCCTGCGGTGGTGTTGGGTTGTATTTGGACCTTTAATAATTTGAATGTTGTTTGGCTGGTTTCCAATGGTGGAGAGCCTGCCGATCAAACTCATATTTTGGTGAGTTATGTCTACAAATCGGCGTTTAATCTTTACCGTTATAGCTCAAGCGCAGCCCTTTCTATGATTATTTTTTGCGTTCTATTAGCCTGGACTATTTTTTATCTTCGCCTTCAAGAGAAGGTCAGCCAAGAGTCAACTTCAGATTCTGTGGAAGGTTCTCACAAATGAAAAAATTCTTTTCTCTTTTAGTGCTTTTAATCTTCTCAATTTATTCAACTTTTCCCATCTGGCATATTTTTAATGTTTCTCTCCGGTCTGATAACTCCTTTCAAAATGATTCTTTACATTTTTGGCCCGACAGCTTGAGCTGGAAAAATTACGAAATTGTTTTTACGAAAACCCTGTTCCCGACTTGGTTATTTAATTCGGTAATGATTTCCGTCATGGTGACCATCCTTGGTCTTATTTTATCAATCACGGCCGCCTACGCTCTTTCTCGCTTTTCAGTTCAAGGTAAAAAAGGAATTTTAACATTTTTGTTAGCAACCCAAATGTTTCCAGCGACCATGTTGCTACTTCCGTTTTATATTTTACTCTCTCAATTTCATTTGCTGAATAATTTTTGGGGCTTATTGATTATTTATTCCTCTAGCGCTTTGCCTTTTTGCGTATGGCAGCTAAAAAGCTACTTTGACACACTTCCTTTTGAAATCGAAGATGCGGCCAGAGTTGACGGGTGCAATCGATGGCAAGTTCTGTGGAAGATAGTTCTCCCCATTTCCAAACCTGCTATTGCCATCACTGCGCTCTTTCAGCTGACGACCGCCTGGTCAGAGTACGCGATGGCCTCCGTTGTCTTGCAAGACCCTCAAATGCAGACGCTGCCTTTAGGTTTAAAGAGTTTTCAATCGAGCCTTGCCACTGAATGGGGCTTGTATGCTGCCGCTGCTGTCATCGTGAGTTTGCCCGCCACGCTGGCCTTTATTTTACTCTCTCGATATTTGATTTCGGGTTTAACTTTGGGAAGCGTGAAAGGTTAGTCATGGCGAATGTTGAATTTCAATCCATCAGTAAAACTTTTGATCAGCAAAATATTTTAAAAAGTGTCGACTTGAAAATTAAGTCCGGCGAGTTTTTAGTTCTGGTCGGCCCCTCCGGCTGTGGAAAGTCGACGTTGTTACGATTGCTCGCGGGCTTGGAACAGCCCACAAGTGGTGAGATTTTGATCGACGGTAGGAATGTTAAAGGGGTGCAACCTAAAGATCGTGGACTAGCAATGGTATTCCAAAGCTATGCTCTTTACCCGCACTTAACCGTCAAAGAAAATTTAGGTTTTGCACTCACTCTCAATAAAACTCCAGCACACGAAATGGAAAAAAAGATTCAGGAAGTGGCTGAAATTTTACGACTCACGAAACTCTTGTCTCGAAAACCAGGTCAATTATCAGGAGGACAGCGGCAGCGAGTCGCCCTAGGTCGATCTTTGGTCAAGAATCCAAAAATTATTTTATTTGACGAACCTCTTTCCAATTTAGATGCCGCTTTGCGATCGCGAATGCGCTACGAAATAAAAAAGATTCATCAAAAAACCAAGAGCACTATGATTTATGTGACTCATGATCAAACTGAAGCCACAACTTTAGGTGATCGTATTGCCATCTTAAACAGTGGAAAAATTATACAGTTAGGCACGGCTCAGGAAATTTTCAATAAACCCGTGAATAAATTCGTTGCTGGATTTGTAGGCAGTCCGGAGATGAATATTTTACCTGCCGAATTTCTTGGCCATAAAAATATCGATTTTGGTATACGCCCGGATGATATTCAAATCGGCGATGGCACCGCTCAGGCGAGCTTTGAGCTTGAAGAGTACATGGGATCCCATTACATGATCTATGCTCGATTCCAAGGTCAACTGTTGCGAATTACCCGGTCTCAGTCCGTCAGTAAAAAAACTGGGGATTTGATCCCTTTGAATTTTAATATGGCTAAAGCTCATTTTTTTGATAGAGTGTCGGAGCTTAGAACAAATTCTTGATCGCAGAGTTAAAGTGAAGCTGGAGAGGGGCCAGTGAATCATGAAAGCATTGCTGATTTTATTCATCCTAACTTCCTCTTTGACGGTTTTTGCGAACTCTCGCACCGTCATGGTGCAACTATTTGAGTGGCCTTGGAATGACGTCGCTCGAGAATGTGAAGTTTATTTAGGCCCCAATGGTTTTTCAGCCGTTCAGGTATCCCCTCCACAAGAACATTTGGTTTTAGGACAAGCCGCTTGGTGGGAGCGATACCAGCCCGTCAGCTACAAAATTTCTTCAAGATCTGGCGATGAATTTGAATTTCAAAATATGATCCAGCGTTGTCGAAATGTGGGCGTCGACGTTTACGTCGATGTTATTCTAAATCATATGGCCGGAATCGCCTCTGGAACCGGTATTGCCGGAACCAAATACACAAAATATAACCATCAAGATCTTTACAGTTTTAATGACTTTCATCATTGTGGCCGCAATGGCAATGATCAAATCGTTAACTACAAAGATCGTTTTGAATTGCAAAATTGCGAGCTCCTCGGACTGGCGGACCTTAAAACTGAAAGCCCTCTCGTTCAACAAACTCTTGCTGAGTACTTGAATCAGTTACTCAACATGGGAGTTACTGGTTTTCGGTTGGATGCCGCTAAGCACATTCCAGCGACTGATTTGGTTTCCATCTTTGATGTACTTAAATCACTGACGAATATTTCACCTTTTGTCGTCAGCGAAACTTCCCTCAGCGCAGACGAACCTATCAACATTGGAGAGTACCTTCCACTTGGACATGTTAATTATTTTCGTTATTCGTATGATATCGGAGCCGCCTTCTCGAGCGCGAAGACAAGCCGTCTCGCGGGACTTTTCAACAGCTATGTCAATACGGACGATGCGGTTGTTTTCTTAGAAAATCATGATTTGCAAAGAACTGAATCATCAGTTTTGGTTTCTTTAAGAAAGGACCCCATTGCTTATCGCTTAGCGACTGTTTTTTTTCTTACTTGGCCCTATGGTTATCCACAACTTTTTTCCGGTTTTGATTTTTTGAATTTCGACCAAGGACCACCTGTCGATTCCAAAGGAAAGACTCTACCTATTCTGGATAACAATAATCACTGCCGAGCACCTTGGCTCTGTGAACACCGTCTTCCCGGAGTTGCAGAATTGGTTAAATTTAGAAATCACACAGACCCAGCCTTTTACGCTGATGGAGTATGGATGGGCGGCGAAGGTCAATTGGCTTTTAGCCGAGGAAAACTCGGCTTTGTCGCTATCAACACTTCAACCGAATTTCTTTCAGCTCAAATCCCAGTAGGACTACCTAGTGCCTGTTATTGCAATGTCTTAGCTGCGGAATATCAACCGGGAAGTTCCTGCTCTCAGGGCGTAGCTGTTCGAAGTGGTTACGCTACGGTTTCGCTGGGCTCTCAATCCGCGCTTGTTTTACGCTCTGATGTGAAATGCAAATTGGGATCCTCTCGTCGATGAAATTACTTAGTAAAAAAAGAAAATATACAATTGGCATCGACTTGGGAGGAACCAAGTTGGCCGCAGCTCTGGTCGACGACCACGGTGATATCGTCGCGTTTCACAAAGAATCTATCTTAAATTTAAAAAAGGGAACCACTAACGGACCAGAAAAAGTAGTCGGTCTCATGGTAGATTTGATTCTAAACTTCAAAAAAAATCATCCAGATGCCTTCAATAAAAAATACTTTTCCGGAGTCGGCCTCGCCAGCGCGGGCCCTTTGAATGTTGAACAAGGTGAACTTATTTACCCCGTGAATTTTCCTGAGTGGAAAATCGTTCCTATTCAAAAAATGCTATCGGATAAATTAAAAAAAATTGGTATTAGCTCCAAAGTGTATTTTCAAAACGATGCCATTGCTGCAGCTCGCGCAGAAGGCTGGACAGGTGGAGCTCAAGATTTATTAAGTTATGCCGTTGTCACGATTGGCACTGGAATTGGAACCGGCGTGATTTTCAATCGCCAACCGGTCCAGACCTTAGGAATGGGCTCAGAATTTGGTCATCTTATTGCGCGAACAAATGATATTCACGAAGCCAAGGATTTGCCTCTTTATACTGTAGAAGGAATTTCTTCCGGTACAGGAATTTTACGTCGCGCCCTTGAGCTCGGCTTCAAAGGCTCCTCCATCGAAGAGCTCGTTCTTGCTTTAGATAAAGGTCAAACTCAATATCAAATTCTTTTTGATGATGCCGCCGACACGCTCGCCGCCCTTTGCTACAATCTGAGCGTCGGTTTTTGTCTACAAAAGATTTTATTTTCAGGGGGATTGATTAAAGTTCGTCGTCTTTACTGGAAGCGACTGCAGGTGCGTTACCGAGGCCTCATTCGACAGTTTAATCCAAAATTTGAATGCCAGCTCATTGTAGCTCACCATCTGAACCAAGCCGGCGTTTTAGGCGCAGCCTCCCTACCCTATCATTTTGACAGCAAAAAAAGGGCAAAAGAACGATCTTCTCGAGAGGATCAGAATTGACTCAAAATAAATCTTCGACGAGACCTGTGCTGGAGCTGGCCTTTGCGTCGGTCTTTTGGGGCTTTGGATTTATCGGCACAATCTGGGCTTTGCGCGCATTAAGTCCTCCTGCCATCATCGCCTATCGTTTTGTTATTGCCTTTGCCGTCGGCTCAGTAATGCTTTTAGCTCTTCGCACTCCGCTCTCACTCATTCTTCATGAAGCAAAATTAGCTTTCGGAGCAGGATTCCTTTTGTGTCTGACTTTAGTTTTGCAAACTTCCGGACTTCTTTTCACTACTGCCACAAAATCCGCATTTATCACGACGACCTATGTGATCATCGTCCCCTTGCTCTCTCATTTTTTCTTAAAGGCGCGAATTGAAAAACTTCACTGGCTCTGGGTATTTTTAGCTCTCGTAGGAACCCTGCTTATCATCAATCTGAAAGACACCAACTTGGTTTGGGGCGACACTTTTACACTCCTGAATGCGTGGGCTGCCGCTTTACACATCCTCTATGTAGACCGAATTTCAAGTCGTTCAAAAAATCCTTTTATTTTCAACGTCACACAATCATTTTGGGCAGGTCTTTTCGCCTTGGCCTTTTTTCCCTTCACTGAAAAATGGCAATTCTTTTCTTTAGATTTTAATGGTTGGATTGGACTTTTGAGTTTAGCATTTGGTTCTACGCTACTTGGTTTTTATTTACAAATCCGAGCTCAAAAACAAATTTCCGCATCTCTTGCTTCGCTCTTATTTTTACTTGAGTCACCGATGTCTTTTTTCTTCGCTTACTTTTTATTACACGAGAGACTCAACTTTCTCCAATTTTTCGGAGCCCTCCTTATTATTTTTGCCTGCGTTGGCGCTTCGCTCAAACAAGGAGCTCATAAGGTGTTGGTAGAGCCATGATACCATTACAAAAAACCCCTATCAAAACTTGGATCAATCTGCTTGTCGCCTCAGTGTTTTGTAGCTTGCTCGCCGGTGGATTTATCGTAGCCGTTAATTTTGCGGCTGCGACTTTTAAATTTTATAGTGGAACGCTCGTCTGGGTACTACCTCTGGCTGGACTTTGTTTGTATTATTTCGGCCAAATTAAACATTTCAAAAATTGCGAGCAAGAAACCTCTCCAGCTTTGGCTCCCTATATGTATTTGACTGCGTTCTGGTCCCATCTTTTTGGTGCCTCTGTTGGAAGAGAAGGCGCGGCCGTACAAATTGGTTCTTCTGTCGCCGAATTTCTGCGCCGGCGTTTAAAACATGAAGAGATTCATCGTTCTTTATTTGCCCATGCTGGCGTCGCCGCAGCTTTTTGTGTGGCCTTAGGCACCCCCTTGAGCGCTATCACTTTTTCTCTTGAATACAAAAAATCCCCCAATCGGGAAAACGCAGTTGCCTCGATGTTAGGCTCCCTCGTTGGCTGGGTTGTTCTGAAAATTGTACCAATACAACATTGGCACTCTCCTTTTTTTGAATACAAATTTACTTCTGTTTCATTTTTAAGTTTTATTGCTCTTTGTTTCAGTCTTTGGGCCTTGGCTAATTCTTTTATGCTCTGTGAACTCGTGACGGGAAAATTTTTACGAAACACTCCTTCATGGATTACACTTCCGGCGTCAGGAATGATTCTCGGGCTTTTTGTTTTTTTACTGGGACACACTCAGTTCAATAATTTCAGCACACCGCTGTTAGATCGAAGCTTTTCGACACCAGCTGAGTTCTCTGCTGTTTTTGGAAAAATGTTTTTCACGCTTATCAGTCTAGCAGGAGGCTGGAAAGGTGGAGCCTTCGTTCCACTGATGGTCGTTGGAGGTCTTTTTGCTTCCTGGATCAGCTTAATTGTAGGGCTCTCAACGGCTGCCGCAGCAGCACTTGGAACTTTTTCAATTATTAATCGCAAGTTTAATATCCCTCTCACTGCAATACTTATTACAGGCGAGATTTTTAGTTGGCAACTCGGTTTGCTTTCTATCCCAGTTCATTTGTTCATTGGATATGCGCAACCTCGTTTTATTTTTGAAAAAGTTTTCAAAAATAAATTTCACCAAGAACAAGGCCATAGTATCTAAGAAAGTCTTCAACTCGTCGATGTCGGTCGACGAAATTTAAGTAAGGGTTTTAAATATTGGCCGGTGACGCTTCGCTCGTTTTTACAAATTTCTTCGGGCGTGCCTTCCGCCACAATTTCTCCGCCGGTCACACCACCACCAGGTCCCATATCGACAACATAGTCAGAACATTTTATGACTTCGAGATTGTGCTCAATGACTAAAACCGTGTTGTTTTGATCCACCAAATCCTGAATTAGCTCCACTAATTTTTTCACGTCTTCAAAATGCAAGCCTGTTGTGGGCTCATCCAAAATATAAAGTGTTTTTCCGGTGCCTCGTTTAGATAATTCTTTAGAAAGCTTAACTCGTTGTGCTTCACCACCAGAAAGTGTCGTCGAGCTTTGACCCAAGGTCATGTAATCTAGACCCACTCGATGAAGAGTACTGAGCTTACGATGAATATGAGAATGATTTTTAAAAAAATCTAAGGCCTCAGCCACCGTGAAGTCTAAAACATCTGCGATGGATTTTTGATTATACTTAATGTTCAAAGTTTCCCGGTTGTACCGACGGCTCTGACAGGCATCACAGGTCACAAAAACATCTGCTAAAAAATGCATCTCCATTCGAATCTGTCCATGCCCCAGACAAGTTTCACAGCGACCACCTTTAACATTAAAACTGAAACGACCAGGTTCGTAACCCCGCAGCTTAGCATCAGGCAAATTGGAAAAAAGATCGCGGATCAAAGGCAAAAGTCCCACATAAGTCGCAGGAGTCGAGCGAGGAGTTCTCCCGATTGGCCTTTGATTGATCTCAATGACCTTATCGATATTTTCCAAACCAGAAATACTTTCATAAGCCGAAGGAATACTGCTTGCGCGATAGAATCTTTGTGCAAGAATTTTGTACAAAGTATCAATGATTAAGGTCGATTTTCCACTTCCGGAAACTCCCGTCACTGTTGTGAACGTTCCTAGCGGAATTCGCAATTCCACCTCATGCAAATTATTTCCCGAAGCTTTGTGCAAACGAAGAGATTGACCAATTCCCGCACGACGCTTGAGTGGAACAGGTATTCGAAGTTCTCCTGACAAATAACGTCCGGTAAGACTGTTTTTATTTTTTTCGATTTGAGATGGAGTGCCCTCCGCCAACAATTGCCCACCTAATTTTCCAGCTCGAGGGCCAAGATCGATCACATAATCCGCACTACGAATCGTGTCTTCATCGTGCTCAACAAGAAGAACCGTGTTGCCGCGATCTCGCAAGTCGGCAATGATTTCTAAAAGTCGATGATGATCACGAGGATGTAACCCAATGCTTGGTTCATCCATCACATATAAAACTCCAATCAAAGAAGAACCCACTTGAGTTGCAAGTCGAATTCGCTGCGCCTCGCCGCCGGATAAGGTTCTTGCCGAACGAGATAAGGACAAATACCCCGTGCCTACACGAATTAAATACTCTAATCGTTTGCTAATTTGAGAAATAATTTTCCCTGCTATCAGCTTATCTTTGTCACGCACACTGACTTGATCGACCCAGTCTTTCAATTCCACACAGGAAAGCTCTGCCAATTCTGCAATATTTTTTCCAGCTATCCGCACATTCAAAGATTCTGGTTTTAAACGAGTGCCATGACAAGCGGGACAGGTGCTCAAATCTAATTCTTCAACTTCATCCTCATCTTCGGAAATTTTTTTTTCATTTTTATAACGGTAAGATACCTTTTCTAAAACTTTTCCGCCGTCTTCGTAAGAATAGGTTTCCTCTTCAACTAAATCTAAAGTGCCAAGACCGTGACAAGTTTCGCAAGCGCCCCTTGGATTGTTAAAACTAAAAATTCGGGGCTCTAAAACTGGAAAACTAAATCCACATATAGGGCATGACGAATGAATAGAGTAAGCTGTTCGCTCACCTTTGAAGGTTTCAATAATGACTCGCCCTGCAGCTAAAACAATCGCGGCATTAATACTCTCTGCCAAACGAGATTGGACATTGTCCTTCAAGACCAATTGATCAATCACTAAATCAATGTCATGGGCCTTCGTTTTTACCAGTTTCTTTGCTTGAGAAAGTTCAATGAACACACCATCAACTTTGGCTTTGATGTAGCCCCGTTTTTCCCATTTTTGAAACTCAGCGAGAAACTCCCCTTTTTTTCCTTGTGCCATCGGAGCTAAAACGTAAAATTTCTCACCTTTTTCTTTGCGCAAAACTTCTTCAATGATTTGGATTGGATTTTGACTGCTCACCGGAATTTTATGTTCAGGACATTCGGGAATACCGACTTTTGCAAACAACAAACGTAAATAATCGTAAACTTCGGTCACTGTCCCGACAGTCGAGCGTGGATTCGTACTCACTGATTTCTGATCAATGGCAATCGCAGGAGACAAGCCCGTGATGGAATCAAGTTCCGGTTTTTTCATTTGCTCAAGAAAACTCCGAGCGTAAGCAGAAAGACTTTCCACATAACGACGCTGACCTTCCGCATATATCGTATCAAAAGCGAGGGAAGATTTTCCGCTACCGCTAAGCCCTGTTACTACCGTGATTTTATTGCGAGGAATTCGAATATCGAGATTCCGCAAATTGTGCTCGCGAGCTCCCTTAATAACGATCCCATCAAAGTCTTCTGCCATGCCGCTATGCTCTCAAAGACTCAGCGCCGCAAGCAATGAATGGATTTATCGCTGCTGGCAGTCAGGGCAGAGTCCATACAATTCTAAAATATGACCAGTAAGGAGATAACCAAACTCATTCGCGACACGAGCCTGCAAATCCTCGATTTTTGAGTTTTCAAATTCGCAAATTTTTCCACACTTTGTGCATGTGAGATGATCATGATGACCTTCAGGCTTCAATTCATATCGAGCCGACGAACCGCTCATTCTCACCTCGGTGACAAAGCCGGACTCGGTGAGAGTTCTTAAAAATCGATAAACAGTTGCAAATCCAACGGATGAATCCTGACGACTGACAATTTCGAAAACCTCTTGCGCAGTCACATGAGCTCGACCTGAGCGAAGTGTTTGCAAAATTAATAATCTTTGGTCCGTGACCTTGAGTCCAAGATCACGAATGAATTTCTTTAATGCTGATTCGCTCAATTTTCGACGCTGAGAGATCAAAGATTCTGCGTCCTGCCGGTATTGCTGCGTTGATTTTGGAAGTCGTAATACTGGTGGTCGCTCTGCCATTTAACCCTCCGTCCTGTCGATTGAAGGCACAACTTTGAACTAAACTGACCAATCACGTCAAGTTAGTTTCGACCAAAAGGAAAGCCGATAGAGGCTTGAGTAGGCTCACCGTTGGTGGCCGTTGGGAACTTCATTTTTTTAATAATACCAAGAACACAAGTATTGAGGAAATCTCCATTCCCCACTTCCGATCTTTTCACGGAAGCACTGCCCACCACTCCTTGCGGACTGATATTCCATTCATACTGCACTCGTCCACTCACTGAAGAATCTTGAAAAAGAGCCCGTTCGTAACATTGCTGAATTTCGGCCACATGTTGGTTCACTACTTTTTGGATTTCCGATTCGTTCAAGCCTTGCGGACCTTTTGCAATATTGAATTTCGGAACGCCAACAAGACCTCCGGCCACTGCTCTTTTGCCGGCCTTGCCTGCCACGCCACCAGTTTGATAGCCGCCCTGTGAAGCTTTCGCGAGAGCGGAGTCCCCCGTGCCAGTCACTCCAGAAACGGGCATGGAACCATTTTGGGCTTTCACCATTTTCAACATTTGATTGGGTTGCATACCATTTTTTGCAGGAGCAGTATTATTGATTTTCACATTAGGAATATTTTGCGCCATGGTGGTCGGCAAGGCCCCAAGCGAAGCCATCAGTTTTTCGGAGGCCACCTCTTGCTGCGTCTTCACCGGTGGAGGCGGCGGCGCGGGTTTGCTCTGCACCACTTGGCTCACCGAATCCGTGGTCGGTTTCACCACGCGGCGTTCGACCACTTCTTTTCGAACTTTTTCGATTTTTTTAACCACTTTGATTTTTTCTTTTTTAGGTGGAGCTTCCGGTGGTTTTTCTTCGACGATTTTTTTCTCAGGCTCTGGTGGCTTCTCTATAGGAGGCATCACGAAAACTTGTTTCGGAGGCTCCACTAAAAGACGCGCATAACGTTCGGGCACATCATCGACTTTAGGTCCATGACTTTTGGGTGCTAAAATCAAACAGAGAATACAAATCAATAAATGTACAACTCCGGAAACTGAAATCGCCTTTTTGAATTCTTCACGATTTTCAACCCAGGTTTTTCTGATCAGGGGACGCGGCTGCTCGACATAACAAACATGCATCCGGATATCTGGTAGAAGCTCCAACAAAAATGAATTGTTAAAATCCAGTTCGATATTATAATTGATATTATCTTCTTTGACGGTCTGCTTTTGCTTCGCTTCTTCGAAGCTCATTTCTTTGCCCATATGATAGAGCTTCCAATTCAGGCGTTTGGAAATACGAAAGCAAGCTCGACCTTTCACATAACTGCCAAAATGAAGTCTTTCTAAAAAAGTGGGTAAATAAATTGGTTCCGAGTCATTGGGTCCAAGAATCAATTCATCTCCGCGCTGAAATTGTCGGACTTCAAAAACATCTTGGCCCCAAAAAACTGTGCCCTGCAAAGAAAGATCATTGGTGTTTTTATGGACGTAGGGCTCATAATATTGATCATCATTTTTACGAATCGTTTTTTCTAATTGCGCGAGCGCCTTCATCGGAACTGTCGCTGGAAGTTTTGAAGAAACTTTTCCTGGAACTATCGGCTTAAGAATGGGCTCTGGCTTTGCCTTAAGCGCAGGCTCGGGGTTGGGAACAAGACTTGAATAGTTGGTATTTTCCGGATTTCTTTTTGCTCCACTGGATTTGTTTTCAAATTGCAAATGAGGCTCAGGGTTTATCAACGTTCGACTGAGCGTGGCTTCAAGAGTGATTAGCTCGACTTTGAACGACAAATCCCCAACAGTGAATTCACCATTTTTTTCAAAGGTGTTTTGAAAAACAAGTTTATTGTTTACATAAATACCATTGGTCGAATGCAAATCTGAAACAACCAGCGCACCATTGTCGACGATAACATTTCCATGTTGTTTTGATAAAAATGAATACTGAGGAAGACTCAAGTGACAGTCTTTGGATCGTCCAAAGACAATAGGAAAATGCCTGAAGTCGGCTTTCTGAATCACCACTCCATTGCATAGCACTGATATCTTAACTTCATAGCGATTTTTCATCATCTATAAATTCCTCGGACTCACCAAAAACCAATTACATTTCCTATAAATTTATCTCGACAATTGTGAGGCATTTCTTGAGTCGAGCTGGGCCAAACCAGGACCTCCGTCGATATAAAAAAAAGAGGAACGAATTGTTCCTCTTTTTAACTCTTAGAATTTATAAAATCTGAATGTTAACTAGACGATCAAATGCTCTGTTTTTCCATTAATGTTGTGAATAACGAAATGATTGTCAGTTCCATCGGTGTGAATTCTGGAAAAGTTCTTTCTTGATCAAGCTTGTTATTTATAAGGCTATGCATATAGACTAAAATCACATTGCGCATGTTTGGATCCAAATTTACACCCCTGAATTTACCATGTTTGACCTGATCAATGATTGTTGTATACAGCATTAACATCGTTTGTTCTGCTGGAGTGAACTCAGGGAAGGTGGTTTCTTGTCCCGGAGTGTGATTTACTAAATTAGTCATATAGGTAGTAATGGTTTGATAAATAGATTTATCAACATACACGCTCAAAGTTTTACCCTTATTAGTGGCAACAACTGAAGCGAGCATTTGCTCCCCTGGCCACTGCGTTGGACCAGTCAAACCAAGATTGGCGCCAATTGTTTCAAAAATACCAGTGTAAAATAGAATCATCGTCTGCTCTGGAAACTGGAGAAACCGAGCTGTATTAAAGAGCCAAGACCTCACCAGCGATGGCCTTCACTACACCATCGTTCAAGCTGTCAGTGAAAATGACTTCGAAAAACTAAAACAAAATTTACTCAATACAATTGATGAATATAGAAAAACCGCCGATCCTTCACCCTCGGAAGAACTCATTTGTTTTTCATTGGATTTTTTTAGAGTCTAGCTCTTACTCTTCTCCGTGACCCTTTTTTTCAATTCCCAGTTTTGGTTTAGCAGGAGCGGGCTCTGCTTTCATCTGCTTGAAACGAACGGAGTGCGGAGAGTGACAATTGATGCAATGTAATTGTTCTTTTTCAAGATTCCAGCCACCCGTTCGCTTGCCATGTAGACCGTGAGTCCAATCTCGATAGCGATCTTCATGACATTGCTTGCACACAGGAGAAGGATTCGTGAAGGACGCTGGTGCATCGGCAGAGGTTCGCAAGAAATTTGAATTATTGCGATCATGGCAACTACCGCAAGCAATTTCAGTTCGTCCGTGCTTTCCCGCATGATCTGCATGTTTCAATGAGGTTTTATTTTTTGATAAAATAAATTCATTGTTTCTTTTAAAATGACAGTCCTGACAATGCTCAGCTTCCGGCGGGGCCGCGTGCGGAGTCATATGAACTACTTCGGGATTCAAGGTTTGAGCTTTCGCTTGGCTAGATAAAACGAAAAAAAATAAAATCGCTGCTATTTTTATCATTGGTTTATTCCATTGGTTCCGTGGCACTTGAGACAATATTTTGACTCTCCACCATTCATGATTGCTTGATTGAGACTGTTCACATCTATTGAGTTACCAGGCCTTTGATGAACATTTAAATTGACGTTGTGACAAAGCAAACACTCTTTACGTCCCCAGCCCGCAGTGTGCTTACTTGAGTCATTGAGATTCGTTGCGCCGACAGCTGATAAATCACCATAATTCTCACGGTCTCTGGCATCAGGCCCGCAGCCGATAACTCCAAAAATCACAGTGCTAGAAAAAATAATTTTAAAAAAATTCATTAGTTTTTCCCCAAATGACAATTCACACAGAAGGTTTTTGTATGACAAGCATCACAACGCTGAGGCTGCCCCCTAGCTTGAACCGAGTGAAAAAAGCGAAAATTCTTCGGATGATTGCGCATTTCAATATCATTGCGTTCCAGATGACACTTTGAACATTGAGAAGTCATATGGCAATTCAAACAACTTTCCCCCTGGACCCGCGCTTCAATAGAGTGAGTCGTTTTCCAGGAGATATTTTCATGATTCGTCGGCTTGATTCTTTTGATATTTTCCATTGTTTTATGGCAGGTAAAACAGGTTTTCGGCGCATCTTTATATCGAGCTATTTCCGAACGATGACATTCGTGACAAATTTCTTTGAGTGGCATTTTCAAAACGGAAGCCGTTGCCGCCTGGTTGAGCTTTACTTCTTTGCCTTTAGGATCAAGGTTGAAATTATGACAATGACTACACTCAATACTATTCACTTTAAAAACCTTTTGGAGATGCATCTCGTGATTGTAACCACCAGTCATATCAGAAGCGAAAGCTCTTAAATTAAAACCAAGAAGAAAAATAATAAATGCCATACTCAATTTCATATTTCATCCCAGAGTAAATAAGTGAGTCGAGCCACCGAACGGAAGTCTTCTTTCAAAACATTATTGGAGCTTGCTTGAGCGCTCAGTGTGAGCTTAAATTTTTGTCCAAGATAACGAGTCCAACCCGCTTCTCCGGTGAAAGCTCCCCGTCGAGATGAAGTGATTTTTTCATAATAGGTCATATCAAGTAATCCATAAAATTCGTTCTTCTTTGAAGTTTCAGTCTGAGCGCCAATCCGATCGCCGATCGCAGTTCCACCATAACTCTCAAAATAATAAACGACATTGTTAAACTTAGTTCCGGAATCATGTAAAAATTTTCCTTCAATTTCGCCGCCAAGCCCGGAAGTCCTTTGTGTTCCCACAAGCAAATAATCATCATAAAAAACAGAAAAACTTCCGGTGAATTTAGGACTTAATTTCTTTTCAAATTGATACCGTCCCTCGTAAAGCGGACCTGTCGAAAAGAGAGAGAAAATCGGTTGTTCGATGCCTGTTTGAGGTAAAACATCGTAGGTCATAAATCGAATTTTTGAAAAAGTCACAATCGACGGATAGACATCAAATCCAAACTCAAGTCGATTGAGATTTGAATTATAAACATCAGAAACAGAGTCAATGATGAACTCTGGATTCCAAGCTCCGGGCAGCGGTTTTTTTCCAGAAAACTGCAATAAGTCTTCCATGGAATTATTGTTGCTGACATTCACTCTCTGTTCAAATTTTGTGGATAAATACAAAGGTTGTCGATCATCCGAATGATAGTCCGCTCGTACTCCTGCAATATTTGAATGCAAATCAGAATCAAACGATTCTAATTTTCTCTCGATTCCGACAAAAGCACCTAAACGAACTTGTTTATTCATCAAATAAAATTCCGCAGAAAGAATATCCACCGAGGACGGGCCGACAGTATTCACCACATCAAAAGATCGGCCACAGCGAATAGTCATAAAATCTGGAACGACAGAGTATCGTGCATCCATGATATAAAGATACGCTTTATTACTAGCATTGCCTGTGGGGTCAGCGAACATACTGAAATCAGAGTTGATTTCAAAATCACGCTTTTCATTTACAAAAGAAGCTGAAACAAATTCGTAGGTGGGTGCTTCTGTTTTATTTTTATCATTCACACGAATCGAATTTAAGGTTTCTGATTCTGCGCGAAACAACCCAGCCTGACAATTGATAGATAAAAAAGAAAAAAACAAAACCGTTATAAAAAGAGGGTAATTCATCGCTCATTTATATAATCTTAATTCTTCTGCGATACACCAACCAAGATATTTTTAAATCCTGCGTCAGCTATCAACATTTTGTTTTTTTAATTATTATTTTTTCGAGAATATCCTGAATTATTGGGAATATTTGTCCCTTTTTATTTAGACCCTGACAGCAATCCTTGTTCGTCACACCACGCCGAATGATATTCTTTGTTGAGAGAAGGAGAGTTTTATGAAAAACAATTTAGCCTCTCTAATGAGCAAAAATATTGTCACCTTGCCCCTAGGTACTTTAGTCAGCGAAGCCCAATCTCTAATGAAAGATAAAAGATTTCGCCATGTTCCAATCGTAAATGATGAAAAAATCATCGTCGGTATTCTGTCTGCCCGTGATTTAAAAAAAAATTCTTTTTCTCAACAAACAGTGGAAAGCCTGATGTCTACGCCCATTGATTTTGTCGAAGAAAAAACCTCTCTCCGGTCAGCTATTTTAAAAATGCTGGAGAAAAAGATTTCTTGCCTTCTTGTTGCTAACGAAAACCAAGATGTCGTTGGAATTATTACGACTGAAGATCTTATGTGGCATTTGGCTGAATTACTAAAAACAAACAGCACACTGAGTGGCTTGTTGAATGCCCAAACCGTGGGCGAAATTGCCAATGAACTGGCTTTGATCGGATTTTAAACTCGTAATAAAAAAATCGCCACGGTGATATTTCTCTACCGTGGCGATTTATTATTCAGAATCTATCAAAAGTCTGACGGATTAGTTGTTTTTAGCACCGTCTGCAATCCATGATTGAATCGCATTAAGCTCAGCATCAGTGAGAGCTTCACCGTTTTCTGGCATCATTCCAGATTTTGTCATTTTGTATAGATTGCTATCTTGTGGTCGACCAGCCTTCACTGTTCCAACCAAACTATCATATGTTTTGAATAATTTTTTGTGGCAACCAATACACTTAGGTTGGATAATATTGGCATTGATCCATGTGTAAGTAGCTGGATTTGGTGCTGCTACAACATCAGCTGAAGCCGTACCGGAAATCGCCGCGAAGCAAATAAGGGCGAACATCATTTTCATAAGAAACTCCTTCTACAAAGATACCGTTGCGCTCTCGGTTGAGATTAATTTCCCATTTGTTCCGAGGCAATCGGTTTATGAACGCATCATCTTGCGATATTCGTGCCGGACGGGAAGACCTTGTACCTTGGAGTTAAACCAAAAAAGTCTTTTTTACCCTGTACGAAGTACCGAAACGGCTGTGGTTATTACAAGAATTTTTTGTGTTTTAAAAGCTTTTTTTTCAAAAAAAAAGCTCCTGCACGAAAAATCGATACAGGAGCATAATAATAAATTCACTACTTCGTGATAGATATTTCTATCTGGTGTCGACTAATTTTTAATTACTGACATGATGTACAACTTGTCAGCATCGTATGCTGGAATAACAATATCCATCAATCCATCTTGATTGAAGTCATAAAAGATGGGCTCACCAATAGTTGATTTTGCATCCAAAATAATTGTTTCATTGTAATCCCAGTTATCTCGAGCTTCTGATTTTGGTGTCAAAAGATGAGCTCGTTGAGATCCATCACCCGAAACAATAATCCACGGTTTTTGTTTTCCTGCTTTTGACAATTCTGGTGCAAACGCCTTCGCCGCTCCTGGAGAGGCTTGATTGAAACCTGGTTGGCGAGTTTGAATTCCTGTCAGTAAAGTGTGACGAGTCCAAATTCCATTTTTTAAATCACTTGGAACTTCATAAGCAAAAACGCCCGACTTCGCAGCATCAGATTCATGATTGGTCGCTAAAAGCTCATCGACTCCATCATTGTTCAGATCATAAAAATCTAAATCGAAAACAACATCGATGCCGTCATCAATAACTCTCTGCCCAACGGAGCCATCTTTTTCTAACCAATACAGTCCGATTCTTTTATTGGAGAACTCAGCGCTGACCACAAAAAATTGCTGCGTTTTTTTATCTTTAAATACTCGAAAATGAAAATCAGGGCCTTTCGTCAAAACCACTTCTTCCCAAGGGTCTTCTAGAGGATGACTTGGGCGTTTAAGCCACACCAACTCAGCATCATGAGAGCCTAACATTGAAATCTCAGCTCGAGCTGTAATGATATCCATTCTTCCAGTTCCCGTCACATCAGCAAAAATAGCTCGGTGATAAAAATAGCCGCCCTTATTTTTTGTGAGTTGGGTTACTTTTCCGCTCATATCTACAAAACTAACCGCACCAGTGGATTTCCATGGAACAAGAAAGCCGGAGGAAATAAGAGTCCCTTCAATTCCTAAGTAAGAGGAATCAATGTATCGAACCTCGTTAGGCCAAGAAATTTTATCTGTGAAGGTATCCACTTTTGCAGAACCTTTAGTGAAGGGATTGAGCATGTCACTGATTCTATAAACATGGTCAGATCCCATCGGTCCAAAGGAAGAAACCAGCAAATCTGGCGCGACATGAGGATCTTTATTTGGCACCAAACTTTGAAAAGCCGGCTTATTTACTGGCAATACTGCCCGATTAATAATTTTATAATTGTCAGCCTGACAGAGCGTTGTCATCATAAGAACGATTTGCACTAAAATCATTTTTCCCCCTATAGTTCACATATTTCAA
>CAIYID010000086.1 GCA_903926205.1 uncultured Bdellovibrionales bacterium
AAGCTGATTGTGTTGATCAGCTGAGAAGCTGATTGTGTTGATCAGCTGGGAAGCTGATTGGTTGATCAGCTGTTGATCAGCTGAGCTCAAAACATTTTCGGGTTAACCAAAAATTTCAGTTCTCCGCCACCGGCCCTGATCTCTTGAAGACTCTCAATTTCAATTCCGATCATTCCGTTTTTTTTCAAGTCGACGAAGCTTTGCATCTGGGCGGCCAAGACCCAACTGGCAAAGACACTGAGCTGTGGTTCATGCCCCACCACCACCACCGTCGTCGCATGACCGGCATGAGCTTTCAGCCACTGGGCGAAAGCCATCGGCGGAGCCGAAGGAATGAGCTCCATCACATCCATATTTTTTTTCGCACGCAAAGTGCGCTGAAAAATCATAGCCGTTTGTTTGGCTCTTAAATAAGGCGAGGTGACCAGAAGATCCACTGGCCCTAACCAAAGCTTCAACTTTTGCGCCATGATGAACGACCGTTTTCTTCCCTTCAAAACCAAAGGACGAAGTGCATCGTCTTTTCGAAATTTTTGAAATTCCTCACGTTCCACAGCTTGACCGTGACGAATTAAAACCAATTTCATGGCTTGTCCTCGTAGTGCCCACTTTCCTCAATCACGACAGATTTTTGCCGAGCCAAATGCATCAATTGCTGATGAATTCCCATTTCACTTCCTCGACGTTGAACGTAATTCCCATTCGCGCCCATCTCCCAAGTTTGCCTTTGATCATTAAGATGAATCTGAATAAGTTCCCAAAGTTTTTCTTTTAATGAACGATCATACACCGGAGTCACGCATTCGACGCGAGCATGAAGATTCCGATACATCCAATCGGCCGAACCAATATAAAATTCTCCATCAATCGGATTGATCGCCGCATTCCGAAAATAAAATAAACGCGAATGTTCCAAAAATCTTCCAATGGTAGAGTAAACGCGCACTTTTTCACTTAAGCCCTTCACACCCGGACGCAAACAGCAAAAGCCACGCACCTGCAAATCCACATCCACGCCGGCTTGTGAAGCATTGTACAACGCCATCGCGATGTCATTCTCTTCCATGCTGTTCACTTTAGCAAAAATATGTGCGGGCTTTTTCTGTCGTGCATTTTCTGCCTCACGATCAATCATGTAACGAAACCGTTGGAACATATTCACAGGAGCAATCAATAAATGTTTGTAATCACTTTTCAGACTTCGCCCCGTAAGATAATGAAAAAACTGCACCAATTCAGAGGTGATCTCCTCATGCGCGGTTAAAAGTCCCAAGTCAGTATAATGTCGACTTGTGGCGGTGTTGTAATTTCCCGTTCCAATGTGTGCATAACACTTAAGACCTTCGCTCTCTTGACGAACAACCAGAGCGGTCTTCGCATGAGTTTTCAAACCCACCACCCCATACACAACATGCACTCCCGCATTTTCGAGCTCTTGTGCCCAATAGATATTTCGTTCTTCATCAAAGCGGGCTTTCAGTTCTACCAAGCAAACCACTTGTTTGCCTTCCTCCGCCGCGCGAACCAAGGATTTAATGAAAGGACTATTGTCACCCGTGCGATAGAGAGTCATCTTGATTGCGACCACCTTCGGATCATCTGCGGCAAGACGAATAAATTTTTCCACGGTGGAGTTAAAACTCTCGTAAGGGTGATGGAGCAAACGATCCTTGTGCCGAATTGTGCTAAAAACTTGCTCCGCGTCGTCTTCGATAAAGCCCATCGGTGTTACGGGTGGCCATGGTTCATAGCGGAGCAAAGGAATATTCAAATCCGCAACCACATCTAAACCCCGATAATCCAAATCCAATTCCTCGGGCAGTTCGTAGATATCTTCATCCTGAAGATCGAGCTCCTCCATCAAAAATTTTAAAATCCAGGGGTCTGGTTTGGGACCATGTTCCAAGCGAACCACTTCAGCAAAACGACGCATGCGTAATTCTTCCTCAATCATCGAGAGAAGATCTTCTGCATCCTCTTCATCACGAAAAATATCAGCATTTCGAGTGATTCGGAAAGGCATGACTTCCAAAACTTGCATCGAAGGAAAAAGATCAAACAAATTTTCTTTGATCATCTCCACCAAACTAACGAAACGATTTTCGTGTTTTTTTTCTGAATCTAAGCGCACCCACTGAGGTAAGACTTTAGGAATTTTAACCCGCGCAAAAAGCTTTTCTTCACGCTCCGGGTGCCGCAAAGTCACACCAAGGGAAGTCGAAAGGTTGGAGATGAAAGGAAAAGGATGGCCAGGGTCCACCGAGAGCGGTGTCAAAACTGGAAAAACATTCTTTAGATAATATTTCTGAGCTTGTTCCTTTTCTTTTGCTGAAAGCTCGCTCCACTTCATCAGAAAAATGGATTTCTCTTTGAGAGCGGGCTTGAGCACCTGAGAAAATACCCGTCCTTGTTCTTTCACCATTGGTAACACTTGTAAACGAATGTCCACCAATTGCTGTTGAGAGGTCTTGCCATCAGAAGATTTTGCAGAAATCCCAAAAGCCACTTGGCGCTTGAGTCCACCCACTCTTTTCATAAAAAATTCGTCAAGATTCGAATTTACAATCGACAAAAAGCGCAGGCGTTCCAGCAAAGGATTTCTTCCATCCTCCGCTTCATGCAACACCCGACGATTGAAATTCAACCAGCCGAGCTCCCGATTGGTGAATTCCGTTTCTGAGGATAAAGGATGCTCAATCACTTTTGGTTTTTTTGAGCTTCGCTTTTTTGTCGTGGACGTCCGTGTGCGTGTCATTGTTCTCTCGTCTTCTTTTTTTTCATCAAGTTCATGGTTTTTCATCAAGCTCTTGGCGTTGCCTCATTCTAAGACAGGTCGCTGAGTTTGTCTAAATTTGGATATTTCTTATTTTGTTAGGACTTGAGTTTAACTCGACCTTCGCCGAAGAGTCACCTGTATGACAAGCTCTCTTGCAAAGTATCATGCGCGCTCACCAAGATATATCCTTCAGCCCCAGGATAACACGCTCATACGTGTGGCTGGTCCCCAAAATATACCTTGGGAGGAATGCACCGAAATAAAAAACATTTCGTTGACGGGTCTAGTTTTTACAGCACCTTCTGACCTCTGCCCGAGCATTGGTGAATTTATTAAAATTGAGTATGCGGTGCCCGGCTCGCAGAAAATGGCAGCGCACGCCCTCGTGATTCGACTGGAGGAACGTTCTCCCAGCAGCACTTTGGTGGGCGTTAAATTTTTCCGGATGGATTTAGCTCAGCGAGTGATTCTGGCACAAGGCTTGGCTCTGCGCTTGCGCGAGCAGCAAGCCAAACGCATGGAAGAACGACGTAAAAAATTAGGCAGAGCTGGCCGTTATTTACCTCTGATTTTTTTACTTTTTTGGAGTGTCTTATTTTATTTTTCTAGTTCTTGGCAGTGGCTACAGTACTTAAGCAATTCCTCTAAATAACATTTTTTCTACCAATTGGTCTGAAGTTAAAAATTGCAAACCACTGCGATTTCGATCAGTCCATACAACCTGAGCGTTCACCCGATGCTCTTTTTTGAGTGCTTTCAAATTGACTCTCATTCGTACCAAATCTCCGATATGAAGCTGAAATTCATCGTGCTCCCATTGAATGCAAGCGCCAGTCTGGGATAAATCTTTAATGCGAGCAATAATGCCGCCTCCGCGTCCAAAAATTTCCACTTCGGCTCGTTCTTTTGTTGGGTATCTCTCAGCTGACATGAGGAACTCTCCATGAGTGTGGTTGTTGCTGTGATTCTCCTTCGACAATCACGAATCAAAACTTAAGGCCAGTTTGCCTCGGCTCACTCGATCTAAGCTCTCGACCAAAATCGAGTTTAAATTCATACCCCCAAGCGCTGAAGAAAGTCCTCCCTAGAGATATATTTACCACCCATAGATTCTGTGACTGGTGTGACCATTTGAATGTCCATCCAGCTTCGGCCTTGCGCTTGTAGATGTTCCACCATTTTCCAAAATGACATTTTTGAAGCATTCGAACGTTCAAAAAACATGCTCTCGCCAGAAAAAACTCCGTTCATATCAACGCCGTAAATTCCACCGATCAGCTTTTGTTCCTCCCAGCATTCCATCGACAAAATGTGACCTCTTTGAAAAAAAACTTGATAAGCATCTTCAATCTCTTGAGTGATCCAGGTGCCACTCTGCCCCGGTCGCTCCTGGCGACGACAGCGTTTGATCACTTCGGGAAAGGCCTGATTCAAGGTGAAGGTCCATTGAGAGTGGCTCTTTGCCCATTTTTTTAAACTTGCTGGCACATGAAAATCTTTAAAATCCAAAACCCCCCGCGGATCTGGCGAAAACCAAAGCATCGGGTATCCTTCTTGAGGCCAGGGAAAAATTCCGTGAGAGTAGGCCTCCGTGAGAGAGGCCGGAGTCAAGGCCCCTCCGACGGCAAGAAGGCCTTCTTCTGTACTATTACGGGGATCTGGAAAAATACTCATTGTTTTTACTCTATCATAGTGAGCCAATCTTTGGCGAGTCTTGCCTTTTTGATTTTGGCTCGTTATGAATCTTGATCTGAGAAACGGGGAGGTTTCGATGAATCAACAATCATCTAATTCTGATTTGAATTTGAAAACTGATTTAAATTTTGACAAAAAAGTTTCAGATATTTTTAGTCCAGATTTGTGGATGAACATACCCGAGTTTCAATTCACCGACATCACTTACCACCGCTCTCGCCATCAAGGCACCGTTCGCATTGCCATCAATCGCCCTGAAATTCGAAATGCTTTTCGTCCTCACACAGTGGATGAACTTTATTTAGCGCTGGATCACGCCAGGCAATCGGCTGATGTCGGAGTGGTTCTTCTCACCGGAAACGGTCCCTCACCGAAAGACGGCGGCTGGGCTTTTTGCTCTGGAGGCGATCAGCGCATCCGCGGCAAAGACGGTTACAAGTATGAGACCTCCGAATCCACCACAAATAACGACAGCGGGGAAAAAAGTTTGGATAAGACTTCGGCTTCAACCTCGGCTTCGACTCAAAAGAAAATTGATGAAGCCAAATTGGGTCGTTTGCATATTTTAGAAGTGCAAAGATTGATTCGTTTTATGCCTAAAGTGGTGGTCGCCGTAGTTCCTGGTTGGGCTGTGGGCGGAGGACACTCCCTGCACGTCGTGTGTGATTTGACTATCGCCTCCAAAGAACACGCCATTTTCAAACAGACTGATCCTGATGTCGCCAGTTTTGATTCCGGCTATGGCTCGGCTTATCTTGCGCGACAAGTGGGACAAAAAAGAGCTCGCGAAATCTTTTTCTTGGGTCGAAATTATTCAGCTGAAGAAGCTTTTCAAATGGGTATGGTCAATGCGGTTGTACCTCACAAAGATTTAGAAAAAGTGGCGCTGGAGTGGGCCAAAGAAATGAACAGCAAATCCCCGACCGCCATGCGCATGTTGAAATTTGGATTTAATTTGATTGATGATGGCCTGGTCGGTCAGCAAATTTTCGCAGGCGAAGCCACCCGTTTGGCTTATGGCACTGAAGAGGCCACCGAAGGCAGAGACTCTTTTGTCGAAAAACGACCTAAGGACTTCAGCCGTTTTCCTTGGCAGTATTAGGTCGTTAGAAAGCTAATTAATCAGAGTGGAGTGAACAACTTTTCACTCAATATGACGTGGGCGATTGCCGGGATCACGACCCTTGTTATCACGATCATCTCGATGGTCATCACCTTTTTTCTTATCATCGGCATGACCATCATCACGAGAATCACGACCATCGTGCTTATCGCCATCACGAATATCATCATGTTTATCTCTCGTACGTCCGTCATCGCGAGACTCACGTCCATCTTGCTTCTCACCATCACGATCATCAATACGACCCTGCCAATTTGAATTGTGACTGTTCTTACAAGCTGACTGATGATAATTATAACGCTCTTGTGGAGAGCAATTCAAAACCCGTCCATCACGAAGCTGAGCACACAAATCATCTAGATTTTGATAATTCTGACTTTTCACACAAGCTGGAGCTTGGGCCAAATAAGCAGGGTAGGAAGTCGGCGTCGCCACAGGTTTTGAACTTAACCCACTGTCATTGCAAGCGCTCACTAAGAGTCCCGTTGCCATCAAGGCTATCATCGAGACAAAAATTGTTTTTAAAGATTTCATCGTGCTCTCCTCGCTTTGACTTTTTACTCTGACTTATGACTCTGACTTATTACCTTATTACTGACTTATTACTGACCTATTTTTTAGGTCTTTTAGGTCTTTTACAGTTTTTTAAAAAACCCTGAATTCTAACTCTGCGCACTTAGGCTTAGCCGGTGCCTTTCATTCGTATAGTCGAAGAGGTCGTAGAATTCAAAACGGAAGTTTGAACAGAGGTCAAAACTTGAATTTTATTCAGTCTTTTCACGTTAATTCTTACAAATTTGGTGACGTTTTTTGGCAAAGGTCGCAAATGCCACAGGTTTTTTGGAACTGCCCAAAATACTCAAGAACAAAGGCCATGCGGCATTTTGGAGCGTCCACACTTGAATCTAAAGAGGCAAATCTCACCATCTCCAATAACTTTTCGTTCTGAGTTTTGATTCTTTGTTTCACTTGAGCGTCCGTGATCATGTCATCAGTAGGTTCCACTCCCAAGGAGTAAGGAAAACGCGAATTCTGAGTGCCTGGGCCTCTTTTTTCAATAAGACACCCCCATCGTTCCAACAAATTCACCGCTGTTTCCACACGATAATCGCGTTTATTATAGAAATTCATTTGCTCTGAAAGATATTCCGTTCCTTGTTGCTCCACCTGCAAGGGATTGCCCTTGATCAATTGATAAACTTTGCGAATAAAAGAAGGATCGGGATTCGCCCATTTGATAAATTCCATTTGAATACTGACATCATCATGATCGAAAAAAAGATGACACTGCGAACTTTTTCCGTCGCGCCCGGCTCGCCCAACTTCTTGAAAATAACTTTCCACCGAATTTGGAATTTCGGCGTGCACCAATAGCCGCACATCCGCTTTATCCACTCCTAAGCCAAAAGCGGGAGTCGCTAACATCAAAGGACCTGAATCCGTTTTGTCCTGCAAAAATTCTTTTTGATTCCGATGTCGAACCTCGGTCGGAAGATTTCCATGATAAACATAATGAGGAACCGACAAACGCGAAAGCTCTTGACTCACTTTTTGCAGAGTCTGAATTAAGCTAAAATAAAAAATCGCCGAGCCCGGCACCTGATGGCGAAGTGCTGCCATGCCACGGATTTTTTCGTCGATGCCATAAACTTCATGAACATAAAGGGCCAGATTGGGGCGCTCAATGCCTCCCGCAAAAACGACGGCGTCCTCCATTTGCAATTGCTTCAAAATATCCTTTTGCACTGCAGGGGTCGCCGTCGCGGTGAGGGCCATCACCGGCGGAGAACCAATGAGGCTTCGAAACTCCCCCAAACGAGAATAATCTGGGCGAAAATCATGCCCCCATTGCGAAATGCAATGGGCCTCGTCGATGGCCAATAACTGAATCTTCGTTTTTTTCTGATACTCATTCAGAGCCGAAACAAATTCTGGATTTTTAAAACGCTCCGGCGTGACATAGAGAAGTTGCCAGTGCCCAGCCTCAAGCTTTCGCATTCGCTCTTCACGATCCTGTTTACTCATCGCTGAATTGATCGCTGCCGCTCGAATCCCTAGACTTCGCGCCCGTGTGACCTGATCTTGCATCAGGGCAATCAGCGGCGAAATCACCAGCACCAAACCTTCGCCTGCGACGGCGGGCATTTGATAACAAAGACTTTTTCCGGTTCCGGTGGGCATCAAAACCAAGGAATTATCCCCCGACATCGCCAAGGAAATGATCTTTTCCTGCTCTCCCCGGAATTCCTCGTGTTTGAAAACAGATTTCAGCAAAGAAATCACTCGCGCAGCCGAACTTTCTTTATTACTTTCTTTATTGCTTTCTTCGTCAGTATCTTTTCTGTTACGGCATTGCGTCATAAGTTAATTCCTCAACTACCCAATCTTTGCGTTCGTCGTTTTTTAGTGATAACTCGATAGCTTCGTTTTAACCAGTAAATTGCAGAGTAATTTTAGGAGTAAGCATGGCCAACAAGTGGGACATTAATCTTGTCAGAAACATCGGAATTTCCGCTCATATCGATTCGGGAAAAACCACATTATCTGAGCGTATTCTTTTCTACGGAGGAAAGATCCACGCAATTCACGAAGTGAAAGGAAAAGACGGCGTCGGCGCAACCATGGACTTCATGGACCTCGAACGTGAAAAAGGGATCACGATCCAATCAGCCTGCACTCAGGTGACATGGAAAGATTATACCATCAATTTGATCGACACTCCGGGGCACGTGGATTTCACGATTGAAGTGGAACGTTCTTTGCGAGTTCTTGATGGCGCGATCCTTGTTCTTTGTGGAGTGGCGGGAGTTCAATCTCAGTCCATCACTGTTGATCGTCAGATGAAACGTTACAGCGTTCCTCGTTTGGCATTCGTCAACAAATTGGATCGTCAAGGAGCCAATCCTATCCGCGTGAAAGATGCTTTAGTTGAAAAACTAAGATTGAACGCAGTGATGTTCCAAATCCCAATTGGTTTGGAAGAAAAACACATTGGCGTGGTCGACCTCGTTGAAATGAAAGCTTACAATTTCTTGGGTGATTCTGGCGAAAACGTGACTGAAGTGGAAATCCCGGCTGAATTGAAAGCGCAAGCGGATGAGTATCGCCAAATCATGATCGAAAAATTGGCCGACGTTGATGAAACTCTTGCTGATAAATTCTTGCTAGGTGAAATGCCAACTGTTGAGGAAATTCGCGCAGCAACTCGTAAAGCTGTTATTGCGTTGAAATTGGTTCCCGTGTTCTGCGGATCTGCTTTCAAAAATAAAGGTGTGCAATTACTTCTCGAAGCTGTTGGTCATTACTTACCAACTCCAGCAGAGAAAAAAGAGTACGGTCTTGATTTAGACAATGCTGAAGAACGAGTTGATTTGACTCCTGATGAGAAAAAACCTTTGGTGGCTTTGGCGTTCAAACTCCAAGATACTCCATTTGGTCAATTGACCTTTATGCGCGTTTATCAAGGTAAACTCTCAAAAGGTGATTTCATTTATAATGTGGCCAGCAAAAAATCCGTTAAAATTCCACGCGTGGTTCGTATGCATGCAGACAAAATGGAAGACGTTGAAACAGCTTCTGCCGGTGATATCGTTGCGATGTTCGGTATCGATTGCGCTTCTGGTGACACTTTCGTCGTTGAAGGCATCAATATTTCCATGCGTTCTATGCACGTTCCAGACGCCGTTATTAGTTTGGCAATTTCTCCTAAAGATAAAGCCGGACAAAATAACTTCTCTAAAGCTTTACAAAAATTCCGTAAAGAAGATCCTACTTTCCGCGTAAAACGTGATGAAGAGTCCGGTGAGACCATCATCAGCGGAATGGGTGAACTTCACTTGGAAATTTATGTTGAGCGTATGAAGCGTGAGTTCAATTGCGAAACAATCGTTGGAGCTCCTCAAGTGGCATACCGTGAAACCATCGGTCAAGCTGCCAACTACGATTACACTCATAAAAAACAAACGGGTGGTTCGGGACAATTCGCGAAAGTCGTGGGTAATATTGCTCCACTTCCAGCTGATGCCACTGAAGTCTTCGTGTTTGAAAACAGTGTCGTCGGTGGACGTATTCCAAAGGAATTCATTCCAGCGGTTGAAGAAGGCTTCCAAGAACAATGCGCAAAAGGTCCATTGATAGGTTTCCCTATCGTTGGCGTGAAAGTCGAATTAACCGACGGTTCATACCATGATGTTGACTCGAGCTACATGGCCTTCAAAATTTGTGCAATGGCCGCAATGCGGGAAGTTTATGCGAAAGCAAGACCAACCGTTCTTGAGCCCATCATGAAATTGGAAACAACAGTTCCAGAAGAATACCAAGGACCGGCAACTGGTCAAATCAACCAACGCCGTGGTATTATTCAAAACACTGGCTCGATTGAAGGCAATGCCGTGATCGAAGCGCATGTTCCACTTTCAGAGATGTTTGGTTACTCCACAGATCTTCGTTCTGCCACAAAAGGTAAGGGCGAGTTTTCGATGGAGTTCTCTCATTACACGCCAGCTCCTCGAAATATCCAAGATGAGCTCGCGAAAAAGTACCAAGAGAAACGCGCGGCTGAGAACAAATAATCGAAAAAATTCAATTTATTTTGAAATTAAAAACCCGCCAAAAGCGGGTTTTTTTTATTTTGCCGAACGACAACGAAAAGAAATAAAAGGGTCTACTGAAAGATGTTTCAAGAACCGCGGCAGACATGTGGACACGACTTGATTGTTCGCGATTGATCCATCATTTAAAGTTTCAAAAACACTTTCAAGAGAGATTCGCGAATCAGACTCTGCACTGTCAGAAATATTCACAAAGGGTTTCAACTGATCTTCGAAACTTTTAGTGACAACGGCATAAGTTTTAAAGCCAATCGGTGATTCATTAATTATCTTTTCTACTCCCGAAATTCCACTCACAAATTGACCATTAAAAACACCCACGGCATAAGCTCTCGCCTTTAGAACACGAGAATGAGTTTGACCAATTTTGTTGATTGTTTCCGCCCCGCTACCGAAGCCGGTCAAAATAATCCCGAGATTTTTTTCATCGACGAGCCAACCCGCACTTGCGATCTTTTCAAACAACAAATGACTAAAATCATCAAAACCATTATTGGCATTAACGCCGGATTCAATCTGAGCCACACTTCGATTGACACGGTTTCGGACAATAAATTTCTGAGCATGCTGACCATCAAAATCTCCATTGAGGACCACAAATAATCCGTGAAAATCGACTCCAGACAACAACTCTGAAAAGTCTGGATATTCACTGCTCCCATCAGGTGGGGGACCAAAATAAAATACCACTCGTTGCGACTCTGCTTTTTCTGAGAGCTCTGAACGATAAACATCAATTGGTAAATCAAACTGTTTCGTTTCTAAAAAGAAAGTACGCCGAATGACTTCAGAATGTTTTTCAATTGGGAGTTTTAAAACTGGATTTGAAGTCTCGCTCGCAACAGAGGACTCTGCGACCGCCTCTGCAATTCCTGCACGAAAAACCCTTTGAGCACTAACAACAAAAACGACAACCATAAATAAAAAAATTATTCCACGCATGCCTTTATTATATTCAATTTCCAAGAAAATGTGAAGGTCAGAGCCTAGGACCAAAGTCCGGTATTTAGTTAATTCCGTGTTGGCCTAGATTCTCTCCTTAGCAAAGGTTGGCGCATGACTCAGTCGGTGGTATTCTCATTGCTTATGACAACCATTCTTACTCTCTCCGTTCTTGTTTTGCTTATTTCGTTTTGCTGTTCACTTCTAGAAGCTATTTTACTATCGATTTCTCATGCCTACGTTGCTATTGAGGTGAAAGACAATCCTCGCACCGGCAAATTAATGGAGCATCTTAAAGAAAACATCGATCGGCCCCTTTCTGCAATTTTGACTTTAAACACAATTACGCACACGGCAGGCGCTGCAGCTATCGGTGCTATGGTTCAACAGCAATATGGCAGTACGGCTATTTCCTTTTTTTCGATGGCGCTGACATTTTGCGTTTTGATTTTTGCAGAAATCATTCCGAAAATGATCGGAGCTGTTTACTGGAAAACGCTGGCCCCTGCGGCCATTTATGTCATCCAAAGTATTATCTTTATTTTGTATCCGATTGTTTGGCTCTCAGAGTTTATGGGTCGGCTTTTTAAACGCCCCAATGAACCTGATGTCACCCGTGAAGAAGTGATTGCAACAGCAGAAATTGGTGCTG
The DNA here is from genome assembly GCA_903926205.1 of uncultured Bdellovibrionales bacterium. Taxonomy (GTDB): domain Bacteria; phylum Bdellovibrionota; class Bdellovibrionia; order Bdellovibrionales; family Bdellovibrionaceae; genus CAIYID01. The sequence goes on from CAIYID010000086.1 coordinate 11,799, forward strand.
ACGAAGGAAGTTTGCATTTTAAAGAATCAAAAATTATTAAAAATCTTTTGATGCTCGATAATATTTTTGTCTCAGATATTATGACCCCGCGGTCGGTCATGTTTGCTTTGGATGGCAGCATGACGGTCGAAGAAGTTTTTGAAAAGTATAAGCCTATTCGGTTTTCGCGAATTCCGGTTTATGAAGGAAGTCTAGACAACATCATTGGATTGGTGTTCCTACACAAAATTCACGAAACCATGTCCAACGATTTTCACGAAGTGAAAATTAAAGATCTAACTCTTCCGATTAGCTCGGTTCCAGAGCGAATGACAGCAGGAGCGGCCCTGGATTTTTTTATTAAACGGAAAGAACATTTATCCCTGGCTGTTGATGAGTATGGCATTGTGACTGGCCTTGTGACTTTAGAGGACACGGTGGAAACCTTGTTAGGCGTGGAGATCGTTGATGAGCTCGACAGCGTGGCTGATATGCGCCAGTATGCTTTAGAACAGTGGCAACTACGAAAAAATCAATTTCGAAAGACTTAAGCATGAAAAGCTTTTCTTTTTTTTACGTGACCGCACCCAACTTAAAAACAGCCAAAAAGATCAGTCAGCAATTACTCGAAGAAAAACTCATTGGCTGTGCCAATCTCATTCAAGGAATGTCAGCCCTTTACCTCTGGAAAGGTAAAATTAAAAAGAGTCGAGAGATTGTAATGATTTTGAAAACTTCCGCCAAACAAACCGCAAAATTACGCCGCCGACTTCTAGAAATTCATCCCTATGAAACGCCCTGCGTAGCAGAACTTTCGCTAAAGTCTCTGAACCAAGCCTACGCCGCTTGGCTGAAAAACTAAGGATTTTTTTGGCTCACTTTTTTGCTGCAGTGTTATCTAATTCGATGAGCGGTGCTGTTTTTTGTTTTCGTTCAGTGCGTGCTTGGTCACTGAATGGGCCAAAAAGCACCAGACGACTGCCCAGAACAAAAAGAACTGTTAGCACAGCCAAAATCGCGAAAAGACTTAGGGTTTGAAAATCACGTTCTTTGATCAGCTTCTTCATTTATGTTTAGATGTGTTTTTAACTTTAAATTCCAACCAACTTTAATCTCCACATCTATCCTTCACCTATGATAAAGCACGAAGGGTGCCAACTTAAAGAGAGGTCAAAATGAATCGAGCGCAATTGGCTGAAAATATATATAAAGCGTCTTATCTCACTGGTTCTTTCAAACTGAGGTCTGGCCAAACGTCCAGTGAATATTTCGACAAATACCGTTTTGAAGCTCAGCCCAAACTTCTTAAAGAAATCGCCAAACATTTAGCAAGCTTAATTCCCGCGGGAACAGAAGTTCTCGCTGGCTTGGAAATGGGAGGTATTCCCATCGCCACGGCACTTTCGTTGGAGACTGGAATTCCTTGTGTGTTTGTTCGCAAAGAAGCAAAAAAATATGGCACCTGCCAATTCGCTGAGGGTTTAGATATTCATAATAAAAAACTTTGTCTCATTGAAGATGTGATCACGACAGGTGGTCAGGTCGCACTTTCCACGCAGGATTTACGCTCGATCGGTGCAAGGGTAGAGAATGTTCTTTGTGTAATTCATCGAGGAACAGGGCAAGAGTCCAAGCTCACAGAACTTGGACTCAATATGCAGGCACTTTTTAATATGCAGGAGCTGAAGGCCTCCGCGCAGTAACAAGGCCATTGCTCCAACAACAGAGTTAGACACCTGTCGATTTTTCTCAACAGACGAATTTTCGTGCTCAATTATTTTTCAAGTAGCTATTTTTCGCCAACGACGTAGGCCACCCAAGCTTCACACTCTTCACCCTTTTCGGTGCGAGTGAAAACGCCATTGCCTCCGCCTTTTTTATTCGTGCCTTCCCAATAAACGTGAGTTTTTTTAAAACCCACCTCTTCCATTATTTCGCGAATTTCAGGAATAGTCCACATGCGCCAATCATAAGTAAAAACATCTTCGATTTTCCTCTGATCTTTGAGCTGAAAATGAATGCTAAATTTAGCTTTTGCCGTGACAGGATCAAATCCATGCTGATGCCAAAAATAAGAAAATTTTCGATATTTGGTTTTTTCTTCGTTCTCATCATAACAAGCACTGCCACCAAAAACATCCACCAGAAAAAGCCCCTTCGAGCTTAAGCCCTTGAGCACATCGGTAAAGTATTTTTTTAAGAGCTCTCGTGAATGAAAAATAAAATAAGAAAAATTCATCGCTGCGATGATATCAGCTGCCGGAACATTAGCCTTCATCACATTTTGCTCCATGGGATGAACTCTCTTTTTTTGCTGCTCCGTTAACGGGCTCAGATGATGAGCCCTCCCGTATGCCAAAGGCTCCGGATCCAAATCAAGTCCATAGGAAATATTCTTCGGATGTAGTTTCACCCACTCCGCACACATAGCAAAAGTGCCGCAAAAGTCTTCTCGAAAAATTCGGGGATCTTTTTTTCTTAACTCTTGATGAACTTTTCGAAAAAATTCCACATCGGTGTCAGGCGACTGAACCGCGTCCAGATACAGCTCATATTTATTGAAAATTTTTTTGGTTCCGCTTTTGTGAACTCGATGTTTAGATTTTGTATTATTATTTTTCATTCTACTACGGCACTTCTGCCAAAATTTCACGAGTCAAATTTTCAATCTCTTGTTTTTGCGGAACTGTTGCGTCTTCTAAATTTGGATGGAGACCTATTCCAGGTATGTTTTTACCAGCCAAAACTCGTGGTCGCGCTAAGAGTTCATAAAACAATTCTTGAGTCACTCGGTAAGCCAAATGCTCTCCGAAATTCGTGACTTCCGTGTCCTCATTTACAAAAAGAACTCGCCCTGTTTTTTGCACAGATTTTTTTATCATCTGCCAATCATAAGGATAAATGGAGCGAAGATCGATCACCTCAACAGAAAGTCCTTCCACCTTCAATTTGTCCGCCACTTCATTGCACAAAAGTAAATGCCGGCCATAAGACACCAAAGTGACTTGTTCGCCTTCTCGAGTGATTTTTCCTTGACCAATCGGCACCAAATATTTTTCCACCTTTGGCCAACGCGCTTTCCACTGAGTTCGATCCCCAAGAGGAGCATCAATCATGGCCTTCAATTCTTTTTCATCAGCAGGTTCGCCGGGAATAAGTTCATCGCCGCGCACACGCATCAAAGCTTTCGGTTTTAAAAATAAAACGGGATTAGGATCTTCAATCGCAGAAAGTAAAAGTCCGTAAGCATCCAAAGGATTTGAAGGCTGTACGACCTTCCAGCCAGCCAAACGAGAAGCCCATGCATCAAAACTGTGGGAGTGATAAATGGAGCCTCGAATTCCCGCTCCTGTTGGACTCATCACAACGAGCGGCATCGGATATTTTCCGTTGGAACACCACAAGGTATTGCCAGCCATTTTAAGAAGATCAATGGTATTAAAAATATAATCGACGAATTGAATTTCGGCGACACAACGTTCGCCCGCCATGGCAATTCCAATCGCCATACCGATAATTCCGCGCTCATCCAACGGTGCATTCCATGCTGTTTTTACTCCCTGCGTGGCGGTAAAAACTCCACCAAGGGGTGCGCCGACGTCTTCTCCAAAAACATCTTTCAACTGCATATTTTCTTCAGCAAAATGCAGAGCCATACGAATTGATTGTGCCATATTAGCCATTAGAATTTCCTCCAATTCGCATTTTCATTTCCAACATAAATATTATCCCAAATTGTTTCTGGAGCTGGTCCGGCCTCTAATTTGACTTTTTGCTGGGCTTCAAAACCTTCAGCCTCATAGTCTTGCCAAATTTTCTTAGCATGCTCTCCTTTGAGATATCCATTTTTTACCAGAGCAAATTCAAATTCCTTCACACAATCGCGTTCACTAGTAATCAAATTAGCGCCACTGGCTGAAGAGTGCCCATACAATCGTGACACTCTGGCTTCGATAAAAGACGGCTTGCCTGTGCTGCGAATATATTCCATCTCTTCTTGAATCGCGAGGTATGACTCTATGGGATTATTTCCATCAATCACGCGGGACCGAATGTTAAAAGCCTTCGCGCGATCTGCAATAGTGGTTTCACCATGCTGACCTTCGTAGGCCGTCGAAATTCCCCAAAAATTATTTTGCACACTGATTAAAAGTGGAAGTTCTTTCCCTTTGCGCGACGCCCACACCAAACAGCTAGAGAAATCTCCCTCAGCCGTTCCAGCATCACCACCGGTCACAATGGAAAGTGATTTTGAATTATGTCGTTTCTGCACATGGGCCGTGCCCAAGGCTGTGACATACTGAGTTTCAATCGGCGAGGTGGCCGGCACAACATTCCACTGGGGAAAACAGTAGTGGCCAGAAAAATTACGTCCGCCCGTGCTCGTGTCTGTTGTCCGATTCATATTGAGGCGAACAGAATCGATCATCTCCATTCCTAATGCCAACAAGGTCGGAGTTCCACGATAGTGTAAATGCAAATAATCGTATTTTGGTCCTTGCCCTTTTTTTGCTAACAGACCTAGGGGCACTCCCCAGGCTTCTTCTCCGGGACTTCCAATCCAAAAAAATGAATCGCCGGCCTTATAAATTTTAATATGACGTTCTTCGAGCACTCGTGCTTTGACCATCAAATCATGCATTTTTAGCAATAAATCTTTAGGCAATTTTTTTAAATCGCTTTCTGAAATATTTGCTTGTTCTCTTGTTTTGCTGCCCGTACTGGTTTTGGACATTTAACTTTTCCTTTTTTTCATAAATCCCAATAGAAAATAGATCCAACATTTAGGATCCTTGTTGTCCAGGATCTTGCCTCTCTTCTCAATCATTTAAGCACTGCGTAGATAGCACTATTGACGTGGAGCCGTCGCCTCGCCGGGAGTCGGCTTCCCTGATGGATCTGGCTCAGTTTCTTGACGGATCACTCTGGCGGCGCTTTTGAAAAAAGCCCCGCACCGGCCACATAAATTGCCACTAATAATGGTATTTGTCAGTTCTCGAATATGTTCTCCGGCATCCAAATCTTCATCAGAAACTTCGCCGATAGGCTTTAATTTTAAACCTTTCATACGAGCCACTTTAAATTTTTTCGCAAATTCTCTCTTTTGTTGGTTGGTCTTAAGATCCACTATTTTCGGTCTTTTTTGATTTATATAGTCCAGATACTGATCCCGCGAATAGTCTCGGCTGTAGGTTATTGGGTTTTCCAAACCAAACCCTGAAACCTCCACAAGATATTTTTTAGCATTCACTTTGTACAGACGACTCGTATCTTCTGAAATCGGCAATTCAAATGCCGCAACTTTATCGTTGCAAGTCAAAGTGCTCACACCAATTTCTGCCAATTTCTGCGCCAATGACATCATGTAGCTACTCGAACATCGTGATTTTAATTCAATCGATTTTTCCCAAATTTCTGAATAGGGAAATGAATTCTCATCAACTAAAACTTGAACATCTAATTTTGAAATTGCTCGTGAAATACGCGAAAGAATTGAAAAAGCCATAAGGCCAGAAATTGTAGGTAAATTTCCATTTTCTACAGCAAATACAACGGGCATCAAAGAAATCCATGATTGCTGTTGCCCCTGCATCATAGCTTCACTCAAGCGATTCCAACGAACACCGGCTGAGGCATAAGAAGGCATGGCCAACTTTTGATGATTTACTTCGAAGTCAAGATTGTCCAAATCCAAGGCTCGAATGAGCGTTTCTGATTTTCCAGAGCGAATTGTAATATTCCCGACTTCATACGTGAGCGTTGGCATCTTTTTTACTTTTAACAACTCAGGCATGTCGTGAATTTTTTTTCCAAGAAAAACATCATCCCCAGGTAAAACCCTCGGTCCCATGGATCTCATAAAATCAGCAAAACTTGTTGCCTTGCCATAATCCACTAAAATTTCATCCATAACTGTCGCCGTACGAATCGAATTCTGTTTAACTCCCGACGTTGAACTTGTCTGTAGAGGAATAATATTTCTTCGATTACTAGAACCCCTATTGCGAAGGCTCGGACTCGCTAACGCTGGATTTTTTTGAAGCATTGGATTGACCGGCGAAGACATTCTTGCTGGCGAAGGCACCGGTGGAGGTGCCGTTGCAGGCGGAGGAACTTCATTCAAAGCATTTTGTGCCCACGCGGAAGTTCCCTGGACTAAAAAAATCAATAACAACCATCGAGTCGACATCCTGTCACCTCACTGCTTTTTAGCTACCGAATTCCCAGCCTCTAAACCCAATAAGTCCGCAACAACATTTGCTGCTTCCTGCACATCGGCGCGTTTTAAATATTCTTTTTCTTTGTCTTCTTTGGGCGCGTTCTTAGCGGCTTTTTTACTTTCTCGTTTTTCTTTATCTTTTACAGATTCAGAGACCTTGATCAATTTTCCACGAGATTTTTCTTTGCTCAAATCATCAACAATTTTTTTGAAGTCCTCTGACTTTTCGACTCGTGCTTTGGATTTGTCTGCCAAAGATTTCAGCCAATTGGATTCCAAGGGAATCCAAGCATCCTTCCCTTCTTTGACATAAGCATCTTGTGAAAGAAAAGGAGGAAGCTGCTTCGGAGGAAGAGAATAATCTAAATATTTTTCACCAATATCATCTTGATCATAGGCTCCAGGAATTTTCACATCGGCTTCGACTCCTCGATGTTGAGTAGAAAAACCACCGGGTGTAAAGAACATTCCCACCGTGACTTTCACCGCACCCAGTTCCCCTGATTGAGGGGGAATATCCATCACTGTTTGCACGGAACCTTTTCCAAAAGTGTGTTCCGATCCAACAATCACAGCACGTTTATAATCTTTCAAGGTTCCAGATACAATTTCAGAAGCACTGGCGCTGATGCGACTTGTGAGAACAGCCATTGGACCTGGCCAATCCACAGTTGAGTCCGTGTCTTTCAACGCAATTTCTCGAGCTTCGCTGTTATTTTCTTCACGAGCACTTTGTTTCACCACATTTCCTGTGGCGAAAAATAGTCCTGCAATTTTGACTGCATCTTCAAGACTTCCACCGCCATTATTGGAAAGATCTAAAACGACTCCATCTGCTTTAGCATTGCGCGCATCGGTAATGAGTTTTTTCAAGTCCGAAGCCGCAGATCGTCCACCGCGACGGTTATCCGAGTAAAAGGAGGGTAATTCCAGAACGGCAATTTTCTTTTTCACGCCGCCAACTTCTTTGTCCAAATAATGTAAAGCGGCCGCTTCATCTTCTAGTTTTACTTGGTCACGAACCAAAGTGACCTCGAGGCGATTTTTTTCTTCTCCTTTTTTTCGTAAAACTATCAACCGAACCTTAGTTCCTTTTGGGCCTCGAATTTTTTTAACCACATCAGGCAAGTCCATTTCAATAACATTTTCCATGGCTCCCTTCTCACCCTGTCCAACCGCCACGATTTTATCTTGCGCTTGCACTAAACCAGAGCGAGAGGCCGCTCCACCCGGAACTAAGGCTTCGATCACGGTAAAACCATCTTGCGAAGAGAGTGTCGCTCCGATGCCTTCCAAGGAGAGACTCATTTGAATTCTAAAGTCCTCGTTTTGATCTCGAGAAAAATACGAAGAGTGAGGATCCAACGCTAAAGCGAAAGCATCTAAATACTCTGAATAATTTTTTTCTGCTTTTTGTTCTGCCAAGCGTTTGACATTTCGATCCCAGCTTTTAACAACATTCGTTTTTGCTTCGTCGATTTTCTCATCAGCCGAGAGGTAATTGGAAATCTGAAAATGGACATACTTTCGTAAAAAATCTTCGGCTTCTTTTTGAGTGGTCGCGAAAGGTTTCTTTTGAGAGTCGAAAATAAATTCAACTTTGGTGTCGAGTTTATAGTCTTTACCGAGCATTTTTTTGACAAATTCCGCTCGTTCTTTCATTCGTTTCAAAACTATTTTTTCGGCATTATCAAGCGGCGAACAATCTTTGGTTTTTATATTATCAAAAATATTCGCCATGCTTTTTTTTATTTCAGCCACATCGGTGGCGAGTAAACTAATTTTGAATATATCCAAGTGCTTGATATATTGATCGATGACTCGATCTTGCAAAGCCTTATCTCGCTGCGCATATTTAACATGCTGACTGAGATAAACGGACTCAATGGCACCCAAGTAACGACACTCGAGTTCAGGCCCTTTGGAAGAGGCGGCCTCTGCATTTATTAAAGGTAACAAAAATAATAAGCACAACGCTAAGGTTGCTGACATCAACTTGGTGTTTTTCATGTGGTCCCTTCTGACTCTATTCTTTGAACAGAATAACAAATCAGAAAGGGAGCGCATCTAAATTATTGATTTGAACTCAATTTATGTACCTGGACTTAAGCCCAGACTGTTATCATTGAAGAACGAATATTGTGTTGCCTCAGCTTCACTTAATCGCGATTCGTAGGTCCCATTCAGAGTGATTTCATGTTTAACGAAGTCTCCGTTGTGGGTTTCAATCATGAAAAAACTCATCTCCGGATACACAGACTTTAGGCGAAGCATTTCTTGAGTGATTAATTGAATATTCCTCGGATCATCGTCTGACATTCCAAAACGATGATGGGGATTATGGCCATATTTTTGAATCGCCAGCTCCACAGAAGCGCGAATCGCGGCTTGCTTTAGCTCCGCTGTGGACTGTTTAAAATCATAATCCCCTAAGGCTTTGCGAGTTTCGCGATTGCTCACAGGATAAATACTCAAAAAATTTGGCTGCATCGGAAGATGTCCCGCCTTCACAAAGAGATCAATTCCTTCGACGATGGTCGAAGGAAAATGCCCACGAGCCGTAATGACACTCACGGGACGTTGATTAAAAGTGGCATGATAAAAACAAGACCAAGAGGGACCCTTCCAATTAAAATCAGGCAAGCCTAAAGCCAAAGCGACATCTTGAACAAAAATCTGACTTTTCATTCCTAACCGAAGAAGCTCCTCAGTTTTATGATCGCGAAAATTCCTGAAGGTTCCTGTTTTATCATCCCAATTGATTTCGTAATCTCTAAAAATTCCGCTCTGGCCAATCGCAAGATGCTCCTGAGCCCACTGACCACTGGAAATCGGTGATTCAGCTTTAGTTTCTTTGTGAAAAAGGATCAAAGGAGTTGCAAGGAAGGCCACATTGTCATCAAAATCAAAAAAATAAAAACTTCGACCACCCAAATGTAAATTTCGGTCGGCCTCTTTTGGGCGAGAAATGCCCAATTCTAACTGAGAAGCATTAACCTCTTGATTTGTCTGATCGTTCATTAATTCCTACCTACCCCCAACTGCAGCCAACAACACGACAGGAAGGTGTTTAGACGCAGAGTGTAATACGCCGGTCGCGTTTTTGCAATAGCCAGAGGATTCTTCTTATTTATCTTAATAAAATCATAATGTTATGTCATAAGTATTTCATGAATCCGATCGAAATACTTTACGAAGATGAAGACATCATCGCCATCAACAAACCCGCAGGTTTGCTTTCTCAAGGTACTCCCGACCCCAAGCGCCCCCATGCCATTTCAGTATTAAAAGAGCAGCTTCGCCCACAAGAGGGAAAAGATTTTAATTTGTTTTTGCATCATCGACTAGACAAAGACACTTCCGGCGTTTTGCTTTTGGGCAAAAGTTCGCGCGCAAACAGTCCGCTCACTGAAATTTTTAGGGAGCATCAAATTCAAAAAACTTATCTCGCTTTAAGTTTACGCAAGGAAAATAGTTTCGATGTGATTTCTCATCCAACTTTTATTGTTGAAAATCATTTAGCACCCGTGCGTGGAAACAATAAGCAACTCATGCGGATGGTGAAAGTGAACAAAGGAGGCTGGAAAGCTGAAACTCATTTTCTGCTCCTCGACACTTTTCCGGGGTTTTTCTTAATCGAAGCAAAACCGATCACAGGACGGACTCATCAAATTCGCGTCCATTTGGCCGGAGAAAAACTTCCCATCGCTGGCGATAATCTTTATGGAGGAAAATCTACGCTGGTGCCGCGTTTGTTGCTTCATGCGCAGAAGTTAAAACTGAATCACCCGATAACAAAAAAGGAGCTTCTGATTGAAGCTCCTTTACCAAAAGATTTTAATTCTGTTCTAGCGAAATTAAAAAAATAGTCCTTGTTGCCTCAATTCGCAGAAGCTCTTTTTAGCTTCGCTTTCGAATTTTTATTAGGTGGCGGAGGCAAGGTTATCACTTCCATTTTTGATTTTGTTTTTTTTGTATTTGCTACCTTTGGTTTCGTCTCAGTTTTTTCGGTTTTTTTCGCACTCAGGTTTTTTTCCTTTTTAGGGGTGACCTCGGCTTTTTCTTTTGTGCTGGATTTTTCTTTTGCGAGCTTCGTCGATATTTTTTCCTTCGTGGTTTCTTTGGACTTCGTGGCTGGCTTTACTTTTTTTGCTTTCGCTGGGCCCGCCTTCTCATCGATCAATTTGACCGCTTCTTCAAGAGTGACGGACTCGACCGTCATTCCTTCCAACAAAGAGACATTGGTTTTTCCCGATTTTAGATAAGGCCCATAAGGCCCATTCATCACTTGAATGGGTTCTGTTGAAACAGGATGTGGCCCTAATTCTCTCAGCGGAGCCGCTCGGCCTCGACCTTTTTTAGGTTGAGAGAGCATCTCCATCGCTCGCTCAAAAGTGATGGTAAAAAGGCTTTCTGTTTTTGGTATTGAACGATAATCCCCGTCACAAACAACAAAAGGACCAAATCTACCCAAGCCCGCTTTGACTTCTTTTCCAGTTCCGGGGTGAATTCCCAAAGTTTTTGGCAAAGAGAGCAGTTCTAAAGCCTCGGCCAATGTGATATTTTCTAATTGAATTGCAGGAGGAATCGAAACCCGCTTTGGTTTGTCACTCGCCTCGGTGACATCTCCTAATTGAACATAAGGACCATAACGACCTGTCAGCGCATAAATTGGTAAACCGGTGTTTGGATCCTTGCCCAACTCATCGGCGCCATTAATTTTTAAGTCGATCAATTTATCAGCAGTCTCTGCCGTAATATCTGCGGGACATTCACTCTCTGGCAAAGACGCACAAACTTCAGCGCCATCTCTCTTGGTGCAAACGTAAGCGCCGTATTTTCCCACTCGGAAGACAAATGCGTCCATGCCTGGAAGATGAATCGATCGCGCCTCATCAGGATCTATTTTCTTTTCTTGGTTTTCAACTTGGGCTTTAAGACCCGTTTTGCCATGATAAATTTGTTCCAGATATTTTTCTGAATCTAATTCTCCATCTGCAATTCCATCCAAAGATTTTTCCATTCCTGAGGTAAATCCAATGTCCACAAACTGAGGCAAATGCTTCGACAATAAGCGTGCGACGACAAGTGCGGTAAAAGTGGGAACTAAAGCCGCTGCATTTTTGCGCACATAACCTCGGTCGATGATTGTGCCAATAATGCTGGCATAAGTGGAAGGACGACCGATGCCTTCTTTTTCCATCGTTTGAACCAAACTCGCCTCAGTGAACCGAGCCGGCGGCTTTGTTTCATGATCTGTTGGTTCTAAGGCGCCAGCCTTTAATGTTTCTTTGGCCTTCAATCCAGGCAGACGAACTTCTCGCTCCAGTAACTCAGCTTCGGGATCATCACTTCCCTCAACGTAGGCGCGAAGGAAGCCGGGAAACTCAATCGTCATTCCCGTTGCGGAAAAGAGAGTCTCCCCTGCACTGATTTTGGCGCTCACTTGTTTTTGTCGAGCATCGACCATTTGACTGGCCACTGTTCGTTTCCAGATCAATTCATAGAGCTTCAATTGCGTGCCTGACAATCCGGTCGCATCGACATCAACAAATTGATTACCCGCAGGACGGATGGCCTCATGGGCTTCTTGTGCGCCTTTGACTTTTTTCTCAGCATAACTTCGAACTTGAGCCGGCAAATATTCTTTTCCATATTTTCCTGAAATACAGTCTCGGGCCGCTTTAATAGCCTCCTCCGAAAGAAAAGTTGAATCTGTACGCATATAGGTAATAAACCCTTGCTCATACAGCTTCTGCGCCACTTGCATGGTTTCTCGAGAGCTCAAACCTAATTTACGGTTGGATTCCTGCTGCAACGTTGAAGTGATAAAAGGTGCTGCTGGTTTTCGTGAAACCGGTCTTTCCTCAACTTCTTCCACATTCCATTTTTCATTCTTTAAAGATTGAGCCAATGATTTGGCTTTATCACCAGAAAGGATCAAAACTTCTTTACCCTCTAAAAGATTTCCTGTGGTGCCATCAAAATCTTTTCCTGTGGCGATTCTTTGGTTTTTTACGGTTAAAAGTCGTGATTCAAAATCGATGCCCTCTTTACTCAAATTTGCAGTCAAACCCCAGTAAGCAGCTTTTTTAAATCGAATTCGTTCGTCTTCTCTCTCACATATTAAGCGAACGGCCACTGATTGCACTCGACCAGCTGACAAACCGTAAGCCACTTTTTTCCAGAGAAGGGGAGAAATGGTGTAACCCACTAAGCGGTCTAAAATACGACGCGCTTCTTGTGCCCGCACTAAATTCAAATCAATCTTGCGTGTATTTTTCAAAGATTTCAAAATCGCATCTTTAGTGATTTCATTAAACACCATGCGATTGGTTGGAACCTCGGGTTGCAAAATCTCAAGCAAATGCCAACTGATGCTTTCCCCTTCGCGGTCTTCGTCCGTCGCGAGATAAAGCTCAGTGGCATTTTCAAGTTTCTCTTTCAGATTATTGACCACTTTTTGCTTATCTTTGGGAATACAATAAATAGGCTCAAAGTTCTTATCGACATTCACGCCCAAATTTGCCCATGGAAATTTTTTAAATTTTGCCGGAATATCTTTTGCGGATTGAGGTAAGTCGCGAACATGCCCCATACAAGATTCCACAACAAATTCTTTTCCTAAAAATTTCCGAATCGTTTTTGCTTTGGTTGGAGACTCAACGATCACTAATTTCTTGGATGGTTCTTGCTCAGTCGCATTTTTTGAACTCGCTGTTTTTTTGGCCATATTCATCCTTATATCAACTTCCGACACGAATTACAAAATGCGGGAGGCTTTTAGTCTTCGCAAGTTGAATCTTAGACTCTTATTTCTTTCGACTCAAAGCGCAAGACCAGCTAATAAAGATTTCTTTCAATGCCTGAGGAAAATTTCTACAATATTGAGATGAAAAACATTCGAGATTTCAACAGCTCTGTACAATTTTTACTCACTGATATCGATGACACTCTCACCGACGATGGTCGACTAGGGCCAGAAGCTTACGAAAGTCTGTGGAAACTTCATTCAGTAGGAATTCATGTGATTCCCGTGACAGGTCGTCCGGCGGGCTGGTGTGAAATGATTGCGCGTCAATGGCCAGTTTCGGGAGTTGTTGGAGAAAACGGCGCATTTTATTTTCGTTATCATCAAAATAGAATGACACGTCATTTTGCTTTGGACGAGAAAACTCGCAACGAAAATCAAAAGAAGCTGGAAGTCATTCGCCGTGAGGTATTAACTCAAGTTTCTGGGGCCGCCGTGGCCTCTGATCAATTTTGTCGCATGTTTGATCTAGCCATCGATTTTTGTGAGGACGTACCGGCACTGCCAAAATCTGAAATCCAAAGAATCTTAAAAATATTTGAACAAGCAGGGGCTCAAGCCAAAGTGAGTTCGATACATGTGAATGGTTGGTTCGGTCACTACAATAAACTAAGTCAGTCGCTGGAATTTCTGCAAAATGAGTTTGGTCTTTCCCCAACCTCCGCAAAACACAAATGCGGCTTTGTGGGTGATTCACCTAATGACGAACCCATGTGGGAATTTTTTCCTCATGGCTTTGCCGTCGCCAACATTAACAATTTTGCGGCCGAAATTATTCATAAACCCACTTACGTCGCAAACCATCGCGGCGGAAAAGGTTTTGCTGAAATTGCTGAGAAAATATTAAGCCTAACAAAATAAGTCTCCTTATTTTGTCTCTCCGTAAATGAGAAGGGTATTTCCCGTGCCAACTTAACTACATCCAGCAATTCTCTTAGGTTTTCATGATTTGCTTGATCAAGGTCGTGTTGTCTTCTCAACTTCGACAATGATATTCTCTCTCAGGAGGATAAAATAATTATGCTTCAGGTTTTCTTTTTTATTTCATTGCAAGCGATGGCTCTTCGTCATCCACCAACAGTTGGCCGAGTCGAGCCTCAACCAGATATCTGCGACAGTGTTTTAATTGAAACCCCAAACTTGATGGGTGTGACCACGGCCTCAGAGACTCAGGAAATTTGCCACGACTTGCAATTCAGAAATGCTCTTTCAAAAAATTGTCTAGGAAATGATTGCGCTCTTATTACTTTAGCTAAAAATCAAAAAGAGGGCTTGGTTTACTCTCAAAAGGGTACTCCTGGCGCCTGGCTTTGCCAAAAAATTGGCGGAAAATCACTCATGGTTTTTATGTCATCAACCAAGTCGACAAAGTCAGCTCAGGAGCACTCAAAAATTCACATTTGCCGCAAAAACAAAGACTTAGTCTCCGCCGATTATTTATTGGATCAAATGCCCGTGATTAAAAAGTGAATTATAACTCTTCGACGAATCGCTTGTCTCTGGCTCGCCAAATCAGGACATGTTTCGGTTGAGTTGTGGCAGACTTCTTTGCCCCAAATGTCTGAGAACCATAAATAACCTGAACACCGCCACGAGCTAAATTTTTTTCTTCTGATTTTAATCGATTCAATATTTCAGAAGTGGATTCCGCTTGTCTGACTTTTTGATTCACATAAGACACGGGATCCTGAGAAAGATTTGCCGACAAAGCCAAAGATTTGGATACTCCTCGATGATTGTTTACTTGATCCCCAGCGCCCGAGGAAACTGAGGTCGGGGCTCTCGAAATAGCACTGTCCCCTGTCGATAAATTACTTACCGAAGATTGAGAACGAAGGATGGGAGGATTTTGACGAGTTGTTGCCTGAGCTAGAGGAAGAGTACCGGAAATGACATTCAGTTTTAAATTCCAGGCACTTAACGGGGATGATCCTAAACCTGATGTCACATCACCGGTAACTAAACTTACATTCACACGTGATGACACCGCTGCAGATACAGGGTATTCACCTGGAATATTTTGATTGAAACCCGTCACCAGCGCTGTTGCAGAATTCTGAACATCGTTGACAAAACTTCCGACACTTGCTGAATCGGGTATCATTTTTCCCACTGTCTCCACATATTTCGAATCACTCAAAGCACCAGAGCCAAGATCTAACGGCGAAGAAGATATTGAATTACTTGCAACAATTGCACCTTGTGATTCAGGAGTTTGCTTTTCCGAACCATCAATAGGCTTAATAAAACTCTCAGTCTTCAGTGAACCCATCTTTTTAGAGTTTTCTTCGTTTTTGACAAGCTCGTCGGAATCCACTGGCACAAAAAATCTATTTTTCTTATCAATAAATGGGCAACCAAACTGCATTACACAGCTATCACCCTTAAAAATCTCTGAAAGTTTTTGCTGGCATTTAATTGTATCGATTTTCTCTTTACCAAACACTTCTGGTCCAAATTTTCCGAGTGATGAATTGATTTGGTCGAGCACATAGTTAGCTTCGCTGGGAGCTAGGCGTCTCAAAAGCGCTTCATCGAAGAAAATATTTTTTTCATGAAACTCACGTTTTATCAGTTTATTAATTTCGTCCGATTTATCTTTGAATTTTGCTGTTGCCGTTACTTCTTGACATCTCTTCCCGGAGACACAGCAGTTTGTGATGATTTGCAGTTCTTTTTCAGCATTGGCCAAACCTTGGCCATTTTCCCCGCAATATTTTTCTTTATTAAATCTTGGGTCATTTTTATGAATCAATTCGTGCAAAAGAATTTCCGCCGCCTGAGCCGAATCTCTCTCTTCCCGCAAAGCTAAAAAGTTTGCGCCTAAATTAATTTTCCCTAAGATTGGGTCATAATTACTTGACGCTTGATTGTTTGGCGTAAGGCTACAGGCAATCTGAACTTCATTAAAAGAACTGGGAACCTCAGAGTAGTCAAACTTAGCAAGGCACTGCGATACCCGACCTTCTTTTGTCAGAACAGACTCTGCCTTTGTTACTAATTTTTGATTTTCCTCGCAGCTCAAATCAATTTTTTCAAGGCCTGAACTCTTCGAAAGACATCGCTCAGATTTAAGATAATATTTTTGTGGAAGAGAAACACTAATTCTTGAAAGATTGAACTTATTTTCATTTTTTTTAAAAACATAGCGAAGAAAACTTTTTTTCCCAAATTTTCTTAAAGAGATTTCATCCGGCTCGATTTGGATTTCCCACTCTGCTAGTCTTGAGCGAAGGGTTTTCAATTTATTGGTTTTATCATAAATGCGCGTTTCTTCATATTGATGAGGAAACGAATAAAGTAGAATCTGAGTGGAATCAGTTCGACGATCAAGCTTAGACTCAAAATCAGTCAGCGGCTTGGCGCAGGCGAAAGCTGAGATATAAATAATAATCGATATGAGTCGAAAATGCATTAATCACCCCCCTCGCCCATAGCTTTTTTTAACAAGCTTCGACTCACATAATATGTGCCATTTTCTTTGTCGCACATAAGATCAGGTAATCGTTCTTTACAAGCAGAGGGCCCCCAGGAGTTTTTCATAGCATAAAAACAAACACCTTTTCCATTAACTAATCGAGGAACTGTTCCATAAATAATCGCCAAGTGAGCATCGTATTTATCTTTATCATCGTTTGGGCCAGGCTGAATTTTGGGATTTAAATAGTGTGCGGCTAGAGAGACTGTAGTGATAGCTCCAGGATTTTTTAATTTCGCATTCAAATCCACAAATGCTGATGAATCAATACCCATTGTCACTGGATATTTAATTCGTTTTTCTGGTGGACAAGCGATCTCATTAATTTTTCTTAAAACCTCAAAGTCATTTTTATTCAAATCGTTCACACCAGTCAAAACTTGCTCGATTTGCTGCCATTGAGTCGCTGTTAAATCTGGAGCTACGATACTACATTCAGGACAAAGTCCAATCAGACTCACTCCTGCCTCTGTTGATTCTTTCTTTTCCTTAAAATGTTTAGCCATTGCTAAATAAACATTTTTTACCGTCATTGTTCCATTGCCCCTAAACTCACTTGGAAAGGCACTTTCCGGACAAATTCCTTTTTTTGTAGCTATCAAATAATAACTGTTTAAATTCTCAGTCAGCGTATTTTTCGGCGAAAGAAACTCATCAATAGTGTTTTTATCTTTTTTATACTTTGGTTCAAGTTCAGAAAAAGCCTGAATTTCCAAATCCAAAGCCGAACAACCTTTGATGTATTCGGGAGTCTCTGGCAACATCTTAATTCTCTTCAACATATAACAAAGATACTCCGCTGACGAAAAAGCTGCACAGTACCCAACCGTGTCCTGACTTCTCGAAAACGACGCTGGATTTTTAGGATCGTAGCCAGGAAAATCGGCAGGATCTGCACAATTCTCGGGGCATTTCTCTCCACCAACAAGGGTATTTATTCCAGTCTGACAGTCTTGCCCTGGCGGTGATGTTTCAGTTGGAATACTGGCTGGTGCCCGATTAGCTTTGGAAGTTTCTAAAGTCTTCGGTGAAAAATTTATAACAAAAATAATGGCAAGACACAGAAATGCCGCCGAAGTTATCTTTGGCCAATTTTTTAAATTAAATCTCATACTTAAATGCTAACAAATTAATCTTTCGAGGTGAAGCCTTGTGCCTGCTAGACTGGCCGATAGACTTGCTAGTTGTATTTCAATTTCCCCACCGTAAATGCTTGTGCTCTTCGCAAAGGGCAGTAAGAATTACTTCTCAACAAGAGGTGTTTATGCATTATTTTATGTCGACCTTAACTCTACCTTCGATGTTTTTATTTCTTTCTCTGAGCTCAGGCTCAAGCTTCGCCTTGCCCACGGCTTCTGCCGCAACCTCGACCGAGCAAAAGACTGCAAAAACTGACAAAATTGAAACAAAAAAAGAACCCTCCTCAGAAATTCCGGCTAAACGAGAATTTCCTTTAAGTGAAACCGAGAAACCCTGCCAGGATTTCCACAAATACGTCTGTTCGGAAGTCGAAGCTTCCTTTAAATTGCGTGAAGATCGTAGCTCTCATGATTTTTCTTTCAGCGATTCAGATGAAAGAATATTGCTCGCAAAAAAAGATTTTTTTGCCAATATTCAAAAAGAAAAAAACTTTTCAGAGCGTGAGCAGCAGGTGAAAGATTATTACTTAGCCTGTATGAATGAAAAAGAAGGCGTTAAAGAGGAAAAAGAGGCGCTAAAAAGACTTCAAACGTCCATCGCCAGTGCTAAAAATATCGCAGAATTCTTTCAACTGAATATTGAAAATATTTTTTCTGGAAAAAGTAGTTTATTTCAAGTGGGAACCGATGCCAACAAAGACAATCCTAAAATCTACGACATCCTTATTATGAGCCGACTCATGAATCTTCCGCAGTTTAGCTACTATGACAATAAAGAATTGATGGCGGAGTACAAACAGCTTGTCATTGATTTTTTTAAAATCGCCGATTCTTCGAGTAAAAATAAATCAAACGACAAAGATCTGGCTCTGCGTGCGGATCGAATGATCGACTTTGAAAAGGAGTTTGTGAAAATTTATCCCCATCCCGAAGTGGCAAGGCAACGCTGGTCTGAAAAACGTCAAAGCAGTCAGTCAGATTTTTTAAAAAAATATTCTGTTTTAGGTATTGAAAAGATCACAACAAAATTTCCAGAAAAATTGTTGGTATCCAATCCCATTCCTGAAGCTCTCGATTTTTTGATTGCCAATGCGAACGAGGAACGACTTAACGTTTTGAAAGATTTCTATTTGTTTAGCAGAGGACGATACCTTCTCGATGATAGTCAGCCTGGGTTTTTTAAAAAATATTTCGATTTTAATAAAAAATATTTAGGCGGACCAAATCAGCGACCTGATCGAAATGAGCGTTGCACACAGGACATTATGCATACATTCACACTGGAGCTTGATGCGATCCTGCTTCCTCGAATGTTTCCACACTTTCCTGAAGAAAAAGTCCGTGCTGTTGCTGCGAAGATTAAAGACAGCATTACTTCGGGTGTGAAGAAAAATTCTTGGCTTTCAGAAGAATCAAAGAAGAAAGCGCTGACTAAAATTCAAGTGGCTAAACTTTATCTCGTAAAACCACAAAATGATAAAGAATGGGATCTCTTACCTGTAAAAAAATATTCGGCCACTAAAAGAATCGAAAACGATATTCTTCATCGTCAATCAGTTTTCGAAAAAACAATCTTCGATGCCAAAGACGAAGTAAACCAAGAGTCTTGGGGTATGGGTCCCTTGACCGTGAACGCCTACTATGACCCTTCCTCAAATAAATTTGTGCTTCCTATTGGAATCCTTCAATATCCATTTTTTATGAGTGAAGGAGATCTCACCGAGAATTTGGGCGCAGTCGGTTCCGTTTTTGGTCACGAATTAGGTCACGGAATTGACGATCAAGGCTCAAAATATGACGAAACTGGGAAACTGAGCCCGTGGATGAGCATGAAGGACATTGCCGAATTTCAAAAGCGTGGCCAAAATCTAGTGGAATACTTTAATAAAGCCGGACACAACGGTGCTCTCACTTTAGGAGAAAACATTGCTGATTTAGTCGGACTCACCTTTTCCTACAATGCCGCTTTTCCAAATGGCATTGGTGCGGTGGAAGATAAACGTCGCTTTTTCGTCGCCTATGCACGACTGTGGTGTTATGTCGCGCGGCCCAAAGCAGAAGAACGTCAGTTAAAGACAAATCCGCATTCCTTGGGTTGGGCACGTATCAATGAGCAGATGAAGCACCAGCCAGGCTTTATGGAAGCTTATCAGTGCAAAAAAGGAGATGGAATGTATCTGAACCCGGATTCGCAAGTGAAAATCTGGTAGCTCACAACCGCTGGTAATCATCTTGATAACGAACAATATCGTCCTCGCCAAAATAAGTACCAATTTGCACTTCGACGAATTCTAAGGTTGAAGTGCCTGTATTTTTAATTCGGTGTTTTGCTCCGAGTGGAATTTTCACATAACTTCCGCGCTGAACTTTGACGTCTTCACCATCAAGAACGACGATGCCCTCACCTTTTGTGATGATCCAATGTTCTTCGCGTTTTGTGTGAGATTGATAACTGATCTGCGCTCCTGCATTGACCTCAATCACTTTAGACTTGAAGTGATTAAAATCTTTCATGATGTCAAAGCGACCCCACGGACGCTCTTCAAAAGTGTGTTCTTCAACCAGTTTTGATTTTTCGTTTTTGAGTCGATCCACCACCGTTTTTACATCCTGAGAATGTCCGCGTCGACTGATCAAAAGTGCATCGGCCATATCAACCACGATCAAATCATCGACTCCCACAAAGGCGTATTTTTTCTGACCCTGGGGAAAGACAAAATTATTTTTAGAGTCCACCTCAATGGCCTCTACTTTTTCATGACCTGTGCGCTCGAAAACATCCGCCACCGCATCCCAAGAGCCCACATCGCTCCAACCGGGATTGCAAGGCACGCACAAGAGCTCTTGGCCAGAGAGTCTCTCCATGATCGCATAATCAATGCTGATCGAAGGGAGATGCTCGTAAATTTCTTTCAAATTAGAAAGATCTGGTTTCAACATAGAAACTCCCGCCCAAATTTGCGGTTGATAACGCTTGAAAAGTTCAATCATCAAATAAACTGGAAAAACAAAAATTCCTGCATTCCAGTAAAATGAACCTTGAGCCAAAAACTGCTTCGCCGTCCCCAGATTGGGTTTTTCGTGAAACTTCACCACTTCATAACTTGAAAGTTTCTGATTAAAATTCACTGGCCGAGTGGTGGTTTGAATATAACCATAACCCACTTCCGGATGATCAGGCTTCAACCCCAAAGTGACCACTTTTCCTCGCTGAGCCGCTTGATCCGCCAAATCAAGGGCGGAGGCAAACTCGAGTTCATTCTCAATCAAATGATCGGCCGGAAAAATTCCCACCACGGACTGAGTCTTTCCTTGCAACTCCATCAAGCGACACAAAACCGCGATGGCTGGAGCGGTGTTACGACCGAAGGGCTCGTAAATGACCTCAGTGTTTGGATAGCCGGCCTCTTTGGCTTTTTTCTCCGTAAAATCTCTTAATATCTGCGAAGTGATAATCATGGGCTGACCAAATTTCGCCAATCGTTTTAAAGTGCTTGTTTGCAAGGGTTCTGAGAAGAGATTATTAAATTGCTTTGGAAATTTCGTGCGCGAAACAGGCCATAAACGAGTGCCACTGCCACCTGACAAAATCACAGGAATCACGATAAACCTCCTCAAGAAAGAAATTCTTTTTTCTGTCATTTAGAGCTCTAACTCAAGCGTGATTTTAGTTGAGCTCCCCGCATCATCGCGGTATGTATGCAAAATGCATATCATAGAGCATTTATCAAAAGCAAAAGGTCCCCTCTACAGTTTTGAAATTGTTCCTCCTCCACGAGGAAAATCAGGACAGGAAATCTTGGACGTGGTGGAAACGATTAGAGCCCTCAATCCTGCTTGGATTGATGTGACTTCTCACTCTTCCAGTGCCTATTACCGAGAAAAAATGGATGGCTCTATCGAGCGAAAAACTTATCGAAAACGCCCTGGAACTTTGGGTATCTGTGGGATCATCCAAAATCGCTATCAAATCGACACCGTCGCCCATGTTCTTTGCTTGGGCTTCACCAGAGAAGAAACCGAAGACGCTTTGATCGAACTTAATTTCTTAGGCATTCACAATGTGTTAGCTCTTCGCGGTGACACTCCGAACTTTCAAAAATCCATTCCCAAAGAGCGCACCATCAATCAGCAAGCGGCAGACCTCGTGGAGCAAATTCGCGATCTTAAATCTGGAAAATTTTTGGAAGAATTAGACGCAAGCCAACCCTTGAATTTCTGTGTGGGAGTTGCCGCTTATCCTGAAAAACATTTTGAAGCCGCAAGTCTTAAACTCGATATTCAAAATTTAAAAAAGAAAGTGGACGCTGGAGCCCAATACGTCACCACGCAAATGTTTTTCGACAATAAGAAGTATTTTGCTTTCGTTGAACTCTGTCGGGAGATGGGCATTCAGGTTCCAATTATTCCTGGTGTGAAAGTCATTCGCTCAGCGGCACAGTTGCGATCGCTTCCTAAAACTTTTCATATTGATTTGCCAGACGAGCTCGTTGAAGAAATTTCAGCAAGCCCAAATCATGTGGCAGAAATCGGCGAGCGCTGGGCTGAGAAACAAGCGCGCGAGCTTTTGGCTGCCAAGGTACCAAGCTTGCATTTTTATGTGTTGAATGATGCTCCCGTCGTAGCGAAAATTGTAAAAAAACTCCAATCTTAAATAAAGCAGGTTGAATGAAAAAGAACTCTGTCCTTCTGGAACTTGAAGCGCGTTTAAAAAATGAAATTCTTTTTTTAGACGGCGCGATGGGGACAGTCATTCAACTCTGTAAATTATCGGAAGCTGATTTTCGCCTTGGTTTTTTTGAAAATCACCCGAAGGATCTTAAAGGCAATAATGATCTTTTGGTGCTGACTCGTCCAGATGTTATCCGAGAGATTCATTGGAAATATTTAGAAGCCGGCGCAGACATCATCGAAACAAATACCTTCAATGCGACTCAGATTTCCCAAGCCGATTATGGTTTAGAAAAAGAGGCTTATCGCCTTAATCTTGAGGCCGCAAAATTGGCAAAATCCACGGCGCTGGATTTTATGAAAAAATATCCGCACCGAAAAGTTTATGTAGCGGGAGCCCTTGGTCCCACCAATAAAACCGCTTCGCTTTCTCCGAATGTGAATGATCCAGGCTTTCGTGGCGTCACCTTTGAAGAATTGCGCCAAAGTTATTACGAGCAAGTGCAAGCGCTCTTAGAGGGCGGCGTGGATATTCTCCTGCCGGAAACGACTTTTGATACTTTGAATTTGAAAGCCGCTCTTTTTGCTATTGATCAAATTCAAGAAGAGCGCGACGAAAAACTTCCGCTCATGATTTCCGTGACGGTCACGGATGCTTCGGGAAGGACGCTCAGCGGTCAGACGGTAGAAGCTTTTTGGAACTCGGTTCGTCACGCCAACCCTTTGAGTGTCGGCATCAATTGTGCTTTAGGGGCGAAGGAAATGAATCCCTTTCTGCGCGAATTTTCTAAAGTTGCTGATGTCTACATTAGCTGCTATCCGAACGCAGGCCTGCCGAACCCATTGGCTCCCACAGGCTATGACGAAACACCTGAATCTTTAGCAAGCCAGCTCAAAGCTTTTGCAGAGCAAGGCTTTCTCAATATCGTGGGTGGCTGCTGCGGCACCACGCCGGAACACATTGCCGAAGTGGTGCGACAGTTAAAAAATATTTCACCCCGAGTTCCTCCCACTTTGCCACCACGAATGCGACTCTCAGGTTTAGAGCCCCTCAATCTTGAATCTCAAGGCGAGCGCAGCTTTATCATGATCGGCGAACGCACCAACGTGACGGGCTCTCCTAAATTTGCCAAAGCTATTCGTGAAGGAAATTTGTCCGAAGCTCTTAATATTGCCAGACAACAGGTGGAAAACGGCGCCAATATTCTTGATATTAATTTTGATGAAGGCCTTATTGATGGCGTGAAAATGATGCGCCAATTTTTAAATCTGCTCTCGGCAGAGCCCGACATCGCACGAATTCCTTTTATGATCGACTCGTCTAAATTCGAAATTCTGGAAGCGGGACTTCAGAGCCTTCAAGGTCGTCCCGTGGTGAATTCTATTTCCCTCAAAGAGGGCGAGCCCGAGTTTTTACGGCTAGCAAAACTGATTCGTCGTTATGGCGCTTCGGTGATTGTGATGGCTTTTGATGAAAAAGGCCAAGCCACCAGTGAAAATGAAAAAGTCCGAATCTGTCAACGCGCCTATGATCTCTTAGTGCAAAAAGCTGGATTCTCACCCAGTGATATTATTTTTGATGCAAATGTTTTGACGGTCGGAACTGGGATGGATGAGCACAATTCCTATGGCCTGGATTTTATCCAAGCCGTGCGTAAAATAAAAACCCTCATGCCAGAGGTTTTTTGCTCTGGCGGTATTTCGAATCTTTCTTTTAGCTTCCGAGGCAATAATCCGGTACGCGAAGCCATGCATTCTGTTTTTCTTTTCCACGGGATCAAAGCCGGTCTGGACATGGGAATCGTCAATGCCGGAATGCTCGAAGTGTATGAAGAAATCGATCCGGCGCTAAAACTCTTGGTAGAAAATGTGATTTTGAATAAATCTTCCCACGCCGCAGATGAATTATTGAACTTTGCGACTCAGATCAAAGCCGACAATAAGACTGGCGAAGCAAAGACGTCAGCCAAAGTCGAAGCTTGGCGAACACTGTCCCTACAAGAGCGAATCACTCATGCGCTGGTCAAGGGTGCTGATGCCTATATCGAACAAGACACCGCCGAAGCTCTGCGTGAACTCAAGATTCCACTCCTGGTCATCGAGGGACCTCTGATGAACGGCATGAAAGTTGTCGGCGAACTTTTTGGCGCTGGAAAAATGTTTTTGCCCCAAGTGGTTAAATCCGCTCGTGTCATGAAAAAGGCCGTGGCTTATTTAGAGCCTTTCATGGAGGAATTAAAAAAGAAAACCTCAATGCAAAGTCAGGGAAAAGTTTTGCTCGCTACCGTCAAGGGTGATGTTCACGACATTGGAAAAAACATCGTGGGCGTGGTGTTGGCTTGCAATGGTTATGAAGTCATAGATCTTGGCGTAATGGTTCCTTGGCAAGTCATCTGGAAACATTTGCGCGAAGAAAAAATTGATATTTTAGGCTTTTCGGGCCTGATTACCCCCTCTTTGGATGAAATGATTTTCAATCTGCAGGAAATGGAACGTGATTATTTTAATATTCCTGTTTTGATTGGCGGCGCCACGACTTCCCGAGTGCACTCCGCCGTGAAGTTAGACCCTCACTATTCGGCCCCTGTGGTTCATGTCGCTGATGCCTCACTCGTTATTGAGGCTTGCTCTAAGCTCATGAATGTTGAGCGCCGAGAAACTTATACTCATGAACTTAAAGCGGAGAGTAAAAAAATTCGCGAAGCCTATTTGAGCCGTGTGCAAAATGAGGCCGCGCTGATCAGCCTTGAAGAGGCTCGCAAAAAATCATTCAAGTCGGATTGGGCTAAAGTTGACATTCAAACTCCAGAGAAAACCGGTGTTTTTGAATTTCATTTTGAACTTTCAGAGATCATTCCTTTGATCGACTGGAGCCCCTTCTTTTGGGCCTGGGAGCTCAAAGGTGTATATCCAAAAATTTTGCAACATGAAAAATATGGAGAGCAAGCCACTCAACTTTTTCAAGATGGACAGGCGCTGTTAGATTTGATTGTGAAAGAAAAATTATTTAAACCCCGCGCTTTGGTGGGAATATTTAAAGCTCACTCTGAAAATGAAGAGGTAGAGATTTTTGTTGCGAACGATAATTCCGGCGTTGCTGCCAAATCTAGCGCGGCCAACCCCGGTGCCGCTAGCGATCCCGTGACCTCTGCCAAAAAAACTGCTTCTTTTGAATTTCCGCGACAACGATCACCAAAGGTCGTCAACAATGATATTCATTTTTCTTTGGCAGACTTTATTGCACCGAAATCTTCGGGACGAGAAGATTACCTCGGGCTTTTTGCCGTCACCACTGGCCCTGAAGTTGAGACTCTCGCAAACAAATATCAAAATCAGAATGATGACTACTCGAGTATTTTGACAAAAGCCCTCGGTGATCGAATCGCCGAGGCGCTGGCCGAGCTCACACACAAAAAAGTACGGGAAATTTTTGGCTTTGGACGAACGGAAAACCTTTCCGCTCAAGAATTGCTCGCTGAAAAATTTCGAGGAATTCGCCCCGCCCCTGGCTACCCCGCCTGCCCTGTTCACTCGGAAAAGGCCAAGATCTGGAAAGTTTTAGAGGTTGAGTCCAAAATTGGAATCAAGCTCACAGAAAATTTCGCCATGAGCCCGGCCTCTTCAGTTTCAGGATTTTATTTTAATCATCCTGCTGCAAAATATTTCAGTGTGGGAACCGGACTTACGCCTTAACAGGTCGCTGTAAAAGTATTTTTTTTCTCACAAAGGGCAAAAAAGCCACACTTTGCTGTGTCCAATTCGCACAAGCCACGTCAGAATTCTCTGGACGTGTCTTTTTGTCAGACATAATTTTGGTTCGCTCACTGGCAATTTCACGTCCCTGAGTGACACAGTCCATTCCGACTAGTGACAAAATCTTTTCCCAAGCTTAAACTTATTCCTGTTCTGCATGAGCACTCATCAACTCCAAGGAGGAAAAATGGCCATTCCATTTATCGATTTAAAAACTCAGTACCAAGCACTCAAACCAAAAATTCAAGAGCGCATCAATGCCGTTTTGGAACACGGCGCTTATGTGAATGGACCCGAAATTGCGGAGCTCGAAAAAAAATTAGCGGAATTCACTGGCGCAAAATACGCTTTGGCTTGCGCGAGCGGAACAGATGCTCTGGTCTTGCCTTTGATGGCAGCGGGAATTGGTCCCGGCGATGAAGTGATCACCACGGCGTTTTCATTTATCGCCACCGCAGAGACCATCGTGCTTGTGGGAGCCACTCCGGTTTATATCGATATTGATCCTGTGACTTTCAATCTTGATCCCAGCAAATTAGAAAAAGCGATCACCAAAAAGACCAAAGCCATCATGCCCGTGTCTTTGTATGGCCAAGTCGCTGACATGGATGAGATCAATGCCATCGCCAAAAAACACAATCTGATTGTGATCGAAGATTCTGCCCAAAGCTTCGGCGCGACCTACAAAGGAAAACGCTCCTGCAATTTGTCCACTTATGGCGGCACCAGCTTTTTCCCCGCAAAGCCTTTGGGTGCATACGGAGACGGCGGCGCAGTTTTCACGAATGATGAAAAAATGCTCACCGTGATGAAAGAGATTCGCGAGCATGGCTCAGAAAAACGCTACTACCACACTCGCTTAGGCTTGAATGCGCGGCTAGACACCATTCAATGCGCGATTCTCCTCGCAAAAATGGAGCGCTATCCTTGGGAAATCGAACAACGTCAACGAATTGGAGACCGCTTTAACCAAGCCTTCAGCGAACTTAAAGTGAAAGACTTTAGTTATCCGAAAGTTTTAACTCACAACAAAAGTGTTTGGGCTCAGTACACCGTGACCGTGGGAAATCGCGCTGATTTCCAAAAGAAATTGAGCGAGCAAGGAGTGCCCTCAAGCATTCACTACCCTCACATCATGCCGGATCAGCCTTGGTACAAAACCCTTCTTGAAAAAACGCACACACCAGGCGATTGGACCAACGCGCGCTGGGCTGCAGATCATGTGATCTCTTTACCGATTTATCCTGATATGGATGCGAAGACTCAAGATCAAATCATTGAAGCTGTTTTCAAGGCTTTGAAGTAGGAGTTTCCCTGCGTTTAAAGTATTTGCTAAACTCTTCCGATAGTAGCGTAGCCTCTACTTTTTGGGAGGCTTACTCTTTTTGGAAGGTCTTATGAGGTCTAGTTATTTTAACGAAGGTTTTGTGAAAGTTTTTATAGCTAGCCTTATATTTTCTTTGATAGGTACGGTTGATGTTTATGCAGAAAACTCCTGTAACGCAGATTCTTCGAAAAGTTTGATTAACCCCATTCCACTGACAGCAATAGCTCCACAAGTTGACTCAGGCGATATTCAACTTCCTTCTGTTTTCTCAAATCTTTTCTTTTACCCACAGGGCGGTGGTTCTCCGAAAAAATCGAAAATCTCTGATCCTGTTATTTTAAATGCTTTTCATCAGTCTGGACTAATTGATGTGCAGAGAGAGCTAAATGTTGGACCTGGAGGAGATTCGCTGGCCGCACTTCAGCGCCTTTATGGTAAACAGTATGAGTTCCCATATCACGCAGATAGTAAAACAAATAAATTAGTGAATGACGGACCAGAGAAAACAACTCGATATAACAACACCGTAAAAAAATTTAAAAATTCCTATTTTGGTATAAGTAGTGAGACCGAGGCTGTTGCAGCTAAAGCCTTAGGACTAACAAGTGACGCCGTCAAAAAAAAAATAGGCGGCAGTTTTGCTTCTACTCTTGTTATTTATAGTTCTGATAAAAGCAAGCCAAGCAAATCTGCTGCGGGCTTGATGTCTTGCTCGCGAGTCTGTGTTAATACAAAAACTGGAATTAATTCAATTAATGACCCTTTGGTAAATACCTGCCCTGCTGGGGGCAAAGAAGTCGTCGTTATTTCTATTTTTGATTTTAAATATGATACGGAAAAAAAGGAAAGTCATATCATCCCAAAATTGGCGGTTCGAGCGATTCGAGCGGCGGGTTCTGATGAGTGGAAAAGAGACTCCGCAACCTCACTCAGTCAGCTCAAAGACGTAACACCCTGACATAATAATTCAGTGCTCAAGTTTTAAATTAAAGCACAAAATCTTTACAGGCATTCGAAGAAGATTTTTTAGACTCTTTCTCGTAGAGTTTTTGGTAGACTTTACGCTCGGCTGCAGAGATTTTTTTAGCTATTTGAACAGAGTCTTTAATTCCATCGATCAACTTAGTTTTCGCTTTCTCTGCGCTTGTAAATTCAGGGTACTGAGCTAAAAGTTCTGCTTTTCTTTGGGCACATCTGTGATTCAAAGCGGCCCTTGCCAGGTCATCAAACTTAGCACTACCGCTTTCATCTTTTGCGCGAGCTCGCAAGGATCGCTCTTCTTCTGTCCAATCTGCCTGCACAAGATTTCTCCGTTCAAAATGATCAGAAAGAGTTTCGATATTGCCTTTTTCATTTCGAAACTTCACCTCTATTGTTTCGACTTTACTTAAATTTGTCGAAATGCCATTTAATTGCTGTTCAATTCGCGATTGAATTTTTTGATAAGATTCCACTAGGTTTTTTAATTCAACAAAGTCAGGGTCCTGATTCCCACTTGGCAAATCTTTAAAAAGAAACGATAAATTTTTATTCAATTGATTCAATCGAGCTAATGGTAAATCGTGATTTGTACAATTTTTCGCTTCGTTTGAAAGAAAGGGTGACATTTTGTCTATTTCCGTATTTTTCTTGAAGATCAAAAAACCAGTCAGTGACTGTTCTTGATTAGATAATGTTTTTCCTGCGGGAGTGGAAATCATTGGTAATGAAGCATCGCCTGTTTCTTTTCGCGTTGCCAAATAAATTGATTCTAAATTTTGTCCTTTTGTCATGTTCTTCGTGAAATTTTCAATAAATTGCTTTGAGGCATATAAGTTCGATGCAGTTGAAGAAATAACACAGGTTTTATCATTTGCGAGAGTTTGAGTACTGCCTGAATGACAGCTCAAATCGACAATAGCGATTTTAACACCACGGGCATTTGCCGCCGAAATAATTTCTTGCAAACCATCCAATTTAGCGAATTTTGCTCCAGTCAGCAAATTCAGGTTTGTACCACCACCTGACACGGCTATTTCATGAGTCAACATTTTCGAGCCCGCAGCTTTTTCAGGAGCATGACTGTCAATATACACCAACATCTGCGCGCCGGGCGGTAAAGTTTCCGCCTGATTTTTCATTTTATCCAGTGCTTTGTTGAAGGAACCAGCACTCAGAGAATCTTGATCGGGAATAATCTCTTTTTTATCTTGCAGCATATTTACAGTCTTTGAATGATTTCCGTCATAACGAACAGTGGCTTGCCAGTCGGAATTTGGTAAAAATTCTAAAATTGTTTTAAATGCAGGATCAAAAATTGTGTCTACCCTAGTGTCCGGATCACCGGCTCCGCCGATAATGTAGAGCTGTTTCTGTGAATTTTGAGCAGACAATTCCGCGTGAGCCGCAATGATAAGAGATAAAATCAGTTTGAGCATTCTTGTGTTTATCGGTTATTCTCAAGCAAAAATAAAGCACGAATGCGGTCATTCACCTGCGGCCACTCATATGTGGCCACTCGCCTAGACTTATTTACGGGGTTTTCCCTCGCAAGCCTGCGGTTTTAAAAGTTTCAGACCGGGCTCACCACCTTCGACCCACAAATGAGGCCTCGCGAGTTTAGCCTCGAGCAATTCTGCAACTTCGCCTTCAGTCCCGTTCATTGGTTGAAGAAGTTTTGCCTGAACTTCCACAAAGCGATTTCTAAAACCATAAAGTTTCATGTCTTTGCGAAAGGGAACCTTCAAACGAATTTCAGATTTAGATTTTTCATTAAGAACCAAGAAGAAGTCCGAGCCTGATACTCGCACCCAACCTCGTAATTCATACAAACCACAGGCTTGAGCTGAGACTGCAGAGTCTTTGACCACTGACTCAGTCGAGGGGTCCTTCGAAGCATGGGACGCTGACTTTTGAACTGTCGAGGCCGTCTGAGCTTCCGCCACCGAAACTTCCAACGTCAGCGCTGACGTCAGTATCAACATCATAACAGAAAATCCAAAACCACAGGATCTACAGCACAAAATCTTGGCAAGCATTATAAGGAACCCCTTTTCCCGCATTTTTTGCATCGGCTTCTGCTTTTTTTCTATTGAAGTCATACAGTTTTTGATAAACCTTCCGTTCAGCAATAGCAATCCTTGCGACGATACCCCAAGTATCTTCAGTACCATCAACTAGCTCTTTCATGAACTCGCGAGCACCTATGAGTCCTGGAAACTCAGTATAAATCTGTTTCTGTTTTTGCTCCAGCGCGCTCATCAGGTCAACTTCAGCTAAATACGATTTTTTTTGCGAGAGATTTTTTTCTTTTAAGGCCAGGTCTTGATAATAGGATACATTCGAAGACCAATGACCGGAGATGATCTCTTCCCACGAGTAGGAATTGGGAAGATTTTTATTTTTCACTTTGCTATCCGCAGACAACATGGCAAGAGTTTCGACTTTACTCAAATTTGAAAAGCCCCTCGTGTATAACTGTTGCTCAATTTCACTTTGTAGTTGTTGATAATTTTGGATTAATTTTTCCAAGGCCAATAAATCTGGGTCATGAGCTCCATTTGGAAGTTGACTAAAAGCAGTCTCAAAATTTTTTGTCAATTCCATCAAACGGGCCATTGGCAAATTGTGACTCGAACAGTTTGAGACATCTTGTAAAAGTAAATTATAGAGTTTATTCGCTCCCATATTAAGATCTCTGTACGCAAGAAAGCCTGTTAGTGCTTGTTCTTGGCTCCACACGGTCTTTCCGGCAGGGGTTGAAATCATCGGCAAAGTGGCCCCATTTAAATCCTCTTGGCGAGCGTTCAAAAATACTGATTCTAAATTTTGTCCGAGCCTTAACCTCTGAGTAAAATTCTCAGCAAAAGACAGCGTCGCATAGAGATTCGGCCCTGTCGCCGAGATCACACAGGTTTTTTCTGTAGCTAAGGGAAGTGAGTTTCCCGAATGACAACTCATATCCGCGACCGCGATTTTAACACCACGTCGGTTGGCAATAGAGATGATTTTTTGTAAACCATCAAGATTCATGAACGAAGAGCCTTCCAGCGTGTTTAAATTAGAACTATACCCATCAACAACTATATTGTGAGTGAGCAGATTCTGATCTTTGCCTTTCTCGGCACCATGGCTATCAATAAAAACTAACATCTGCGCACCCGGAGGCAAAGTTTGAGCGGCCCTCTCCATTTGAACGAGGATATCATTGAATGCATTGATGCTCATCGGAGCCTGATCTGGAATTATATTTTTTGAATCTTGCATTAATTTTTGAGTGTCTGGATGCCCGCCACTGTTAAAGCGAACGGTCGCCTGCCAACCTGAATTCGATAAAAAATTTATTATATTTTTAAAAGCGGGATCAAAAATAGTACCTGCCGTGTTCGACGGATCGCCGGCTCCACCAATAATGTAAAACTGCTTCATCGCACCCGACTCAGCCTGGGCTGAAACAACAAACAAGGAGAAAATTAACGCCAGCATATTTATCCTATCTGTGGTCTGTGGTGAAACTTCATTGGCACTTATAACAAATTGGCTCATCAATTTCGCCTGTAATGATTCTGACAGAGTGACGAATTTCGCGACTTGAACAGAAAAAAGCCTTCTTTTTAGGTACTTGTGATTTTCTGCGAACAAATAGCCTTACTTCTTCGGTTGCCAATGCTTAATAACCACCTAATATCATTTAATAATTTGCTGATGATTTTATTAACAGAAATCATTATCTTTTCGTTGTTATTGAAAATATATATGATATTCAAACTTGAAATACTGAAGAGGAAATCAAATGAGTCAAAAAACATCAGTGACCGAATTTAAGCCCTTAGCAAAAACCGTGACCGCGAAAACTCAGTACGGTGATTTCACCTGGGGCGACGGAAAGAATTTTGTCCTCTTCGCCGGTCCAGACATCATTGAAGATGATGGTTTAGTTCTTGAAACTGGAAAAGAGATTCAAAGAATCACAAAACTATTGGGAATCCCGTGGATTCTAAAATGCTCTTTTGATAAGGCCAATCGCCAAAGCTCTGGAAGTTTTCGCGGGCCTGGAATGAAACAAGCTTTGAGCTCATTAGGCTCTATCAAATCTAAAATCGGAGCCGCACTTTTGACTGACGTTCATGAAACTTGGCAAGTCGCGGACACCGCAGAAATTGCCGACGTGATTCAAATTCCTGCTTTTTTATCTCGTCAAACCGATTTGATGGTGGAAGCGGCAAAAACCAGTAAAGTGATTCACATTAAAAAAGGGCAATTCTTAGCACCTTGGGACATGAACGCGATAACCAAAAAAGCGGTGAATGCCGGAAACAGCAATCTCCTTTTATGCGAGCGCGGAACCACCTTCGGTTACAATCGTTTAGTGAACGATATGACTGGTCTTGTGGAAATGCGCCGACTGGGTTTTCCTGTGATCATGGATTGCACGCACTCGACGCAATTGCCTGGCGCCACTGGTGAAAGCTCTGGAGGCCGTGGTGATATGGTGTGGCCTTTAGCCAGAGCCGCTATGGCTGTTGGCGTGGATGGAATTTTCTTGGAGACTCATCCCCGTCCAGAGGAAGCTTTGTGTGATGGCCCGACAAGCTTGCCACTAAAAAATTTAGAAACTTTCTTAAAAAATATTCAAAGAATTTTTCAAACTCATTTAGAGTAAGCTTTAGTTCTTAAAATATGAAAAAAATATTTCTGGTGGTCATTCCGCTACTCACGATTCTGCTGATTTACACTCATCAGATATTATGGAGTCCCATTCATGGTGACGGAGCGGTTTACTCTCACTTGATGAAGGAGTTTTCAGAGACCGGTCAGTTGCATTGGCGAACCACGGTGACTGATGGTGCCGGTGAAAACGGTATTTTTACCGATCACCCTTATCTGTTTTTTATCTATAGTTATCCCTTCGTTAAAATTTTTGGTTCGAGTGATTGGGCAATTAAAATTCCAAATATTTTAGTCGCACTTTTTATTGTGTATCTACTATTTCTGATGGCAGGCCGAGGCCCCTTCGGGCTGCTCACTGGATTTATTTTAGCAATAAATCCAACCTTCGAACTTCAAACTCGTCAGCCGATGCTGGACCCTTTAGCGCAGGCTTTGGCGATGAGTTCTTTGGCCTTGATTTACCTCCGAAGAAACTTTTTTTATGCCGGACTTATACTGGGCCTTGCTTTTTTAACCAAAGGGCTCGAGCTCCTTCCAAATTTAGCTGGGATTTTTCTATTTTCACTTTTAGTGATTCACGAAGATCGAAAAACGAAAAACGTTTCCTATCTGAGAGCCGCTACAAAGTTCTTCTTGGGTTTGAGTCTCCCGATCATCGCCTGGTTTCTATGGGATTTTCTCTGGAACCACGGTCTGTGGTGCCAAGGTTATTATGAACGGCAATTCGCACATCGGTTTTTCACTTCTAGCAATCAGGCGAAGCCTTTTTCTTTGGGTTTTGTTTTTGAGTTATTTAATGTTTTTGAGCCGCAGCTTTTTTTATTTATTATTGGCAGCCTTTGGCTCTGGAAAACAAAAAAGTCTTTCAGTCTTTTATGGAAATACAATGTCATTTATATTTTCTTCACTTGTCTGGCGTTTACGCTCATCAAAAAAGTAGCCCTCCAACATTATACGGGAATCTTTTTATCGACCTCTTTGGCGCTCGGGATGATGGCGAAAGAATTTTATGAGACTCGCTCTCTGCAGTGGCAATTAATTTTTAAACGCATGACAAACGCTCTATCCCTGATTTCTTTTGTCGGCATGATTGGCGCTTCGATTTATTTTTGGACAACGCCTTTTAATAAACAGGATCTTTGGGGAAATATTTTAGCGGCTCGAACGCAGCTAAATCAATCTCCGCAAACTCCCGTCTTAATAGATACTGGAGTTTTTGATTATTATGGCCTTCTGTACACGGCCCAATGGTATTGGCCCAATCCAGTTTATTCCACCAACGAGCGCGAGCTTGTGAAAAAGCTTCTGACCACCCAAGGGAAAAAAGAAATCTTTTTAGTGCGAGGCCTCGATCCTCAACGTTTTTCGATTGAAAAACAAATTCTTGAGTAATTGGGCTTTCCAAGGATCACGGCTGAGGAGCTGGCTCCTCGGGAACATGGACGACATAGTCCACTCCAAATTCATTTTTGGTATCGCTCACATCAAGGCCGAAAAAAGTTTTCTCTAGTCCCATTTTCTCCGCCGCTTGAGCCACGCGTTGGCTGATGTTGTTTGATCGGTCAGAAATTTCCATTTTTAAACCACCGGCCAAATGAACAACCTTCGTTCGCACACCCATCTCGTTAAGAATACGATCTGCCGTCTTGCCAGGAGGAAAGACCCCGGCATGATTGACGCCACAATAAACCATGATTTTTGCTTTGGGCTCTTTTTTGAGAATATTTTGAATAACATTGGCCCAAAAAATATTTTGCTCTTCCATCTGTCCCAAATGGAGAGGGGTATCCAGTCCAACAATTTTGATCTTATTTTGTATAGCGGCCTCTGCTAGCTCCATGTACTTTCCGGGAATAAAATCCCAGTCATAGAACTGCTCGTTCAGAATTCGGCGCTGACTCACAGGACGATCAAGTTCAGGTTGAGCGGAAGCCTCCAGCATTTCAAAAGCGAGATGAGTTATCTTTCCGTGCTTCTTGAAATTGATCAATTGTCGTATCGACTCATCCTTCGCAGGTGAAACCTCATGCCACTCGCCAAAAAAATAGACCTGAACATTTGGGTCCCAAAGTTTTTCACGAGCCAAAGGCTCTCTCTTTTTCAGCAGTTCATTAAAATTGTATGACGTTTGTTCCCATTGAGAAGCGGCCACCTTAGCCGAAGAAAAAATCGTCATGCCTGTAACAAAAAGACTTATAATAATAAAAAATTGCACAGATGGGGACATCTTTATTCCGCTTTCTTTCTTTGGAACTTTTTCTTTCAGCTTTGGAACTTTACTTTGGGCTTTGGAACGGAACGGAACCGAACGCATTTTTTCAGTTTAGTTGAGGCCGATGTTATAAAACAGACGTTATTTTCCTGACATAGGAACAGAGACAAAAATGGGCACTCAGGCGTTTTTACTTCTTTAATAACGATGACTTATCTTGAAAAGAATTTTTGAATTTTTTTCTAAAAATGGACAAATATTTGGGATTAAAATTTCTTTTTTCTGACGTATCATCAAATGTGTCTACAAGGAAGTCTTGTCCAATACAGTCTTCTGATGTTCATAAAAGCATTTTTATGGATCGACCTTGATATTTTCTCAAGGTCGTATAAGTATTAAGTTTTATAGATCGAGGCTAACGATGAAATCATATGATTTATTTCAAGAGACAAAAAGAATTGGTTTACCCATAAAAAATGCCGTTGAAATTGGCGTCTTTTTTTCCAAAAACTGCGTCTTAAAAAACTTCATCGATGCTGGTACGATGACCACTCTTGTTGAAGCCGACCCGCTTTGCATCGAAGATATTAGAAAAAACTTTGGATCCCTGCAAAACGTAAAAATTGAGGCACGAGCAATTTGGGATGAGCGCAAGACTCTTAGCTTTTTTCGAGCAGGAGCTTCCACTTTCGCGAGTGATGTCAACGGAAGCCCAGCCCAAGTCAACGATTCCTACAAGCGCAAGGAGAAAGACCGTTTTGAAGTTGAGGCTATTCCTTTTAGCGACATCGACGATGGAAAGTTTAATTTGGTCTTGATCGATGTCGAGGGAGCCGAATGGAACGTGCTTAAAACTCTGGTTAGCCGGCCAGAAGTTTTATCTTTGGAAATGCGAGCAGGACTTTATCAAAACCCTAACAGTCTCAAAATTCAAGAATGGCTTAAAGAAAATAATTATAAATTGTGGTTTCACAACGATGTTGATTCAGTTTTTATTCACCAAAATCATCAACTTCAAAATATTCACAAACTTCGCTATGGCCTGATCAATCTGCGCACAGATGTTCTGTACAGCATTGAAAACACCAAGAAACGATTACGACGAAAGTTGAAGGGTTAGAGGTCGGACCGATTGGTTGGTTTTTGACCTTCTTGATTCTTCGTTGAGCAAAAAAACAATGAAGGCGTCTTTACGTACTGATTTCGATCGGTACGAAACCGGCCAATGATTTTGGTAGCAACTTAATTTTGAGTGTTTCACAGTAACTTTTAATCTCTGGCTCTTCGTAATGACTCGTTACAAGCACAACATTTTCCTGCAATTTTAGTTGTTTGATCAGCTCAATTCCCGTGGTGTTCTGACCAAGAAATTCGTAGTCGATCAGATAAAGCGGCTTTGGATCTACAGTAAGACCCGCTTTTATAAATTCTTTAAACTCATTGGCAGAAGTGAAGTTTTTTAGAGAAATATTTCTTTCTGTTGCTTGAATGCTTTCTAGTCGTTCGCTCCAGATTTGGTGGATGGTCAGGTCATCATCAAGACTAATCACCTGTTGACCGCTTTTAAGATTTATCGAGTCAAGAAACCAAGACGGATTTTCAATTCTTGGGAGTTGAATGTCGATCAAAGTTCCAATTCCCAACTGAGATGAAATATGCAACTTGCCACCCATCGCCTCAATAGCTTTTATTGCATGGTAGACGCCAAGTCCTGATCCCGACAGTGGATCTTCCTTACCATAAGTCACACCTGCTTCACCAAGTTTTGCCAAAATCTCTGGCGGCATGCCTTTGCCATTATCACGGATCGAAAGTTGAACTTTGTCTTTATACCCTCGAACTGCAACAGTAATCGAGCCTTTTTTTTCAGGGAAAGCCTCGACTGAATTATTAATGCTATTCGAGATCACTCGCGCTAATTCTTTTCCATCCGCAGAGACAAATGATCCAAAACTATGTTTGAAATCAGACTCAATAGTCACTCCGATTTGATCACGAAACTGGATGCGTTTTTCGGAGACTATTCCATCAATGAAGGCTGGCAAAAGAATCATTTCAAATTTATCTGAATTTTTCTTAAGAGTTGATATCTCTGATAATTTTGTAACCGGTGACAAGCTACTCGGCTTGCCCTTTGCAAAAAGATCATTAGCTATGTCGTTAATACGTTGAATAGAATTGCGAAGAATCAAACGTTTTTCCTCAGGAACTTCTTTAAGACTAGCAGAAAGCATATTAAGAGCTGACAAAGGGGAGCGAATGTCATGAGCCACTTGACGTGAAAGTAATTCTGACGCTTTGGCCTTCTCCTGGATAAGATTAGAGTCCCACTGCAATCTCAACTTACCGGCGGCTTGTCGGTAAAAAATAATAGCCAGCAATCCATAGCAAAAACTGAGTGCGACTGATAGCCACCAACCAGAAAACAATTGGTAAGAAAAAATCAGTTCAGCTGCTGTTGAGTCCTCATCACCCTTATTAAATGGAATTAAGATTTTAAAATGAGCATTAAAATTTGAATGGCTAGACTCATCCTGAACAAGAAATTCTGATGAATTAATATGGTCCACCACTCTGACATCCACAAAATTTGGAAAAGCAGAAGCGTTTAATAAAGCCACCATTGCTCGCTGGTCTTGGGACAATAATGATTTGCGAAGGGATTTAATAACTAATTCAGCCGCTGATTTTTTTTGATAATAATTTGTTACTTCATTCAGCAAAAGTGTCATTATCGAAAAAACGATAAGACCAAATAAAAGCTGACGCCGAATTGTTTTTAAACGTTCTTCTAACCAAGAGGATGTGGAAACTTCTTTATTATCTCCCATTTTATATCCTCTGCTTTCTTAAATCTTTTAAAGTTTACTTTACTCTCAATTGTATTTCCAAAAAATAAGCCTTGCAATGCCTCACACTTTGATTGAGCCACAAAATATGGTAATTGATCGAACGGAGTTGGAAGATCAATAAAGCGCTCACTAAATTGCAACTCTGACTTATTTTTTTGTGATGGAACTTCTCGAGCCCTAGGTTTTAGCCATTTCATAGCTTCTTGCGCATAATCTAAGTCCATCGCTAACGCCATATGTTCTAAGGGGCCTGGATCTGCAATTTTATTAAACGAATCTAAATTTATGCTTTTTCGTTTATTCAAATCTGTAACGGCAACAACCAGATGGCGACAACACTCCCAAAATGCCTTTTCAGCAGCTAATTCCAAAGTCTCATCGCAGCCCAATCCTATACACAGTCCGAAAGGATTATTCGATTTCAGTCCATCGCCAACAGCGAGAACTACTTTTTCATCCGTCAAACTTTGAAGTTCACTCAAATTAAAATTCACTCCATTATAATCAAAAAATTCGTGGCAACAATGTGCTGTCGTACTCAAACATTCTTTAAAATTTATGGAATTGGGGCTCTGTTGGCAGAGGTAATGGTAAAAAAATGAGTCCCTTTCAACAATCTCCCGTCGTGCTAATATTTTAACTCGGTCTTTAGTAGTATGAGCGGCAAATCCATTTGAGGTTCCTTGTTTGCTGTTAATCATTGCCGCTCTTTCGGTGAGCTCCGCTAACGCCTTTGTTAAAGCCAGCTCTTCACTGAGCCCTGTCGCCCCGCCCGTAAGTCGACGATCCATGAAAACACATTCAACAGAACAATCGAAGAAGTTAACACCTACTGTGCTTGGCCATTTATAAGCCGTAATTTTTATATTAAGGGCTTTCTGATATTCACGAATCCAGGAAATGATTTTTTGAGCTATTCTTTGTGAATCATCCACAATGGTGTTCCCGCAAACATATTGTAAAGATCCGCCGACCAAGGTTTTCGCGCAAGGGCGTAGAACGAAGAAACTCCGATAGGAACAGCTATTCCTTCTTGCAACAGCTTCATATGAATTTTTTGTAGTTCCTGAAAGCGAAGTTTATCATCGACAATATTAACCAAACCGTCGAGCCATGAATAAAACTCTTGATCACTAAATCCAAAGAGGCCCTTCGCTTGAGTATAAGAAAGTAATGATAGATTTTCAAAAAAACCTGAATCGGTAAATGATATTAAAACGTCAGGTTCTTCGTTTTCTTTGGGTATATGTGCGCCTGGAAGATCCTTCACAAGCGCTTCTAATTGAAACGGATAAAGAACTTGAGAGTCCACTGCAAATTTTATATGCGAATAGTCGCTCATGTTTATAAAACTCTGTGCCAATATTTTTTTTTGAGTGTCTCCGAGACTCGACTCTCCTACGACTCCAAAAAACTCACGTGTTGGGCTAAGCCCCAATTGATCTCTTAGTTGTTCTAAAACTTTTTCTCTCAACAGATTACCAATATAAAGTCGTTGTTTGGAATCAAATCGCTCTCTACCAGTTGTTGTAAACTCTGAATATATTAAATTGATAGGAAGAGTCTGATGCAAATTATCATGATTTTTATCAAAAAGGCTTAAAATTTCCTTTGTATGATAAACATGATACGTGGGAATTAAATCTACAACACCCTTCCGATAAGCTTCTATTAATGATCGGCCACGGACAGGAACATAATCGATAATTTTTGGGTTCGACTTCTCACTGAGAAAATGGCCCTCTTTTATTTCAAATTTCGCAGAGCCATCTGAAGAAATACTTGAAATAAAATATGGTCCGCTGGTCAAATCAAATCTTACAATTGGAAGATTTGGGTCAGAAAAATTAACTGCCTTATGCGGAATTATTGCAAAATCCGGATTCGCAAGTAAGGGTAAGAAATATTTGATGATATTCTTACTCTTAAGAGAAATAATAACTCGTTTATCT
Organism: uncultured Bdellovibrionales bacterium; assembly: GCA_903926205.1. GTDB lineage: Bacteria > Bdellovibrionota > Bdellovibrionia > Bdellovibrionales > Bdellovibrionaceae > CAIYID01. The sequence continues at coordinate 51,842 of CAIYID010000086.1, forward strand.
TCACTGATTTTAATTCCTGCAATATCATTTGAAGTATAATCAGGTCCTTCCAAAAAATTTATCAACTTACCATGGGTATTTTTATTTAAAATAACCAATCGTTTTAAAGAATCATAGACATCAGTTTCATCAAGAAACTCACCGTTCCCGATCGGAACATTTTTTTTAATTTTAAAATAGATCTTATTCTCAATAATTTGATAAGACTCCGCCAATGAAGCCTGAAGATCCCCAGCTTTATCAAAGTACAATAGACTTGAGTATATACTGCGAACTAAATTTGATTGTTGAGCATCTTCAATATTAGCGGGGTCTAATTTGGTTAGATCTTGAAATGCCCATCCCGCCACTTTCAAATGCCCGTTATTATCATCCATCCTAGATTTGCTCCAATAATAAACAACAAAGAACAAAATCACGCTGACAAAAGAGGCAGAAAAAACTATTACCGATTTATAGGCATTCTTTCTCATTAATCCTTCATGCAGGCACGAGTCGAATCCGACCCATTGACTGCACTATGTTCCCACTTCAAAAGTCCTTCTTTATGAAGTTTCTCAAATAGTGAACCATTAATATGCACTTCTTGAGTCTCAGGATCAACTTGCACGAGCTGATTCACTAGACTTTGGTCAATATCAATTATTCTTTGGGATTCGTTTAGGGAAAAATCAGAATTTGCTGAGCTCAGCGATTTTGCCTGCGCTTGCAAACTAGAGGTAGCAACTGCCGCGAGCAAAGCTATACCGCATTTTTTTCTTAAACTGAGTTTTGATTATGCTGATTCAGAAATTGACATATTTTATCGCCTCCGCGAAAATTTCATGTAACTTACTATAAGTTTGAGCAATCCAAAAGCCAGGTGTATTTATTACAAATAATGTAAATTCGGTAAAATATTTTAAAATTGAATTCGATACAAATAGCGAATTACACACAATAACTACCGAGAAGGTAGTTCCACAGTTTTTTTTGGCTCCCCTTTTATTTGAAGTGGCTCCTATTTTGCACATCGACGAATCTGCCAAATTCAGCTCGAATGAGCTGCAAATTCAAAAACAATTAATAGCAATCGGTTTTGTACAAACCGACAATATCTTTCAGATTGGGCAACAATTTGGTATCCCCTTGGATTATAAAATTAGCGACTATTTCGAATTAGTCGCTTTGCAGGAAAACTTTTGGTGGGGACTGGAAGTCCCATCAAACTATTCATCTCATTCGAAATCAAATATTGAACCTCGTTCACATGCCAAAATTGACTTATCTAATGACTTGCAAGTTCTTTTTGAAATCACAAAAAAAAGGAAATCTGCGGAAGATTTTAATTCAACACCAATTCTTACTAAAAAGATTTTAGAGCAACTCTTTATTACCTGTTTTTATCGAGCAAATAATGATCGTTTACCTTATGGAAGTGCCGGTGGTTTTTCTTATTTGAAATTATTTTTCGTTACGAACGGACTCGAAAACTTTTCGGCTGGAGTTTATTTTATTAATCAAACAGACCGAACCTGGACTTCAATTAATTGTTCACTCAATGTTAAAGAACTAAAAAAAATTTGTTTTGATCAAAATATTTATGAGAATTGTCACAACTTTTTGATTATAGCTGAAGACTCTAAAGACGCTCAGAAAAAATATGGATCTAGAGCACGCCGTTTTGGCCTTCTCGCGGCAGGTGGCGTTTTGGATCGAATGCATTTAGCAGCCACTCAGATCAATTTAAAATTTCGAGCTCTCGGTGGCTTTGACGAACATCTGCTAATGCACTCACTTGCCACGTCGGATATATCAGGAATTAATGTAATTATGGCCCTTGGTTGAAGATACATACTTCTCCATAATATTTGACAGTACTACAAACAAAACGGCTTACATCAGTAAATTCGGATCGCCCTTTGACAGAAGATCACTTTATTTGGCCTTAGAAAATCACCAGGCCTACATCGGAGTAGTGAACGCTTATAGGACTTGTCCCGATTGCCGTTAGAGTTCGGCCGGGCTCAATTGTTGTTTAGGCCGCCTTTTGTTCAGAGTCAAATCCGTTCAATGTATTGATAAATATTTTCATCTGCTCCTTTCCGCCACGAAGTCGTCGCAGTTTACT
>CAIYID010000087.1 GCA_903926205.1 uncultured Bdellovibrionales bacterium
AATACGGGCCTTGAAAATGTCAAAGTTCAGAAATTTAGAAACGCTTGGAAATACCTTGGAAATTTGGAGTGAAGAGATCGTCAGAATGTGGAGATTTAGTAAAACCAACTCGATAACAGAGGGTTTACATCGAAGAATGGATGAGATACAGAATAGAGCCTATGGAATGCATAACTTTGGAAATTATAGAATCAGAGTGAAAGCATATTGTAGCTAACAGAAACCGTGACTGCCCCTACCTTTGGTGAAGAACCCGCCTTTTTCATCTATGAGACAGGCGTCCGTAGGGGTGAGGCGGTGTCGTTGGTGTGGTCTGATTTTGACTTTGATCGGAATGTGGTTCGAGTGGTTTCGATTAAGGGCGGAATACCAGTGGAACGATTTATTCCTATGACGGTTTCAATGCGTGAGTGGTTCCTTCAGAAGAAAAACAAAAATCCATTTCTTTCTAAGCCTGATAAGAACGTGTTTGTTGATAGGACTGGGAAGAAGTTAATTCCCACGAATGTTTCGACAGGCATGAATCGGGTGGTGAGGAAAATGGATGGGAAGGGGCTTGGGCTGCATGGCATGCGCCACACAATTTTGACTGAGCTTGCACAGAGCAATGTGAGTTTGGAAAAAGTGAAACAGCTGGCGGGGCATTCATCTTTGAAAACAACAGAGCAGTATCTTCACATCAATTTTGAAGACACACGTTCTGTGCTGGAAACGCTGAATGAAAAGCGAGATGTAGTGCGGCCGTTTTCTAAAAAGTTGGGATCGAGTGGTAGCTAGTGGTAGCAGAAGTGAGGGTGTATCCTCCGAAAACCTGCTAAGTTATTGAAAACATTGGCGTTCCCAAGGGGATTTGAACCCCTGTATCCTCCGTGAAAGGGAGGTGTCCTAGGCCGCTAGACGATGGGAACACGCGGTTCAGTTCTTTAGGGAAGAATCTGAAAACCTAATCTTCCGCTCCTTGAAAAAGAGGAAGTTAAGTTGGTGGCTCGCGATGGATTCGAACCATCGACCCCTTCATTAAAAGTGAAGTGCTCTACCAGCTGAGCTAGCGAACCACAAAGGTAAAAACGAGCGGTCACTTTTAAAGGATTTCCACTAAAGGTCAACCCTTTTTCTTTATCTGCTTATTAAGTAAACAAAGGTTTTACCCAAAGCGTTTGTTCACGATCAGGTCCGAGTGAAATCACATCCACTGGTGTGCCCAATTGGTTGCCGATAAAATCAATATAATTTGTTGTTAATCTTGGTAACTCTTTGAAATTGTTTATTTTTGTTAAGTCTTCTTTCCAGCCTGGAAGATATTCAAAAACAGGTTCAACTTTTTCGAGGTCAACAGGGTTGGCCGGAAAATCATTTATGACTTCGCCGTTAATTTTGTAGCTAGTACAAACGCCGATTTTTTCAAATCCAGAAAGAACATCTAATTTCATCAAGGCTAAATTTGTTACACCATTAATTCTGATGGCATACTTCATCGCAACCAAATCCAACCATCCACAACGGCGTGGTCGGCCTGTGGTGGAGCCAAATTCATGTCCTACGGTTCGTAAGCGCTCACCAGTCTCATCTTTCAGTTCCGTCGGGAAGGGACCGCTTCCCACTCGAGTCGTGTAGGCCTTCATAATGCCAATCACTTTATCAATATTGGTAGGGCCAATGCCGGTACCGATACAGGCCGCGCCTGCCACAGTGGAAGAGCTCGTTACGAAGGGATAGGTTCCATGTAAAAGATCGAGCAAAGTTCCTTGCGCTCCTTCGAATAAAACTTTTTTCCCGTTCTTAAGCGACTTGTGTACCAAGGAAGAGGCATCTCGTGAGCGGTAGGGAGCCAACTCTTCAGCCAAAGTCGCAAGTTCTTTCATGAGAGAATCCGTACCAAAAGTTTTTTCTCCGTACACTTTTTCTAAAAGAACATTTTTTTCTTTGAGATTAAGTTCTAATTTGGCTTGCAAAGTGCTGGGATCAAAAAGATCAGCAAACACAATGGCGTGACGACTGGCTCGATCTTCATAGGCCGGGCCAATGCCTTTGCCGGTAGTTCCGATTTTGTCTTCGCCCAAGGATTTTTCGCGAGCGGCATCCAGCGCTTTGTGATAAGGTAAAATCACGGTGGCAGCATCACTGATCAAAAGTTGTTTAGGATTTTTTAAATAACCACTCGTTTTTAATTGGCGAATTTCTTCGACGATACCGGTCACGTCGATGACAACTCCGGCCGCAATCACGCAAGTGGTTTCTGCATGCAAAATTCCAGAAGGAACCAAATGCAAAACGGTTTTTACTCCATCCACAACGAGTGTGTGGCCCGCGTTGGCTCCGCCTTGATATCGGACAACCATATCAGCGTGAGATGAAAAAACGTCGATGATTTTACCTTTTCCTTCATCGCCCCATTGCGTTCCAACAACAACAATTCCGCCTGCCATAGGTCCTCCAAAATAAAGCTTTGTTCATGAACCTAAGCAATCTAAAGTTTTTGTCGAGAGTTCTCAAGATTTGTTATGTTGAAAAGGTGCTGGCACTCCGTACCAAGCGGCTTTTGGCGGTAGGGTGTCTGAAGTTGAGCCATCCATGAAGAAGCGGATGAGCTTCATACTTGCTATTTCACTGGCTTTTTGAAAAGCCTCGTTGGTGTAGGCACCAATATGCGGAGTGAGAGTCACGTTCGCCAGAGTCAGTAGGCGCGAATTTCTAGACAAAGGCTCTTTTTCATAAACATCTAGTCCTGCATAGGCAATGTCATTTTTAGCCAAAGCCTCGCAAAGGTCAGCCTCGACGATCACAGAGCCTCTGGAAGTATTTACGAGTAATATCCCGCGATTAATGAAGTCTAAGTTTCCTCGATGAATCAGGCCTTGAGTCTCTGCTGTGGCAGGGACATGAAAGCTGAGAATATCCGAGCGTTTGAGGACTTCTTCAAAAGAAACTCTTTCAGCTTCGGCATTTTTAAATTGTTGATCTTCGATGTAAGGATCATAAGCAATCACATTCATGCCAAAAACATTAGCAATCTCTGCGACTCGGGAGCCTATGCGCCCCAAGCCAATGATTCCATAAGTTTTGCGGTGCAATTCCATTCCTGCGGGCAGGGCGTCCCGCCAGGTTCCAGCTTTTGTTGAGCGATGAGCCGCAATAATCTGATTGGTGCCAGCAAGCACTAGGGCCCAAGTCAGTTGCGCTGCACTTTCAATGTTCGCCTCAGGAGTAAACATCACAGTCACTCCCCATTTTTCCGCGGCTTTGAGATCGATGTGATCAAAACCGCTAGTGGCAGTGATGATCACTTGCAAGCTTTTGGCTCGACGAAAAATACTTTCGTCAATGATCGTACGGCTTCGAATAAGGAAACCATGAATATTCTGTAACTCTTCATTCTCCAAGCTGGTTGATGACGTCTGCTTCACATTCAAATAAGATTGGCTGCTTAAGGTGAGCAGTGATTCTTGCGCAAAGCGATCAGTAATAAGAATATTTTTTTTAACAGACATGTTGTATCCAAGCCTGCATTTCCATTTTAAGTTGTGCCGGAGTTTTTTCAAATTTCAAATCTGGTTTAAGTTCGCTCAAAACATCCTGGAGTTTTAAAATCAAATCCAGCATCTGAGGCCAGAGAATATAGCCCATATGACCGATACGAATGATCTTGCCTTTGGCTTGATCTTGGCCGCCCATGATTGTGATCTGATGTTTTTCTTCCAAGCGCGCACGCAGCTTTTGACCGTCAATGCCCTCAGGTACTTTTAAAGCGGTGATAGAATTTGAAGGGGAGTGAGGGTATAGATCTAACAGTAAATCCTTGGCAAAATGCCGGGTGAAGTTCGCGCGATTGGCGATTTCGCTCAAATGATTTTCGTAGCCCTTTTCGAAAATTAAATCCAAAACCACGTTGAGTGCGCGGATAAGGCTCACGTTGGAACTAAAAAAAGTTTCGCCGTTTTGATTGGCTTTTAATTCCCTTCGAATATCAAAATAATATCGTGGTGATTTATTTTCATTGATCACTGTCCAGGCTTTTTTTGAAAATGCGACGAAGCTTAAGCCCGTCGGCAGCATAAAGGCTTTTTGGGAGCCTCCGACGAGGCCATCAATAAACCATTCATCCATGGGCAAAGGTGTTGCTCCTAAAGCGGTGATTCCATCAACTAAAAACAAAGTTTGTGGGTATTGATGGATGAGTTCCCCTAATTCACGAATGGGATGTAAGACTCCAGTGCTTGTTTCACAAGCTTGGCAAAGAACAGCTTTTGTTAGCGGATGCTGCTGCAAATGTTTTGCGACTTCGGAAACTTTAATAGCATCGCCCCAATTGGTTTTTAAAACAGTGAGTTGAGCGCCGTAAATTTGAGCCATCTCGCACCAGCGTTCGCCAAATTTTCCAGAGTCAATACCTAAAACTTCATCGCCAGGAGCTAAAGCATTGACGAGCAAAGATTCCATGCCGCCCGAGCCTGTGGAGGAAATAATAAAAGCGGGCTCTCTTGTTCGAAAAACTTGCTGAAGTTTCTTTAAACACTGATTGAGGATTTTATCGAACTCAGGCGTTCGGTGGTGAATCATTGGCAAGGACAAAGCTTCTCTGACTTTGGGGTGAAGATTGACCGGGCCAGGAGCTAGCACATTGTAATCGAAAACAGTTTGCATAGATTCCACCTTCAGTTTAAGCTGCGGCTAATGCAAGTAATATACAGCTCGAGACCACCCATGGCCAGGATTTGCACTCAATATTTTTTAAATTTATTGAACGGTTTATTAAAACTTGTATTGAGTCGCTTGTTGGGACTCTTTTTGAGTGCATCGCTTTTTACAGCTTGTGCTTATCATTGGGGCAATTCTGATCGAACGCTGCCTGGGGGTTATCGTCAAGTTCATATTCCTGTTTTTAAAAATTACACTTCTGAACCCGGGATTGAAGTTGATTTTACTGATGCTATTCGGCAGGAATTTGAACGCTCAAGAGTCGCGCGGCTTTCAGAGCCTTCAAGGTCGGAAGTCGTTCTTATTGGTGAAATTTTAACCCTCACTTATGTGCCGCAGGCACCGATTCAAGGCGGCACTTTACCTATAGGAACCGTTCTGGCTACCGCCTATGATATTCGCTTGTCAGCGCGAGTTACCTTAAGGCGAAAATCAGATGGTTCCGTTTTGTGGACCAGCGATTTTGTCAACTCCCGCAGTTATCTGGCTCCGCAGGTGACCATGGCTGCGATTAACACCGTTAATCCTCTTTACAATTTATCGGCTCGCAGGCAAAACATTCAAATTCTTTCATTAGCAATGATGGCAGAAGCTCATGATCGAATGACGGAAAATTTTTAAGTGAAAAGACACATCGGGAGAATCAACTAGATGCCACAACTTGAATCCCAACAGCTCTATCAATCCGTAGAAAAAGCATTGAAAGAGCAAAGTTTTTCACCCATTTACTTTTTTTATGGCGAAGAACCTTATCTCGTTCAGCAAGCGGTTCAGTATTTAAAAGTTTGTGCTCTTCATGGTGGGGCCGCCGATTTTAATTTTTCCAGCTACTATGCTGCGGATGCGGAAGTTTCTCGCATTCGAGATGAGATTGAAACCTTGCCGATGATGGCGCCACGACGTGTAGTGGTAGTTAAAGAGATTCAGGATTTTACGGAAAAAGAGTGGGAAGCTTTGGAGCCCGTGCTCCAAAATCCGGTGGATTCCACGGTTTTACTTTTAGTCGGTGGTAAAATCGATAAACGAAAAAAGTTTTTCAAAATTTTGCTTGAGCAGGCTCACTGTGTGGAGTTCAGGAAGCCTTTCGAGAATCAAATTCCAGGTTGGATTCGCCAAATATGCCGAGCTCATGAATTAGATATTTCCGATGAGGCTCTTCAATTGCTTCATCGTTTAGTCGGCAATCAGCTTTTAGAGATTGAAACTGAAGTGAAGAAATTGGCTGATTTTTTGGATCAAAGAAAAAATGTGTCGCTGGAAGATGTGGCTCAATGTGTTTCAAAACGTCGCGAAGAGAATGTTTTTTCTCTGGCTGCTAGAATTGCAGAAGGCGACCGTGTGCAAGCTCTTTATCAATTGGCGGATTTACTTCAAGATGGGCAAAGCGAAGTGGGCATTGTGGCGCTGGTGGCGCGACACTTGCGATTGCTATACGTGCTTAAGCAAGGGCTCGAGCTAGGACTTACAGGGCAAAAACTTGCCCAATTTGCACAAGTGCCGAATTACTACTTGCCTGAGTATGTGACTCAGTCGAAATTGTGGAATTATAAAAAAGTTGAATCTGCTTTATTGGTGTTGGCAGAAACCGACAAAGCTTTGAAATCCTCCCCTCTGTCATCTCACATTTGGCTGGAAAATCTTATTTTAAAGACCTGTGCTTTGACCTCTCAATCGCCAGCCCAAAGTCTTGGGAATTAAGGGCTTTATTAATTAGGTTCTGCGACCGATAAGAAGTTCATGAATACTGAAGAAAAGGTCGCTACCAATCATAGTGTTAGAGATACCTTAGCGCGCAGGAAGTATCCCCGACGTTCTTTTGAGCGAGGGGTGGGTTTTCTTTATCGTGGTGAATACCAAGTGATAAATGCTTATGAAATAGGAGAAGGTGGCGCCGCTATTAATTTACCCATGGAAGTACCTAAGGGGGCCATTGTGGTTCTTAGTTTTCAAATACCACACGGGTCTTTTGTGATTTCAATAGCGGAAGTTCGTTCTTGTTCTAAAAGTAAAGAGGGTATTTACCGAGCGGGCTGTCTTTTTCAAGACATAAAATTTGAACATAAACGGGAAATTAGAACCTTTGTCAGTGCTCGGGTTTAAAGCGAAGGCTCACCCAAATTTTCTGAATCAACTGGGTTTATAGAATCAACTGGCAAGTCGAAGACTCGCCAGTTAATGAAAATCAAAAGCTTATTTCGACAGAGTAGAAACGCGAGTGGAAAGGCGTCCAACTTTACGAGAAGCTGTGGTTTTTTTGATCACACCTTTAGTCACTGCTGCCATCATTTTTGAAGTGAATTCAGACAAAGCCAAAGAAGCATCTTTTGCTGATTTGTTTTCGATAGCTTTTAAAACTTTCTTTTCAAAGGTCTTCACTGCGCTTGTCACTGAAGCGTTGCGAGTTTGACGTTTGCTAGCTTGACGAGCACGTTTTGCTGCTGACTTATGATTTGCCAAGGTCCTACCTCCATTGTAAATTACCGTATCGTACGAATCGAAGAGGTAGGGGATAGCACGGCGCAAGACATTTACGCAACAAGAATTATCGGCAATCATTAGTGTTTTTCATAAATTGTTCATCAATTTTTGATGGAAAAACCCAATCTTTCTTTGTCTTTAATGTTTGACTCGAACTGGAGTGAAACAGCAAGATTAAACCAGTGTCAGAATCATCAAATAAAACCTATAAAAATCAATCACCTAGAAATGAACAAAACGATGAGCAAAACTCAGATAAGGTGACTGTGTATGCCTTGATGATGGCCTTTGGGACCATGACGAGTCGGGTGCTGGGTTTGGTTCGCGATCAGCTTTTTGCCTCCATGTTTTCTCCGACGGTCAGAGATGCTTGGACGGCGGCCTTTCGTTTGCCAAATATGTTTCGCCGACTTTTAGGTGAAGGTTCCATGTCAGTGAGTTTTATTCCGATTTTTGTGCAAGCCAGGCAAGATGATCCGACAGACGTTCGAGCTCGGAATTTAGTGAATAGCTTTTACACCTTATTGTTGTTGGTCTTGGCGACCCTCACTGCGGTGGGAACTTTGTGGCCTGAGTTTTTTCTGAACTTGATGTTGGATCCAAGTTATTCCAACATTCCAGGAAAATTTGATCTCACTGTGCGCATGGCGCGCATCATGTTTGTGTTTATTTTCTTCATGAGCACCTATGCCTACTTTATGGGAATCATGAATGCTCTTGGTAGGTACGGATTGCCCGCAATGGCGCCCACTTTTTTTAATGTGGCCATGATTATTTCTAACTTTGTCCCCCAAAAATTTTTAGATTCTCCCGGAGATGCTATCTCCTGGGGAGTAGTGGCGGGCGGAGCTTTACAAACCGTGATTCTCATTCCCACACTGTGGAAAATGGGCTATCTGCCACGTTTGCAGTGGGATTTTAGCTCTGATGTTTTACGGATTTTACGGAATATGGTTCCTGGAATGTTGGGGCTCGGTCTTTTGCAAATCACCACCATTGTAAATATGAGATTTGCAAGTTCCTTGGGTGAAGGGCCGATCACTTATATTTATCTCGCAGATCGTTTGTTGGAATTACCGCTTTCATTGGTGAGTGTGAGTCTTGGAACGGCTTTACTTCCGACACTCGCAGGAATGTGGGCGCGAGGGCAAAAACAAAAAATGTCTGAGACCGCTAATTACTATTTACGATTAAACCTGTATGTGGCGGTGCCAGCGGCAGTGGGGCTTTATGTTCTTGCGCAGCCGATTGTTGAAGTGCTTTTTCTGAGGGGAAAATTTATTGCTGGCGACGCTGCTATGACGGCTTTAGTGATTCGTGTTTATTCATTTATCTTGATATCAACAAGCTGCGTGCGTGTGCTCATTCCTTCTTTTTATGCCATTAAAAATACTTGGTTGCCGGCGATGGCCTCAGGAATATGCTTGGTGGTGCATGTGGTTTTGGCGCCTATTTTAATGAGGCACTATGGACTTGGTGGCTTAGTCAGTTCTTCTTTTGTGACCGGTACCTTGAATTTAACGATTTTGCTGATTTCGTACCGTTTCCTCATTGGACCTTTTCAAATGTTATAGATTTTAAAATCACTCGTTCGTTTTGTGATAGCAGGCGCGGCTCTTTTTGCGGTTTTGCAAATTTATCCAAACTTGTTGCAAGCACTTGGTGAACCACGATTCTTGACGAAACTCATCACCTTGATGAGTTGTGTGTTCGCCGGAGCAGGAGTGTATTTTGCTTCGAGCTATGTCTTAAAAATCGAAGAATTTCAAATCACAGCGGGCATGATTTTAGGTAAAATCAAACGGAAATTGAAAATTAAGTAAAGGGATTTTTGCCTTAGTTTCTTTTTTTGCGGAACAGGATATTCCCCATTTCCAATATCCATCACTCTTTGTGATTAGCCATGGCTGTGTATTGATCAAATAGCTTTTGATGTTTATCGGTCTCTTTTTGCCAACGGCCCACTTCGCCTTCATATCCACGTTTTTTATTCGACCAATCTTTTTCTGTTTTCTTTAAAGTCGCTAAACGATCACTCACATCTTTTTGTTGTTTTGTTAATTGTTCTTGGCGAGTTTTCCATTGGATTTTTTCTTTACTCACCTGATCCATTTGTTGCTTATATTTAGCCACATTTTGCTGACGTTTTTGTTGGTTGTCTTTGAGTTGGGTGATGACTTTTTCAAGTTCCTTCACCTTTTGCTCCTCATTCTGAGTTTCTTTTTCTTCCGATTGAATGAGTCGACTAATTTCTTGCTCTTGTTTTTCTACCGTAGAAAGAGATGTTTGGTTGAGCTTAGCTTGTCCATTGACATCGTTGCGCTGATTTTCAATCTGAGTTTTAGTCTTTTGTATTTCACCAAGATTTCCGTCAACAATCTTAAGATTTTTTTGATAACCATTCAGGTTTGACTTGGAATTTTCGGTGTTGGTTTTTAGTCGATCAAGACCTTCTTGTGCTGTCACTTGTGCCAAGACGGGTTGAGCGAAAATGGTAAAAAGTAAGATTCCAAAGTGAGGGATAATTGTGTTTTTCATAAGAGGTCCTTTCAATAAATTCTATAAAAAATTAATTCTGTGTTACTTTATCATCTTTGGGGCAGACATTTTTAAGACTACTTCGGTAGTGACCCAATTCGTCTTCCCAAACTTCGCCTTTAAAGTCCCATTTCAAAGCTTTGTGATCTTGCACTTTGAGTGCCTCACGGTCTTTGTCATTGATTTCCCCGCCACCTAACTGAAAGCGCAGATGTTCTCCCGCGCCGGAATAAAGTTCATAGCGTAAGACTTCTGCTTGATCGAGAGACTTAGTTAATGCGGCCAGCATTTCTTCAAAATGAAGTTTGAGAGTATGAGCTGCTCGATTTTTGAATTCAATTTTTTCGGCTTCGAGTCTTTGTAGCCCTGTTGTTCGAACTTCTTTAATGGAGTTCCGAGCTCTTTTTGCAATTTGGTGCTGAGCTTTAAAGTTGACGATGGCGGCTTTTAATTGTTTGATATTTTCATCAATTTTTGTATCTGCTTTTTTATCAGCTTGTTTTTGCAAGCTGGCGATTTTTGTTTCTGCTTCATTTTGTTTTTGTAAAAGCTGTCGTTCTTGTTGAATCAATTCTAATGAAATATTGTTATAACGCGAAATTTGATCTTCCATGGAGTTGATTTGCTTTTGCTCTTCGACAAACTCTGGATGACGAGCGATTTCATAAATGAAATTTCTGTGCAAGCCATCGATGATTTTAAGTTGTGGGTTTTTGAAAAATGTCTTAACAGTTTCATAATATGAAAGTTCGGTTTTATTTTTTTCTTTGAATTGCTCTAGCATATCTTTCATAGGTAGATATCGATTATTCAAAGAAACAACCACCTTCGCCCCGTCGCCGAATTGACAAAGGTTCAAGTATCCAACGGCGCGGGCAACATAGGATTCAGGAGCAAAAGCATTTTTGAAAAAGTCAGTGTGTAGGGTGTACATATTTCCGGCCGCACCTTCGTAATCTTCGGTCAGGATTTGCGCCCAAGCTTGTTCCACCATTGCTTGCATCCAAAGAGGTGTGCTTTTGCTGACAAGAAGGTAAGATTGGAAAGCTTCCTTGTATTGTCCTTTTTGGAATTGTAATCGAGCCAGTGTTAATGCCGCCACTGATTTTAATTCAGTGTCTGGTGCTGTTTTTTCTAAACTCTGAACGGCTTCGTTCATCAGAACTTCAGCTTCGTTTAATTTGCCGGAACGATAAAGAATTAAACCTCGTAAAAATTTTCCAGAACTAAGAAGCGGTGAACCGTCTTTGATTTCCTCTGCTGCCGCCATGGCTTCGGTGAGATTTCCTTTATTAATGTAGTAACGAGCCCGATTGATCTGAAATTGATCAGCCCCTGATAACTCGAAATTTAATTCATCTATTTTTGCATCAAGAGCTGGAATAATAGCAAATTCACCTTCTCGGGAGTTTCTCGCTAAACTTTCTAAAGCGCGTTTTTTCCACTCTTTAGAACCTTCTTTAAGAATTTTCAGCATATAAGTTTTGTGATCATTTAAAAGTCCCAAAGCTAATGCTGCACGGCCAAAATGATAAAGTCCCTCGAATTTCAGTTCTTTTCCTTCGGTCATTACTTCCGCTAAAAGTCCTATCGACAATTGATAGGATTTTTGAAAATCTAATAGAATAATAGCTTGCAATAATTTTTCTTCGGGAGAGGATAATGTGGCGATTTTAATTTCTTTAGTTTCTGGCTCAATCAAAGCTGGGTCAGCTATTTCTTTTAAAGTTTTAACTTCGGGAGTTTTAAAATTTGGATCAATTTTTACTATGTCTTTAACAACAGCAAAAGCCGCGAATTGAGGTTTTATAAAATTTTTAATATCGACAATTTTAGGAGAAACTTCGGGATGAAACGGGGCGAGCTGAACAGCTTTCGGAATTTCTTCACGGTTCACTTTTAAATTCGTGGCTTCGAGTTGAGGTTCTTCTCCAATATTTAACTTAGGAACTTCCTTTTTTTTAGAACCTTTTGAAACCATATTGTAACTGGGAATACCAGATTTTTTAACGGACATTTCTTTTCCCGGAGAACTTCCTGGGGATTTAATATTCAGATCCCCTGCTAGAGCGGGGAGTGTAAAAAGTCCTGCTGCGATAAGAAGAGCGACACCCAGCGAAGCTGGTTCTTTAATTGTAAGTCTTGGTTGCTTTAACATAAAATCCTCCGCAAGGGTTTTTTAAACCTCTAGCGCTGTTTAGTGAAAGTAAGTAAATCCTAATAAGAAAGTGGTGTCCTGTTGCGATTGGTTCCCAATATCGCTTGAGGGGTGTCCTGCTGGGTTATAGTAAACTAAATCTTCAGTGCTGAATTTATTTTTGATATCCAGACGAAAGGCCCAGTTTCTGTGGAAAAAAACATTCGCAGTCACATCGACGTTAAATCCCACGACTCCGCGACTAACAGCTCCTGTCGTGATTTGATTTTGATAATTGAGACTTCCTAAGCCTGCCGCAAATTGTAAGTCAAAATACCAAATGGCTTTTTCCATCACGCTCATTTTAGCGTACATCGGAACCCACATAAAATTCACCGAAGTGTAGTTTAAAAATTTATTATAGTTCGGTGTTACACCATTTCCAGATTTCAGTTGATTCACAGTCGGACCATCGGATAGAGCTCCAGTTTCACGAGCCATTTCGACTCCCCAGCGTTCACTGAAATAATATCCTGCTGCAAAATTATTCATTTGTCCCATGCTTGCTGTTGAAAAGGAGTCATTGATTAAATTTCCAAAACTGCCACTTAAAAACCAACGATTGGCTTTTGTATAAGTTCGATTTTGAACCACCGAGAAATCACTATCCTTTGCCGCCCAATATTTATCTTCGAGTTGTTTGAGGTCTAGTTTATCCGAGTCACCGCCACCAGACTCTTTACTAACTGTAGCACCAGATTTTGTGTTGCTGGATTTTGCTTCTTCAGCAACGGCCCTCATTCCAAAATAGCAGAGTGCAAAGATGACAAATATTTTACTCATAGAATCCCCCTAGCAGTTGTTGTTAATCAGTTGGTGCTCTTAAAGAGGAACGGGTAGGTCACGTTGACCTTTGTTCCGCCTTCGGGAGCGGGAAATTTCCAGCGGGCGACCTTTTGCAAGATACATCCCTCAACCGTTGCATTTCTTAATGTCGAGTCCCCGATGCGTTGTGTTTCAACTTCACCTTTTGGACCAATTGTAAAGCGCACCGCAACTTTTCCGTAGAGATCTCGGCTTGAAGATAACTGACGTTCGTAGCAATAAAGAATTTGTCCAAGTTGGCTGCGAATGACTCCGGCGATAATTTCTCGATCAAGACCACCCACTATTTCGCTCTCGTCTTCAAGTAATTCTGCACCACCAGTGCCGGTTTTGCCTGTGGTTAAATTGCCCATGCCATTAACACCTTTTCCACCAGCAATTCCATTGGTAGAAACTTTGATACTGGTGCCTTGGCTTTCGGAGCCCCAATCTTTCCCGCTCTTGTCACTGCTGCCAAGTGCGGCTAATGCTCTGCCAGAGGGAGCAGTGCCAGCCTCTATGCCACTGGTTACAATGATATGAGAGGATTTTGCTACAGAGTTAGAAACTTTGCCAAGTAATTGGCTCAAACGACTAGTTCCGCCCAAAGATCGAATAGCAGAAAAAGCACTATTTTGTTGCTTGCCACCAGCTGCTGCGGACGGTTCTGGTGAAATTTCAACAACTTTATGAGTCGTACTCACATGTTTTTTCTTCGGAGGCGCTAATTTCATTTGTCGGTATTCCGCCGGAGGCAAAGTGGAAACAGCCACCTCTCCTGCGTTTTGGGAGTTAGGTGAAAGTAAAAAAAGTGTCGACAAGAACATGGCTCCAATAAGAGTCGCAATCAGTGGAGCTTTTTCTTCTTTAGTTAAGTGCAAATTACCGTTAAATTTTTTTAATTGCAAATCAGAGGCCAGATAAATAGTACGCTGACTGATCTGTAATAGGCCGACTTCGGCATTGACCCACCCTTGCGAATTTTGGGCGCGCAATTTATTTCGACCTACATCATAGGAAGAGACGAAATCATGTCCAAGTGGAACCAAGCGAGTTTCTAAAAGCTGAGCTCCCTTTGTGACTGTAAAAAGTTGGTAAGGGACTTGATTCTCGAGAGTTTTTTCCATTGAAAACTGTTCCAACGAATTCACAATATTTTTGCGATCATCAAATGGTTTGGCAGTTACGATAGTGGATCCAATTTTTAATTCGGTGGATTCTGTAAGAGAGATGATGATCGGGTCATTTTGGTTTTCATGATTCAAATTGAGGCTAACAAATTTCCACTGGCCCTCTTGATATTCAAAATAGCCGTGAATGCCTCGAACGGAAGTGTCAGGAGACCGTAAATCGGCATGTTTGGATGAGCCAAAAGTCAGTGCTCGACCTTCAGCACGAAGGCGCCAGGTTTTCAGTTGGCCTTGGGGGCCTCGCTGTTCCAGTAGCAGATTTTTCATGATAGTCTCCAACTCGTTGTGTGCAATTATCTTAATACTTAATCAACTCAGTGAACATAGTTCGCTGAGTTGCGGATTTTCCTGTCCATGTCTTTTTGCAAATCATGCAAAGGCATGAACTTGATTCCGCGTTTTTGCACAAGGTAAGCTCCATCGGGGTTACGTATTGTTCCTTTGAGGCTAGTTTCATTGAAATTAACCTCTTGGACTTTACGTACCACTTTGTTGGTCTTTGCCTGCACCTCGGGGCTAAAAAACGAGACGCTGAGACAAACAACAAAGATCCACGAAAACTTTTTAGTTTTCATTAGAACCTCCCATTGTGCCCGAATCTCTGTCTTTTGTGCCAACGTGCTGAGTGTTCAAGACAGTTACGGATACTTTGCCATTTAAATAATCAATTTTACGTTTAACCCAATTTTTTAGATCTTCATCATTTGAATATTGAGAAGCACTTTGATAAGCCGTTTGAGCTTCTTGTTTATCAAATTTAAAAATTTCTTGCAAGCGGGCTAGTTCCAGCCACAACTCTGGCTGTTGAACTTTTTCTTTGAGATCTTTTTTCAAAATTTGAATAGCTTGGTCTGGCTCACCTTTGATGCTCGTGCATTCTGCAAGAATGGGAATTATTTTGAATATTTTTTGTTTTTTATTATCTAACTGATTCAAAAGTTCTCCCGCTGTGAGGCAATCGCCTTTGTCATAATCATTAAGTGCTTCAATGACCTGAATTTCCTCTGCCACAAATCTTTTGTCGTTAATCTCAACAAACTCATTCAGCGCGACAGTGGGTTGATCATTCTGTAATAGCTCGCGGGCTTTATTAAAGTGCAGCACCGGATTTGAAGAATCTTTTTTGAGTGCTAAGTCATAAAGCCAAATGGCTTTAGCTGATTCATTATTTCCTGACGCTGCCAACGCCATATAAAATAATCCCTGTGGATCTTTCACTGATACTTTAACCATTTGTTCTGCTACTTTTTGTAAATTATGCCAAGATTTTTTTACAGCACAACTATGCGCGAGCTTAACCAGAGCAGAGAATTCTTTGGATAAATCGGAAGCATTGATGACGCAAGTCTCTTGTTTAGAACCTTCGTAGCGTTGCCATTTTTCATTTGAACCGACCGTGAGTGCATCTGGAATATAGATAGAGAATTGAATATTGGAAGAAAGTTTTGCTCTTGGCTTGATAGTTTCAGAGCTTGGAGTACTTAAATATTCATTCTCTTGTTGGCCATGCACATTTGTTGCTAATGATGATACGCTTGAAATTCTTTTTTGAATTTCATCGAAACGCTCAGTGACTGGCTTTAAAATTTTTGTTAATTCGACATGAAGAGCTTTAGATTCTTCGGGTTTTAGCTCAGTTTTCAAAGTAGGACTAGAGACAGACGAAATAAAGTTTTGATATATTCGTGACAAACCCATCAAGGCTTGCAATTGAGTTTCCGGTTTCTCCGCCAATTTTTCTCCTAAAGAATAGGCTTGCTGAGCTTTATCAAGTTTTTCAGCTTTAAGAGACAGAACCAGTGAAAGATGCTCTAGATTAGTTTTTAGGCTTTGTGTAACAAGCTCCTGTTCAAGAACACGACCCCGAACCACGTGAGCTCTTGCGCGGGCATCTTTTGAACCACTGGTGTTATTTATGATGGATTTTGTCGAATTAAAGGCCTCAACCCATTTGCGTTGAGCAATTAAGCTTTCGGATAACTTGACTTGCATAAGTGAGTGGTAGGGTTCCACACCAGTGTTCAAGATTTTATTTTCTATGCTCTTATATTCAGAAGAGTTTTCTTTTCCTTTAAAGGTGGCCAAAATTTGAGTGTACACCCGGGATTGATTTTCTTTTGAATTGTCCGTTAGCAAACGATTTAATTCTTTTCGAGCCAATTCTTCTTTACCCATCAACGTAAATAAATCCACAGTGGCTTCAATGTACTGAATTTTTTCTTTGCCTTCACTCATTTGACTCAGAGTTTGGAGTGTGGTCGCGGCCTCGGGCAGAAAGCCATTGTCAGCATAGGTTTTAGCCGCTTCTTTCAAGGTTTCTTTATTTTTGGCTTCTTTTGGATATTGATGAACATACTGTAAGCTCATATCCGCAGCTTCTACAGAATGTCCGGTGGCAAAGGCGATGGATAAAGACTGCCATAGAGCATCTTTTGCCAGAGAAGAGTTGCTATGATCAGAGGAAAATTGAGATAATTTTTTTGAGATTTGCCATTTTTGCTCTTCATTTTTTGCTGTACTAAGATCGGCTTGTACATTTGCAAACTTGGCTTCTTCTAATATTCTTTCTAGCTCCGCAATTCTTGCGGGGTCTTGTTTTGATTTCAAAAGCTCACTGGCTAGAGAAAAAATCTGCGAATAATCCTTGCGCGAATTTAAAATGTCCATTTCTAAATCTTCGGCTTTACGTTTGAACTCAAGAGAGGTTTTATCTGTTGTCGTCGTCATAGCGAGCGGCTTCAGCCAAGCTTCGGCCTCATTAAATTTTGTCATTTCATAGTAAGTAAAACCAATTTTAAATTTTACTTGTGCCGCATTCATGCCATGAGGATTTTTAGCTAAATATTTTTCTGATAATCGAATAATGTTCTGTTTGTCTTTCCCACTGTCTTTAGCGGCAGATTTTTCAGCAGAAACCAGTGCTGCATAACTTGAATCATGCAAGATGACAGTGTCCAGGGTACTATTACTTACAAGTTCGTATTGTTCGGAAGCGTGGGAGTAATCGCCCAGTTGATAAAGCAGTTCAGCGTAAGCAAATCTTGATTTTGCATCAGGCTTTTTGGGATCATCATGTTGCAATCGAATTTCAAAAGCTTTAACGGTGTAAGCAACAATGTCTTTGTTCTGTTTGTTTTTTTGCCAAATATCCCACCATTTTTTTGTTAACTCCATATTGGTTTTTGGAAAATCAATATCACAAGTTTGAGCAACAGATTTTTGATTAATGGCTCTATATTTAGAACTTGGTTCACAGAGACGAGAAACTTCTTCTAAATGTTCGATCACTTTAGTTCGTGTTTTTGTGGCTTCGTAAGACTCGCAAAGGGCTAATTCTACCGAAATGCGGGCAGGGTGCTCAGAATGATGAGCGATAAATTCTGGTAAAAATATAGCAACTTCTTTATCGCGGCTGTGACTTTGATAGAGATGGGTCAAGTTCAACATTACGTCGCCCATTTCTTCTGTGGTGCAAAGTCCAGAAAAGAATGAGTAAGCTTTGTCAGCCGTGTAAGCATCTCCGAAAAATAGCCCTAAATCGCGAACAGCTTCCATTCGCAGGTTATGATTTATTCTCGAGTCTGTTAAATTTCCAGGCTCAAAATATCGTACGACTTTGATCAGTTTTTCAATCGCTTTTTCATTTTGTTTCAAATTATAGAGTGTCCAGGCTGCTTTATATAAGCCATAAGAGTAGACTCGAGCTTTTGGATATTTTTCGACAGCTTTGAAATGTTCCAGAGCAGGGTTTAAGCGATGAGCATCGTAATTCATTTCTCCCAAAGCAAGTTCCGCATCCGGGAGAAGCGGGGAGTTCGGAAATTGGTTAACTAGTTTGTTGTACTTGTTTTCTGCTTTGCTAATTTCATTTAATTGTTGATGAGCAAAGGCGCAGTTAAATAAAACCGAATCCATTTCTTCGAATTTTGGCCACTGTTTTTCTATACGCTCATAAATAGCAATAGCATCTCGTAAGTATTGAGATGCTGACTGGCTACGAATAAGTGGTGCAACAAACCTGGCTGCGGAATCTGAATCGCGGTACAAGTCAAAAAAACGACCAGACTTCGCACGACGCATGTAAAGTTCTGCCAATCGATTCCAGAGGGAAGTTTCTTCTGGCTGGCCCTTGCGTTTTTCAATGATCTTTTTTAAAGAGGTCAGGGCTTCATTTTCTGTTTTACTGATCATCACTTCAGTTTGTACTGCTTTGACTTGATTTTGATCTTCGTTGGAACCATTCAGGCGAATTTCCGGTAACGCACCCTTTGGTGAATCGCTATCGCGAGCATCCACCGCTTGAGCTTCTGGAAGAAAGAGTAAAGCTAAAATTAAAAGGACCAAAGGGGTTTTCAAGTTATTCTCCTGCAACCGTTGCCATTTTGAGTTTAGGAAAGCCAGCCATACTCGCGGTGTACATCACTTTGCGAATAACCTGGTATGAGAGTGAAGAGTCTGCTTGCATAAGGATATTGCCTTCTTTTGCTCCTACAGTGGTCTCGGCCTTTTCTAATTTAGAAAGTTCGTTAAACAGAGGTTTAATAAAATTCATATCGTGGGAATCAATGTCCAGTTTAGAGAAATCACCGTCGTCAAGACTGGCAATGGTTCGACCATCGAGTTTCAACTCTTTTCGTGACAATGAAACACTCATTGTTTTTGGTGGAGTGATTTCGATATTTGAAACTGGCAAATTGATATCTTTTTCTGGAATGACTTGCATATCAGAGGTTGAATAAGTTTGGAGTAAGAAGACCAACATGATCGTAAACATATCTGTCATCGAAGTGATATTTAAGGCGAAGGTCGAATTCTGAGCTTTGAGTTTAAATCTTGAACGTCTCATATATTCATCCTCAACCTTCCATCACGTTAACAAACACCACATCTGGAAACATGTAGTCAGTTTCAACTTCTTTACCAGCCTTTGAATCATAAACCGGGAAGTGAGTGTTTTTGTCTCTCGCTTTTCGAGCCTCATCCATGATTTTCACAATTTCTTTGTAAGGAATATTGCCTTCGGGATTAAGTTCTACACGAAAGACTTCTGGGTTTTGAATTTTGATTTCGACAAGTTTTTGTTGTAATTGACCGTAGTTAAAAGAGCCATCAGCTTTTAAGCCAATCACTTCGATGTTTTGATTGCCGGCTTTTTCAACGATCACTCGAATCCCTGATTTTCCATTGATATCGAGCTGCACACTAGCTGAGGGCTTTTTTTCTTCTTTTTGAATGGCTTCTTTTACAACTTGAGGCAGGTCGGTTTCAATCATCATCACTTGCACAAAGGCCGATGACACCAAAAGCACCGGAACCAACTTGACCATGACCGCAAGAAGTGGTGCTAAATCAAGTTCGAACTCTTGGCTGAGATGATTATTTAATTTAAATCCTCTTCGTCGCATTTTATACCTCTTTTATTTATCTTCTAAATCATGAACTTTTTGCAGTTGGAGGCGGCGGAGTATTTGGTGTGCGGAAAGAATCTTGAGCTAAAGAATTAGGAAAAACCGCATTCTTTGTGAGCGAAGGGATATGACTCGTCGTTAAAAGTTCTGTGAGTTTACCCGTTTTCTCTGTTAATTGTTCAAGTAACTGATTTTGACGAGACACTAAGAACGAATAGGCGACCATTGCCGGAATTGCAACCACGAGACCAAGTGCGGTCGTGTACATTGAAACGGAGATACCATGAGCAAGCATGGCTTGCTTTTGCGACGGATCTGCTTGCGATACCGCAGCGAAAGATAAGATCAGTCCATGAATTGTACCTAACAATCCTAATAAAGTAGAAACATTGGCAAACATCGACAAATAGTGAATGCGTCGAGTGAGCAGTGGAGCGTTTTCGGCCATGGCGTTGTCGTGTGCTTGAAAAATAGTTTCATCATCACGATCCGATTTTTCCAGAATCGTTTTGAAAGCATTGGCTAAAGGTTTATCTTGAAGCTGATTGCAAAAGATCAAAGCTTCTTCTGATTTTTTTGCAAGTACTGAGGTCTGGATTCTGGTCATAAATTCTTCTACGTCCAAACTGTATCTGAAATACAGCACTCGAGATCGCTCGAATACGAGGGCGGAAGCGGCCAGTCCAACAAGTATAATGCACCAACCAACAAATCCTGCGTCATTGATAAATTGCAGAATTGAATTCATGGTTTGTCTCCTTTTGTAATAGATTCTATGTGTTTTGTAATTTGAGTTTCGCCAAACGGCTGAACTTGACTAAATTTAATGGCGTAATAAATCTGAGTGTCATGAGTTACGCGCTCTTTGACTAAACGTTTCGAAAGAACTTCACCTTTTGCATTGAAAGGTGTTTTCATATTTGTTGAACTCGGAATATGGATGGTGAGAACATCGCCGGGTAGGAGCAAAGGGTTTTCCATTAAGATGAGAGCTCCGCCAATGGAGATACTTTCTATTTTTCCCTTCCAAAATTTTTGATCATTGTGAATGTAGGCTCTCCAGTCACAAACTGCTCTTTCATGGGATCGATGAATAAAAACTTTGGAGTTTTCATTTTTTTTCGCGAGGCTTGCAATTCGATCGGGAGAATATTCGGAAAGTTCAGCGAGAGCTCCCCAAGTTGTCATATGTGGCGACCACACATAATCAAAACCGAATAAAGTTTTTTCTTGAAGCATGGATATCATTTGTTCGTAACTGTAAGGTCCGTACTGTGAAGAACCCTTCAGTACATGCCATTCGTTCGAAGTAGAAATTTCTAATTGTAGTCCCATAGTGGTGAGTCTATCGGAATGATGTGCATATTCTTAACTGCCACTTAACCGCTTGTTACTTGTTGATTTTTTGAGAACCTGTCTTGAAATGAGACCTATAACTTATTAATTTTTCAGGTTATTCTCATTTTGAGTACTGTCAAAAATATTTCAAAAAGAAAAAACTTTGACAAGTTCATGTGAAAATATTTGTCAGTTCCTATGAATTTTATCTTTTCTGATAAAACATAATTGTTATTTGACTGGAAAAAGCCAGATGTTGCGAGACTTTAGTCTCTCGAAGGAAAGGCTATTTTGAAATTTCCTCTTTAGCATCTTTGTAGGATTTTTCTAGTTTTTTTACGGCCGACACGAGGCCTTCATGCAAATGATTCCAGGCTTTTCCTGAAGTTTTTTTGAGTTTAGATATTTTTTGATCGATTTCACTTTGCTCTGATTTTAGATGATCTACTTTTTTAGCGATTTGACTTTGCGTTTCGGCGCTTGTTTGGCGTGCCTTTTCTCCAAGGTCATTAATTTTTTCTTTAAGTGCATTGAAGGAAGATTCAAGGTCTTCAACGACCACATCTTTTTGTTCTTTGGAATATTTTTTTACGGCCATGATAGTTTCTTTTGCTTTCTCTTTCACTTCTTCACCAGACTCAGTTGCTAGAGCCAAGCGAGGAGCTAAAATGTCTGTAAAGAAAACAAAGAGTACTAACTTCATGAGAGCGATCATAAGGCCGCCTTTTTAAAAAGACTGTAAAAACATAAAAAAATGAAGTCAAGATTCATTTAAGATTCTAGTCGGTTAGGCTTATGAGTTAGACTGAGTTAGACGGGGGTTTTATTCCCTTTGCATTGAAATAACTGAGAATTAATGTCTCGTAAAGCTTTCTTCCTTTACCTAAAGAGTCGCTCTCGCTGGCTAAATAATTGCAAAGATCTTTGTTGGAAATTGGTAGAGAAGGTTGGTCTTTTATAAAGGAGGATGTAATGAAGGCGCTATTGATAGGTGCGGCATTTTGTGTTGGCCTGTTCACAGTTGGTTGTGCAGAGAAAGCGACAGAGAGGAAATTGGCTGGTGATGTTGCTCAAGAAGCACCAGTGGCTAATACTGCGCAATTGCAAAATGAGGCAGAAAATTTGATTAATCAATCAAATTTAAAAGTTCAACAGAAGGAAGAGCTGAAGGAGCTGCAAGTATCGACAAGTCATAAACTGATGGGCTTTCGTGATGAGTCTTTAAAACTCCGATCTCTGTTGATAAAAAGAGTGCTCTCGCCAAAATATGATAAGGCAGAAGTGGCATTGATTCAGAAGAAAATGAAAAAAATAGAAGGCGAACGCTTAGCGCTGATTTTTAAAACTATAGATAAAGCCAATGGTATTTTAGGTCGAGAAACTCAGGCCGAAGAGAGTGAGCGAATGGTTAATCAAATGATGCTTTACCGGGACAATCATTAACGAGTGAATGTCTTTTTGTCATTCAGGTTATTCTATTTTGTCCGTTTGGTTTCTCATGTGATCGGCAAGATTTAGAATTTGATGCAGAATTTCTGAGCGAGCGGGATCTTCGATTCCGGTTTCCTCGAAAGCTTGAACCATGCAGAGCATCCATTGATCTCGTTCCGGTTTACCAATTTTGAATGGCAGATGACGGGCTCTTAATTTGGGGTGTCCATATTTTTCAAAATACAAATTCGGTCCTCCCAGCCAACCTGATAGGAAGAAAAATAGTTTTTCTTCGGCTGCAGTGAGATCCGAGTGCATGCTCAGGAGATCTTTCGCCTCTGGTCGTTCGAGCATGATTTCATAGAAACGATGCACAACATCTCTGAGAGGTGTTTCGCCCCCTATAAGGAGGTAAGCACTTATTTTATTTTCTTCTGACATAAATTCCAATATATTAAAGAGTTAAGAAAATATAAATATGTTTTAAATCAGTTTGTATCTGACTAGCAACCATGACGAAAGTATTGCTCGATTTTGGCAGGGTGAGTAAAGCAAGAGGTGCTTGTCATTTTATTTAACGGATAGTTATCATCATTTTCGATAATTAACAAAGGAGCTAAAATGAAATTGTATTACGTACCAGGAGCTTGTTCTCGCGTACCTCACATTGTTCTTAATGAATTAGGGATTGCGTTTGAAAGTGAAAAAGTAGATCCCAAGAACAAAATTGTTGCTGAAGGGGATTATGTTCAAAAGGTTAATGCCAAAGGACAAGTGCCAGCTTTGAAGTTAGATAATGGGGAAGTTCTAACTGAGACAGCTGTGATTGCTCAATACTTGGCGGATCTGAAACCGGAATTAAAATTAGCACCAGCACAGGGTACTTTTGAGCGCTATCGCTTGATGGAGTGGATGAATTTTATTGCGACAGAACTACATAAAGGTGTCGGTCCTCTATGGAATCCAAAAACTCCCGATGAAATTAAAGAGGCGACAAAAGTAAATTTGGCCAAAAGGTTTGATTATATCACGGCACGTTTGCAAGGAAATCAATATTTAATGGGAAACCACTACACCGTTGCAGACACTTACTTTTATGTTGTGATGAGCTGGACAAAAAATTTAGGTTTGGATATGTCAAAATGGCCGCAGCTGTTGGCATTGTGTGAGCGGGTTGGGCAACGTCCTGCCGTGCAAGCCACTCTTAAAAAAGAACAATAATTTATAAGATTTCGCTTGCCGATGAGAAAAACTTCTTCATTGGCAAGCGCTAATAAAAAATCAGAGCCTTGTTTAGGATATTTTGATTACTTTATATTCACGTAGACTTTGCTTATCCTCAACCACGGCGATATCGTCAATATGTAGACCCATGAGAGCTTCACCCAGTTGAGAGGCCGGAGTGACGGTCTGAATCGCTTTGCCCTCAAAAATAATTTTGAGACCCCCACCCTTGGCCATAAGAAAAACTTGGCTTCGTTTGCCTTTGAAATCAAGCTCAATCAGTGACGTAAGATCAATTGAATCCTCCGCACTAAAGTTTCTCATGTCGGAGGATCGATACAAATAGATGAGCTCTTCTATTTCGTTCACGCGTTGTGCTTGGGCTCCGGCTAAATATGAGGCTTCTAAAGCTCGAGTGTCATATTGATTTTCTGGCTTACTTTCTTCATTAGTGGCTGCGTCGTAGGTCGCAAGAGTGGCTTCTTTTAATAAAACGAGGTCAGCCTCTAATTGTTCTAAAATAAGAGCAACAATTTTTTGTTTTTCCATGGAAAGTCTTTCTGTCCTTCTTAGTTAATAAGGACCAAGTGTCGTTGGACATCAAGAATTGGGGAAAGTAGAGGTACGATTTTCAGCTGATGATTTTCTAAACTTTTAAATTTTTTCTGAGCTAATTGAATTTCTTCCTCAATTTTTTCTCGACGACCTTTGAGCAAAAAATATTTTCCGCCGGAGTTAAAATATTTTCTACTGAGTTCTAAGGTAACATCAATTGGTTTAAAAGCACGAGCGGTGACTAAGTCATATCCTGAAAAATTGGCAGGAATTTCAGAGTGAATTTGAATATTAGGAGCCATTTCTTGACACTTTTTTAAAAAATCCTGTTTTTTGGGACTTTTTTCAAAAAGATGAAATTCCACACGAGGAAACTGAAGAGCGAAGATCACTCCGGGTAAACCTCCGCCAGAGCCAAAATCCGCAACTTTCCGTAGTTCGGAGGGGAACTGCGGCAAGGGTAAAAGTGAATCAATAACATGATTATCTATTAGATCTGAAAAGTTCATTTTTCGACTGATTAAATTGAGCTCTTCATTGGATTTCCAGAGTAAATCAATATAAGACCGAAGTGCGGGTAGGGATTTTTCGTCAAAACCCAATTTTAAAATAAGAGAGATTCTTTGTTCTAAATCCATAAATCCTAGTATGTCAGATTTATTTATTTCGAACAACTAGGTTTAATTTTCTATTACTTCTTTAGAGGAAGCTGAAAGAATGTTCCAAACTCTTCAGCGTACTTTTGAGTTATGGCGCCATAGCCTGGATAAGGATGACCGTTAAGTTTGAAATTCACTCCAAAACTGGAAGCTCCCCAAGAATTTTTAAAATATAAAACACCTTTGTATGTAAACTCTTTGGTGCTGCCATCTTCCATTAACTGAGAAGTTTTCATTTCAGCATTGTCATCGTATCCAACAAGAACAACAGAATGTCCTTCAGGGTGAGCTTCTGACATTTTTCGATCAACAGAGCCTATTTCTGGATAACCAACCATTCCTTCAGCCCAAGGTTCTTGAGCTCTCGGTATGCCGAAATTAGGGCCTTCGCGATGGTTCCAGGCGCCGTAGTAAAAATCTAAATCGATTTGGAGTGGAATTCCTCGATTAAGAAGGGCTTTTACCTCATCAATGCTTAAGACCTGATATTCAGAATTGATATGGTTGGTAAAGACTTCATCTCGAAATTGAAAGGCTTCGTTGCGGACTTTAAGGAAATCCAAATTAAAAAGACGGCTGGAGGGATTCGAAAGCTGATTGTCGTGGGCCGTTAGTAAACGAGGGCTGTAATGAGAAACTAAACAAGCTTTTTTTAAAGATTTAGCAACCTTGCCACAACGCTCTTTGGAAAGTTTTGATTTTACATCTGTCCAATCCACACCAATATAAGGCATCGAAGACTCATTAATAGCTCCATATTTAACAAGTGCTGAGAAATTTGATGGGGCATCAGAACCTTCTTCGCCGTGGCGATGGAATTCAACAATGTACTCCAGCCACTCCTCCGAAAGGTCAATAGACTCTTGTGCTTTACCGCGAATGATCATCATCGATTCTAACACGGCAGTTGATGCAAATATTGAACAAGTTCCACGCGCAAGTTGACTGCGAATGGGTGTCTGTCGCGCAATCAAAGCCTCGGTGTTGCTCGCTTCTGGCAACGGCGCCCTAAATTGTGGAGATATCAAAAAGGGGGAAGCTGATTTTTTTTGATGAAGAGAAGGCGGATCAAGGGGAGCCTCTTCTTGCGCAAAAATTTGCTGAGACGAACTAACGGATACAAATAAAAAAAGTAAAAGTATTTTTAAATTCATAATATCGACTCCAAGCCATGAGCGAAGTATTGATTCTGCTAATAGCAAGGTGCTAGCATTGATGTCGCGGCCTGAACACTTTTATCAATTTGTTTTTTAGGCATAACATCATATCGATGTGGGTATGGTTTTTTCTGTAAAAAGTTCAAAAATTCAATAGAATTTTCAGAAAAAACCCACTGAATTTAATCGTTTTTTTAAATGAGAATTAAAGGATTAATGAGAAGCTAGCGTTTTTAGTTTGAGCCATTTTTTAAAAGACTCATTTAAATCTTTAATTCCACAGTAGGTGTCTAAATAGGATTCCATTTTCATTCCGACGCTCAGTCGGAGGAGATTTCGCAAGTCGCATTTAGCCGCAATCATCTCAATCAAAGCCTGTGAAGCAAAATAGTGATAACGAATATGGTCGAATGAACCATTGAAGGGGTGAGTTAATTCATGAACATCTGCTGGCAAGGGTTGAGTGTTCATCCATTTGTAATCAACAACACCAGCTTTGGCTAATTCGTTCGCTAAGCCTTCTTCTAGCCATTTGGGAATAGCTTCATTGTATTTTTGATAAGAAATCACATGCACGAGTTCATGCCCAAAAATAGCATCAAAATTGACGTCAGTGACTTTTGGGCCGATGTGAATTGTATTGTCACCTTTTTTAGAGACTGCCAAAACGGTCGGACCTAGATTGTGAACTTTTTCAAAAGTGGACTGGTCTGAATAGAAGTAAACCTCAACTCGGTGAATGTCCCATTCGAGCAAATTTTGAATTTTTTCTGCGATGGCATCGATGCGATGTTTTGTCACCCAGGTCGGTGCGTTTTCCATATGAGCGGCATTCGCTAAGAGTTCTTTTCCATATAAATTATGACAAAAACACACGCATAAAAATAATATCACTATTTTGAACATAATTAACTTTTGCAGACAAGGGAGCTCATTGCAAATAAAAAAAGCTGAGTGCTTTAAGGGTGCTTTGAACTGCTAAACGAAGCTGGCTTTGTTTAAAATTTTGATAATATTCCGTCGGGATCGAATAATTCGTTTGATTGATCGTGATATCTGGATCACCAAAATGATTCCCAAAATATCCGTATTTGCCAAAATTATCAGTGAGCGCGGGAAGCCAAAAATTGATTGAGGAGAGCTGTGACTTCACGTTTTCTTGCCCTGACTTGTGAATAGTTACTGGAACTGGAGTTTTTCTAACTAAGGCTAAAGTGACCAAGGCTGTGCTGCGATGAATTTCTTGGTAATTTTCGGTTATAGAAAAGTTTCTAATCTCATCACAAGATAATCCGGAACGAATATCTTCCGTCGAAGCTGCGTATTTTTCAAAGCCATCAGTAAAAAAATGATTGACCGGAACAACATGAGGAGGTGCTGCCATGTCTTGAATGTGGTGAACAAGATGTCCCAAATCAACTAAAATGACAGGATTAAATTTTCCAAACAATTGAGAGTTATTTTGTATTTTTTCACTTAAACGTAGGACTCTCACAGAAGAATCGTAGCGGATAAGATCATTGAGTTTTTTTTCTGGATTGAAAAAATGAGAATACAGCAAATCTTTACGAAGAAGGTTGGTGTCCTCCTCTAAATCAGCCATCCAGAGAGCTTGTGTCGAGAAACTATTAATCTTATCTGGAAAACAGGTATTGAAATCGGCAATCGCGGTTGTCATGACGATTTTGTGATCTCCTAAGCTAAGGCCAAAAGATTGAGTGGAGAGAAGAATGACAAATGCGATGCTGTTGAGTTTTATTCTCATTTCTATTTCCTTAAATCTATAGCCTCAAAAAAGTTGAACTTAATATAAAGGAAAAAGAAAAAAGGATCTTCTGTTATGTTTGTAACACCATGAAAAATATATCTGACAATTTTTTCGACGGGCGTTGCTTCTTATTTTTGTAGAGGAGATAGATTCTGTTTATTACAACAGAAATGAAGGAATAATTTTCATTCAAATGCTAAGATCGGTCGACTAAAAACAGAGGCCTGTCCCTAGACTTGTGTATTGAGCTTCCGTGTTGTTCGAACTCATATATGAATAAAACGGATGATTGGTGAGCAGAGTGTTATTGTGAGTCGTGATATAGTTATTGGGATTGGCAAGGAAAGAAGGCACTAAAGCTTTCAAATATCGATCCGGTGAGACGGGCGCCGCGGCCGTGCCAACACCATTGGTATAAATTCCTGCGCTTAAAATCGTTGCGGCAGGGGCATAACTGAAATCAACCACGAAGGTAATGTTTTGTAAAGCCGTTGCGGCTGATGAATTGCTCACGCCATAGGAGGTCGCCGTCGACGACAAGTTCTGCCAAGTCAACGCGTAGATTTCACTCGAAATCGAAGTGAAAGTACTGCTGCCAGTGTAATGTTCAAGATAAAAGGGCAATTGAACCGCGCTCGTATAACCGCCGGAAGAATTTGTTCCATAGGCCCAAAAAGTGAGAGTCGAACTATTATTTATAAAAGTCGAGGGAAAGGAATTAAAACGAACTCGAATAAGATTTTCGTTAAGCACTCCATTGGAGGAATAGACTTCTAAATTCATTGATAAGTCCGAGATGCCGGCCACATCGCGGCTGCAATGAGTGATGGACTGACCCGCGGAATTGGTCGTGGAAGGAATTGTGCCGTTCACAATTGAGGCCGTTCCAGAATTACTCGACTGTGAACTACAATTGGAATAAGCCACAATAAATACCGAAAAACACACTAATAAGTAAAAATAATTTTTCATCTCAACCGCCCCCTCAAAAATATCATTTTTTGGCGCAAATTTATTAGCTCATTGTCTCGTCGGCATAATATGAGATTTTCTAAAGATTTTTGAAGAAAATTTATACAAAAACGAGAAGCAACCTTCAATGAGGTGTCAATAAGTTCGACAATTTTATGAGGCTATTGCAGGTCTTTTTGTTCTTGCTTGTTTGTTCTCAGAAACAACAGGAAGTTCGATGATAAATCGTGTATTGGGACTTGTGGAGTCGTAGCGCAGATTTCCACCGTGGGCCTCAATGATTTCTTTTGATAGACTTAAACCCAAACCTGTTCCCTTGCCAACTCCCTTGGTTGTGAAAAAGGGCACCATGATTCGGTCGGCGATTTCTCGCGAAAGTCCTAATCCGCAGTCGGTCACAGCAATTTTGACTCGATTTTTTTCCACTGAGGTCTCAATTTTTACCCAGCGATCTTGAAATTTCGAGATTTCATCAAAAGAATTATTTAGTAAATTTATCAGTACTTGCATAATTTGTGTTTCATTGATGTTGACGTGGACCCAGGTGGTTTTTAAGTCGGTTTGGACGGTGACCCCGACCGATTTAAAACGTTCTGCGGATAGAGCTAAAGCTTCGTCGATGATTGTATCAAGAGCTATTTTTTCAAGATGGAGGTCCGAGTGATTGGAAAATTTTCTTAAGCCAGAAACGATTTTCGATATTCGATCAACATTGTTTTCAATTTTTTTAAGACTTTCTTCTGTCTTTGATTCATTGAGTTCTCCTTGAGAAAGTCGGCGTCGCATTTTTTCAATGTGTCCAGAAATGATCATCAAAGGGTTGTTGATTTCATGGGCAATTGAGCCTGACATCTCCCCTAAGGCGACAAACTTTGCAGAATTAGCAAGCTGCATTTGGTATTTTCTGAACTTTCGGTGACTGCTGAGAAAATAGCTAGAAAGGGCGATGCTCATCATAATACCAAATATAATGAGGCCAACGGAACTTAAGCTTTGAATTTGCCAGGCAGAGAGTATGGGATTGAGATCTTTTCCAACGACAATGAGAATTGGATATGAAGAAATCCAAGAGTAAGTGTAAATTCTTTTAACCTGATCCACGGGGCTGACGGCTTGGAAAACTTCGCTGTGAACTTTTTGATTGATCACGGAAGTGGCTTCGGTGGGAGCGGTAAAAGCTTTGCCGGCCAGTTCTTTCTCTTCTGGAAAACGATAGAGAAATCGCAGTGGATTTCCGGTAGCCACTGTAAAAACAGTTTGTCCTTTGGCGTTAATTTTTTCTTGAATACCTTTAAAAAAATCAGAAGAAAGTGAACACGTGGCGACTCCAAGAAATTGGCCATTTTTATCACTTAATCGCTTGGCAATAATAAGAACCCATTGGGTTTGATTTTTCTCAAAAATAGGCACAGTCACGCTGAAGAAATCAGTCGGAGCATTTTTTAAAGTTTTAAAGTAATCACTATCTGCTAAATTTGCATTGGAATCAGCAAGAAGACCTTTGTCCGAGCTGTGCCACTGAGGGTCGCCATTTTCATCAATCAAAGACATTTTTGCTGTTTTAAATTTTTCTATGCTTTTTGTGTGGTGATTGAGATTTTCAATTTTAATGGCTTTGATTGAATGGGCTGTGAGTACGTCATAGGCGAGTTCATCAAGAACAATTTCTATGCCCTTCATTGAGGCGAGGACAGCTTCCTCTGTGATCATGGACATATTTTTCACTTGAATTTCTGCGTCGCGGATAACTTGCTCCCGATTCCCGAAAATTTGAAAAAGGACTGTAAAAAGAATAAGTCCGGCCAACATGAAGTTGCCGATGATGAAATAGGTGGTCGTCTGTGTTTGTTCTTGATGCTGATCTTTCACGAGAGTTTCTTCGGAATGGAGACGCGACTTCAACAGGGGCTAAAGGTCGAGTAAACACCAATATTTGGTCAATATTTCATAAAAAATGAAGTTTTAGTTTTACTGTTTAACAATAATTTTGAGTGTTTCGGCGACGAAGTGATCTAGCCACCGATAAAGCTCACCGGTCTTTTGGTCTATACCTAAGTACCCAACATGACCGCCGGTGGCTTCAATATGCGTTTGAATAAATGGCGATTTCGCTGAGTTCAAGTAGTCCGATACATCAACAAAGGGATCGTCCTCAGCGGAGAGCATGAAACAAGGGCGATCGACTTTTTCCAAATGAGTTTTCATGGAACAAGTCGCGTAGTAATTTTCACGTGTTTTAAATTCTGTTGCGGGACCAGTGAAAATCCGATCGAAGTCATAGACCGTTGACCAAAAGGGAATCGGGTATTTTTTAGAAATTAAGCCAGATTCGTATTTGGTTTTTAAGCCTCGCCCCAGGCGGCTGACGAAGCGTAAATCGTAAATTCGATTAAGTCTCTGTCTTAATTTCAGAGCCCCTTTTTCTAAATCGAGGGGGGCATTGATGGTGATGGCGGCATCTGGCTTGATGTGACCGGCTCTTCCGGTGAGAAGATTTAATAGAATGCTACCACTCATGGAGAAGCCGATTCCAATATGAAAGTGATCTGGATATTTATTATGCAGCCATTCAAAGACATCGGAAGCATCTTCGCCTCGTCCAGAATGATAAGGGTTTTTTGCTAGGCTTATTTCGGAAGAAGTTTCACTAGAGACACCTCGGTGATTCACCAGTGCTAAGCTGTAGCCAAGGTTTTCGACGACCAAAGCGGTTCTTTGCATATAATCAGAATTAATATTTCCTGATAACCCATGAAAAAGACTTACCATCACCGGAAGAGGTCCCTTGTGAGTATGAATTTTTAAATGATCTCCATCCTTCAAGGGGACAGAGAATTCTTCTAAAGAGAAATGGACTGTCGGGGAAGGAATTAAATGAGCCATGATTGTTTGAGAATGTCCTCCACTTGCCCAAAAGGGAGGATTTAATTTTTTAATTATTTTCAATCGGGGAAGCTCTAATTCCATGATTGGGTTCCTGTCTGATTCTATGTTTGCCATAACTTGAAAAAAAGCACAATGACGCGACTGCATATCAAGGGTCTTGATTGAAACACAGATGATCTCTGGCATCCTAAATTGAATAATCATCAATAGCAAAATGGAAGGGCTTAAAATAAATGATAAAATTTAAGAATAATTTTTTCCATCTAAAATTTTATATCTTTGTATTAGTTTGTATTTTTTCAGTTTTATCCTGCAAGCCGGTCGCATCAACATTAAAGTCTAATGGTAACACGGGCAATGGGCCAACTTATCAATCTGGAGTTTGCAGTCCAGGAATTGAGTGTAAAACCACCTCTTTGGATCAAACCAATTACACTCTTTGTAATCATCAACCAGCAGTGGCTCCGGCCATTACGAGTCCTTGGAAACATCAAAGAAATTATACCGGAAAAACTGTTGTGACCACTTATCAGGTTTCAATCACTCCGAACTTAACTTTTACGGTGACAAACACCTGCTCTCAAGAAGGAGCGACTCTTGTTACAACCGCTACTTCCTATATTTTTTTGGCAACAGGTGCTATTGATGTGCGTAATCACTCGAGTAATACCCAACAGACCACCTTGCCAAGTGGAAAAACTCTCACTTGTTCAACTGAAATTTTAACAGGAAATTTTACTTATTCATTCAATGGAAGTTGTCTTGTCTTTTTAGGAATGGGACCTCAAGCTTCAAAACTCACTTTGGTTCCTAATTGAGGAAAAATCATGAATACTGAAGTCTATGATTATGTGGTGATTGGCTCTGGTTTTGGTGGAGCTGTATCGGCTTTTAGATTGTCGCAAAAAGGTTACCGAGTGCTTATTCTTGAGCAGGGTAAAAAATGGCGCGCCGAGGATTTTCCTAAATCAAACTGGAATATAAAAAAATATTTATGGGCACCGCTGCTTCGAAGTTTTGGTATCCAACGAATCAGTATTTTTAATGAAGCTTTTATTTTAAGTGGCGTGGGTTATGGCGGTGGAAGTCTTGTTTACGGAAACACCCATATGACACCGTCAAAAGAATTTTTTCAAAATCCTATTTGGGCTAAATTAGGAGCTTGGGAAGAAATTTTAGCGCCTCACTATCAAATGGCAAAAAAGATGCTTGGAACCACTCAAAATCCACATCTTGAAATTGAAGACGAAGCTCTCAAAACGGTGGCAGAGAAATGGGGTCGAGGTGCTAGTTTTTCTCCTTTGGATGTGGGAGTGTATTTCGGGGATCCGCTTCAAGAAAAAGATCCCTATTTCTCGGGTGAAGGACCATTAAGAAAGGGCTGTAATTTTTGTTCTGGCTGCATGGTTGGCTGTCCGAATGGCGCGAAAAATACGCTAGATAAAAACTATCTTTATTTTGCAGAAAAATCAGGAGCCGAAGTACGTACCGGAGTACGGGTCGAAAAAATTGAGTTCGAAAACGACGAATACATCTTGTCCTGTCATCCCACTGAGGATTTATTTAAATCTTTCAAAATTAAAATTCGCACCCGTGGGGTGGTCTTAGCAGCGGGTGTGTTAGGTAGTTTAGAAATACTTTTTAAACAAAAATGGAAATACAAAACCCTCACTAAACTTTCAGATAAATTAGGGGAAAATTTTCGCACTAATTCGGAGTCCCTTTGCGGAGTCGCTGGAGCACAAAAAAAATTAAATAACGGAGTTGCCATCAGCTCCGTGATTCATCCAGATAATAATACTCATATTCAGATTTGTAAGTATCCAGATGGCTCAGGATTGATGGGACGAATGGCCGTCATGTCCGCAGAGGATGGCGGAATTTTAAAACGAATCCTTCAATCCACATTAAAAATATTTACCCAGCCAATCTCTTTCTTGAGAGTCTTTTTCGATTTTGAGTTTGCCTCTCGTTCTGTATTTTTATTAGTTATGCAAAATCTAGATAACTCCATGAAAATGATTTTTAAGAAGAATTTATTTGGCTGGAGTATGAAAATGCAAAATGACTCTGGCCACGCAAGGGTCCCATC
Source organism: uncultured Bdellovibrionales bacterium (assembly GCA_903926205.1). Lineage (GTDB taxonomy): Bacteria > Bdellovibrionota > Bdellovibrionia > Bdellovibrionales > Bdellovibrionaceae > CAIYID01. The sequence goes on from CAIYID010000087.1 coordinate 33,393, forward strand.
CTATGTGAGCACCGGGCAGCGTGTGATGAATGATTACGCGAAGGTTGTTGGCGGAGTGCCGCTCAATGCTTTCACCGAAGTCTTCTTTAACCTGAGTTCCACGGCTCATGCCTTGGGTGGTTGTCCGATGGGTGCAAGTGTCGAAGAAGGTGTTGTTGATTCCCAATTTAACGTTTTTGGGTACCCGCGATTTTTTATTACGGATGGATCCATCATTCCATGTAATCTAGGAGTAAATCCTAGCCTTACGATCACAGCTCTTAGTGAATACGCCATGAGTCTAGTCCAGGAGAAAAAATAGAATAGAACACGATCTTCTGCTCTAGCGTAACAGATGATTTCATTAGTTTTTTAGATTCGTTTTGATTTGAGAAAGTCCGTCCGGGCTGTCAATTCTCTAAGCAGACCTAGGTCTTATTTTTTTGAGGGGTGGAGAAATAGACGTAAAGATTTCAATTATATTGGTCGATAACCAAGATATGAGTGATCGTCATGCCCTTTCAATTTTAAATAGCGCTCGTTATGCCATTATAGCGACAGATATGAATGGATTAATTACTTTTTTTAATCCGGCGGCTCATCGTTTATTAGGGTATGAATCTCAGGAAATTATTCAGGTTTATAATTTTAGTATTTTTCTGGATCCATTTGAAGTCTTTGAACGGGCTCAAATTCTTTGTGAAGAGCTGAAAAAAAATGTTGAAATCGGTTTTCCCGTAATTGTAGAAAAAACGACTCTCTTTGGGGGCGAAGAATCAGAGTGGACTTTTGTGGACCAAAGACGTAATCGGCTTTCAATGAGTTTATCTGTCAGTCCAATGCTCGATGCACAAAATAAGCAAGAAGGGTATCTGTTTATCGCCCGTGATATTTCCAATCAGAAAGAGTTGGAAAAAAGGCTTGAAGAAAATCGAGCTTCTTTAGTGAGTTCGTCGAAATTAGCCTCTTTGGGTGAGATGGCGGGTGGCATTGCTCACGAGATTAACAATCCACTAGCGATCATTATGGGTAAAGTAGATCGGTTATTGATGTTATTGGATAACAATAAATATGATTTTGATATTTTTAAAAAAGACATGAACAAAGTCAAAGACACGGTCACGCGAATTTCTAAAATTATAACAGGACTTCGTAGTTATGCGCGCTCTGGAGAAAAAGATCCTTTCGAAAAGACGTCTTGCGAAAAAATCATTCAAGATACTTTGGGTTTGTGTGCAGAAAAATTAAAATTCAGTTCAATTCCCGTGGAAATTATCATGCCTCACGACTTTGAGATCGAATGTCGGCCGATTCAGATATCGCAAGTGCTACTGAATCTCGTCACTAATTCTGCCGATGCCATTCAAAAGCTGGAAGATCGATGGATTAAAATCATTGTTTCAGACCTGGATCATCGTATTCAAATTCAGATCGTGGATTCAGGAGCCGGGATTCCTGATAATGTGGCTAAACGACTGATGGAGCCCTTCTTTACCACCAAAGAAATTGGTAAAGGAACAGGTTTGGGTTTAAGTGTTTCTCTCGGTATTCTTAAAGCTCATGAGGGGACTCTTATTCTTGATAGGGAATGTGAGAACACAAAATTTGTCATAGAAATCCCTAAAGTTCATATATATAAAAAAGTAGAAACTACACGCTTAGCAAGCTAGTGAAGTCTGTCGCGTTTCTCTTTAAAGTCCTGCCAGTGAAGCAATTTCGGACATTTGTTGGAAGGCATGAAAATCATTTCCATTGATTAAGAATTGTTGGTGTTTGACAACAAAACGAGCAAGGTTTTCTTGTGGGAAGTAGTCTCCGCGATGAATATAGAGAATTTTCTTATTGTTTTCACGGAACCAAATATGAGCATTAAAAGTGAGTGGAACTTGACTCCACCAATTTTCGACAGGCACTAAGTAGCCGTTTTCGGTAACGGTGATTTCATCTTGGTGACTCGCCTCTTTGACGTCAATATAATACAAAACCGACACCGGCAAGTCACCCCAGAAGCCATTGAGAACTCTGTCTGAATTATTTTTCAATTTTCTAAAGATTTTTTGACTGATTTCACCTTCAACAGGTTCAAGAATAATTTCCTGATTCTCAGAAAGTTGTAAATCCAACAGGAGTGATTTTTTAAAATCACTCAGCACTTTTCCTTTGGGCAGTTCTGTGAAGAATAAAAAAGCCCCGTGCCCGTTAGGATCGGTCACTTTAATACTTAAAAGCTGGAGTTGCTCTTTATTATCTAAAACAGGAAGCCCTTTTTGGATTTTTTCATCCAACTGCTTCATAAGATCCTCTTGTTGTTGGATCCGCTGATCACGAAGCTTTTTAATTGAAGGTGGTGACTTTGAGTTTGAAAATCGCTGCAGATTTTCATTATAATTTTCACGAAAGCGTTCAATTTCTCGGTGAATGAGTTCTGGTGCATTTTGAGAAAGAGAGCGGATGGATGAGAAAGATTGAGTGGAAGCCTTTAAAGAAGTATTTTCTTTTTTGGGTTGTAGCTCGTGAAAAAGTAAAACCGGAATATTGAATTTTTTCTGAATAAAAAGTGGAAATAATTTTCCCATAAAATCGTTCATTTCATGAGAAATCATTACAAATCCAGGTTTAAGATTATTTATGGATTGAAAAAATGATCCAGGTACCTTTTCGAAGTGCACATCAAACTTTTTCGATTGCAGAAATTGAACAAGCCCCTGAATGGATTCAGGATGCTTGCAAAGGATAGATACTTTCCTTTGATCAATTTTATCGAAATCAATCAACATTTATTCATTCTCCAGTCAACGTACCGCTATAAAGTGCTTAGTCAGTTTACCAAAAGTTAACCAAATTTTGTTGAATTGAATGATAAATATTGAGAGGCCTCAATCTATTCCTACTGGGAGGTTCATTCTGAAGCAAACCCGAAATGGAGAAAATAAATGGACAAAGAAAGTCATTTTGAGACGTTGGTTTTGGATTCGCTAGTTTTGGACAGAGGCTCCATGTGTTCGGCTTTTGCACTGAACTTTGACTGAAGATCTGATTCTTGAGGTTTGATTTGAAATTCTCGAATGATGGGCTCGGAGTCCGCAAATCCCTTGAGCGTACTTCTAAAGCTAATTCGATAGCGACCGGGTTTCGAGAAATGAGTGGCCGCATAGCTGGGTTCGATTTTTTCATCAATCAACGGATCCCAGGAATCTCCAAGAAATGGTGAATATTCAACTTTAGCTTTGATCAAAATTTGAGGGTCGACTTTTAATCGGAAATGTTTGTGCTGTTCCTCGGATGCACTGCTAATAAGCTGAGGTGGGTCGATTTTGCGTTCGCTGATAAGTAGACTGGGTTGAAAATCTGAAGGGTCGCTCTCAATATTACCGCTATAGACTGCCGTGACATTGTATTGGTAACGACCAGGAGGAGTTTTAAAGGCGACAGTGGGCTGAGTTGAATCGTGAATGGCTAAAATTTTGCCCTTATCGTCTTTAAAGTAAAAACGATATTTTTTGACTCCAACAATGGGCTTCCATTCAATTTTTACCCAAGAGGAATATTTATCAATTTTGATGATTGGTTGGCTAGCCTCTGAAGAAGTCTTCAAATCTATTTTTTGAGGAACGGCGGAGAATAAAACAAATTCCGACCATTCTCCATAGACACCGCGATAATCTTGGGAACGTCCGCGAACTTTGTGTTCGCCGAGTGGAATTTGCACGCTAAAAAATGAAGATTTTGATTGAAAATTTTTTTGAAAATGAGCACTTAGAATTTCTATTTCATAGGCCTTCGCATCAGGAACGCTTTCCCATTCGAGTCCAACGGTGACAAATGACATGTTCGTGGATTTTTGAGTTTGAGCCAACCCTGGCGCTAAAAAAAATCCCACCGCAATCATAATCAAAGCTGTAAAACGAGGCTTCATTTCAAATCTCGTCCAATCGTGTTTTCTGCCACTTTAACAGCTAATTCTAAAGCTATTTTTTGATTGAGCTTCATTGCGTCGGAGACTCCGTAGGCGTACTGTTCTTCAAAGTTTTTTACCGCCTTTGGGCCGTGACGTAAAATTCGTCCTGCAAATTTAAGATGTATCGCAATCGTGTAATCGGCCTCTTTTTGCAGAGAAAAGAATTCCATCAAGCTTTTAAAAGAATCGGCCAAGCCTTTTGTGTCATACAAATAGGAATGCATGGAGAGCTCCAAGGCGTAAGGAGCGCAAATTTTAAATGGAAGATCGGTTCCTTTGTGTTCAACGCAAAAATCCAAAATACTGCGAAAATCACGAGCCAGAACTTCAGGATTTCCACGAGCTTCAAGAGCAAGTTTAAAGCTCGTCGCTAGGGCGGTCTTAAAATCCAAGTCGTAGTACTTCTCTAGAAAAGTGCCTTTAAAAATAAGTACAAAGGCGGTGGTCTGTTCATCAGAACGTTTGGAGAAGTGAAGCCCGAATTCCACCGATTTCTTTTTGTCGACTCCGGACGCAATGAGCAAGTTAAGAATTGTTTTAAATCTCTCGGCGGCTCCGTCGCAGCCTTTAGTGACTTCGTAGGCAATTTTGACAACGTCTCGATCTGGAAAATCTAAAAGCTGATGAGAAATCAATTCTCCGTGGGTTTGACGAAATTCTTTGGCCGTATCGCAAGAGGGAGGCAGCTCTTCGAGTTTAGCCTCTTTCTTTTTTTGCTGTCGTGCTTCTGAAACGTCATTGCGTGTGAGTTCCTGGGTTTTTTTTTGGTCCTTTTTGCGATCTCGCTCAAAGACAACATAAGGATCTTCTTCTTTAATACTGAGGCCTGCAAAACAAACGGGACTGTAATTTATTACACTACTTAATAAGCTGACTGTAAAAAAAATATAAATCAGTTTTTGAATTACCATGTCCACATCAGTCCTGCGTATTGTTTACTTTCACCCGTGTAAGGATCAATTCCAAAACTTGTTTGCGGGAGGGGAGAATAAATTTTATGTTTGTACTCTTTTTGTTTTTCCCAATTGGTGACATAGGAATTAGGAAATATGAGCGGTAGAGTGGCAATGATCATCGCCGTCACGGAGTATTGCCGAGAGCTTCCATAAGAAGAGAGAATCGCATTTGAAACAAAATTTGAAAGTACCGCGATGGAAGAAAGACTGCTTATTTGATTGGCGGGTTTTTCAAGAGCTTCTTCCGCTAAACGTTCACGCATCAAAGCCAAGCGTTTCGAAGGGCCACGTGATTTTTTAATTTTTTCGTAGCCAGAGGTGTAGGGTTGAGCAAGGGCGTAATAGATTCCGACCCCTAAAGTGGCGGCTCCGACTAATTGTCCGAAGGCCACATAGGTTTGTTGATCTGGAGTGATTCCCGAACCTAGAGCGTTTCCGGTAAGAGTTCCTGCAGCGAGAGAGGAGGCTCCGGACAAAAGAAAAGTCCATTGATTGAGCCAAGAGCCGCCTTCTTTTTCGAATTGAGCTTCAGTCTCTAAGCGCTCCGAGGCACGTGGCACCACTTGCAATTCGGGATAATCGATATTGTCTAAAAAATCGAGGTTGTCTTTTTCTGGTTTTTCTTCTGCGGCGAAGACGGGTAAATAAAATGCCAAAAGAGCCACGAACAAGATGGTTTGAATCCGGCGGTATCCACTCATATCAAAATCCTCCAATGATTATTACAACTTGAGGAGGTCTCTAACGACAATTTGAAACTCACTCTCAGGCAAGGTTTCGACAAAGGTCAGATTGAGCAAACTCTATTAAGTCTGGACATTTCCTAAAGAATCTGACAAATTTTTCCTCTTTCAAGGATATATCATGCTTTTACCTGGACCAGAGGCTTTAGAAGTTCAACGTCGTCGCACCTTTGCGATCATTTCTCATCCGGATGCGGGCAAAACCACTTTGACCGAAAAATTACTGTATCACGGAGGTGTGATTCATCAAACTGGAGAGGTCAAAGGTAAATCTGGTACTAAAGCCGTGACTTCTGATTGGATGGAACTCGAGCGGCAAAAAGGGATCTCGATCACAAGCTCGGTGATGACCTTTGATTATGAAGGTCTCAAAATAAATCTGCTGGATACTCCCGGACATAAAGATTTTTCTGAAGACACTTATCGCGTTTTGATGGCGGTTGATTCGGCTTGTATGTTGATCGATGTGGCCAAAGGAGTGGAAGAGCGAACTCGCAAACTTTACGATGTCTGTCGTTTACGCAATATTCCTATTTTTACTTTTGTGAACAAGCTTGATCGTGAAGGGAAAGCTCCACTGGATTTGATTGATGAAGTGGAGACCACCCTCAAGATGCAATGCTTTCCTTTGACCTGGCCTGTGGGCATTGGTGATCGTTTTCGTGGTATTTACAACCGACTGACGAAGGAAATTATGATCTATGATCAACGACGGGAAAATGTCGGTGATGTGATGATCATGAAATTAGACGCTTACAATTCTTCGGCTTGGAAGGATCTCGTTCGTGAAGATATTTACCAACAAACACTGGAAGAGTTGGATCTAGTCGAAGGAGTTCTGCCAAAATTTGATGTGGGTGAATTTTTAGCAGGAAAAATTTCTCCAGTGACATTTGGCTCCGCCAAGCAAAACTTTGGAGTGGATGTTTTCTTGAATTTTTTCTGTCAGTTTTCACCAGGTCCACAAGGAAGAAAAACAAAAACGGGCCTGGATATTGATCCTTGTGAGGACAATATGACGGGTTTTGTTTTTAAAATCCAAGCCAATATGGATCGCCGTCATCGTGATCGAGTGGCCTTTATTCGACTTTGCTCCGGTAAATTTGAGCGAGGTATGAAAATTAAGCATTCACGTCTGGATAAAGAAATTCGACTTGCGTACTCCAATCAATTTGTAGCTGCTGATCGAGAAACCGTGGATATTGCCTATGCCGGAGACATTGTTGGAGTCAATGACACCGGAAATTTTGCGATTGGCGACTCCGTTTCTTCGCAAAGCCGAATACAATTTGAGGATATTCCAAAATTTGCACCGGAGCTTTTTGCTCGCATGACTGTGCCTGATGCCATGAAAAGAAGAAAAATGCAGGAGGCCTTGCTGCATCTTTCAGAAGAGGGCGCGATTCAGCTTTTCGTAGATCCTAATATTGGTATGCAAGACCCTATTATCGGAGTGGTCGGCGAACTTCAATTTGAAGTGCTCGTTCATCGAATGAATGATGAATATAATTTGGAAGTGAAATTAGTGAGATTGCCTTACACGGTTGCCCGTTGGCCAAGATCCAAAGAAGGAAAGCCTGTCGACAATCTTAAAGGGAATTTCACGATTTATCGAGATCTGATTGATCAGCCTGTGATTTTACTTAATCAAGAGTGGGATCTTCATTGGGCGGTAAAAGAAAACACAGAGGTGGATTTTGCGACTTCGATCAGTCGAGCAAGATAGTCAGTCAAGGTAAGTACGGTTAGAAAAAACGTTAAATTAAGTCAGATAGAAAAGGTTTATTATGTTTGATTCACTCTCAGAAAAAGTTCTAGGAAGTATTAAAAAAATCCGCGGACAAAGTAAGATCACGGAAAGTAATGTTGAAGATACTTTGAAAGAAATTCGTTTTAGTTTGCTTGAAGCAGATGTGAATTTCAAAGTGGTTAAAAGTTTTATTGATCGGGTGAAACAAAAAGCCTTAGGCCAAGAAGTTTTGCAGGCTCTGAATCCAGGACAACAATTTGTCAAAATCGTTCATGATGAGCTAAAAACTATTTTAGGCGGCGAGGCGGTTGATCTCAATTTGCGTGAAAAACCCAGTGTGATATTCTTAGTGGGTTTGCAAGGGGCTGGAAAGACGACCAGTGCAGCAAAACTAGCGCTTTTTGCGAGGCAAAAATTTGGAAAAAAAGCAGGCCTTGTACCGGCCGATGTCTATCGACCAGCCGCGATCGATCAGCTCGCAACTCTCGGAAGACAGAATAATTTTCCTGTTTATCCAACGCAGGTCGGGGATAAACCTGAACAAATTTTAGAGGCAGCAAAAAGATGGGCTCGCGAAGAAATGCTCGATGTCGTGATTGTGGACACGGCCGGACGTTTGCAGATCGACGAAGAGTTGATGAGTGAGCTTTCGCGAATAAAAAATATTTGGAACCCGCATGAGATTTTATTGGTGGCTGATGCAATGTTGGGACAGCAATCGGTGGCTGTCGCTGAGGGCTTTCATCAGCGTTTAGCGCTCACGGGTTTGATTCTTACAAAAATTGATGGCGATGCCAGGGGTGGGGCGGCGCTCAGTATTCGTGAAGTAACAGGAATTCCTATTAAATTTTTAGGAGTCAGTGAAAAAGTGGCTGGCCTTGAAGTTTTTCATCCTGATCGGTTAGCGAGTCGAATTCTTGATATGGGTGATGTCCTCACTCTGGTGGAACGTGCGCAAGAGATGATGGATGAAACCACAGCAAAAGAGTCGGCAAAAAAACTCATGAAGAAGGGTTTTACGCTGGAAGATTTTTTAAGCCAGATTCAAATGATGAAAAAAATGGGCGGTATTGAGAGCATCATGAAATTATTACCTGGTATGGGGCAACTGCAGAAACAAATGTCGGCCATGGCTCCACCGGATAAGGAATTGAAGAAAATTGAGGCAATTATTCGCTCAATGACATTCTTAGAGCGCAAAGATCCTCGAATACTAAACGCATCGCGGCGCGAGCGCATTGCTAAGGGCTCTGGAACTCAAGTGCAGGATGTGAATAAACTCGTTCGTCAATTCGAAGAAGCTCAAAAAATGATGAGCGGAATGATGAAAATGGCTAAGGGTGGATTTAAACTTCCATTTTAGCTCTTGAATTTGAGCGTCAATGTCGGTAAACATTCAGATTCGAAATTTTTGTTTCGGATTTTTAATTCGAAACAGGTCAGTTATTGAAAGGGAAAAAAGACATGGCAGTTGTAATTCGCTTATCTCGCCAAGGAGCTAAACACCAACCAAGGTACCGTATCACAGTGGCGGATCAACGCAGATCTGTGAAAGGAAAATATCTTGAGATACTAGGTTACTATCATCCTCAAGAAACAAAAAAAGTTGAGATGGATTTGGTTAAAGCTCAAGATTGGATAAAGAAGGGCGCGCAAGTTTCTGAACGTGTTAAGCACGTTATGAAATTGGCAGAGAAATCAAAGTAATTTACTTAAAATGTTCTTGGCAAAGCAATACTACTCACCTAAGATTTTTGAGTAGGAAATAAAAATTTAATGAGCTTTGGAAGGTGAGTAATAATGGATAATGCAAGCCTAAAAGATTTAGTAGAATTTATGGCTAAATCTCTTGTTGATGAGCCTGATCAAGTCGAAGTCAACGAAGTTGTTGGTGAACAAACTACTGTTGTTGAATTGAAAGTTGCAAAGACAGATCTTGGTAAAGTGATTGGTAAGCAAGGTCGTACTGCACGTTCAATGCGAACAATTTTGAATGCCGCTTCAACGAAATTAAACAAACGCAGTGTTTTAGAAATAGTTGAATAAACTCTATAAGACTTCTCAAAAGGACTTGTAGAGTTCAGTTAGTAATTAAAACAGAAGATATTAAAAGGGTTGCCGATGGCAGCCCTTTTGTTTAACAGGTCATCAGTATTTAAGCTATTTTCAATTGGTGAAAAAATTGAGGTTGAATTTTTTTTCACCGACTCGCTAATTAAATAAAGGAAAAACGTGAATCAAGATCTGAAGAAAGATTTGCAACTCATTGGAAAAATTAAGGATGCTCATGGCCTTAAGGGTGAGGTTCTTATTATTATTTTTTCAAAAGATTACTCCCCTTGGTTAAAACTCGAGCAGATTTATATCTCACCCGACGAGAATATCCCGGCGCGAAATATGAAAGTCTTGGGTATTCGCCACGCAGCAGTGGGGCTGATCGTAAGATTAGATCAGCTCACTGATCGCACACCTGCTGAAAAATTAAAAGGTGAGTTGGTTTTTGTTTCTAAAGAATTACTCAAGGCGAAAGAGGGGGAACGAATTTTTTTGCGTGAAATTCTGAACTTTAAAGTTTTTGATAAGAAAAATTTAATTGGGGAGATCTCCGGTTTTTCTAGTAATGGCCCTCAGGACTTGCTCTTAGTGACCAGAACCGAAAAGGAAAATCCAATTCAAATTCCTTTTGTTGAAGCCTTTATCGTTAATCTCGATTTTAAAGCTAAGATTTTAAAAATGGATTTGCCAGAGGGCTTGCTTGAAGTTAATGAGGGGCGAGAGGATTGACTCATGCGTTTTTCAGTGATCACTCTTTTTCCAGAATTGATTGAATATATTTTTTCTAAAGGTGTGGTCGGCCAGGCTCATCAAGCTCAGTTGATTCAGGTCGAATGTGTGAATCCTCGAACCTTTACTGAGGATGTGCATAAAACAGTCGATGATCGCCCTTTTGGCGGCGGCGATGGTATGATTATGTTGGTCGAACCCTTGGTTCAAAGTTTGAATTCTCTTATTAGTCCTCAGGCTAAAGTGATTTATATGTCACCGCAGGGGGTGCCCCTGACCGATCAAAAAGTGACCGAGTTGTCTTCGGAAAAACAGTTGATTCTTATTTGCGGACGGTATGGGGGAATTGATCAAAGATTTATTAATGAATTTGTCGATGAAGAGATTTCGATTGGTGACTATGTGCTGTCGGGGGGCGAGCTCGCGGCAGCAGTATTAATTGAAGCGGTTTCTCGGAAATTGCCAGGGGTTTTAGGTAACCAACAATCTTCCGAAATGGATAGCTTTTCAAATCAGCGTTTGGAGGAGCCTTGTTTCACTCGTCCTCGTGAATGTTTAGGGCAAAGTGTTCCTGAAGTGCTGCTTTCTGGGAATCATAAAAAAATTCAAGATTGGCGCTCGAAATTGCGTGATTTGGTGACCTTAAAAAAACGCCCAGATTTACTGAAAATGAATTCGCTACAGATATCTTCCTTGAAGCGTTTTTGGTCAGCAATGCCGGATTCTGAAAAAAAAGCGCTCGGACTTGATCATTTCCCAACGTCGAGTTTGGCAGACCAAACCGACCCATAAACAGAAGCTTGGCAGGTAAAGCTGACTAATATACAGAGAGGTTTTCGTGAGTGAAATTTTTGCGCCAAAAGTGGCTGTAGCGCTGGTTCATTATCCGATTTTTGATCGAGAAAAGAAGGTGGTTGCCACCAATATCACGAACTTTGATATTCATGATATAGCTCGTGCCAGCACGGTTTATGGAGTCGAAAAGTATTACTTGGTTCATCCGATTCAAGAACAGCAAATGTTTGTTGATCGAGTGCTGGATCACTGGAGAACTGGGCAAGGCTCCAAGTTTAATCCCTATCGAAAAACGGCGCTAAACCAGGTAAAACCAGTTAAGACTCTTGAAGAAGCGATGCTGGATTGGGGACGTCCTCGGGAAAAGACCTTGTTTATAGGAACTCATGCTCGTCCCTTGGAGGGGGCTCGGACTTATTCCACCAAAGAGATCCGGGAATGTATTACTGACCCTGAAATGGGCCTTTTTTTGATATTTGGGACAGGGTTTGGCATGACTGATGAGTTTATGCGATCCATGGACGGGGTTTTGGAGTCCATTCGGGGGGCTCCGCCTAAGGATTATAGACATTTATCAGTTCGTTCGGCAGTAAGTATCTATCTTGACCGAATACTAGGACCATGGTAACTCTTCCGGTTCGAAAAGGACGTTAATCGAATTAATATCCGTATTTTTGGTAATATTTTGGAAATATTGGTAAGGGAATTAAAATGGCAAAAAAAACAAAGCAAACATCAACCCAAGCATCAACAAAACACTCAGTTACTAATCTAGTTAGAAGAGTGACTTTGAAAGCGAAAAATCCAAAAATTGGTAAATTCGGTCCCGGTGATACTGTGAATGTATTTGTTAAAGTTAAAGAGGGCGAAAAAGAACGAACTCAAGTTTACAAAGGAATCGTGACTAAAATTCAAGGTTCTGGAAATGGTCAATCATTCACCGTTCGAAAAATTTCTGCAGGCGTTGGTGTAGAAAGAACTTTCCCATTCGTGAGCCCAGCTGTTGAATCAGTGGAAGTTTTGACAAAAGGTAAAGTCCGTCGTTCTAAATTGTATTACCTCCGATCTTTGGAAGGTAAAGCTGCAAAAATTGAATCCGAATTAGTGAGCGCTCGAAAAGCGACTCCTGCAGAGTAGTGATCGAAGTTATCGAGAAAGTGGATCACCGCCAATTCATGCCAGCTCCCGTTGTTGGAGTGGATGAGGTTGGGCGGGGATGTCTAGCTGGCCCCGTTTATGCCGGGGCCGTTTCTTTAAAATCAACCGAAATTCTAAAGGACCTGACTGATAGTAAACTTCTATCCGAAAAACGAAGAGAAGAACTCTCTCCGCTCATACAAGCTCATCATTGGTTTGGGCTTGGCTTTGCAACCATCGAAGAAATAGATGAGCTCAATATTTTGCAAGCAAGCCTGCTCGCCATGCATCGAGCGATTCTCGACTTAGAGAAAAAAATGGGAGAGCCTGCTGGTCATTTCTTGGTGGATGGGAATCAAAAAATTCCCTATCTAAAAACGCCTCAGACAACTTTGATCAAAGGAGATCTTCGTTGTTTACCTATCTCAGCGGCCTCGATTGTCGCCAAGGTAGCAAGAGATCAGCTAATGAAACAATTGGCGCAGGAGTTTCCGGTCTATGGATTTGAAAAACACAAAGGCTATGGAAGTGAGTTCCACCGAAAAGCAATTGCCTCGCACGGAGCCACTCCACACCATCGTAAAAGTTTCCGCGGGGTTAAAGAGTTCTTATCAATCCGGCCTTGAAGCTGAGACTTTCGTAGCTCTGTATTATCAAAAAAAGGGATTTCGATTATTAAGACAGCGCTGGCAGACACCTTTTGCTGAAGTTGATCTGATCTTTGAAAGAAGTCATCAACCGAATAAGCTTTTGCTGGTGGAAGTGAAAAAGCGAAAATCAGAGGCCTTTCGTCATGTGGCACTTTCTGCGAGCCAAAGATTAAGGCTCATTCGCGTTGTGATTTGGCTTTCTGAGTTGGGATATCAAGTCGAGAGTCACTTGGTTTTTGTTGGAAAAAGTAATGAAATCGAAATTCACACTGAGATCTTTGGTTGACGAGCCTCGCCTAGTTCGTAATCATTAAACAATGAAAACCTTCAAAATTATATTTAGTGCGATTCTTTTCATGGCTAGTTTTCATGTGCGAGCTGATAATAACGATAAATTAAAAGTTTTTCTTACCTCCTGCGCCTACGGCACAGCGGCGGGCGCACTCATCGGTGTTGCGAGCTTAGCTTTTGCCTCGGATCCTACTCAAAGTATCAATAACGTGGCTCGAGGAGCTTCCTTAGGGCTCTATGCAGGTATCGGTTTGGGTTTTTATCTTGCTAATGAGAATTCAATAAAAAAACAAGATATCGGAGGAGCTGTTTTGACTCCTCAATGGTATCAAGGAAAAATTGAAGGTGGCCAGGTTCATTTTTTTGCTCTTCAATTTTAGTATTGTTGAGATTCAGTGAAGATCAAAAACTGAAAGTATCTAAGAGTGTCTCAGGTAATCCAGCTTTTTTCTTACCATCAAATGAAAAATCGAAGGCAAAGTTATAAGTGTCAGAGCCCCCAGTCGGTCGATAATAAATGAATTTGATAAACCAGCAATCCCCAGGCAAACGGAACTGCGCACCGGCTCCATAAGAGTTGATATATTGGTTGGGAGTCGTGATCGGCGGGTTGATATCGAAAATAATTTTACCTAGTAGATCTATATATTTTAAAGATTTTTTTACAGCGACAGAATATTGCTCAGTTCTTGTGGAGGCATTGACCGGCTGGCCAGGGACGATATTGTACGAAAGGTCATATCCTAATTGAAAAAAATCACCACGATCATCAATGAATCTAATTTTACTGGAACTATTTGAGACTTCTTCATAGGGAAAATTATCAATACGTTGACTGATGATAAGATTTTTTAAGTTCAGAGTGAGCTCGCTTAAAATATCAGAATAGGGTTGATAGGGAGGATGGCCAGTCGCTTGGTAAAAATCATAAGACTGCGCGATTTTCCAACTAAAAAATTGAAGGTATACAGGGTGACCATTTTCAAAAGTTTTACGAATCAAGCGATTCGTGATACCAAAAGTAACGATATCCATATCATAAGTTCGATCAAAGTAATCAAATTGAATTCCGTAAGGAGAGTTCAAATTAGAATCTGAAATATTGTCTTGAATTGAAAAGGGTGCTGTTTTCGCGGAGGCACCAAAAAAGGAATGATCAGGTTGCGAAAGCCAGGGAATAGCACTCGCCGTAATTTCAGGCTGAATTTCGTGTTTGATTCTTTCATCACTATCTTTAGAGGAAAAAATTCGACTGAACTGCGCCCGACTAGTGAGCTCTGTTCTGATGTATTTTCGAGTCGCACTGGGTTCTGTGCTTGTCATAAAAGTATAGTCGGTTTCTCGATAGGAAATTTTTGGAACAAAGTCGATCTGCCCTAATTGAAAAGGCCTTTCTAATTTTATTTGCCCATCCATGCGCTGACCTGTGCGGATCAAATCTTTTCCGGGAACGAAGAGGGCGTCATGGTATTCATGACAGAGAGGCGAGGTTTCCCATTGAATATTTCCGCAAGGGCCTGTGGTTCCAGTGGCGTCGACGGCACTGAGGTAACGATTTGCTCCAGGAGTATAGCCTTGATTCAATGAATCGAATCCATAATTTGAGGTGCGAGAAAAGTTGACTAAATCCAAATCCCAAGAAAAAAGGGCATCGGAGTCTCCTATTTTTGTTAAGCCTTGATTGGCTCGTAGCTCTGGAAGTCTTTGTACGGAATCGCTATTGGTGCCTGAGGGATTAGACTGTAAAAGATTGATATAATAAGAGGAATCGACCATCCAAAAAAAATTATCCGTCGCCTGACTGATGGACATTCGGTTTTCCATGGCAGAATCTCCATTGTTCATGGTTTCTAGTGGAAAATCTTTTGGATACTGCAAGTCTGCGGAATTGTTAAATTGGGCTCGATGGACAAACCCATTCGGAAGATCTTGGTAGTGATTGTATTTCAAAAACCAACGGTTGACGAGAGTGGTATCATCTCCGTTTTTGAGGAAGGTTTGAAATCGTTTATCTGAAGCAAAAGCTCGATCCTGGAGAATGCCTAAATTGAGAGAACCTTCGCTCTTTTCAGAAAGGGCGTAACGATAATCCATCAAACCTTTTAAACCTCGATTTTCGTAGTTTTTTAAAGTGAGGGTCGCATCTTCACTCCGATTGATGACCCAAAAATAACTTTCACCGAAGGTGAGTCCCCCGGTATCGGAATGCTCAAAATCAGGAGTTAATAAGCCACTTTGTCGATCAGATTTAAGAGGAACGAGCAAATAAGGCATTGGAAAAATTGGAAAGGTTCCAATTCTTAAAACGGCATTTTTTATATAGGCATAGCCACCGAGCTGGGCGCGAATTTTAGTTCCAGTGAAGCTCCAAGTTTCAGGGCAATTATTGCAAGTGGTGTATTTAGCATCGTCAGCAATAAATTCGTTGTCAGACAATTTAAAAAGAGTTTTCCCTTCAAAAGACACGGAAGCGGCTTGCACATAACCGTGATAGATAATTCCGGTGTTGGTTTCTAAATCCATCACGACTCGGTCACCGCCAATGGTGGCTTTGGGATTGATAATAGTGACGGAGCCAGAGGCATCCACAGATTTTGAACGAAAGTTAACTAAAGCGCGCTCGGCAGACAGGTGTTGTTCGCCATAAATAATTTGCACATGACCCACAAGATCCACAGTGTCGCGCTCTGTGTCTCGAGTGCTAGAATCGGCATCAATGACTACACCTTGAATCTTTGCTTGACTCGGTTCTCGAAGCGAAGATGTTTGCGCTTTTGCCGTAAAGCCAATGATGACGATTGAAATAAAAAAGAATATTTTCATTACTTCGTTTTCATTTTGTAAACTCCATCCCAATTTTCAGAAGGAGGATTCGTCAGGTAATTTTCACAGCGTTCCACATAAACGCGTGAACATTGATCGTCTGGATTAATAGTGAGAACTTTTTTTAATTCTTCGAGAGCTTGTTCGAATTTCTGTTGATGAAAAAGGATGAAAGCACGATTAAAATGAGGTAACAATTCTTTCCAACTGCCAGTGGGAGCTCCTTCGCAAATCAACTGAAAAATTTTAACTGGCTGAGCTTTGCCTTTGACAAGCACCCAGTCGATTTCTCGTGTGGTAAAACTATTTTGGATATCTTTTTGGGTGAATTCAGAAATTAAAATTTGAGTCCCATATTGCTTATTTGCAGATTCTAAACGGCTTCCTAAATTCACGGCATCACCCATGACGGTATAGCTTCGGACGATGTCCGAGCCCATGTTTCCGACGCTCATTTCTCCAGAATTAATACCTATGCCGATATCAATTCGTGGAAGCCCTCGTTTTGAAAATTCATGTTGAATTTCAGATAACCGAGAAATACTTTGCAAAGCACAGCGACAGGCACAAGCGGCATGGTCTTCATAAAATACGGGGGCACCAAAAAAAGCCATGACGGCATCGCCCATGTATTTATCCAAGGTGCCTTTGTTGGCAAAAACAATTTGAGTCATTGGTGTTAAATATTCATTGAGAATCTCAGAGAGTACTTGGGGATCGAGTTTTTCTGAAAAACTGGTGAAGTTTCTCACATCAGAAAAGAAAACGGACATTCTAATTTTTTTGCCACCTAATTGAACATTATCAGGGTGTTTAAGGATTTCATCCACGATAGAGGGGGAGACGTATTGTGAAAAGGTCTCACGCAAATAATGTTTTTTTCGTTCTTCTGAAAAGTACTTGTAGACAGTAAGAATTATAAAAAGATTTAAGGTCATGAAAAAAGGAATGACGACCGAGACCACTAATCCGTGTTTAAACATCCAAAAATCCAGAACAAGAAGACCAATAAGAACTGCTGAAGTGAGCCCAAATCCCATGAGGGCACCAGATCTAGCGACAATCAAAGTCATCATTAAGCCTAAGAATGCCATCGCCCAAGGCATCCAGATTGGTTCCGAATTACTGACTTTGAGAAAATGACGATTCATCAAGTTAGATAAGATATTGGTTTGAATTTCAAGCCCAGGAAAGTTTTTTTCAAAAGGTGTGACGCGAAGATCGTAGACACCGATAGCAGTGGAGCCAAAGACTAAAACTTTATCTTTTAAAAAGGTGGCTTTATCTACCTCTATGTCAGCTGGCAGCCATTTTTTTTGTTCGGCATCAAATTTCAATTGTGAAATAAGCATTTTTGGACTGTTGGTAAAAAGCTCCTTGGCAGGCACATAAGGAAAGGAATTGGTTCCTCCAATATAATTGATACGAAGGCGAGCTTGTTTGTCGACGGGGATGGCTCCAATAAAAAGTTCAGGGTCTTTTGACTGATCAAAAACATCAAAATGACTGATGATTTTTTGCTTGGCATTTCTGGGATCATTACCAAAGTTAATACGCAATTGATATCCGGTGGCGATCAAATAAGTTTGTAGGGCAAGACCAGGAATAAAGCTTGTGCCAATTTTATTTCCAGTACGAAAAAACAAGGGGCTCTTCCGAATACTGCCATCCCGATCTTGCTCGACGATAAAGGAGCCTGTGTAATCTGAACTTTTTTGAATAATATCTGTATTTTGGGTCCAGAAAGAGCCATCAGGAAGAGGGTGAGATGGAACTAGAGTTTTAAATTTATTGATGGCTGAAGTTATATCCAATCCTGCTAGCGTTTTGGACTTTTTGAAAATTTCTAAATAAGCGTCCTGTATCTCAGGAATTTTGAGGAAATCATCTGAATCTGTGAGCCAACGATTACAGTAATTTAATATCCGATTGTTGAGTCTATTTTGGAATTGGTGAGCTCTGGCTACTTCGACATCCGAAAGGCCCACATAAGAAATTTTTTCCTTAGCCATGTCCTCTTGGATATTTGTTCTAAGCATATCAAAAATCGGTTTTAGAGCTTGATCAAATTGAAGAATGATCAGTTCATCACTGTGTTCGCTGTCATCATTAACAATAAAAGAGGAATTTAAGCGATTGATGATTTTTGTTCCACCTGAATACTCAAAATAAAAATTTCGACAATGATCCTGGTAGGGCCTAATACTAGGAGATGAAGATTCTGAAAAAGAACCAAGGATGATTTTATCACGATATTTTTCAATGGTCGAAGCTAAGATTTGGTCAGGTTGAAAATGTTTTTTTTCCTGAGCCAGATTTTCCATCAGAGCCCTTGGTAAAGGGAAATTATTCTTTTCAATGCGGTCAATCGTTTCGACGGCATCAGAAATTTGCGGTTCGGAAAAAACCATATCCATACCTAAGGCTTTAATCCCATAGGAAAAAGCCTTATCAATAAAAAAAGCAATTTTTTCGCGTGACCAGGGCCAACGACCCAGTTCTTCAATTGATTGATCGTCCACCGTTAAGACAACGACGGAAGAATTGACTTCTTCTTGGCCGCGGAATTTAAACTTAAGATCGGTGCTTTTTAAATCAGCAATTTCCATGAGCTCATAAAGCCAGTTGGTGTTCAGATTTTTTTCGGAGTCATTTTGATCGCGGGTTGTATAAAAAACATTAGCTGCATAAATACAAAAAAGTGTTATGACAAGCCCAAAAAACGTAGCGGATTTTAAAAGTTCAAAAATTTTTTTCAACGAACTATCATTTTTGGATTTAGTGTTTTTTGAAATATTTTTCTTAGTTTTTGTCTCTGAGTCTGCGTTCAAAGGCATATGAGTAAAAATCCTCTGCTGTTAACCACTTGATGTCATGAAATTATCAAGCCCTAGGTCGAGTTTAGTCAAACTAAAGACTTGCGTCAGAAGCTATTCTTTTCATTTAAAAAACTGGTCGTCGGTTCATCTTGAGACATTTCAAAATTGGCCGATAGGTAAGACTGAATCACTCTTATGGGGGACATAATGGAAGCAAAATTGAGGCAGTGTGGTGGAATCTCCATCATTTGTATTCATGGACCACTGGATATTGAAAAAACACAACCTTTTCGCGATGCTTGTCATCGTCATTTTTTAGGCGATAAGGTGATTTTTAATTTAGAAAATGCTAATTTTGTGGGATCTACAGGAATTAATTCCTTTGTTGAAGCCTTGCGAATCGTGTCTTCAAAAACTTCATCAGGGCTTAAATTAGTTGGTTTAAAAACAGAATTCCGACGGATATTTTCTAATATCGAAATTCAAGGGTTGGAAATTTGTGAGACAGAGTCTGGGGCGATTGAAAGTTACAATCGACCAGTAATTATAATTGAGCCTGGCCAGTTCGGAAGTTCATCAATTTCTGGCTGAGTTCGCGATTGATTTTTTCCAAAGCCTCAAGCGAAGCTTTAAGTTGCTCTACTTCTGAGGTTTTTTCGGTCCAAAGATATCTCAATGAGGTCATCTGGTCATTGAGATTCTGGATTTCAGTTCGTAATTGCATTGTTTCCGCTTCGGTTTTCTGCGTTTTCTCTCCGAAATCCTCAATCATCAGATTTTTTTTCCTTAAGTCATTTCGTGCGATTTGTAGGCTTTGACGAAGTCCTTCGGTGTCTTGAGCAAATTTAGCTTCAATGTCTTGCAGTCTTCGCTTGTGTTCAATGACGATGTTATTCAATTCATCTTGGCGAGCGAGAGTTTGATCCAGGCGCTGTGATTTATTCTCAAGTATAATATTATTTTCTTTAAGACCTTGAATCTGCGATTGTAAAAAATTAATTTCATTGCGGTGAGAGGCTTGAGTTTCTTGTGCGGATGAATCGTGAGCCTTCATTTGAAGTTTTAATTCAGAAGCTAGCTCCGCGCCGCGTTTTTCAGCGCGATTGAGTTTCAGTTCTTGATTGCTGAGCTCGCGATGAAGTTCCCGGATTTCACTAACAAGCCCTTTGGAATATTCTTTTAATTGTTGGATGTAAGGTTTCACTTGGGTCTTTACTTTTTCATGATATTTTTTATAACGTTGCAGGTCGGTTTGTAATTGTAAATATTCAGGGAAACGCTCTTCGAGAGCTTGAGTCCTTTGCTCTGCAATTTCTAGTTTTTCCAACCAGAGTCTTTCTTTCTCTTTCCAAACCAATAGTTGATCCTGATGATTGCTTTGCAATGAAACTAAATTTTTATTTTTTTCAGTTTCTGTTTGAAGAGAGGATTCAAACTGAATCAATCTCTGTGTAGTTATTTTAAGTCTGGCCGAGAGATCTTCATTTTGCCTCAAGAGAGAATCAACACTACTTGAAAAAGAAGAAGGAATGGGGGGAAGTTGAAAAGCTTCCTGGTTTATTTTATCTATGGGCTTTATCTGAGTGTTTTGTTGAAGTGAAAAATCATCAGCTTCAAAATCAATAGCACCTAACTTCGTGTGGAAAGATCCATTTTCCATCAGAGACCTCCTGGTCATCAAGACGACTGCAATACACAGTCCTAAGTCTTAGTCTAATTGTCTCTTTTTCAAGCAAATAAAGTCAAAAGTCCAAGTCATTTTGAAGAAGACCTAGACTAAAGTCGAAAATAATTTACAAAAATAACGACTAAAATATAGGCATTTTTTTCTAGACAAAGAACTTGAGGACTTAATTGAATTTACCGATAGGACTATTGTATGGGTACTGCAAATAAAGTCAGCGAATTTAACAAGTTGATCATTGATCGAAAAGAGATCGGACGAGCGGACACTCTTCGCTACAATGTTGTGGTTTTTGTTGTTGAAGAAAATTATGACCGTGCCATCAGTGAATTGAAAAGGTTTTTAGAGAAAGATTCAGAGTACCCACGTTTTAAGGCTAAAGTGAATCGTTATGTCAATCACGCGGTGGACTTAGTTAATGCTATTCGTGCTAAACGGCGATTTCCGGGGGTTCATTCTCTCACAATGGCGAAACAACAAGAGATCATTGATCGTTTTCATGAACATTTTAATGAACTCCAAGCCGTTTTAAAGCGAGTTGAAAAAATTCAGGACAATCTGAAAATCGAAGATTTGCGTTCAACGGTGCTTGTGGTTCGCGCCGTTGTGAACGCGGCAATTGCGATTGTTATTTTAGCTTTTATTCTTGAGGGCGCGCGCGGATTGATGTCGACGGTCTATTTAGCGAGTGACGACTATCTTGCCGCCATCGCCGATTTTATTTTTACAAAACTGGGTATTTAATATTAAAGACTTCTTAGTGAATTAGGCTCAGGATAGCGGCTTCCAAAACGGGAAGAACATTACCGTGAGGAAGTTCTCTTCCATTGACAAAAATGGTGGGTGTCCCTTTGATTTCACGACCTTCGCTCGCGAGATCCAAAGTGGCTTGGTGAATCTCGGTTTTTTTCATACATTCCTTCAAAGCCTCTAAATTCAATGAGAGTTCTGTCGACATTTGAATGAGGTGTTTATCTATGCGAACGATGTCCCATTCAGATTGGTGAGCGAAGATGTATTCATGGGCTTCCCAGCCTTTGTGAAATAAATTTTCAGCGCACAACGTGGCGTAAACGAGCTCGCATCGAAGGCCATCGCGCTTGGGAATATCAGCATTGTTGCAAATTCCATCAAAAGAGAAAGGCTTGTAAATTAAACGCACACCTGGATGAGCTAAGACAAAATTGTGAATAGGACCGGAAAGAACTTTACAGTGCGGGCATAGGAAATCGGCGAATTCCACGATGGTTGCTTGAGGCACTCCTTGATCGGCTTGTAGCGAAAGCCCTGCTGATTCGCTGAAGGTTTTAGCTGGACTGACTTGCCAAGCATTGAGGGATTCTTGAATGATGAGTTGCAGGTGTTCCCCTTGAGGGCCAAGTAATTCATCTTTAATAATATTTCCGGAAAAAATCGTTCCAAGAGGAATGATGAGGAAAGAGATCAGCATCCATTTATGATCTGAAAATAAAGATTTGAAATCTGGGCTCAGATTTTTAAAAAGAGAGGCTTTTTGTGAGGAACTATTGCTGACGATCAAGCTTCCAGCAATCACAAAGGATAATACAAAAGTAAAAAGACAAAACAGACAATAAATTCCCAAAATAAAGCTCGAGATGGAACCCATCACCAAAGAGGTCGCGGCTATAAATAGCGAAAGCCAGGTGGTCACTCTTAAAACTCGAGAGGTATTGTTGAGTAATCCTAAAAACCAGAGGCTTAAGAATAAACTGAGAACGATATGAGTCATCGCACCCCAAAGTGCGATGGGGTAATTAAAGAGGCTAGCGTATTTGGTGAGAGCCACCACGTCGCAGTTCAAGTGGCTATTGATGTTACATAAGCTTTTTCCTTCGGAGACGCCGAGTTTTTGCTGATAGTGAGTTAATGTCAAATAAGTATGAAAACCTATCGACAAAAGAGAGGCAATCAGGGCAGTTCCGACAAGAGTCTTGTTTTTCTTATTTTTATTCATGGGAACTATCTCAGCAGGGAAGTGAATTGAAATCAATCATTTATGATGAGAGGATAAATGCTTATGCAGGGTAGGCTATGCAAGGTTGGTTAGAGCAGAGAAAAGAATTGTACCGACAGCTAAAAGTTCAAGTTGGTCATTTACTTGGGCCTGAGTCAGCAGGCTTAAAAAAATATCGTCAAGAGTACGATAAAAATTTTAACCAGAAATGGTTTCCAATTCAGCGAAAAGATTTTTTGCACAGCATCGAGCTAGCATCTGTGGTGTTATTAGCTGATTTTCACGCTCTTCAACAGTCACAAAAAGCTCAATTGAGAATTTTGAAGTCGACAAATCCAAAGAAAAAAAGAATTCTTTGCGTTGAATGCGTAGAGGCACGTCATCAGAAGCAAATCGACGCTTATTTATGTGGCAAAATTTCAGAATTTGAATTTTTGCGAAGTATTGCGTGGCAGCATTCATGGGGTTTTCCTTGGGAGTTTTACAAACCGCTCTTTGTTTGGGCGAGAAAAAATAAAGTTGCTATTCATGGTGTTAATTACCTCACGAAAGCCAAATCGGCTTCAAGTTTAGCGCAGAGGGATCAGTTTGCGGCAAAAAGGATTGCCGAATTAATGAAAATCCATCCCGATCATCAGATGATCGTGGTTTATGGTGATTTGCATTTAGCAGAGTCTCATCTTCCGAAGGCGCTTTTTAAAAAAGTGCCTGGCTTGCAGCGTAAGGATATTAGTACAGTTTTTCAAAACTCTGAAAAAATATATTTCGACATTTTGGCTGGCGATCGGGAAACGGATATTGAAATTGTGCGTTTAAAATCCAATCAATATTGTCTGTTGAGCATTCCTCCTTGGGTGAAATGGCAGAGTTATTTACTTTACATTGAAAGTCAGTTTGACTCGGCTTTGGAGCAGGAGGGATTGGATTTTACAGATCATTTGGAAAGCTATTGTCAGTTATTAAAAAAAGATTTGGGGTTGGAGTTTGCAAGCGGAAATTTCTCGGTATATTCCGCCGCCGATGATTTGATTTTTGAAAAACTCAATGAAATCTTTGGCGGCTATCAAAAAAAATGGTTTGAATATTTGATAGAAGCTTCAAAAAGTTTTTATGTTCCGGAATTAAAAGTGGCTTTCTTAGGGCGACCTTCCGTCAATTCTGCAGCTTCTTTGGCGATGGCGATTTTACATTCACAATCTGCCAAATTAGAAACCAGCTTTTATCGTATGCCAGAAGATTTCACACGTCTCATTTTCTCTGAAGCTATTCAATATTTTGGCTCTAAATTGATCAATCCAAAGAGAAAAACGGATACGGTAGCAGATATCCGGGCTTCTTTTGCGGCGAGAGGTTCAGTGCGTGAAGGGCGTGAATCATTGGCATTGGCTTTAGCACAGAAGATGAAAGAACTTTTGCATGTGAAGTCCCCTGGGTCCCGTGTGAATTTTGAAATGCCTTCCGTGAAACGAAAATCCAGTTACTACGAGGCAGCACGTATCCTCGGTGGCATGATGGGCGAAAAACTCTTCAACGGTTACCGGCAGAAGCTAATCAGTGAAGCCACGATGAGAAAAATCCTGAAACAAAGTTTGCATTCAGAGCACTTTAAAGAGTTTTACGCTGAAATGCTTGAGCTTGTTGATGCTCTCCCTGAGCCATTTCAGTCAAAAGCAGAGCGAGTTTAGTCGTTTCCTTGATAACCTACGTGTTAGCTGAGAAGACTCTTAAAATCTTTGCCGGGCTTAAAGCGAGGCGCTTTAGAACGAGGAATATCTACGATTTCTCCGGTTTTTGGATTGCGTCCTTTGCGAGCACAGCGCTGAACTGAAGAGAAGGTGCCAAAACCAACAATCTTTACGTCCTCACCCTTTGAAACTGTTTTTTGAATAATATCAATCACAGCATCCATTAGCGCCTCTGATTGAGTTTTAGTCGTTTTTGTTTTTTGAGCGAGTCTGTCGATCAATTGGGCTTTATTCATTCTAGAGATTCCTCAGTTAAACCCTGCGTAGTGGTGGCAGATGGGACGTGGAAAGTAAAAATAAACATCAAAAAGGTCAAGGGATTTTGAGTGTTGTCTCATATTGATAATGGTTTGATATTGGTATTGAAAATAAATGAAAAATTGGTTGGCAAGATGGGGTAAAAATGACCGAAAAGTTAAGACTTTTGACTAGAGTAATTATACTTATAACCATAGAGAGTTCTTCATTTATTTAAATAAAAACCGATAAGTTCCCTGTATGAGATCAAAAATAAATTTTATATTTCTAATTTTTATTCTTTGTTTGCTTGTTGGTTTCTTGCAAATGAATGCTTTCTTTCGCGAATACTACAGTGATTCTAAAGAGCTGATCGCTGAAGCTCATGGTTTTCAAGAGCAAATTGAAAGAGAAAAACTACACACAGCAATAGCTCAGAATCAGCTTCTGGATCTTCGTGAAGAAGTGGCTAAGAGTTTACCTGCAGGTTCTGTAAAAATAAAAAATACTGCGGATTACCGACTCAAAGAGTTGACTCAGGTTTTGCGCGAGCCGACCTCGGACGCTGCGATTGATTTATCTTCCGTACTGATGGAGCGGGGTCGAACTGAATTTAAAAAACAAGACTATGAGAAAGCAGCCAAAGTCTTTCGTGAAATGATTGAAAAGTATCCGGCGTCTTCGCAAGTTATCGATGCCCATTTTTTATTGGGAGAAAGCTTATTTCAAACTGGAAATTATGATGCTTGTTTGGATGTAGTCTATGAAATGGTTAATCAGTTTCCAGAGAATGAAATGACCGGGTACCTGATGTTGCGAAATGCCCAAATTTTAACTTTTCGAAAACGCAGTGGCGAAGCCGGAGAAATTTATAATCTAGTTCGACAAAAATTTTCCAATCCAGGTTTGAAAGAGCAAGCAAGGAGATTGGCGAGTGAAATCTAATCACCGACTTATTTTTGCTATGAATCTTTTGCTCGCAGTCGCGGGGGCACTCCTCTTGCCGAATCAATCTTATGCTCAGTCAAAATTAATTGATGAGCCGAGATTTTGTCTTGCAAGGCAAATCTATCCCTGTGCGTTCCGTGCGCAGTCATTGGCTCAAGTGTTGCTATTGAATGATTTTGAAGTGCATCTGAGTCAAGGTGCTTCTTTGCTTTTATATGATGCTAAGCATATGCGTTTGCTCGGTGGACAAATCTGGATTCGTCGCTCCAAAGAGCTAACGCTGACCACGGGATTTGTTGATTTTAGCTTGAATGGAGATACTTGGGTGGATCGTGTTTCGAGTAAAAAAATTCTTATTAGAAATTTAAATGGGAGTGTTAGAGTGTCGAGTTCTTTATCAACACTTCAAGAGGTAATCCCTGTTGGTTTTGAAAATTGGTATTCGTTGATCAATTCGAAAGTCCATTTAGAGCAAGGGGTTTTGCGTTCGATAGATCCATTGCATTTTTTGCCTGAGTGGTCTGCTATCGCTCAATTACCCAAAACACAGTCTTTGGATTTATTGAAAACATATAAAGAATACTGGAGTGGAAATGTGGAAGCCTCCTCTCATCTTTATCAGGATGTCGTGAATCGGCATATGGCCTCTTTTCAACATGAAGAAATATCCAAGAATTTAAAAGAAGAAAGAAAACAGGCTGATGAGGTTAAAATGCGACAGATGTTTCGAGCTCGATTCGAAGATCGATAGAAAATTGATAAGGAATAGCGTTAGGACAAGAGTCTTGCTTTTAGAAGAAAATCTCCTCATCTAAAGTCTTGAAAAATTATCCATTGAGTAACTCTGATACAGAAGACCGAAAGGCCTGTGTTAACCTATAATCAATAGGGAGGACAGGATGTCTTCAATTTCACCTTTCGATCGTAGTAATCAAACGGATGAGGTTCGCCGTGCCCGCGAAGATTATGAAAACAAAGAAGCTGAAAATACGAAAAAGAAAAACAAGGAAATAAAATCCTTGAATGAGAAGAAAGATCAAGAACTTGATAAAGTCCGTGATCAATACAATGAACAACTTGAAACTCTTAGAAATCGGCACAATGAACAAATTGATGAACGTGATAAACGTCATGCCGAAGATATTTCTAAAATGCGTGATTTGTACGCAGATTCTTTACGAAAAAAATCGACCGATGAGGTTCGGGAGCGCGAGGCTAGTCGGTCGGCTTATGAAGGTGAAATAAAAAAAGAAAAGGAAATCTCAGAAGAACAGAAATCCGAACAAGAACGGGGATTTAAAAAATCATTATCTGACTTCGACCGAGCCCTTGGAGATAATCAAAATCGCTCCATTCGGGTTCAACAGCAGGGTTTGCAGGAACGCTCTGACCATTTGAATAATAAACATGCCGGCGAAATGAAAAGCGTGACTGAAGATCGGGATCGCCGTGTGGCGGAACTTCGGCACACTTTGGATGATACTAAAATGACTTATGAAGATCTTTTAGTGAAAGAAGCCCGCGATCATCGGGCAGAGTCAGATCGTCGAACTTCAGCTTTTGAAACAATCTATACTAATCAGGAACATAATAATTCAGAGATGATTTCTAGTCGTGATGCAATTTTGGCTGAATCAAGATTAAGTAATAATCGAAAAATTGGGGAAAAAATCCAAAACGAAACTGATAAGATGACAGCCTTGCGTGAAAAGTATGCAGATCAAATGGATAATCGAACAGGGGCCATGGTGAGAGAAGCGCGGGCAGAAGTCTCGCGTGCCAAAAATGATCAAGCCTTAGAATCAGTGACCGGAAAGCGAATGCGAGATCTTGATCATGAGCACTTAGTGAGTGCTTATCAGGCTCGCGAAGAGGATTTACAGCGCCAAAAAAATGAAGTCTTTGATAAGGCCAATGAAGTAGCCAGAGATCGTATTAGTACTGTTTTAGGGAAAAATGAAAAGATAATGAATGAAGCCAATCGACGAAATCGTTTGGATCAAAATACTCAAGAAATGAAGTCGCGCGAAGCGTTTGCTCAGCAAGAAAATGTTCATAAAGATCAAATTCTTTTGACTAATAATCGAGCAGATCAGCGCGTGCACAAAGTTTTAACAGCAACAAATGCGGTTCAGAAGAATATCACTGAGCAAAATCAGGAAAACTTAGAAAACGTGAAACATAACTATTCTGATAGTTTGCAAAATCAGAGAGAAGCGCAGTTGGAATCAATGAAAACAATTTACTCTCGTATGGATCAAAAGTTGCGAGATCTTGAGGCACATCTTCTGAAAAAACATGATGATGCTGTCGAATACTATGAAACAAAGATTGACGAAACTGAAAATCAGCATAAAAAAGATACCCAGAGAATGAATCAACTCTTTGAGACGAAATTCAATCAAAGAGAAAAAGCTTTTAAAATGGAAGAAGATTCATTAGAAAAAAAATACGAACAAAAAATGGCAATCCAGGACGATGTTCATCAGAAAGATCTGAATCGAATGGAGAAGCGACATCAGGAGCAAGTGCAGTCGATCATCTCTCGAGCGACGGCGGCACAGTCCAAGAAAGTGTAGAAAAATGTTAGTTGACCGCCGTGTGAAAATTGTTGCGACCATTGGACCTGCTACTAAAAATGAAAAAAACCTCGCAAAGGCCATCCAGGCCGGAATGAATGTGGCGCGGTTGAATTTTAGTCATGGGTCTCATGAAGATCATCTCAGTTCAATTCAGATCATTCGTCGGTTATCTAAGGACATGCAAGCTCCTGTAACTATTTTGCAGGATCTTCAGGGTCCTAAAATTCGAGTTGGAAAATTTGAGAACGGTTTTATAGAACTCACTGAAGGTGAAAAAGTTGTTATAACAATGAAACCTGTTTTAGGAAAACCGGGCTTAATTCCCAGCGATTTTCCTGAGTTGGCTCAAAGTGTGCAGCCTGGTACAAAAATTCTTTTAGATGATGGTTTGCTTGAGTTAAAAGTGCTCGCTTTGCGTAAAGATGAACTTGAGTGTGAAGTGATTTACGGTGGCATTCTGAAAGACCGCAAAGGCATGAATTGTCCTGGCGTGACCTTGCAGGTAGATGCTTTGACTAAAAAGGACCTTGAAGATTTAGAATTTGGTTTGCAGAACGGTGTCGATTATGTGGCCTTGAGCTTTGTTCGTTACGGAAAAGACATTCGTCGCTTAAGAGAAATCATTGATGCTAAAAATCCGAACACACGCATTTGTGCAAAGATTGAGATGGTTGAAGCGATTGATAATTTGGAAGAAATTGTGCGACTTTCAGACGCGGTGATGGTGGCGCGTGGAGATTTAGCCGTAGAAATCGGACAAAGTCGTCTTCCTGGCGTGCAAAAACAAATTATTCGTTTAGCTAATCAATTAAACAAACCTGTGATAACAGCGACGCAAATGCTTGATTCAATGGTTGAAAATCCACGACCAACTCGAGCTGAAATTACAGATGTAGCTAATGCCGTTTTGGATGGTTCAGATGCTTTGATGCTGTCTGCAGAGACGGCGAGTGGAAAATACCCATTTAAATGCATTCGTACGATGCATGAGATTATTCGAGAAGTTGAACTGAATAACGAACATTATTATAAAATCTCTTTGGATAATGAATTTTTGGGAGTGGCCGGTGCTGTAGGCGCTAGTGCGAGTTTAAGCGCACTGAAGCTGGATGCCAAAGTGATCGTGTGTTTAACGACTTCGGGGAAAACAGCGAATATTATTTCTGGATTCCGTCCGAAAGCACGAATCATTGCGGTGACTGATAATTTTTCTACTTTGAATCGTCTTGAAATTCTTTGGGGACTTCAAACGTTGAATATTAAGCCTTATCAAAAAATTGAAGATGTTGTGAGTCAGGTGGAAGAACGTCTGATTCAGTACGGTTTAGCAAAAACAGGGGATAAAATTGTTTTGACTCTTGGACAACCTATTTTGGATGGAGCTAAGACAAACACTCTTTATATATTCACTCTTGGTGGTGAGGGGTTAACAAGGCTCTCTGAGGCCGAGATTCCGCTTCGTTGTCGTCAAGAGATGGAATTCTAGGATATTAATTCAAGGCCGCCGAAGGCTTTACAGTCACAGATTTAATTTTCACCGGCAGTTTCTTTTGATGCTTTTTTGAGAGCATAAATGAGCTGCCAAAAAGAAATTGTTTTTTTCAATTCTGCGACATTAGTCATCGCAGTAAGGATTTCTCCTTCAGAGGTTTTTTCGCTGAGAATTCCTAAAACGACCAAAGCTTCCAGTCCTTCCGTTTTCACTGTGAAGCCGGTTTCGGCGGTAGAGTCGGCTTGGATTTGGGTGAGATTAAGCTTAACCTCCCCTTTTCCGCTAACGGGTAATTTTTTTGCAAAGTGAAGCACGGAAGAAAGAATCGGAATTTGTTCTTCCCTGAGAGTGATTCGGTCTCGTTCATTTTTTGAAAGCCAGTCATTGTACCATTCTGTGAATTGAAATAAAAAATCGATATTCTTTACAAAAATTTGCTGTGTGCCTTCTCCAAGTTCTTCCGTTTTCATGTGACCAAGTTCAGCTAAAATGCTGATTAATTTTTGCATTTTATTTGGAGCTTCAAGAAACACTTGAATAGTGAAATTGCGCAAAGTGCTAAACGGAACTAGAAGCTCATCACCAGATTTTTCACCGTAACGAAGGGAAATGAAACTTAAAATAGCCATCAGTTTTGAAATGGTGTGAGGAGGGAAAGTCTCTTCATCGTCACCGGTTTTTTCTAAGGCCTTAATCCTCATGTTCGCTGTGCGTAAGTGATCATTCACGGTTCTCATGATCGCCTTCACCCATTCAGGAAATTGTGAAAACTGGGCATGCAATGCTTTGTAAGGGAGAGCTATAACTTCAGTGTCTTTTAAGGCTTTAACGCTAGCACTTCGCGCTTTTTGATCGAAGAAGGCCATTTCACCCACCATAGAGCCTGGTCCAATTTCGGCGAGCACTATTTCAGAATTCTGTTTGGTTTTAGTGACCGCTAACTTTCCACTTTTAACCACATACATCGCATCAGGAGCGTCACCGTCCCTAAATAGGTATTGTCCTTGAGGAATTTTTTTTGTTCCTGACATTCAACGACATTATAACGAAACTTGAGCCTCGAAGTCTAATGTCGTCGAATGATGGTCTAGTTAGATTCTTTCTATGATCATCGCAAAGGCTTCGCCACCGCCAATGCACAGGGTCGCTAGACCATATCGTTTATTGTGAGTCTGTAATTCATGAACCAAGGTGGTTAGAATTCGTGCGCCGGAGGCTCCAATCGGGTGACCAATCGCAACGGCTCCGCCGTGAGGATTCACCCGGTCTGCAGGTATTTCTAATTCGCGGATGGCGACTTGGGTAACGACGCTGAAAGCCTCATTGATTTCCCAAAAGTCGATATCAGAAACTTTTAAGTTGGCTTTATTCAACGCGGCTTTGATCGCACCGACAGGGGCTGTTGTGAACCATTTAGGGTCTTGGGCAAAAGAGCCCGACGATATAATCTTAGCCAGGCCTTTGATTCCCCTTTTTTTGGCTTCGCTTTCAGACATTAAAACCAGAGCCGCGGCTCCATCGTTTAATTTAGAAGCATTAGCAGCTGTGATGGTTCCCGCTTTATCAAAGGCAGGTTTCAGAGAAGTCATTTTTTCAAAGTTCGCTTTTCCAGGCTCTTCATCAACACTGAAAAGCACCGTGCCTTTTCGGTCTTGAATTTCTACAGGAGTGATTTCATTTTTGAAATAACCCTTTGTCTGAGCGTCTGTGGCCTTGATATATGAATTTTTTGCGAAGGCGTCTTGGTCTTCTCTCGTGAAAAGTTTTTCTTTTACGCAAAGTTCAGCTGCGCTGCCCATATGCCAATTGCTATAGGGATCCCATAAACCATCTTTAACCATTGAATCCGCAACCGTGGCATTTCCCATGCGGAAGCCATTGCGGGAATTTTCCAACAAGTGGGGAGCTAAAGACATATTTTCTTGTCCCCCAGCAACCACGATTTTTGATTCTCCGAGCTGAATGGAGTTAGCCCCTAGCATAACAGCCTTGAGGCCAGAGCCACAAACCTTGTTAATAGTGAGGCAAACAGTTGACTCTTTAAGTCCAGCACCAAGAGCGGCTTGGCGCGCGGGAGCTTGTCCGACTCCTGCGGTGAGAACTTCACCCATGATGCATTCTTCAACATCACTTGGGCTGATTCCTGCTTCTTTAACAGCCGCTGAAATAGCGAGGGCTCCTAACTTGGGAGCCGGAATTTGAGCTAAAGCGCCTTGAAATGAGGCTACGGGTGTTCGTTTTGCTGAAACAATAATGACATTTTCCATGAATACTCCTCGTCATTGAATTTAAGATGTTGAATCAAAGCAGAGTTTTCCCGTATTTTCAAATGCGAGGATAATTATGAAACAGCATATTATATTTTTTACGGGCGTCCTTTTTGTATTCTTTGGGCTAAGAGCTAGCGCTCTTCAACAAGAATTTAATGTTAATGAAGGGGCTCATCTTTTAATTTCCAGCGAAGAAGCGACGATCACCTTGACAGGTGGCACTCAGTCTTCTCTGAAAGTGATCATAGACCCTGCCAGTGAAGCTTATCTTGATGTGGTTACAAGCTCCGAATCTGGAGGGGGAGAGTTTATTCAGATTCGAGATAAAATATCCCGGCCGAAAATTCATTCAAATGGGAAGCTGACTGAGTCCAAATTTGATGTGAAAAATCATGTAAAAATTGAAATTTCTGGGCATTCAATTCCTTCTGAAATTCATTTGCGTGAAGGACAAGTGACTGTGCAAAAATGGCAAAAGGAATTTTATGTTCATGTTCAAAAAGGTAAAATTTTATCTCGAGAAAACGCCAATCTTCTTGTTGTTCATATGCAAAAAGGGGAGGTGACAGTGACTGATCACCAAGGGAAATTAATCATTGATAATTTTCAGGCGAACACCTCTCTAAAAGAGATAAAAGGGGATGTCGAACTTCAAAGTTTTATGGGTGATTTGACTATGGAAAAATTGAACGGATCGATTTCTGTGAATGCCAATCATGGTAGTATTAAAGTGCTTCGTGGGACAGGTTCTCTCCAATTTGAATTGCAAAAAGCAACATTGACTTCGACCCAGTTTGAAGGACGAGTGGAAGGTCAATCTCAAGAGGGGAGTATTAATATTCAAGCGGGAAAAGAGCCGGATATAATTGTGAAAAGCCAGGCAGGTAAAATTAATATTTCAACAATGTTAAACTCCGGAGCTTTACTTAACCTCTCCTCTTCTGAGGGAGACGTTATTGTCCCGTCATATTTGAAGGTGAGTCGAGATGGTTCCGTTCGTAGTTTGCGCGGTCGATTGAAAGGTGAACTTCAAAAAGGGTCTATTTTTGTGCGTTCTTCAGAAGGTAATATTGTCGTTAAGTAGTGAACAAGTGCTTGACAGAAATTTAGATTTCGTTCAACGATGATCGCCTATGGCAAAAAAACCAGTAAAAAAGACAGTTTCAAACGAAAAATTATCAGCGAAAGAGTCTGATAAAGTTAAATCAAAACAAAAGCTTAACGCCAAGCATGATGATAATGATAACGCAACGGTTCAGGCTGTTAAAAAAGCCAAGCCAGGGCTCACAAAAAAAGCAAAACAGGCAAAAAAACAAAATGATGCAGAGCTTGATGATGAGCTTTTGACGGATGAAGTCGAAGCAACGGAAGAAATTCCTGACTTGGCTGATTTTGATGAAGATGAATCCGCCGAAGACGAAGAAGAAGAAGAAATCGAAACTGACGATGAAGACCTGGAAGGTTCTTCTAGCAGTGGAGCTTCTGGTGATGATGAGGAAGTGATCTTGACAGATGCAGAGGGTCGTCGGCTCTGTCGAGTTCGTGAATGCGATCAAGCCGCCGCTGTAGAAACCTATTGTCGATTTCATTATTTGCAAAATTGGAAACGTATTCAAGTTCGACGTAAAATATTAGCAGATGGTAAACTAGGACGCTATGTTGAGGAACTCACAAGTCGTTATCCAGATAAATTTTTAGAAATGATTCGCAAAGATTTACGTACTGAAAAAGACTTTCTTGCTTCGATTGCTGAGCTGGAAATTGACGAAAGTGCTGTTGATAATGAATTTGAAGATGAAAATCAGAATTTCATTGATGAAGTTCGTGGTGTTACTGAAACAAATATCTCAGACGATGAAGAATTTTAACTCTGATGGTTGCGGAATCTCTGATTGCAGTTATTTCCTCAGATCTAAAATTTAGAGAAAGAGCTAACGCCATTGCGGAGCTCTTTAAAATAAAAATTAAATACTACGACAGTGTTGATAAGTTTTCAAATAGCCGAGATGAAGTTAAAGATGCCGTTTTTGTTTTAGTTTCCGCCGTCAACGCAAAAGAGGTCAGCGAAACGGCAGGTCTTGTCCAAGTGGCTAAAGTCACCTCTCCTCAGGCCAATATAGCGGTTGTCGCTCATAAAAAAGTCGACACTGCTGCCGCGGAAATAATTAAAACATCTGGGGCTTCCATCGTGATGCTCGAAAATGAATATTTTGAGAATTCGAAGATTGAATTAGTGGTCTCCCGAAAACTTTATGGTGAATGGATAGTTGTCAAGACAGCTGATTTGGTGAAGGATCGACCGATTAATTTTACACTTTATCATCTGATGCCATTGAATGGTCGTTTTTTGGCGATCTTGCAAAAGGGAAAAATTCTCGATGAGACTCACTTGAAGAGTTTCGACTCAGTGGGTGAGCTCTATATCAAGAAAGAAGACTTAGAAAATTACAAAAAATATTTAATAGAAAGTAATGATGTTTCCGCCGAAGGCTTGAAACGTCGATGCCGAGCTGTCTATTTGAGTTTTGTGGATAGCTATAAAAATCTTGCGATGTTACTCACTGATCAGAGCGAAGCAGCGAGTTTCGATACTGGTCGTGAACTTTTTCAGCAGTTGACTCAAATGGCAGAGGAATTGATAGCCAGTTTGAATCGCCTGCGAGAGCCTTGGTTAGTGATCAATAACTCCGGTGTTGAGGATTTTACGGCTATAGATCGGGCGCCTGCTATTTCTAGCTATGCCGGAATGTTTAGTATGGAATTAGAAATTGGTGAACCTGAAGAAGTGATGATTGCCGCCCTGATTGCGGACATTGGACTTTTAGATCTCTCACCAGCTGGCGTTCTTGCGGTGAAAGAAGGAAACTTTGCGGCTCTCAATGAGGTTGATGCTCGTATTTATAAGCAACATTCTCTCATCAGTGTGAATAAAGCTCTTTCTAGAAAAGTTCCAATTCCAGAAAACGTGAAAAATATCATTCTTTGTTCACACGAAAGAGTAGATAAAAAGGGTTTTCCTAATCAAATCGGGTTAGAGAAAATTCCGAAAGAGTCTTTTTTGGTGCATTTTTCAGAAATATTGGACCAGTTAACTGTGCTGAGATTTGGAAAAACGCGTTTTACGCCTGAAGAAGCTCGCCAGATAGTGCTCCAGCAAGAAAACACAGGAGGGGCATTCCCTCCTGATATGTTAGCTCAAATTTCAAAAATGATGACTAGTTAGTTTTTTTTTTCATCAGAAGATGCTGTGATGTCGATCCATATATTATAAGCTTTATTAGAAATACAAAACGGCACATTGAGAGTCACGCCGCTTCCATGGTGATGAGTTCTAAAGTCTCCAGTTATAACGGTCGGCATCGCCATTTCAAAAGCATATCCTCGCTGATTGAGCATGGATTTAGCACCACCATAAATTTGGTTAGTAATTTCTCCAACCAAGTCGGCCACATCGTTATCAATGGATTCCTTTTTTTCACTAAACATTGTTCCATAAATTTCAGTGATGGATTCTTTCGCGTAAGAAATAGAAAGTACCCATCTGGAATTATTGGAAACGATTCCCAAAAAACCGGTGACTTCACCATTTTTTTCAGATTTAGGTAAAATAGAAGCTTTCCCTGAATTGATCTGAATATTTGCCGTGATTCGATGAGTGTTAATCACTGATTGAATAAAAGCATTGACGAATTCTTTATCCAAAAATGCTTGTGTAATTTTTTGTGCTGCTCCCATATTAAGCTGCCTTGCTATGACGAATGAATGCCTTTTTCATTTTTTCCGCCATTGTTAAAGGTGTGAATGGTTTAACCACGTAATCTGAAACTCCGGCTTTGGCCGCTTCTATGACATTAGCTTGATCACCTTCGGCTGTGGCTAAAATTACAGGAAGGGTTTTTGTTGCTGGATTTGCTCTAACAGCTCTTAGAAGTTCCAATCCAGACATTCCTGGCATATTCCAATCTGAAATCAAACATTGGAAAGGATCATTGGCGGCGACAGCAGCATTGATTTTTTCCAACGCTGGCTTGCCATCCTCAGCTTCTTCGATACGAGAATATCCCAAATCAACCAAAATTTTTTTCACAATTTTCCTCATGGTAGAGTAATCATCAACCACCAAGAATTTTGTATTTGCTGGGAACATATTTTGCTCTCCTCTTTTATACTATTCAGTCGAAATTCTCATCGGATTCAAAAAATAAAAACTTAAGGATTATAAAAACAAATAGACTTTGGTTGCGTAGGATAAATACCCTAATTTAATTATATAGTTAGGTAGCTTTTTCTCCGGAGTTAATCGCTCCGAACGCTTTTTTGAAGTCACCGGTTTGATAAAGATTCTTATGTTCCTGAAGCCAGACCTGAAGATTGAGTTCACCATGTTTCAAAATGAGATCTGTGGCTAGATGATGAGCTACAATAAAAATGGCGGACATGGGATTGATTCTTTGAGCATTGAGTTTTCCTGGAAAACCATGGCCATCAGGCAATTCATGGTGGTGAAGAATGATCGTCTCCACGTCCACGGGACATGTTTTCCACTTTCGCGAAAGCTCGGCGGCCATGGTGCTATGATTATGAAATAATTTTGATTCAGCAGGACTGAGGTTGTTTAATTTTTCACTAGAATTGTCATGTGCATTTTCCAATTCAATTTTTTTCCAAAGAGAAAGTGGTAGAATAGAATCGTGAATGATTGAAGCAAACGCCCATTTGATCGAAGTTTGATCAGACACCCAATTTAATTTCTTCCCGATGGAAGTAGAAATAATAGCCGTGAGAATGCAATGCTGTGAGTACAAGCTTCCTTCGGCCTTTTTTAGTTGAGAAGAAATGATTTTTAAAGAGTCGTCGCTATCACAAAGTTTTAAGACAAGATCAATATTTTGCGCTGTTATTTTTTCGATTTCGGGAGTGAGTCCAATGTCATCTTGAATCGATTTGGTCATATCGAGGGAGTGGGAGACAATGGTCTGTAAGAGAGCTGAGCTTTCTTTGCCAAGATTTTGAGTCATAAATTTATCAAAGTTATTAGTAAATAAATAAAAATCAATTTTTTTGATATATAAAACTGAAACCTTTTGATTTAAATATTTATTTATTAAGTGATCATCAAAAGATGTACCGGCGTGGTGTGTTTTGACTAATTTATTTTCACCTAAACTGATGTAAAGGGGACAGTTGACGGTTTCTATAGTTGATAAAAGGCTTAAGTGGACCGGCAGGTAATCATTGATTTGATCAGTGGTGTCCTCGTGACTACCTTCGAGTTCATAAGGGTTGAGGGCATTTTTTATTATCTCAGTAAACTTTTCGATGTGAAGTGGTTTTTCGACGTGATAAATATTTTTATATTTTAACATTTCTGGATGGTCTTTGAAGTTTTCAGTGGAGAATAAAACGTAAGGAGAATCCGTGAATTTTCTCATTTCCGTAAGGACAAATTGGCCATTTCCAGGGCTCATGTTAAAGTCGCAAAAAGTCAGACTGATGTCCGGATGTTGTTTTAATATTTTGAGAGCTTCTTCTCCACTGCTAGCTTCTAAAAATTCAAAACGGCCTATAGTTTCAAAAAAAAATATGGAGATCTCTCTGACGGCTTCAATATCATCCACGATTAATATTTTATTTATCCCCATCGCCGAATCCAATGATAAAAATTAATTTAAGTTCTATAATTATTTAATATTACGGTATATTTTATTTTTTTCTAAAGAAACAAATTGGGATAAAAAAACATAAGTATATTCAATTAAGTTCCTGTGTAGAAAATCTCATTTTGATTCAGCTTTCTTTATCAAATTGAACAAACGACCGATAAGCTCTTTACAAATGTCCAGTTTTAAAAAATCTTTCAGTCTTGATTTATTTCCTGAACTAAAAAAATCAGATACTACGATAGTAAAATCGGACAACCTTATTTTGGCGGTGGCCTCTTCCACTGGAGGAGTGGAGGCTCTTAAAATAGTGTTGACCAAGCTACCGTCGAATATCCCTGGTGTGCTTGTGGTGCAGCATATACCTGCGGGTTTTTCTAAAGTGTTTGCTAAGCATTTGAATGAGCTTTGTCCTTTTGAAGTGAAAGAGGCCGAATCTGGCGATATCGTGAGATCCGGGAGAGTATTAATTGCTCCTGGAGATTATCATATGGAACTCATGTTTAGTGGAGTGGGTTATTGTGTGAGGCTTCAACAAGGGCCGGCTATACAAGGAGTGCGTCCTGCGGCTGATATTTTGATGAAATCGGTAGCAAAATTTGCAGGCGCTAATTCTATGGGATTGATCTTAACAGGAATTGGAAAGGATGGAGCGCAAGGTCTTCTTGAAATGAAAAAGGCAGGTAGTTATAATATTGGGCAAGATGAAAAAAGCTGTGTGGTTTATGGAATGCCAAAAGAAGCGGCCGATATTGGAGCTCTTCATCAGGTTCTCCCTTTGGATGAAATTCCCCTCGCGTTAGCGAATCAGTTTGAACTTCGTTGTGTTGGGTAGATGGGGCCAACTAGTGCATGTCTTCTTTTTTTTGTTTCTTTTTTCCAGAAAATAAACTGGGTTTACTAAGGTCAACGTCTTCGTCATCCTCATCTTCGCCCTCAAAGTACTCCTCATTTTCTGCTTGAGGGAGAATTTCCGCGCTGTGTGCCAGTGCATCTTCGACGTCAGAGTCTTCATTCACCAATTGAGATTTACTTAAACCCAAAAGACGATCGGCCTCGCTTTCAAGCTCTGTATTGACTGTGGTGTATTGGACCCAGATTGGAATTTGATCAAAGTCATATTCTTTCCATTGGCGTGGAAAGTCCACCTCTCCCTCGCTCTGAATATATTCATTCATCAAGGAGGCCGCCGCATCAATCAGGTGATGAATTCGCTCAATGGTGTCTTGTTTTCCAGGAAGATGATTCACTGAGGTTTCAAAATTATTTTGATGTAAACGACCCTTTTCAAGGTATCCGACGCGGAGCAGTATTTCCTCTGGATAAATGCGCCCGTCGATAATCAATTTGGCATTTTTAAAAAGGTCAGGAAAGGCCTCGCTGAAGGCTTGTTCGATTTGATTGACAAAATCTTTTGGAAACGGAGTCCATTTTTTTGAAGATAATACTCTTGGTTTCATGCTCTTGACTCCCGCTGGCTCCGTCTATACAAACGAGGCACTTTGCTAGTGAATTTACTTCAGGAATTTCTTTAGAGAAATAAGCTAAAGATGAAATTGATATAACTAAATTTGATAGAACTTACAAGAGGCTAGACACAACAAGGAAAAATCGGTGCAGGACACAAACAAGCGCGTGTATATTTCGACTTATGGCTGCCAGATGAACGTGAATGACACGGAAAGAATGTTTAGTTTGCTTGAAATGGCGAACTATTCCCCTGTGGCGACGCCAGAGCAAGCAGACTTAATCATCATCAATGCCTGCAGTATTCGTGAAAAGCCCGTCCACAAAGTTTATTCAGAGGTGGGGACTTTTCGACTCTTGAAAGAGCGAAATCCTCAACTTCGAATTGGCGTTGGTGGCTGTGTGGGGCAGCAGGAAAAAGAGAACCTTCTTAAATGGAGCCCGCTGATTGATTTTGTTTTTGGTACTGACAGTATTGATCTTTTGCCCTCGTTGGTTGAAAAAGCCTATGAAGATAATGCAGGAAAAATTGTAGAGGCAAAATTTCAACATCGCTCAC
The DNA here is from genome assembly GCA_903926205.1 of uncultured Bdellovibrionales bacterium. GTDB lineage: Bacteria > Bdellovibrionota > Bdellovibrionia > Bdellovibrionales > Bdellovibrionaceae > CAIYID01. The sequence continues at coordinate 72,697 of CAIYID010000087.1, forward strand.
CTTATCATATTGAAACCATGGTGCGAAAACCTGGAGTGGCCACTTTTGTGAATATCACAAAAGGCTGCGATAATTTTTGCACTTTTTGTGTGGTGCCCTACACTCGAGGTCGTGAGAAAAGCCGTCCTCTCTCTCACGTGATGGAAGATGTAAAAAGATTGATTCAACGAGGGATTAAAGAAATCACTTTGCTTGGGCAAAATGTGAATTCTTACGAATCAGAGTGTGGAGCTGATTTTTCTGATTTACTCGAACGCCTCGCACTTGAAACTCCGTTAGAACGGATTCGTTTTACGACCTCGCATCCAAAAGATTTTAATCAGAAGTTAGCCAATGTGATGTTTAGAAATCAGCCAAAGGTTTGTGAATACATTCATTTGCCTTTCCAGAGTGGAAGTACCCGGATTCTGGAACGCATGAATCGGGGATATACTCGGGAAGAATATATTGAAAAAATTGCGATGATCCGTGCGACGATTCCTAATGTGGTTTTATCGACGGATATCATTGTGGGTTTTCCAGGAGAGACCGAAGAAGAATTTTTAGAAACAATCTCGATGGTGCAGACGATTGGTTTTGAAACGATTTTTGCTTTTAAGTATTCACCACGTCCTTTCACGAAAGCGGCGAAATTCACAGACCAAATCGACGAGGTGGTGAAAGATGAACGCCTGGCCCGATTGTTCAAAGCTTATGATGTGGTGGCTCAGGAAATGGTCAAAAGGTATGATGGTCAGATTTTAGATATTTTAGTTGAGGATTATGATGAAAAGCGAGGGAATCTGCACGGAAGATCTTCGCAGAATAAAAACGTGTACTTTATTGGAGATAAATCTTTGGTTGGGCAAACGGTGCAAGTGAAAATCACGAAAGCTTTTCCTGCGACCTTCAGAGGCGAATTGGTCACTCATGATTTTGTTACGGCTGGTGCTGTTACGACTGGCTTGATGGCTCAGGAAATGGAAATTTCGGGCCTGGAGAATTCTTTATGAAAAAAATTCAGTTTTCAGGATTACAAGTGAATTCATTTCCACAAAACAATGGAATGGGAATCAGTGGTGCCACTCCTGAGTTTTTCTTTTTGGGTGAAAACTCAGAAGAATTTAATTTGGATGATAACGATTTGATCAAGCTTATTCCTTATGGAATTCAAATTGCACCGGATGGTCATCGTCCTATGTTGCTTTTAAAAGATGAAAAAGGCGAGCTCACTTTACCAGTGGCCTTGAATCCTTTAGAGGCTGGGGTGACGCTCACTCAGTCAAACAAGTCGATTGCTCCAGTGACTCCTCATAAAGTGACCCAAATTCTGATGGAGGGTTTGAATCTAAATTTCGAGTCTTGCATTTTTGTCGAGCTCAAAGGAGCTCATCAATATGTGCGACTTAATATTAATGGCCATCCTGATTTGAAATTTATCAAAGTTCGTGCGGATGAGGCGATGAGTTTTTGTCTTCATTTTAATGTGCCGATGTATGCCTCACGGAATTACATTGCTCGTTCACGAGTTTTGACGACTGACAATAGAAATAAAATGCAACAGATCATGGAAAATCCCGACTTGTTGGTAAAAAATCACAAGTATGTCATGTAGGGTCTTAAGATGAGTCCTTCGCAAAAATATGATTCTTTAATTTTTGATCTCGATGGAACTCTCTGGGAAGCTAGTCATGTGGTCGCACAAGGTTGGACCTCTGCCTTGAGACAAATTGGTGATCCGCGATTAATCTCTGATAATGATATTCGGTCTGTGACGGGTAAGCCACAAAAGGAATGTGTAAAGGTTCTATTTCCAGATCTAGTCGGGGAGGCTTTTACTCAACGCTATGAAATTCTTGATCAATATGAACGTCAACAATTTCAAAAGGGTGGCGGTAAGGTTTATCCTGGAGTGGAAGAAGGTTTAGGTCTTTTGTCAAAGAAGTTTCGTATTTACTTAGTCAGCAACTGCCAGGATTGGTATTTGGAAAGTTTTTTTCGTTACTCAGGACTAAAAAATTATTTTCTTGATAGTCTTTGTTTTGGGCATAATCAAAATCAAAAATGGGAGAATATCCGTTTGGTTCAAGAGAAAAATGGTCTAAAAAATTCACTTTATATCGGTGATACTCTGAGTGATCAGAAAGCTTGCGAAAAAGCCGAAGTGGATTTCTTTTTTGCGGCCTATGGTTTTGCAAAGTACGGTGCAGGGAAGATTGATAATTTTGTGGCGGAAGCTAATAATTTTTCAGAAATGACTCAATGGTTGATGAGGTGAGAAATGAAAATCATACGAGAAGCTCGAGGTTTTAAACCAAAAATTGCAGATTCGGTCTTTGTTGCAGAAAATGCGGCAATCATTGGAGATGTGGTGATTTCTGAAAAAGCTTCGATTTGGTACAATGTCACCATTCGCGGTGATGTCATGCCCATTCGAATTGGTAAAGAAACTAATATTCAAGATAATAGCGTGATCCATGGCACCTATAAAGAGCATGGTTGCACGATTGGTCATCGAGTGACGGTGGGACATGGTGTGATTTTGCATGGTTGTGAAATTCAAGATGCTTGTTTGATTGGCATGGGTTCCATCATCATGGATGGAGCGGTCATTGGAGAGCAAAGCGTTGTTGGTGCCGGAAGTTTGGTTACAGAGGGAAAAAAATTTCCTCCCAGATCCTTGATTTTAGGTCGCCCAGCCACTGTCAAAAGAACTCTCACAGAGAAAGAATTAGCGGGCCTTCAAGACAGTGCGGATCATTATTTGATGTATGTTGACTGGTTCAAATGATGCTATTTGTTATACTTAGTTTTGAGAATTAAAAAGACAAGTTTTCCCTCTACAAAACAAACTGAAAAAGTTAAGCTTCCTGCATTCTAGATCATGACGAAAAGGGGTGCTTATGAAGATTCAGCAAGACCTATCTTTGGATGTGAGCACGGCTCTCACTTTTGATGATGTGTTATTAGTTCCGCAGTATTCAGAGGTCACGCCTTCTGACGTTTCTACCTCGTCTTTTTTTGCTCGCGGTAAAAGCTTATTTGTGCCTGTGATTTCCTCCGCCATGGATACTGTGACAGAAAGCCGTACTGCGAGAGTCATGGCCCAATTGGGCGGTTTGGGCGTAATACATAAAAACATGAGTGCTGTACTTCAGGCGAAGGAAGTTGAAAAGGTTAAAAAGTACGAAAGTGGAATGATCACTGACCCAGTCACTCTTCCGCCAGACGCTCCGGTGACAGAAGCTTTGGAGCTGATGAAAGCTTATATGATCAGCGGAGTTCCGGTGATTGTGAAGGGAAAATTGGTTGGAATTTTAACTAACCGAGATTTACGTTTTGAAAAAAATCTTCATCAACCCATTAAAAATCTAATGACCAGCAAAGATCTTGTGACGACCGAAGTGGGAACTAGTCTGGAGCAAGCAAAGAAAATTTTACAAGAGCATCGAATCGAAAAATTGCCCGTTGTGGACAAAGAAGGTTATCTTAAAGGTTTGATCACGATTAAAGATATCGAAAAAGCGCAGCAGTATCCACAGGCAACGAAGGATTCTCGTGGAAGGTTATTTGTCGGTGCCGCCATTGGTGTGGGTGGCGAATCTTTCAGCCGTTGTGAGATTTTGGTGGAAGCCGGAGTTGACGTCGTAGTGATTGATACCGCTCACGGACACTCTAAAAATGTTATGGAAATGGTTAAGCGTGTGCGGGCTCAGTTTTCAGATTTGATTATCGTGGCGGGAAATGTAGTAACGGAAGAGGGAACCTTGGCTTTAATTGAAGCCGGTGCTGATGTTATAAAAGTCGGAGTCGGTCCTGGTAGTATTTGTACCACTCGAGTGGTCGCCGGCGTTGGCGTTCCTCAGGTTTCTGCGGTGATGGCTTGCGCGAAAGCGGCGAAGAGCAAGGGAAAAACAATTATTGCTGATGGTGGAATTAAATATTCAGGCGATATCACCAAGATTTTAGCTTCAGGAGCAAACTCTGTGATGATTGGAAATTTATTAGCGGGTGCGGACGAGAGTCCTGGTGAATCGATTTTATATCAAGGTCGTTCCTACAAACTTTACCGCGGAATGGGTTCCTTGGGTGCTATGTCCTTGGGTTCAAAAGATCGTTATGGGCAAATGGATATTTCTGATGAAGAGAAATTTGTTCCTGAAGGAATTGAGGGTCGAGTGCCTTACAAAGGACCGATCAATGGAATTATCTACCAACTCATTGGTGGATTGCGATCTGGAATGGGTTATGTGGGCGCCAATAGCATTGCAGAATTGCAACAGAAGGCTCGCTTCGTACGAATTTCCCAAATGGGATTGCGCGAATCACATGTTCACGATGTTGCGATCACCAAAGAAGCACCTAATTATCGATTGGAATAGTTTTCATGACTCAAGAACGTGGTTTTATAATTTTAGATTTTGGTTCTCAGTTGACGCAATTAATAGCCCGGCGTTTACGAGAACTTCATTTTTATTCTGAGATTCATCCTTACAATTTTGATTTAGAAAAAATTCGTGCGGCGAAGCCCTATGGAATTATACTTTCTGGTGGGCCAAAATCAGTTTATGAAAAAGAAGCACCACTTCGTGAGGTTAAAGCTCTTCTTGAAATTTCACCGGTTTTAGGAATTTGTTACGGAATGCAACTTATGGCTCATACTTTGGGCGGAGAAGTTAAGAGTGCTTCTCACCGTGAATACGGTTATAATCAGGTTCTCTGGAGTGAAAATATTTTTAGACTTCCTTCCAAACAAAAAGTTTGGATGAGTCACGGCGACGTGGTGATGACGGTTCCGCCAGGATTTACGATTATTGCAGAGAGCGAAAGTGGTCATGCCGCTGTCATGAAATCGGAGCGCGCAATGGGAGTTCAGTTCCATCCAGAAGTCGCGCACACAGAAAATGGTTTGGATTTCTTAAATGGATTTTGTAAAGAATTTTGCCAGGCTCCAGCCACTTGGCAAGGTCAGCACATTGTTAAACAACTGCAAGATCGGGTTCGTTCTCAGGTGGGCGACAAGGATCATGTGCTCGTGGGTTTGAGTGGTGGAGTTGATTCAAGTGTTGTGGCTACTTTGTTGACGAAGACTTTGGGTGCGCAGCGTGTTCACTGTGTTTTTGTGAATAATGGACTCCTTCGTCAAAATGAGTACGTCGAAGTTCTCAATCATTATCAACAAATCGGTTTGAATGTGAAGGGTGTTGATGCCACTTCAGAATTTTTGAGTGAATTAAAGGGAGTGAATGACCCAGAGTTGAAACGCAAAGCCATTGGCCGAGTTTTTATTGAGGTTTTTGAAAAGCAACTCTCAGTCGAATTGCCAATTCGTTGGTTAGGGCAAGGCACTCTGTATCCTGACGTGATTGAGAGCTTCTCTTTTCATGGTGGGCCAAGCCAAACAATCAAGTCTCATCACAATGTGGGGGGGCTTCCTGATCGTATGAAGCTTGGTTTAGTGGAACCGGTGCGAGAGCTTTTTAAAGATGAAGTTCGTGCTTTGGGAAAAGAATTAGGTTTGCCAGAAACGATGCTTGGACGACATCCTTTTCCTGGTCCTGGTCTTGCGATTCGAATCATTGGTGAGGTGACTGCTGAGGCCTTGCGGATTGTTCGTGAGGCTGATGCAATTTTTATTTCAAAATTACGCGAGCATAAATTATACAATCAGATTTGGCAGGCCTTTTGTGTTCTTCTACCGGTGAAAACCGTGGGGGTGCAAGGTGATGGTCGGACATATGATCAAGTTTTGGCTTTGCGAGCAGTGACCAGCTCCGATGGAATGACCGCAGATTGGTATGGTTTTAATTTTGAATTCTTGCGCGAGGTTTCTGGTGAGATCACGAACAAGGTGAAGGGTGTGAATCGAGTGGTTTACGATATCACCAGTAAACCACCCGGCACCATTGAGTGGGAATGAATAGAATGTCTTCAATAGAAAATAACTCTCAAGATTCCTCTCAAAGTACAGTGCAAAGTTTTGTGCACCTTCATGTTCATTCTGAATACTCACTTCTTGAAGCGAGTGCGGGAGTCAAAGATTTAGCTAAGCAGGCGGCTCATTTAGGAATGCCAGCTTTAGCATTGACGGACAATGGGAATATGTTCGGTGCCATTGAATTTTACTTTGCTTGCTTAGACAAAGGTATCAAACCCATTCTAGGTGTCGATACTTATTTAGTGAATGATCGATTGATCAAAGGGCAAGATCGAAATGAAATTCAACGTCCTCCGACTCGATTGGTACTATTAGCGACAAGTCTTAAAGGTTATCAAAATTTATGTCAGATTTCCTCTGCGGGTTATCAAGAGGGTTTTTATTACAAACCCCGCATTGATTATTCAATTCTTAAAAACTTTAATGAAGATGTGATCGCGCTCACCGGAGGTTTAAGAGGTGAAATTCCTCAGGCCTTTTTGAACGAAGGTAAAGATCTTGCTTTAGAGAAAATCCGTCGTTTGAAAGAACTTTTTTCGGATCGTTTGTATTTAGAGATCAATCGCACCGGAATTTCCCAGTGGAAAGAAATTGATTCCTTTTTACAAGAGGCTTCTCGAATCACTTCAGTGCCACTTCTTGCGGCCAATGATGTGCACTATTTGGGTCAAGATGATCAAATGTCGCAAGAAGTTTTAATTTGTATTGGAACGAATAAGACTCTTCAGGATGAGTCTCGCTTTCGGTTGGGAAGTGATCAGTTTTATCTTAAATCTGCGCCAGAAATGCGAAAGCTTTTCAAGGATCTTCCACAGGCTTGCGATCGAACCTTGGAGGTAGCAGATCGAATCAATATCAAATTTAGATTAAAGGATGATAAAGGAAAGCCGATTTATCATTTACCAAGTTTTCCAACTCAAGCGGGATTCACTCTTTCTGATGAAATTCGACGAATCACTTTTGAAGGCCTCGAAGTTCGGTTTCAAGAGGCCGCGGCTCGCAAAGAAGAAATAACTCCGGAAAGTCGGGAAAATTATTTCAAGCGTTTGGATTTTGAGTTGGGCGTGATCGATCGTATGGGATTCAATGGATACTTTTTGATCGTGGCGGATTTTATCAATTGGGCGAAGGCCCAAGATATTCCCGTAGGCCCTGGACGGGGCTCTGGAGCGGGCTCTTTGGTCGCTTTCTCCTTGAGAATCACAGATCTTGATCCGGTACCGTACTTTCTTCTGTTTGAGCGATTTTTAAATCCAGAACGTATTTCGATGCCGGACTTTGATATCGATTTCTGTCAAGATCGTCGCCAAGAAGTGATTCAGTATGTGACCGAAAAATACGGGCAAAAATCTGTATCACAAATTATTACTTACGGAAAACTACAGTGCCGAGCCGCTATCAAGGATGTGGGTCGAGTTTTAGGTTTAAGTTTTGCTGAGGTGAATACCGTCACCGGACTCGTTCCTGATAAGCTCAATATCACGATTGAAGAGGCTTTGGAGCAAGAACCCCGCTTGCGGGAAATGATGGAAGCTAATCCGACGGTCGCCACTCTGATTGATTTAGCAAGACGAGTGGAAGGTTTGGTTCGTCATGCGGGAATTCATGCCGCAGGCGTGATTATCGCTAGTGATGAGCTTGTGAAATATGCTCCTCTATACAAAGGTGCGGATGGAGAGAATGTCGTTCAGTACGACATGAAACACGCAGAGAAAATTGGTTTGATCAAATTCGATTTCTTGGGTTTGAAAACTTTGACTCATATTAATCGCGCGTTGCAGTTGGTGGAGAAAAATAAAGGGCTTAAGATTAAGCCTAATGAGATCTCGCTCAATGATCCGGGAATTTATGAAATCATGTCCCGCGGTGATACGGCGGGAATTTTCCAATTTGAGGGTGAGGGAATCACCAATGCGATCCGTTTGATTCGACCAAATAGTTTTTTTGATATTACAGCGATCAATGCACTTTATCGTCCTGGTCCGATGGCCATGATTCCAGAATTTGCCAAACGAAAAAATGGCGAAGCTCCTGTTGAATTTATTTTTGATGATCTGAAGGAAGTGCTGCAGGAAACCTATGGGATTATTGTTTATCAAGAGCAGGTAATGGGAATTGCCTCTCAGATTGCGGGTTACTCGCTGGGTGAAGCGGATATGCTTCGAAGAGCGATGGGGAAAAAGATCAAAGAAGAAATGGATCAGCACCGAATTCGCTTTTTAAAAGGAGCAAAAGAAAAAGGCTTCGATGAAAAGAAATCCGAAGAACTTTTTGAGCTGATGTATAAGTTTGCGGACTATGGATTTAATAAATCCCATGCTGCCGCTTATTGTGTGATAGCGGCTCAAACAGCATGGCTTAAAAAATATTATCCTGCGGAATTTTACGCGGCTCTTTTGTCAACAGAACTTGCGGACACCGATAAGGTTGTTCAATACGTGAAAGATGCACAAAAGCATCAACTAAAAGTATTACCTCCTCATATCAATCATTCGGAATTTTTATTTACTGTTAAAGGTGAAGATATTTATTACGGTTTAGGTGCGATCAAAGGTGTTGGTGAAATTGCGGTTAAGGCAATCATCGAAGCCCGTGATACTTTGGCGAATAAACAATTTTTGAGTATCGATGAATTTTTTGAGACCGTGGATGTGAAGAAATTAAATAAAAAGGTTGTTGAAGCCATGATCAAGGCGGGTGCCTTTGAAGGTTTTGGAACTCATCGAGCTGAGCTAGCACAAGGTTTTCATAAGTATATCGAACGAGCGGATGAAATACGACACGATCGAGAAGTGGGACAGGCTTCGCTCTTTGATTTAGGTCCGGCAACGGACATGAAAGTTAAACTAGATACGGTGAAGACCTGGACCCGATCGATGTCATTGGCTTATGAAAAAGAAGTTCTGGGCTTTTATTTGAGTGATCATCCTTTGAAGGGATTTGAAAACGCGGCCTCTATATGGACCACGGGAGTGGTTTCGGATTTACCGCGGATTTTTGCTGAACATAAAGCGAAGACGGTTGTCGATAATAATAAACAAAAATATGATTTTCGAAATCGTGATGGAAATAAAAAACGAGTGATTATTGCCGGAATTATCACAGAGACGAAAGAATTCATCACGAAAAAAGGTTCCCGAATGGCCTTTGCAAAAATAGAAGATATGACTGGGTCTTGTGAGTTACTTATTTTTCCTGATGCTTTTGCGCAATTTGAAGCTTTAGTAAAAGAGGAGCGTCCTTTGCTCGTCGGAGGCTTTTTAGAGGGTGAAGAAAACGGTCTTAAAATCATTATCGACAATATGATGCTGATGGAAGAGGCTCTGAAAAAAACAAAACGTATGGTGCTACACCTCAATAAATTGGAGGAAAGTCAGTACGCACTTTTGGCCTCCTTACTTAAAGAATATCCCGGACAGACCAAGGTGGAAATGGTTTTAGATATTCCTGATTTAAAGCAAAAAGTGGTTTTCGAGTCAGAAGGGCTCGCGGGAGTGAGTATTAGCAATGAATTCTTAGAAACTCTTCATTCGCAAATGGGAAAAACGGATTTTATGGAGATGATGGTATGAAGTATTTAATAGTGCTTGGACTTTTTTTGCCGAATTTCATTTTGGCTCAACCTAAAATTTCAAATTCTTCAAAGGCCAGTGCAAGCAATAACCAGTGGATCGAAAAAACAATTGAAGTAGAATCTGAGGAGCCCAACGCGACCTTGGCTAAGCGTGAATTGATTGGTAAAGCCATTGATAAGGCGAGTGAGGAATTAATCCGAGAAATCATAGGAGAGGCTAAGTACATCCGTAATCACAGTCTTATCCAAAATAAAATCATAAAAAATAGTGCTCGATTTGTTCCTCTCACCAGACCTGGTGAGCTTCAGGCGAAGGAAGTGGGTTTTAAACTTTCTGTAAATATGAGAGTGAGTCAGGAAGATCTTCAAGCAATGCTTTTAGAATATGGCCTTTTTTACGAATCCGACTCAACACCCATATTGCTGCCTGTTGTCTCAATTGTTGATAAAATCTCAGGCAGAAGTTGGGGTTGGTGGCAGGAACGTGAGGTTTCTAAAGCGGACTTACAAAAAATATCTCGGAGTATAGAAATTGGACTGAAAAATTCATTCTGGAAAAATAATTTTTATGTGATCAGGCCGCAGAGTTTTCGTTATCGAGAAATGTTGCCAAGAGCTGAAGATAAGACGTTTTTGAATTTATCTATGGGTAATGGCAATCCTGATTGGGTGGAATTGGCAGATATTTGGAACGCGCAAATTTTAGTTCAGGGGGAAATTTCTCTCACAAAAAACAAACAGCACAATGAATCGTATTTGATAAATATCCATTTGGTCGCCAATCAAGTGCAAAATGGGCGATCTATTGCAGAGGTGGTTCGTCAATACGAGACCGAATCAGGTCGTGCTGAATTGGTCATTGATCAAAAATTAAAGGAAGTCATAGAACCAGTTTCTCAAGATTTAGCTTCTCAAGTTTTTGAGGCTTGGCAAAAAGGCACCATTGGGTCAAATCTTTTTAAAATTGCCATCAAAGGTCAGGTGCCTTTGCAATTACAAGATAATTTGAAAAAAAATATTAAATCACAAGTGCATGAAATAAAAAATATTAAAGAGCGACTTATTTCAATGGATGAATTTGTCCTTGAAGTGGATACCAATATCACCCCCAAAGATATGCAAAAAAAGCTGCCTCGTCTAAGTTTTGATGGCTACAGTTTGAAATTTGAATCTGCAAATGAAAAAGAAGCCATTTATCGATGGTCTAAAGAATTATAGGAGTTGAACAATGAAATTTAACTTTGTTTTATCATTTGTCTTTTTGAGCGTGCTCACAAGCTGTAGCATTCTTGAAAAGGACAACTCGCAACCTGTGGTAAAAAAGCAGATCAAAGAAACAAGCGCACAAGCTCGAAAAGATGACTCGAGTCCTCGGAAGAGAGTGATGATCTTGCCTTTTTTGGACGAGAGTCAATCTCGACCTCAAAGTTTACGAGATCAAGCTCGTGATGAATTTATCAAAGATTGCAATCGCCGTGGTGAAATCATCGCGATAGACAGTCGAGATCTCAAACTCGATTTGACCAAACAAATGAAAAGCGGGGAATTCATTCTAAAAGATGTAGCGAAGGCCGCGAGTGAACTTGGTGTTTTCGCAGTGATAGAAGGCAAGGTCATGGATTTGAAAGTTGGAAGAAAAGCTGAATCAGTGGGGCTTTTTCGACAAATGGAAACTCGCTTTGATGCATCGGTAAGAATTCGTATTGCTTTGGCACATACGGGTAGAGAAATTTTTAACACAGTTAAAACGGTCACCTTAGAGGACGCGCAGACTCGTGTAGGAGAAAATGCTTCAGCTGATAAAATGTTAGCGACTAATCCCGACGTTCTTCAGAGATTAGTTGCAGAAGCTTTCATTGATTTTGAACCTCAGATTTATGCCGTCTTGGCAAAAATGAATTGGGAAGGTCGGATTGCTGCGATCAACGGAGATCGAATTTTTTTAAATGTAGGCCGTTTGTCTGGATTGCAAGTCGGAGATTTGCTGAAGGTGGCAGAAAATGGTGATGAAATTTTTGATCCACAAAGTGGAAATTTTATTGGTAAATCGCCAGGTCGCCTAAAGGGCACTTTAGAGGTGATTAGCTATTTTGGACAGGATGGATCAATAGCGATTGTCCACTCCGGTGCGGGTTTTAAAGAGAACGATCGTGTTGAGCAATACTAAGTGAGCCTCGTTGAAAATAAATTTTATTTTGATTCTGCTTGGCTTGGAATGAAGAGTTTCAATGATTCAGTTGAATTACAGAATGAGATGCAGGAACAATTACTAAAAGAAGAGGGCTCTTTTTTGGCCGGAAAAATTTTCGGTTTAGAACATCCTACCGTAATTACCTTGGGTAAAAGAGGAAGTCTTTCTCTTGATGTAAACGTGAGTGAAGAAGAAATTCAAGTTGTAGAAATTGATCGAGGAGGACAAGCCACTCTGCATTCGCCTGGTCAATTGGTCATTTATCCGATTTTAAATCTTAGGCGTTTGAATTTGGGCGTGCGAGAGTACGTGGAAACTTTAGAAAAGGTGACGATTCACTCATTAAAACAGCTAGGCATTGCAGCGGAGCGAGGTCATCAGCCAGGGGTTTTTACTCCAAACGGAAAAATTGCTTTTGTTGGTGTTCGAATTCGACGTGGAATTTCGAGCCACGGAATTTCAATTAATTTTTCAAATGATCTCAATTTGTTTCAAAACATCCGGAGCTGCGGTGTTCAAAACGCAAGTTTTGATCGGGTTTATAACTATCATACGGATTTTAAAATCCATGATTTTTTTGAAAATTGGCAGAATTTATTCCGACAAGCAATTAAGCTTGAATAGGCTGATTATTTCTGTGTTTTGATTCTGTAAATTCTCTTGTCGAGCATGCTAAAGACTGGTAGTTTTGGATAAATTTCTAAAGCGGACTTGGCGTAGTTGGTAGCGCGCTTCCTTGACATGGAAGAGGTCACTGGTTCGAATCCAGTAGTTCGCACCAAGTCTTTAAAGAGAATCATTTTGATTTTTCAAAGTTAAAGATTCTTGGTTCTGGTTCTTCTCACTTTGTAACAATTTGCATGGGAAATTATTGGATAGCATGACGGCATATTCGCCCCATACGTAAAAATGGCATCAAGTTCTACTCTAAACAAATATGGCATTGGAAATGCAATAAACGTCTTCAGGATTTTAAACAATTCTTTGGAGGTGTTCTATGGAAAAAGTAAGATGGGAAAATTGGGCAAATTTGGTGTTAGGTGCTTGGTTTTTTGTTACGCCGTGGTTCATTTTAAGTAAATTGACAGAGCACAAGGAAGCAATTGCTAGCGCCAATGCATGGGTCGTAGGGGCCTTTGTTGCTATTTCAGCAGGATTGGCTATTCAGGAGTTAAGACCCTGGGAAGAGTGGGTCAATCTTGTCCTTGGTGTTTGGATCGTCCTTTCGCCATGGATTTTTGGGTACGCGACCGAAACTGGACTTTTATGGAATTCCATTGTTGTTGGTGCGATCATCGCCGTATTTTCAGCTCTGGCTCTGCCTGAAGCTCGTAAACTACAGCGTCAAAAATAGAATTCTTTTTTAAATTTTTTAAATTTTGAAATGATTTTGAATTTTATGAGGAGGTTCAAAATGTTTATGAAAATATTTATACCGATAACCATGATGTGGCTGACTATAATTCAGTCATTTGAAGTCATTGCGGAAGAAGTTCTGACACCAATGGGCTCTCAACATTCACTCTGTTATGAAGGTCATTGTCCCATGCATCTTGGAAGCTCAGGAATGGGATGGTTTTGTGTTTTGATTTTTTTGGTTCTTATTTTAGGAGTGATTGGGAAAATAATTTGTCACCGTCGTCAAGGTTGCGGTCAGCCTCATGGTGGCCAGTGCCATGGACGCGGTCAATTTCAAGATTGCGACCAATGTCACGGAAGTCAGTTCCACGGCGCGGCCTCCTGCGGACAGCATTTTCAGTGTGGGTGTCATCATGGCGGTCATTGTCATGGTCGTAAAATGAATAGTCCTTGTAGTGGTTCAGATTCTGTACAATGGGTTGATCCGACAAATTCAGCTCTTCGTATTCTGAATGAGCGCTTAGCAAAGGGTGAAATTCAAAAAGAAGAATATATTGAAAAGAAGACAGTGATGCTTTCGGAGCAAAGTTGTAGTTTTGAGAAACACAACTAGTGGAACAGAAGAAAATACTTTTATTTGGCGACAGTCGTATTTTGCAGGATTTAATAATGATTGAGACATTTTAGAAAATATTGGGGGATTAATTCCTCGGTTTTCAATATTAAAAAGTTCTTATCAAAGAATGATCGACCAATGTGTTTGGCTTGTTTATTGCTCTTTTCTATTTCAATCGAACGAGGGTTTTTAAAGCACATAATTATGTGAGTTAAGAAAAACCACGAGGAGTCAAAATGATTTTTTCGAATCGGTTACAAGCGGGTCAACTGCTTTCAGAGAAACTTCTTAAATTCAAGGGCGAGGATGTACTCGTGCTGGCACTTCCTCGGGGCGGGGTGCCAGTGGCCGCAGAGATAGCCTCGAAACTTGAAGTTCCTCTTGATGTACTTATTGTACGAAAAATTGGGGCACCTTTTCATTCTGAGTTAGCTGTAGGCGCTCTTTGTGAAGGTGAAGAGCCCGTTTGGAATTATGAACTTCTTAAAAAACTCGACCTAGAATTAGAGGATTTAAGTGGAGCAGTAAAAAACGAATCTCAGAGAATCAAGACTCAAATTGAGAGTTTTCGAAAGGGACAAAGTCTTCCAATTATAACAAATAAGAGTGTTGTCGTTGTTGATGACGGTCTAGCGACTGGAGCGACAGCTCTGGCTGCAATTGAACATCTTAAAAAAATGGGAGCACGGAAAATTATTCTAGCCGTTCCGGTCGCAGCGCTCAGTACCGCAAACAAGCTGCGTAGTCAAATTAGTGAAGTTATTGTTTTTGAAGAAAGAATGGATCTGAACTCAGTTGGTCAATGGTATCATGATTTTACTCAAGTTTCAGATGAAGAAGTGGTCTCATTGCTTCACCGAGATCTAAAAAAAAAAGTACAAAAAGTGAATCTTCAGAACCTCAGTATTCCTATTCTTCAGAATAGACTTGAAGCAGAGCTTGTGACTTTTACTAATATGAAAGCGCTGATTATTTTTGTTCATGGGAGCGGAAGTAGTAGAAAAAGTCCTCGAAATAAACAAGTAGCTACAGATTTGAATGAATCCGGTTTTGGCACCTTACTCTTTGATCTTTTCACGGAAGAGGAAGCTTTAAATCGAAAAAATGTTTTTGATATTGATTTTTTGAGTCAAAGATTAGTGGCGGTCACTGAGTGGTTACAGAAAAAATCTGAATTTGAAAAGCTGCCTTTGGGTTATTTTGGAGCAAGTACCGGGGCTGGCGCGGCCATTCAGGCCGCGGCTCGCCAACCAAATAATAAAGCAATTTATGCAATTGTCAGTCGAGGAGGACGTCCAGACTTAGCGGGTCCAGACTTAGCCTTAGTTAGAATTCCGACCTTACTTCTTGTCGGTGGCCAAGACTTTGAAGTGATTGATCTTAATCGTCATGCTAAAAAATCCTTAATTCATTCCGAGGTTTCGATCATTCCAGGTGCGACACATCTTTTTGAGGAGTCTGGAGCTCTGGAAGAAGTTTCAAGGCAAGCCGCACAATGGTTTACGGATTGTCTTCGACAAGAAAAAACCAACAGCTTGTCTGAAAATCGAGCTTCTTTAGACGAAGCGATTGAAAAATCCATAATTCCGATTCGTCATAAAGATGATTTAGACAGGCTCATTGAAAAAGTTAAAAATTGTCGTGTTGTGATGTTGGGAGAGTCTTCTCATGGGACTTCAGAATTTTATCAATTAAGAGCTCTTCTTTCTCATCGTTTGATCAAAGAACAGGGCTTTAATTTTATTGCGGTCGAAGGCGATTGGCCAGATGCTTATCGGTTGAATAAATTTATTCGATATCATGAAGGTGGAAGTGCGCGTGGGGTGTTGAAACAAAATCATCGTTGGCCGATTTGGATGTGGGCTAATGAGGAAATTGTTAAATTGGCTGAATGGATGAGGTCTGAGCGTGCCGGATTTTATGGCTTAGATATTTATTCCCTTTTTGAATCCATCGATGAGGTCGTAAAATATTTAAAGAAAAAACAACCGATGTTGACGGATGAAGTAGAGCGTCGTTATGCCTGTTTTGATCCTTTCAAGGGAGATGAAATTTCTTATGCGCGCTCCCTTCTTCAGTTGACCTCTGGATGCAAGCAGGAGGTCATTAAAAATCTTCAACAAATATTGAAGCTTCGAGTGGAGGCAACAGCTACCGATGGGGAGGATTTATTTAGCGCGCAACAAAATGCTCGAGTGATTACAAATGCTGAGTCTTACTATCGAGCTATGCTCAATGCCGATGCCAGTTCCTGGAACATCAGGGACACGCATATGATGGAAACCTTGGAGCGGTTATTAGAAAGATCAGGCCCTGAATCAAAAGCCATTATTTGGGCTCATAATAGTCACATAGGTGATTATCGGGCGACGGATATGTCGGAGGAAGGATACGTCAATCTTGGAGGTTTAGCTCGCTTAAGATACGGAGAAGAAAAGGTAGCCTTAGTCGGTTTTGGAACTTATCAGGGCGAAGTCCTTGCGAGCTCAGCTTGGGGTGGTTTAGAAAAAATCATGCGCCTTCCACCGGCCCGGAAGGATAGTTATGAATTTCATCTTCATCAAGCCGCAAAAAAATTCGATCTGAATCAATTTTATCTCATGTTAGAGCGAACTTCACTTTGGGCTCAAAAAAAGCCTTCACCCTTTGCGCAAAGATTAGGGCATCGTGCCGTGGGCGTGGTTTATAATCCCCAAGGAGAGCGTGGAAATTATGTTCCAACAGAGTTATCGAATAGGTATGATGCTTTTATTTTTATTGATGAGACTCATGCTCTAAAATCATTGCATTCCGCTTTTGAAAGAGGTTTTGTCAGAGGTGAATTTCCCGAAACTTGGCCAAGCGGAGTGTAATTTTAAAATCCAGGATGTCGCGAGTGCATTAATGAGATTGGAGCTCACAATAAGAGCCAGTGTCCATACAAGAAAAGTTTCTTTCCAAACAAAGGTTTCTGGCAGGGAAAGAGCAAGAGCTAAAGCGAGCCCGCCACGAATTCCGCCCAAAATTAAAATTATTTGATAGGTCATACTTATTTTTTCAAAGCTGAGTTTTTTGCCAACCTGCCAAAAAGAAAAGTGAGCGGTCAAATTTAAAATAGGAATAGTCCCCAATACGGAAATAGCACGAGCAATGAAAACCACCAGGATAATAAACAGCGAAGAAGTCCAGTGATTGGTAAAAAGTTTAAAATCTGTAAAGAGCCCAACAGTCAAAAAGGCAATGCTGTTGGCCGCAATCGCAAGATATTCCCATATTGGCATCAGCCCTTGTTTTTTAAATGAAGAAAAAAGTTTTATTTTTGTGAGAGGGTAAGCCAGTCCCATAAGAGCAAGTACACCACTGACTTCAAGAACGTGTTCAGCCGTGAAGAAAGTAAAATAGGTTCCAATGATTGTTAGGGCAAGTTGAGCCGCTGCTGATTTTTTAAATGAGTTAAGCAGTCGAGTTAATAGTAGGCCAACACCGTATCCACACAGAACTCCGCCGATAGAAATGAAAAAAAACTGAACGAGTCCAGTCTGAAGGTAAGTCCAACTGTCTTTGAAGTCGGACGATTGACTCACCGATAGAAGAAAAAGAATTCGAAAAAGAACAATGCCAGTGCCATCATTGATTAAACTTTCGCCTTCAATGAGATGAGTCAGTCGAAATGGAGCTTTGATACTTTTAAAAAGTGCAATAATTGAAATAGGATCAGTGGCTGAGATCAGGGCGCCAAAAACGAAGGCGGACCATCGAGGAATAGCCATTAACCAGGACAATAATTCTCCGACCACCCAAGTGGAAATTATCAATCCAAAAATCGATAGAACGCACAGGGGGACTAAATCCCTTCGGAGTTGATAGAAATTCATTTGAATAGACGCTTCAAAAATTAGAATTGGAAGTAGGATTTTAATAAGAAGAGCTGAGAAATGTGGTTTAAACCAACCTGTTAACTCAATTGTTTGTGGTTGAAAAAGATTGGCAATCAAGACGCCAACGATAAGTAGTAGAGTGTAATAAGGAATTTTTTGACCTTTGGTCAATCGAAGCAAATTGAGTTGAAACATTAAATTATTTTCACACAGGATGGGCTCTTGTGCAACAAGGGTAAATCAAGATGTCTTTCATATTTAATCTTGCGAAAATTCAGTTAAAACGTAAAATGAAATATAATATTTATTCTGAAGGACAGATATGCGTTGGAGTGGTCTTAAAAGAGATATTGAAAATATATTTTCTGAAGAATTGAATCTTCAAATATATTGTACGGCATACACATATACAAATAAAACCTATTCTTTGAGTGCGCCAAGGTATTGGATCACAATCGGTAAAGAACTGATTTGGGATTTTCCTGGTCCATTTTTGGAATGGAAAAATAAAGATCAAGATTCGGCAGTTGAATATCTTGATAGCGAGACTGGCACTATTGCTGAAACTTTGAGAGCTTATTTAGCCTGCGGTCGAAATGAATTAATGGATTTTACTTTCCCGAAAGATCGATTTGGCCTGGTGGATATTCTTCGCGCGGCAGATCGAAGGCTTGGAAAATCAAAACTTTTGAAGAAATATGGCGCACTGTCAGAAAACTCCGTCGTGAAAAAGATATTAGAAAAAAGATTTGAACTCGGAAAATACTAGGGGACTGAATAAACGATGCGGGTAGCAAAAAATAAATCAAAAGCCCTTGAAATGGATACTTTTTTTCAATGGGAGGGTGATGTTTTAGTTGTTAATATTTTGGGGTCACCAGCGGCCGCTAGGGATGCCATCGGAAAAGTGAAAGGACATCAACTTTGTATCAGTGTCACGGCGGTACCAGCGCGCGGCCGGGCAACAGATCATATGGTCAAGTTTTTGGCGAATGAATTTAATGTCAAAATTTCAGACATTGAAGTTGTTTATGGTCGTTACAATGTGAATAAACAACTTCGAATTAAAGCGCCAAAAAAATTACCTAGAGTTTTTAGATAGTCTTTTAAAAATTTGCGACCAAATCAACGAGCTCTGGATAATCAACAAAGGGATTTCGATTGCCTTGGATTTTCATAATTTCATCGTTGCGATGCATTTCTTCTTCATCCACAGGATCTTCCCTGTTCCATTTCTTGAGTGTGCTTTCCTGCTCTTGACCTAGTGGTAAGCTGTATTGAACTGAGAAATAAATAAGAGCGCGGGCAACATTTCCTTTGTGGTTTGCGGGCGGTTGGAAAACATCTGTCCCTTTGTCGGTTTGACCAACACGGGATTCTTTACATTTTAAAATTTTATCGTCTTTTACAACATCACCAAATTCAATATTACCTCTTACCGAATTAATTTCAGAGTCCGTTGGATATAAGTGGTGCAAATCTGATTTCTGCATTTCCTTGTCATACTTGCCGGTGAATTTACTTTGTGGCCAAGTGTGCTCGGTGTTTAACACGGTTCCTTCAGGTATTAAATTAGGACCCGGAGGATTTTTTTTGAAATCATGCGAATGTTTATAGTTATTGCAATAGACGTCTTTAACCGCATAACCGGAATCTTCTTTTACTAAATAGTAGACACCCATCATAAAGGTGCGGGCTCTGTCATAGCCAAGGATGATATGGCTGTAACAACCTTCGCCAGAGCAACTGTTTGAAATTTGATCGTAAGTGCCGGTCACTGTTTTATGAGAGCTGTGAAGAATAACTTGTAAATGTCTTACGAGATCTTCGTTAGTGACTCCTGCGGCAAGGTCTTTATAAAAATCTGCTCCGTAATAAGAAATTTCATGAGATACAACATTGGCTTTACTTGATTGCGCCATCAGCGCGAGGAGAACACTTAATCCGACCGACACGAATTGAATCTTCACTTGAAACCCCCTATAGACAAGCATTACGGTGCTTGGTAGAAACACTGCGCCCATTCGCAGCTTATACAGAACATTTTCAAGAATCTTGTCTTAGAAATTGATAAAAATAACAACAAATAAATTTAACCACCCCCTGTGTTACTTCAAAATAAATAATTGATTAAATTGTAAAAATAAGCCAGCCACCAGTCATTTGAAAGGTTTTTGAAAGTATTTTCACCTCAAATCAATCACAACTGGTTTAAATAACTAGACGTATCTATTTACGAGGTTTCATGAGTAACTCATCTTTCAAGTCGTTCTCGTGATTCATTAGATGTCCTTTTGTCTTCTGCGAATGGCCCCAGCAAGCTTTAACAGGAGGCAAAAATGGGAAAAAAATTATACGTCGGCAACCTTTCATATTCAGTGGATTCAGCTCAATTGAATGATCTTTTTACACAAGTTGGAACTGTGGATTCAGCTAACGTGATCATGGATCGTGATACTGGTCGAAGCAAAGGTTTCGGATTTGTTGAGATGTCAGACAATGGCGATGCTCAAGCTGCTATTGAGAAATTCAACGGAAGCGAGTTGGGTGGACGTGCGATGAATGTTTCTGAAGCAAAACCCCAAGCTCCTCGAACTGAAGGTTCACGCGGCGCTGGTGGTTTTAATTCTCGTCGTTCTTACTAAATTTAAAGAATAGAGAGCAAATAAAAGTCTCACAGAGTAAATGAGTTTATTTTCTCAAGTTTAAAAAGCCGGCCCACAAGGGTCGGTTTTATTTTTTGATTCTTCTTTCACGATTGGAGTTCTATGAGTATTCAAGTGATTTCTTTCAATTGTGTTTTAAAAAATAAAGTCGGGCAATTAATCAGTTCTACCTCTGTGCGAGGAGTGCTTAATGGCTCGGAAGATTCGAACGAGATTCTTCCTGGATTGGCAAAAGGACTCCAAAATCTCACCAAAGGGGAGAGGCGTTCGATTTGCCTTACGGCAGAAGAAGCTTATGGTCTCTATGATCCTAAAAAAGTGATTCTTTACCCACGAAAAAAATTGGCGAAACAATTGCGTGTTGGAGAACTAATCTCAATTGCCGGAAAAAGCGGCCTCGTTCGTTCTTACAAGATCATTGAACTCCTAGCGGATATGGTTCGACTAGATGGGAATCATCCCCTAGCTGGACAAGATTTGGTTTTTGAAGTTGAGGCGATCTCCGCCCGAGAAGCAACGAACAAAGAAATATCAAGTTCAATGAATTTAGTTTCTAATTCGCTATTGCATTAAGTTTTATTCTGCCGAATGGATTGAATGATTTGGTCGAGTTTTCCCAGAAATCTTGAGCGAGCCGTTTTATCCATTGGTGCCGGGCCTCCACGATTTTCGCCCATATGTCTTAAATTTTGATTGAGTTCTCGCATCGCGACGGCGGACCCAATATTGTCTTCAGTGAATTCTTCACCCTTGGCGCTAAGAACACGCACTTGCTTCTTGATACAGCGATCAGCTAAAAGGATGTCTGTAGTGATGACAATATCGTTAATTTCTGAGTGTTCAACGATCCAGTCGTCTGCGGCATCAAAATGACCTGTCACTACTTGCATTTCTAAAAGGTGATTGGGTGGTAATTTCATCCATTTGTTGGCAACGAGAATCACTTTGAGTTGGTAGCGTTCTGCGACTCGATAGACTTCTTCTTTAACGGGGCAACCGTCCGCATCGATAAATATTTTCATAAACACACTCCTTGACATGAAATATAGAAATCGAATCGGAGTCAATGACTTGTTCCATCTGTTTCAGGTATTGTTATGTGTCGAAAGACAGACCTTGATAAATTATGCACCAATAGCATAAAATTTTTAAGTCGGCCAAAATAACTGCTACAGTAGGTTTGCCTACATCTATGAAGAATCACCGAGAAATTAACAAAGGGCTGAAACATAGAAGGACACGTGAATAAAGTTTTGAATAAAGATGATCTTTCTGGTCTGTTTGAACTTGTAGACAGCTCTGGCGCCCTTTTAGAGACTTCGGCTAATGGCACAATCTTATACGTGAATGAAAAATTTTGCAAAATGATGGGTTACTCAGAAAATGAGTTTTTGGGGAAAAATCCGCGCATGATGAAATCAGGAATTCATAGCGAAGAATTTTTTAAGAATCTCTGGGAAACAATTCTGAGTGGACAAGTCTGGCACGATGAAATCTGCAATAAAAAGAAAGATGGAAGTTTAATTTGGCTCGACACCTATATTGGTCCGATCTTTGATGAGAATCGCAAGGTCATAAGATTTGTATTAGTCAGGTTTGATGTCACTCATCAACATGAGATTAAACAACTGAAGAGTGACCAGGAAGCTCAACTTGCTTCAAGTTCAAAAATGGCTGCGCTGGGAGAAATGGCGGCTGGAATTGCTCATGAAATCAATAGTCCTTTATCTGTGATTTTGGGAAAAGCGACGAATTTATTAAAACAATTGAAATCTCCAACTATAGATTTTGAAAAATTTAATATAGATCTCGAGAAAATCCAAACCACCACTCTTCGCATTGCCCGAGTGATTGAAGGGCTTCGACGTTTTTCGCGAAGTGGAGACAACGACTCTTTGCTGCCCGTTTCTGTGAGTGGCATTATTGAGGATGCCATGGCTCTTTGCAGTGAAAAATTCAGGAATCACTCTATAGACTTAAAAATTAATTTGTCGAAGGATTTCTCGGTGCAAGTTAATGGTCGCTTTACACAGCTGGCGCAAGTTCTTCTTAACTTGCTTAACAATGCCTATGACGCCATAGAGACTTTGCCTGAAAAATGGGTTGAGATTTCCGTTAATTGCGAAGGAGACTTTGCTGTGATTCGAGTGACGGACAGTGGTTACGGAATTCCTCCGGAAGTTGAAAAGAAACTGATGCAGTCGTTTTTTACCACTAAAATAGCTGGAAAAGGAACCGGACTGGGGCTCAGTATTTCTAAAGGAATTATCGCGAATCATCATGGAAAATTTTATTATAATAATCAGTCAAAAAGAACTCAGTTTGTTATTGAACTTCCCTTGATAAAAGATCAACTAGCCAAAGAGTAAAATTTTAATTTCAGTCCTAGTTATTTAAAATCAACTATCAAGTGACAGTTTTTTTCGAGGAATTACTCCTCATTTTGTCGTTGCAGGTGGCACAAAACCACATCGAATTTGACCTTCTTCTTTAAGAAAGAGCGCGTGGTCGGTAAGTTTTTTGCACATTCTGAGAATAGGGCTTTTATCAAATGGGCTTGAGGGGGGTGGGTGTTTATGACAAGAGTCAGAGATATTCTCAATGAGAAGGCAATTAAGGGTGTTTTTTCTATCAGTCCAACAGCGACGGTGACTGAGGCTCTTACAATGTTAGGAGAGCACAATGTGGGGGCATTGGTGGCGATGGATGAGGGGATGCCTGTTGGCATCATCAGTGAGCGGGATCTCTTAAGAAAAGCAATCCGCAGTGGTTTATGTGAGTTGGAAGATAAAAAAGTGGCTGACGTGATGACTCGAAATGTAATCATTGGTTTGCCTGAAGATGAAGTGTCCTACGTGGCCTCGATCATGATTAGAAACGAAGTGAGACATCTTCCGATCATCCAGAATAAGGAGATCGTGGGACTTGTTTCTATAGGGGATGTTGTTTACTCGCAAATTTCAGATGAAAAGTTTGAAAACCGGATGCTTCATGACTACATCGAAGGAAAATATCCGGGATAAGACGAGGAGCCCGTAACTAGTGAAAAAACTTGATACTTTTATTCTGATTGTTTAGACGTTAGGTGATGAAACCTAATTTTGATGATTTGATAAAAATAGCAAATTTTAAAATGCCCTACGGGAAATTCAAGGGTTTGGTTTTGATCGATTTACCTGAGCCCTACATTGTGTGGTTTTACAATCAAGGTTTTCCAGAGGGTGAGCTTGGTCGTTTGCTAGCGCAGGTTTATGAAATTAAAGTGAATGGTCTTGAATATTTATTTAATAAACTACGTGAAACTTAAGAGTTTTAGGTTCAGTGGATAATGTAAATATTTCATTGTTATCTTCGATTGCATTTTTCTTGATTAGAAAATTTGATGGTAGAAGCCCTTTTTACCATTTTATCTGTCAAAAATTCTGACTCTTTTTGTTTTAATGAAATTCAATTAGATTGTGGATTATCAAACCACCGAGCCGCCAAGTAGGGGAAATTAATCTCACACAGATGGTGTTGGTACTTTGGATGATGATGGTACAGTTCTTTATATTTCTAGGTTTGATATTTCCTTTTAGTCTTCGAGCTGACTGGACGATTCAAGACTATAGTTCCAATTACTTGCCTTATTTTAATTCGACCTTTGAAAGAGATTTATTTAATTTACAAAAAGGATTGCATATTTCCGGCTTCGCACCGGAAATTCCTACTGATTTTAAAAATCCGTATTATGGAAAAACGTCGTTTATGCTTCCTGAAGAGAATGCTCCGTGGGCGGGTAATTATTTTTCAATGGTAAAAGGGGGGACTTGTCCCACCTAGTCGTTAGGGTTTGAAAGTCGGGTTCCCCAGGATATTATCCTGGAACGACTAAATTCTCTCCGAATGAGAAAGGAACCCAAATGAAGAAAACCAATATTACGAACATAAGTCAATTGAGCCA
>CAIYID010000088.1 GCA_903926205.1 uncultured Bdellovibrionales bacterium
GAAGAAAGGAACAGATAAGAAAATCACATAGAGAGGTAAAGAAACTCTATCCCAAACGTGCTCGGTATTTAGAAAGCTATTTTTGATAATGAAAAAGGGAATCAAAAAAACGCAGACGAAATAAAAAAATTGCAGGAATTTGACTCGCACAATCTCGTGTTGATTGCGTACCATATTGAGATCAAAAATTGAAATTTTGTCCATGAATTCAAATTGTAAGTATTGAAGTCTGTTAGCACAAGACATTTGTGAGCGAGGATCGCTCTTGCATTTATTGCCTGGGTAGGTCGTCAGGCTCGATTTGAAACAGTAGGTCTAGTGACCTTTCCCCATGCCCCCGCTTAAATCCGGAGAACCGATACTGGGTGACATTGAACGACTCGTTGTCAAAATGTTGTCCAGGTCGTTTTACCTTAAACTCACTCCACTTCGTATTACGTTTGGCATAGCTCTGGCTAATCAATTATTTATGAGATTACAATTCGCTGTTTTTATTCTTTTTTGTTTTCCCCATCTGACTTGGGCCACTCTTCGTTGTGAAGAAGTTTTTTCTCAGGAGTCAAAAGTTTTTGTCGTTCAACCACCTCGCTCTGTTCACAGAACTAAAATTGACAAAAGTGGGTTTAATAAAATTTTAAAAAATACGATTAAAGAAAATAGTTTTATCACGCACCGAACTTTAATTGACTACACTAATCAAATGCCAGATTCGTTTCTACTTGAACTTTCCAATTTGGATGAATCAAAAACTTGGCTCGACTCAGGCTCTGGGGATTTTCAGGCGATTGAAAATTATAAAACGGACAGCTATAACGAGCTGGACAATTACTATATGTCTGTTCGGAATTTAGATCCTACCGCGGAGACCTACTTAACTAAAAAGGCGCTTCGAAGTATTTATGAAAGTTCCCCTCACTCCAGATCTAAAACGATTGGAATTAGCTTCACGTCTAATCGAGATATCCCAGTCATGGAAAATCATAAAACAATGTTGGGTCGATTTCTAGAAAATATACCCGACAGTGAAATCGGTTCCGTCGATTTAATTACAGATATATTTGGACCCTATGCCTATAGTCATCAAGCCGATCAAGTACTTTCCAAGTATTTGCGACTTCTTACCAGCGAGGGCAGTATTTATCTTTTCCTCGGAAATCCAGAGATAGACGGCGTGAGTGGTGTCGTTGAAAGAAAAGGTGCTTCGCTGACGCTGGAAGAGTGGGTTCGCTCGATACCAGGGCTCAGGGTTGAGACTTCAGAAACCCGTGCGTATGGAAAATTGGGAGTGACTTTAATCATTAAAAAAGTTCCAGGATTTGAGGTGACCGTTCCGCGTCTTGAGCTCGACCCAATGAGGTCTGCAGGCGGGACGCCGCCATTTAGACAATATATAGAAAAATAATTTTATTGATGGAATATCTTTTTGGTGATGTTCTCTGGCTTTGTCTTAGAGGAATCCACCGCAATTAAAATAGTTATCTAAAATCCAAAGTGACGTTGAATGACACATTGTAAAAATTGTTGGCAGGGCAGCGTCTTCAAAACGATGCTACGCTCTTTAAATCTGGCACAACTCTCGCTTAAGAAACCCCTGGAAGATGATTCAAGTTGAATCATGAGAAATTAATCTCAACAACTTTTATGACTATTTATAAAGTAACTTTAATGAAAGGCTTTCAAATGAAAACAATAATGAAAAAGTATAAAATGGCAACAGTACTTGCTGGACTTGGTTTAGGTGTTATTGCTTGCGGTGGGATCACTATTGGTGGTTCTCTACAAGTTGACAAGGCTTTTAGCCTTGTTGATGGCAAGAATGCAGCTACGGCTGTCGCTCCTGGTGTCTACGAAACGAAACTCAAAATTGATAAAAAAGAAACTGAATTGGTTTTTGACATAAAATTAAAAACTGGAGATGTTTCTGCTAAGTTTAAAATTCCTGCAGGTTCTAGTATCACAAAAGACTCCGGAAAAGTTGTGTTGAAAGGATCAGACAATGGTCAGACTTTCGATCTTCAAGCAGAGTCAAGTTCACGAGTTCAAAATACAGACACGCAACAAGGTGAAGAATCATGTTCGTACTCAGCCATTGTCACTGGATGGCACTCAGAAACATTTTGTGAAGATCGAGGCCCGTCTTCTGAACAAGAACGCGGACCAGGTCATGGTGAAGACCGACCCGGAGATCGCGGACCAGGTCATGGTGAAGACCGACCCGGAGACCGTGGCCCAGATCATGGTCCAGACCATGGCAAAGAGCAGCGTCCTCGTTGTCACGTAGAGCAAGTCTATGGTCCTTACCAAGGAACAGTTTATGGGACTCAAAGTGTGTCTTACTACTACTCAACTGTTTCGGATGGTACCTCAGCGCATGTTATTGACCCTGCGTCTGGCGCGATCCTTGGAACATTTTCTTCCAGCAGCTCGGACTCAGAAAAAATCTACACATCAAGAGGTTCTTGTAATTAATAATTCTACTTCCTGATTTCAGATTCCAAAGCGGAGATCTTAAAAGGTCTCCGCTTTTTTTTGTGACGTTAGCATTTTAAAAAAATCCGGGACCTTGCCGATGTCAGCGAGGATCCCTTCTGATTAACCTTTCGACACACTTTCTGTTCTCACGCGAACCAACCATCTGAAATTGCTATAATTTATCTGGCATTGGTCTTGCTCCGCTGAGTGTATGGTAAAAAAAATATTATTATCGGCATTTTTTGTTATTTCGGCCTTAGCGTCGGCCCTTCCGGCAGATCAGAAATCACCTCGTGGAGATTATCGTAACTTTCCACCACTTTTGGAGTCAGCAGAAAATACGGCCGATTATGTATTGTATTTGCGGTCCATTTTAAGGGAAGCTTTTCGTAACGATAAGACCTGGTATGTCGATCCAGTTTTAGTTATCACTCGCGAACAAAAATTTTTACGCTGGCTTAATCAACCCGAGGTAAAGCAAGCTTACGAGCGCGAATTACCTTATCGAAATCCAATGAAGAAAATACAAGTGCAAATTGAAACGGCGCAGTTGATTGCGGCGAACACTGTTTCTGATGAAGGGATTCATTTTTTACGCGCACATTTCACTGACTTTGAACGGGACAAGTCTCTTAATTCAGAAGGAATTCATCACGAGTTACAAGGTCTCATCAATTCATTAAAGGGCCAGAGCTCGGCAGGCTTTACGACAGGTCTTATTCAATCTTTGCCTGCAGAGCTAAAGGCTGCGGCTTTCAAGTTACCAGCAGAAGAGAAATTAAACTTTTTGCTAAAAAACCTGACCGATGAACAACTTCGCACCAATTTTCGAACAAATGTTTACAAGCCAGAAGAGCTTTCCGTCTCAATGATGGCTTCGGAGATTGATCGCATCACAGCGACCGAAGAGAAAATTGCCCTATTGGCTCTTTATCGGGATTGGCAAGGCCATGGTGCAACGGAAGCAGCCTTTAACGAACTTGCTGACATCAAACCAGTAGCGGGTGAGGCTCAAGGACCGCAGATTCAAAAGTTAGCTTCAGCGAAACTAAGAAATTTTATACAACAAACGAAAACTCCTGAGTGGAGTACGAAGGAAAAAATATCTATTCGTGAGATTTCACCGAATCTTGGTTTATTCAGAGGTTGCTTAAATGGAGATTGCTTCACCAGTTATGCTTATGGTTTTGCCTACAGTCCTGCGGAAAAGACTTTCTTGGTCTCTGACGAAGAAGGTCAATTGATGACCAGTGTTTATGCGACAGAAGTCAGAGTTGGTCGGAAAAAAACTCTTTATGTTCATGAGATGGGAAGTGCCAGCGTGAGCCCACTTTATGGTCCCGTTATCATGCGAGCTCTTTATGCTGCGAAAGAGCAGCTTGGATACTCGCAGATTGTTTTCGGAGAAAAAGGCATGCACCATGGGGCTTTTAAGACAGAAATCATGAATTCGGCACAAGAGACTGAGCGAGTGGCGCTCACTTATATAGATCCCATCTTTCGAAATCTGATCGGGGATGAACTAGTGAGAGAAACCGATAGCACTTATTCGAAAGCTCATGATATTCCAAGCGCCCATCCGTTTGGCCGGGTCTACATTCCGACTCAGGTCGAAGACTATCGAATTGTCACCAATACAGTGAGTTACAAGGAACCAAAATTTGCGGAACAAGTGGTTTCTCTCGAAGAAAAAACCAGTTTTATTCTTGAAACTCTTTCCCGAGGTCAAGATCAATTGGCTCAAGCGGTTTATCTCTCAATTGATAAAGATTTGACGAAACTCAGTGAATTGAAAGCTGCAATAAATAATATCGCCGTAAATAATACACAATCAAAACCCATCCATGAATTCTATGAAAACATCAAGACTCAGATGATCAAGGCTCATTTAAGCTGGAACGATTTCACGATCAAAAGATATCAAGCGGATTTTGCCACAGGGCATTTGAATGCGCCGGATGCTTGGCAGGGGCCAGATTCTCCGGTGACAAAAACAACAGTAGAGCTTTTCTCTGCAAAAGCTAAAAATAATCCGAGCGATCCCTTGCTGGGTAGATATTATATTACTCATCCAGAGATTTTTACGACAGTTTCGATGGAAAAGGTTTTTAGATCATTTTTGAAAGATAATAGAAACAGTTTGGGAAAGGCTGTCGTGCTCGGGAAATACTATCAAAAAGCTCAAGTTTCTTCGGCGACATTAGATGCTCTTTACAGTGCTTTGAACTTTCAGGATGTTTATCAAATTTCCCAAGTCATTTTACAAGTATTGCGCAGCACTCATCATACTCCGTCGCCTCAGCAATTAAATTTAGTATTGTCGGCCTTGGAGGGCTCGCAGTACTCTCGAACTGTTGTGCTCAATGTATTAGAAGCTAAGCCAGAAATTGTGAATGCTCAGCTTTTACAAAAGTTGCGCGGGTATCAGATGTTGCAACCGATTCGAAACGGGCTTCAGCCTGATCATACTATTGTGCCGCAAGTGACTCGAATTGTTGACTTAGCAACAGCCCACCACGCAGCGAGGAATAATGCCCCACTCTGCCGCGGAGCTTTGTTGTAGTTTTTTTAGAGAGAATCCTTAAAGTGTTTGGATCAGGTGAATAAAGAGACAAGATTGAAAAAATGATGGACTTAATCTCCCTGGGG
Source organism: uncultured Bdellovibrionales bacterium (assembly GCA_903926205.1). Taxonomy (GTDB): domain Bacteria; phylum Bdellovibrionota; class Bdellovibrionia; order Bdellovibrionales; family Bdellovibrionaceae; genus CAIYID01. Next base: position 5,122 of record CAIYID010000088.1, read on the forward strand.
GCTTGTTTTGTTCGCAAAATTTAGGTAATGGATGAGGAATGATAACGGCAGTACCTAGCATATTACTAGTAGAAGATGACGAGGGGATTCGTGAATCTCTCGCCGAGTTGCTTAAACTTGAGGGCTACGCCGTAGACACAGCGGTGGATGGTCTCGATGCTTTGGATAAACTCAAAGAAGGAATTCTGCCTCGCTGGGTTCTTATGGACCTTTCTATGCCCCGGATGGGCGGGCGGGAGTGTCTTGCTCAGATGAGAACTCATGCTGAGTGGAAAGAGATTCCTGTGACCTTTCTTTCTGCCGCAAGACAATCCCAAACTGAATCTTATGCAAATCATGTCGATTATTTAGAAAAGCCCACCGATATTTCGATCGTGATCGCGGCTGCAAAAAAACACTGCAATTAATTTAGAGTCAGAAGATATATCAGAAGAGATATCAACGGAGACTCAATCCCTCTGACTGGACTCGATGGTGGTCTGGTTTTAATGGCTCTTAGAAGCTCAGCCCTCAGAAAGTCTCAACTTTATTTTTAAAATGTCGATCTGGTGGTGGATCAATTTTGAAAAGAGGGATCAGTATGTTTAAGTTAATTGCAAACATGAGTATGAAGTCGAAACTGCTTATGTCGAATTTATTGATGGCGATCTTATTGCTGGCGGTGGGATTCTTTAGTTTCTACAGTCTTTCCACAGTGAGCACTCACTACGGAAAAGTAGTCACCTTAAACATGCCAAGAGTTCGTTTTACTGAAGAGCTTTTTGTACGGTTTGAACGAATTCGAATTAATCTTCGAACCTTAGGGTTATCGGGACTTTCTCCTGGTAAACAACAGGCCGCAGTGGCTGAAGCGACATTGTCTATCGCTGAGTATGAACAACTAAAAAGCGCGCTTTTAGCCGTGCAGTGTATTCCAGGAAAAGCATTTTGCAATGATACCGAAGATCAAAAATTTAGCGCTGTCGATACGGCCTGGTCACGTTTTAAGGAGATCGGACAGAAAGTTTTAAGTTATCAGACAGTCGGAACCAAAGAATCTCATGATAAAATGATGGAAGTTTTTGCTAAAGAATGTCCTGACGCCGCAGATGTTTATCAAGGCGCAATTGAAGATTTTCTGGAGTATCAATCGAGTCTTACAAATATCAATGTGGATGAAGCTCAAACGGCTGCGAAAAAATCCACGATTTGGATGTTGGGCATGATTGCCTGTGGAGTCTTTATTGGAATTGGAGTGGCCTTCGCTTTTGCTAGCTATATTATCAAAGCCATTAATCATGTGACGGAATTACTCACTGAGAACTCGGTGCAATTGGCCGCGGCCTCTGAAACGATCGCATCTTCTTCACAAGAACTTTCTCAAGCGACAACTGAGCAGGCGGCGTCTTTGCAGGAAACTGCGGCTTCGATCGAGGAAATGAGTTCGATGGTGACGAAAAACTCTGAAAATGCACGAATGGCGGCTGATACTTCAAGCCAGTCTCAGTTGAGAGCTGAAGAAGGTAAAGAGGCAGTGGGGCAGATGGTTCATGCAATGGATGATATTAATTCAGCCAACGATAATATCATGAATCAAATCACGCAAAGTAATGCACAGATGACTGAGATTCTCACGGTCATTTCAGAAATTGGAAACAAAACAAAAGTCATTAATGATATCGTTTTTCAAACGAAGCTTCTTTCTTTCAATGCTTCAGTGGAAGCGGCACGAGCTGGCGAGCATGGTAAAGGTTTTGCGGTCGTCGCCGAAGAGGTTGGTAGTTTAGCTCAGATGAGTGGAAACGCGGCGAAAGAAATTTCTGACATGTTGGCGGAGGGGAACCAAAAGGTGGCTAAAATCGTAGCGCACACGAAATCCTCGGTTGAAAGTTTAATCAAAGAAGGTAAAGCCAAGGTAGAAGTTGGAAATAGTGTGGCTCAGCAATGCGGCCAAATTTTGAATAATATTGTGAGCAATGTTGGAGATGTGAATCGAATGGCCGGAGAAATCTCCGTAGCCAGCCAAGAGCAATCAACCGGCGTTCGTGAGATTACCAATGCCATTGGTCAGCTGGAAACGGCCACTCAACAAAATGCGACAAATTCTGAGCACTCGTCAAAAGCAGCTGAAGAGTTAGCTTCGCAGGCAGAGACTTTGAAGGCCGCGGTCAGGGATCTGATTCAACTGGTTCGAGGAGGTAAGGCTTCCGCTACCACGGGATACGAGACTCGTGTCAGTCAGTCACCAGTGAAAAGTATTAAGAAGTCTGTTGTGGCTCATTCGAAAGCGGTGAAAAACTCAACAGTTCAAGTCAGAGGACCGGAAGAAAAACATAAAAAAATAACGGACAAGGTTTCGGGAAATAATACTCCCAATGCCAACCATGAAGGCTTTAAAGAAGAAGCTAGCTGAAAAAGATTCCGATTTCGCGAACATTGTGGCACAACAGGGAAATAATGTTCGCGAGGTAAGTCCTGAATATCAAAGATTTGAATTTTCAATATCCTAATGAATTGGTGGGCCTCGCTCCGCAAAGACCCTCTCGGGTGATGTGGGCAGAAGGAAAGCCTCAAGAAATTTCTATTCAAGAATTATTACAAAAAATCCCTTCCGGTGATGTCTTGGTTGTGAATAACACCAAAGTGTTGAAGCGCCGAGTTTTCGTGAATGATTTAGAAATTCTATTTCTCACCCAGCAGTCGCCTTCAGAGTGGGAAGTTTTGTTTCCCTCCAAAAAATATGCTTTAGGCAGCGAAATCGATCTTCCGCTAGGAGTGAAGATGAAACTGCTTAAAAAAGGGCGGCCGCAGTTGGTTCATTTGAGTGAGGTTCTTTCGGAATCTTATTTTGATGAAATTGCAGAGTTACCCTTGCCTCCTTATATTCAAAAAGCTCGGGGGGAGCGTCACAATCAATTTGCGGATAGTGATTGGTATCAGACCGCTTGGGCCACAAAAGGTGGAAGTCTTGCGGCGCCCACCGCGAGTCTGCATTTTTCTCAATTGGATTTGCAAACTTTAAAAAGTCGTGGTGTCGAAGTTGTTGAACTCACTTTACATGTGGGCTTAGGAACTTTTCTTCCGGTCACGACAGAGAATTTGAATGAACATCCGATGCATGAGGAGTATGTGCAAATTCCAGCACAGACTTGGGCGAAAATAGAGAAAGCTCGGTCAAACAGGAATGGAATTTGGGCCATGGGAACGACGGTGGCGCGCTCTCTGGAAAGTGCTGCGCTGGGTTTGTTAATTAAATCCAGTGAAGGCAGTTTCGAAGGCTTTACACGTTTATTAATTCAACCGGGCTATCAGTGGCAGGTGGTCAATCGCTTATTAACTAATTTTCATCAACCAGAGTCGACACTCTTAGCGCTTGTTGCTGGTTTTTCAAATTTAAACAAGGTAAAGGAATGTTACGCCTGGGCTATTGAAAATGAATTTCGATTATTTAGTTATGGTGATTTAACAGCTTGGGTGCGCGATTAAAATTATTTTATAAAAATAGATGAAATGAAAAGTGAGTGAAAATTTAAGTGAAAAATATAACTGAAAATAAAATGACATTAGGTCAATTTCAATTGCACAAAAAATCAGGGAATGCACGCCGTGGAACTTTGATGACGGCTCATGGTCCCATTCAAACTCCGGTTTTTATGGCCGTGGGAACAAAGGCGACCGTGAAAGCCATGACGGTGGAAGAGTTGGAAGAGTGTAAAACTCAAGTGGTGCTGGGAAATACTTATCATTTGCATTTGCGTCCTGGTGAAAAGCTCATAAAAAAACTAGGAGGCTTGCATCAGTTCATGAGATGGCAGGGGCCAATTTTAACTGATAGTGGCGGTTTTCAAGTGTTTTCTCTCTCAGGTTTAAGGAAATTAACAGAAGAAGGCGTTGAATTTCGCTCTCACTTGGATGGAGCAAAATATTTTATCAGTCCAGAGAAGAGCATGGAAATCCAGATGGATTTGGGCTCTGATATTATTATGGCTTTCGACGAATGTTTGAAATATCCAGCCACCGATGAAGAGATTAAGAAGAGCATGGATTTAACTCATCGCTGGCTCATTCGTTCAAAGGCGGCCATGAATCGCGAACAAAGTCTTTTGTTTGGAATTGTTCAAGGTGGACTTAAGCTTGAGCATCGAAAATACAGCTTGGAGCAAATCACCAGCGTGGATCTTCCCGGCTATGCTTTGGGTGGACTTAGTGTCGGAGAGCCCATTGAACTCATGCATGAGCTTGTGAAGGACGTGGCTCCGCTCATGCCTGAGAATAAGCCAAGATACTTGATGGGAGTGGGTACTCCTTTGGATTTAATTCTTTCCGTGGACGCTGGAATTGATATGTTCGACTGCGTTATGCCTACAAGAGTGGCAAGAAACGGAACTCTTTTCACTTGGTCAGGCAAGGTGAGTATCAAACGCAATGAATATAAAGAAGATCCAGGTCCCTTGGATCCAGAGTGTGATTGCTACACTTGCCGAAATTACAGCAAAGCTTACTTGCGCCATCTGTTTTTGGCTGGTGAAATTTTAGGCAGTCGCTTGAATACAATTCACAATCTTCATTTCTATATGACTCTGATGGAGCGAGCGCGCAAAGCTTTGGATGAAGGAACCTGGGAATCCTATCGAGATTTTTGCCTTTCGCGATTTGTCAAAAAAGACGCTGAAATCAAGGCATAAGACATAAGCCTTGAATAGTCGTGGCAAAAATGTTCACGTTATAAAGTTATTAAAAACCACGATTTACAGGAGTTTGATACATGCAGCCAACCGGACCCTCACAATGGGAAATGCTGATTCCATTTATTGGAATGTTTGCCATTTTTTATTTTTTGATTATTCGCCCTCAAGGCAAAAAACTCAAAGAACACGAAAGTTTTGTTTCTAATCTTAAGCGCGGTGATGAAATTATTACCACCGGAGGAATTTTGGGAACCATCGATGGTCTGAGTGATCAGGTCGTCACCTTGGAAGTTTCTTCAGGCGTTAAAATGAAAGTCTTAAAAAAGCAAATTGCTGGAACTCAAACGGCCTTGTTGAGCAGTGGCTCTCCAAAGAAGAACTAAGGATTAAACAATATGGAAAATTTTCGACTCAGATCGATCATCGGCGTTTTCTTTTTGGTCCTCTCCATTGTGTGGGTGGCTCCTAATGTCATCAACCTTGAAAAATCATGGTGGCCCTCAAAGAAAAAAATGAATTATGGCTTAGATATCCAAGGGGGTTTGCATCTTGTGATGGGTGTCGATGTCACAGGTGTGGTCAGTGAAGGCGCCAATCGTTTGCTTCTTGGTGTAAAAACTGAATTGCAACGTGATGGTGTTGAAGTGCAAGAGATGAAAGTTTCAAAACCGGCAGAAGGTGAAATTGAAATCACCTTGGGCTCTGCAGATCATGCGAAAGTGACAAAACTTTTTGATGATCGGTACTCGACCTCTTTGCAAAAAATGTCAGATGCTGATGGAAAATTGGTTTATCGATATTACGATGCTTATCTTCATGATTATAAAAATAAAGTCATTCAGCAAGCCATTGAAACGATTCGAAATCGGATTGATGAATTTGGAGTCGCTGAGCCAAGCATTTCGCAACAAGGCGAAGATCGAATTCTTGTGCAACTTCCAGGAATGGCGGATGCTGAAAAAGCGAAGCAGCTCATCAATACCACGGCGAAATTAGATTTTCAGTTGGTGGAAGAAAAGCCTATTCAAGAATTGATGACTTTGATTGAGAGCGCGGAAAAAGCGGGTTCTTATTCTATCACCACTTTGAAATACTCTGAATACGTCAATCGTTTGAATGCAGATTTGAAAGGCAAATTGCCAGAGAAAACTATTTTGCTTTTTGAGAAAATTGAAAATGCTCAAAATCTGGAAGCAGGTAAGCGCCCTTATCTTTTGCGCACAGACACCAATTTGGGTGGCGACGCTTTAAGTGATGCTCATGTGACATTTGATCAATATGGAGCGCCCGAAGTGGCTTTACGTTTTAATCCAACAGGTGCCAATGGCTTTAAAGTTTTAACTGGACAAAATCGCGGACATCGAATGGCGATTGTGCTGGATAAAGTCGTAAAAACGGCTCCGGTGATCAATAACGAAATTCCAAATGGTGAAGCGGTGATCACTTTAGGTAGCAGTCGAAATCGTGATCAGAGCATGGAAGAAGCGCGCATGATTTCTACGGCTCTGCGCGCAGGGGCTTTACCAGCGGCTTTGGAACAATTGGAAGAGCGTCGTGTGGGTCCAACCTTGGGCGCTGACTCAATTAAGAAAGCCCAGTTGGCAAGTTTCATTGGCGCCTTTCTGATCTTTTTGTTCATGATAGCTCGTTACAAAGCCATGGGATTAGTTTCTGATCTTTCCTTGGGAATAAATATTGTGAGTGTTTTAGCTCTTTTAACTTCCTTGGGTGCGACGCTGACACTTCCTGGTATTGCAGGTATCGCTTTGACCGTCGGATTTGCGGTTGATGCGAATGTGCTCATCAATGAACGAATGCGAGAAGAGCTTCGTCACGGTTCTAGTTTTGCGATGGCTGTGAAAGAAGGTTACGCTCGAGCGATGAGCGCGATTTTGGATTCGAATCTTACCACGGGCTGTACGGCCTTCGTATTGTATTACTTCGGAACCGGTCCAGTTCGTGGATTCGCAGTTACTTTGCTCATCGGAATAGCCACAACGCTGTTTGCCAACGTTTTCTTGTCGAAAGTAATGGTAGACATCATTGTGCATAAATTTGGCGTGAAAAAACTCTCGATATAAGGAATCAAAAAAATGACTCATATGGAACATAACCAAGATAAAAATTTAGATTATGGTCGTTTTGATTTTGTCAGCAAAGTCGGTTTGTTTGGAGGTATTTCAGCAGCTCTTGTGTTGATTTCTTTCTTCTATTTGGCTGTGCGAGGCATTACTTACGGAATCGATTTCGTTGGTGGAACTGAACTCCAAGTGAAGTTCGCGACAACTGTGAATATTGATCAGGTGAGAACCTTGGCTGAAAAACAAGGTTTAAATAATGTTCATATTCAAGGTTTTGGAGATCAAAGCGAATATATCATTCGTTTTCAAACGGAAGCTGGCAAAACGGATAAAGAAACCAATGATCGACAAAACGTGATGGTGGCAAAGCTAAAAAATGCTTTAAATACAGAGTTAGCCTCTTCTCAACCTGAAATTCGTCGAGTGGATTCAGTGGGTCCGCAAGTGGGGGCTGAGTTGAAACGAAATGGTTTCTTGGCCGTTTTCTATTGCCTCTTGGTGATTTTGATCTACGTTTCACTTCGCTTTGATTATAAATATTCTCCAGGAGCTGTGGTCTGTTTATTCCATGATGCGATCATTACCTTGGGAATTTTTGTTTTGGTTGGTAAGGAAGTGAATGTGCCAATTCTGGCAGCTATTTTGACTCTGATTGGTTATTCTCTCAATGATACCATCGTTGTTTTTGATCGAATTCGAGAAACTGAACACACCTTCCGAGATAGAGGCATGGCCTTTGTTATTAACCGCGCCATTAATGATATGTTCGAGCGAACAATCATCACGTCTGGAACGGTTTTTGTTTCTGCACTTTGCTTGTATTTCTTTGCCGGTGGAACAGTGGCTGATATTGCTTTTGCGATTTGTGTGGGAATTATTTTTGGTACTTACTCTTCAATTTACGTAGCTGCGCCATTGATTCTAATGATGGAAAAGTTCAATTCACTTCGCAAAACGGCTTAACATTGCAGAATTAGTTGAGACGCAAAAATTGAAATGCAAAACAATGAGGTTTCCCCTTCAGGTTTAAGACAAATCCCGCGGAATTGGATTTCGCGGGAGGAAGCGGCTCTTAATGAGGGCCTTACATTTCCAGACTTTTCTGGTGGTGAAATTCCTCTTTTGGTGAAACGTCTTTTGCGTGCTCGTAAAGTGATTACTTCTGATGATCTCGAACAAATTTTAAATCCTCGCTTGGCCCAATTGCGCGATCCTTATCTGATACTTGGAATGGAGAAAGCGGCTGAGCGTTTGACAGATTCTTTTCAAAAAAATGAGCGGGTTTGTATTTATGCAGATTTTGATTTGGATGGAACTTCCGGGCTAGCGCTCTTATTTGAAGGTCTTCGAATTTTAGGTTTTAAAAATTTGCAATATTATCAGCCGCTGCGTCTTTCAGAAGGTTATGGTTTTCATCCTCACGTGGTAGAGGATTTATCTCAGCAAGGAGTGAAGCTCATTGTCACTGTGGACGTGGGCATCACAGCCCTTGAAGCTGTTCAAAAAGCGAAAGAGCTCGGCGTGGATGTGATTGTCACGGACCACCATCAACCAGCGAAACAGCTTCCGCAGGCGTTGGCGATCGTTAATCCCAATCAATCAGGGGATCAAAGCGGTCTTGGTTATCTTTGCGGCGCCGGAGTGGCCTTTTATCTTTTGCGAGCGGTGCAAAGAAAATTAGTGAATGATGGAATTTTGAAAGAATCAAATTTGAATTTAAAGTCCCTTTTGGATTTTCTTGCCATTGCGACCTTAACGGATCTTGTGCCCTTGGTGGGGGATAATCGTTCTTTAGTAAAAGCGGGGCTCTTGCAGTTAGAGAAAACCCAGCGCCCAGGTTTACGAAAATTATTAAGTGCACTGCAGTTGGAGGGACGACCACTCACAGGACAAGATGTGGCTATTCGCTTTGCGCCGAAACTCAATGCTCTTTCTCGGTTAGAAAACGGTTTGCTTCCGGTGGATCTTTTTTTGGTGAGTGATGAAGAAAAGGCTGAGCAAATGGTTAAATCCGTTTTGTCTAGCAATGAAGATCGCGTCAGTCTTCAGCATCAAGGAGAACGCTTAGCTACAGAGATTCTGAGTGAGTGGCCGCACAAAGATTTTGTTTTTGTGTCCTCCACTCAATTTCATCGGGGAGTGATTGGCTTGATCGCCACAAAAATGGCACAGGCTTTTAATTGCCCTGCCTTTGTGGGCTCAGAAAATGACGAAGGTTTGATTGTGGGTAGTAGCCGATTGCCAAACGGTGAAGAGGGCAGTGTGCTTTTGGCTTTGCAAGCAGCAACGACAGTGCTTAATCGTTTTGGCGGGCATCATTCTGCTTCAGGTTTTGAGTTACACAAAGCCAATCAACAGGCCTTTATTGATTTATTAAATCGTCATTTTCAGACTTTAGATGAGCGAGCGTTGACGATTGAGCAAGAATTCGATTTTGAATTATCTCAAGAGGACGTCACTGAAAAAAGCATGAAGAATTTGGATGCCATTGGACCTTTTGGTCAAGGCTTTGCCGTTCCTCAATTCGTCTTTCGAAATTTGAAAGTTAAATCAGTTTATGAACTGCGAGGCGGACATCTTAAGATTTCTTTTCATCGAGAATCTGCAGTCGATAAAAGCGAGGCTCGCACGGGAAATTTTGAAGCTTTGTATTTTTCACCTCCCTCACAATTAAGAAAACCTGTGGCGGGAGTCTTATTGGATGTTTTAGGTGAGTTGCAGTGGAATTATTTTGCGGGTAAACAAAGCGTCCAACTTCTTGTGCGGGATTTAAAAGAGGCAGGGCTGTCGTGAAGTCCGTGGTGCTTTTAAGCTCAGGTCTTGATTCGACAGTGAATCTTTATCAAGCGGCTCGTGAAGGCAAGGTGCTGCTGGCTCTGACTTTTGATTATGCTCAAAAAGCTGCAAAAAAAGAAATGGATTGTGCCAGGCAATTAGCGAAGAGGTTAAAAATTCCTCATCAAGTGATCTCACTTCCATTTTTTGCCAATTTTGGAAGTTCCAGTCTTATTGATAAATCAAAAAAAATTCCCTCTGGCCGAAATGTGAAAATAGACAATTTGAAAATTTCTCAGCAATCGGCCAAATCAGTTTGGGTGCCGAATCGCAATGGAATATTTTTAAATATTGCTGCTGGATTTGCAGAAGCGCTTGGTGCCGAAGTGATAATTCCTGGTTTTAATCTAGAAGAAGCTCGAACTTTCCCAGATAACAGTGCAGAATTTCTCAAGTCTTTGAATCGAACCTTTGAGTTCTCAACAAGCACTCAGGTGAAAAGCCATTGCTTTACCACGGCGCTAAATAAAACTGAAATCGTCAAACTTGGTTCGAAACTGGGAGTTGATTGGTCTAAAATTTGGCCTTGCTACCATGCCGGGAAAAAATGGTGTGGAGAGTGTGAATCTTGTCTGCGTTCAAAACGAGCCTTTGAGTCAGCAGGAATACAAGTCGAGGGCTATTTTGCTAAAAGAAAATGAGGTTTGCATGCTGAAAACCAAATGGATAGAAAAGAAAATCCCTTACACAGGCGAAGAACTTCATTCCCTGTTTGCTTATTTGAATCACGGAGTTTTAGGGGATTCTGTCGTGGCTTTTCGTGGATCTTGTGAGGTTTCTTTCGATCATATGGTGGATGGTGAAGATCTTCTTGAGCAGGCCAAAATTCAAGGCTCTGACATGGTTCATTTTATTTTTGAGATTTTTGATCGACCATTGTTTGCCGGGGTGCTTTTACAAAGACTTTTTGCTGCTGTGGTGATTGATGTGCTCAAGTCTTTGGCAAACGCAAATGCTGATGCGAAATCTAAGGTCAGTTTGGATTTGCAACGTTCGGGCGATGATATTTATTGGCAAAACAAAAAACTCAGCATTTCAATTGCAACCCGCAGTCCAAACTCAACCATGATTCATTTTGCCGTGAATGTCTCTAACGAAGGGACGCCCGTGCTGACTTGCAGTCTAGAAGATTTTGGCATTGAGCCTCAGAGATTTGCCGAGACCTGTTTGTGTTCAATTCAAGCCGAATATGAGTCCGTGCTGATGGCCACTCACAAAGTGAAGGCTGTGAAATAGCTAATACTTCTGATACGCATGAGCACAGATCAAACCGGCGATGCGTTTGTACTCGCTCAGTAAATCCAAGTGGATCGAACTGGTGTTAATTGATTCTCGCATACCTTTGTTCAGTCGTCCGATGTGGCTCTCGCGGAGATGGATTTCAGTGCGGGCGAGTTCGCGCTTAAGTTGGATCACTTCTTCACAAAGTTCACGATTGGAAAATGAAGCAATCGCCAATTGGCAGACTTTGATTAAATAAGAGTGCATTTTGCGAATTTCATCCCAGCCTTCCTGAGAGAACTCCAATTTGAGCGCATTCTTTTTCACAGCGAGAGTAATAATATTAATATCAATAGAATCGGCCGCTCGCTCAAGATCACTCAAAAACATAATCATCGACATGATGTTTTGATGAACATTCACCGCACTTTTGTTGGCATGGTCTAAGAGGAACATTTTGGTTTCACGGTAAAGGAAATCCACTTTATTATCACGATCCTTCACGCTCTCAATTAAAATGGGATCGCCTGATTCGAAAAGTCGAATCGAATCATGAATCATGGAAAGTACAATATCCGCCGTGCGCAGAATTTCTCGATTGGCATAGGAAATGGCTAAGGCACTGGATTGGTAGGTGTCGAGAGTCAAATACTCGGCAGAAAAATCTTCTTTGGGATTTTTTGGAAAGAGTTTTTCAATAAAACGGGCGCCAGGTTTGATAAAAGGAAAAAATATCATGGCTGAAATCATATTTAAAATTAAATGACCGCTCGCAATCGAGCGACTGATCGACAAATTCATGAATTCAATCAAACGCAAAAATAAATCATGCACCGGCGAAATAAGAAAAAATGCAACACTGACTGTTTTGTAAAAGAAATGTGACCAAGCGACTTGTTTGCCAATATTATTACTGCCAACAGAGGCGATCAGGGCCACTGACGTGGTACCAATGTTCGCTCCGTAAACCCAATAAAGAGCATCACTTAAAGAAATCGCTCCCGCTTGAGCAAGTCCCATCGCCACACCAATCGTCACCGCACTCGAATGCACCACTGCGCAGAAACACATAGAGATCATCAGAGTGTACATTGGATTTTCTTTTAAAATGGCAAGGAACTCTTTGACCTGTTGAATCCCAGAATAATAATGGGCGGAATCAGAAATCATACCTAAACCAAAAAATAAAAGAGAAAATCCAATTCCGATGTTCGCAAGATTTTTTATACCTGGTTTGTTTGCAAAAAATAAGATTCCATAGGAAAGAATAAAAACTGGCATTGAATATTGTGATAAATTGAAACTGATAATTTGCACGGTAAAGGTAGAGCCAATGGCCGTACCAATAATGACTCCCATCACTTGTTGAATCGTGATCACGCGGGCGGAGCCCAAGCCCACTAACATGCTGGTGACAGCTCCAGAACTTTGCAAAATTGTTGTTAAAATTACGCCGACGCCAATGGCTAAAAATTGGCTTTCTGAAAGTCGATTGAGGAGGTGACTGATCCGGTTCGCCATAAATTTTTCTAAAGACTGGTTGGCGATGTGCATGCCATACATAAAAATGGCAATGCCAGCAAAGAGAATCACAAAATGGGAGTTTTGAAAATCAATCAATGAGCGCTCCTCGCTTTTTTCCAGCGTTCTCTGCGGTCCAATAATAAGAGAAAAGTAGAAATTCCGGCGGGAAGAAAATAGCCAATATATCCGCTAGAAAAAAACAGAGCGGCTGAAACGATCGAGCCAAAAATAAAAAAACCGATGATGCCAAGTCTCATCACTGTTCCCCGGCGCTCTTGTTTTAGAATAATTTCATTCTGACCTTTTGAATAAATTCGCATCAGCCCAATTCCTAAGTCGGTCGTAAGTCCTGTCAAATGAGTCGTGCGCACGACCGCGCCTGAGGCAGAAGTGATCGAAGCATTTTGGATTCCACAAGTGAGACACAAAATCGATAAGAGTGAAAAATTAGGAGCGGTGTCGAGGGGAGTTGAAAAAGGGCCGAAGAGATCCATTAAGCCGCCGATAGCGGCTAAATACATTAGTAAAGCGGTGGCGATGATCAACAAGGTGTAATGTGGTCTTTTTTTGTGTGCCACTCGGCGGTCCACAAAATAAGCAGAGATCATTGTACCGATGAGAAAAAAGATGGGAACAATAGCCATGCTTAACGCAGCGGAGAAATTACTTTTTGCAAACTCTGTTCCAACAAGGGTGGCAAAGCCCGTCACATGAGAGACAAAACGATGGCAGCCAATATATGCTCCGGTATTAATTGATCCGGCCTGGAACGCCATAAGGAACCAAATAAGCATATTCCAAATATTAAAGTTAGTGAGGTTAAAAACGCGGGCAAACATACAAATTGAATTATGGCGTTGAGTGAAGCTCCAGGTCAAAGGCACAATGAAAAAATGTTGAAACAACCAGTTCTTGTCGTTGCCGCCGTTTTCTACCAGCAATCTGAGATTGACGGAACAAAAGTAGCTCTCTTTCGTCGTTCTGCTCATGTTTCAGGAGCGGGGTCATGGGAATTTCCCGGTGGCAAGGTGGATGTTGGAGAAACTGAGACTCAAGCTCTTGTGAGAGAAATCGACGAAGAATTAGGTCTTAGGATCAAAGTCGAGGCTCTTGCTGGTTCTTGCGAACATGATTATGGTAACAAACTCATTCACCTTGTGGCCTATTTCGCGAGCCCAGCAAACCCACCTGGAAACCCATCGGAGTTTTGGGGAAATTTCCAATTTCATTTGGTTGACCACGATGCTTCAAAATGGGTGAGCCAAAACGAAATCAAAATCGATGAATTGGCTCCTGCGGATCGTCCTTTGGTGAATGGAATTTTTGAATTATTAGCCAAGCGATAAGCGGGTGACTTTCTGATGAAGGAGGACTTGTTGTCAGCGTAAAAATTGAAAAATCCTATTTTGAGATTTCAATTGAAGTTTTATCCTAAAAAAAACGAGCAAAATCTCATTGCTAGATTTTTACATTTAATCAAACTTGTTGAACTGCCGTTTCATATTGATTCACTCACACAATCTTCGGTTTATACTCTGATCTTTCTGGAGGACAATAGTAAATATGCAATTATTTGTTTTCCCTCTCGGACAAATGCTTTTATATCCCAGCTTTTCTAAGCCGTTTCATATTTTTGAGCCTCGCTATGTACAAATGGTTGAGGATTCCATTCGCACGGGGACGCCCATTGCTATTGGCAATGTTTTTGATACTGATGCCCCGGTGCAGGAGTATCGTACAGGAGAACCTTTGGGCTTTGTCAGGGAAATTGTGGGTTATGGAATGCCCGTTGTGATTGAACGTTCTGTGAACGGCTCAATCGTTATTTTTTTGGAGGGCAAAGGTAAAGCTAAATTGGGCTGTGTGGTAGAGAGTAATACTTCATACATTGTTTGCGAGGCTGAACGTCTAGTTGAAAATCATGAAGTCGGGAACGAGCAGCTTCAGCCCTTTGTCACCGCTCACAAGGTGATGATTCACTGGATGAATAGTCATATCATTGATCCTCATGCTAGACATCAATTTTTGACTTATGTGAAAACTCCGGAGCAAGTGATTGGTTGTTATGCTTCTTATCTTGTCGCGGACCATGACCTGCAACAAATAATCTTGGAAAGTAATGATATCAATGAAAAAATTGATTTGATCAGTCGATTAATTGCCAGCGGTGAATTGGTAGCATAAGATAACTCCTATGCAGTCTCATTCACACCACCATGGATTAGACCATGGACACGACCAGGGTCATTCTCATCAGCACACTCACCATCGGATTCGCTTGGCTTTTTTTCTGAATTTGTTTTTTGCACTGATTGAATTGTTAGGTGGGATCTTTGCTAATAGCTTTGCTGTCACGTCCAATGCTCTTCATGACTTAGGGGATTCGTTAGCACTAGCTCTTTCCATTGTTTTAGAAAAAAAATCTCATCGAAAAAGTGATGCTCAATTTTCCTATGGTTATCGAAGATTCTCAATTGCCGCGGCTTTTATCACCAGTCTTTTTTTGGTGAGCGGTTCCTGTCTAGTGATTTTTTTTGGAATTCATCAACTTTTCGAACTTACCCAACCGAAAACAGAACAAATGATGGGGTTTTCAGTTTTAGGAATTTTAGTTAATGGATTTTCTTTGTGGACCATGAGTAAAGGAAAATCTTTGAATGAGAAAGTTTTATCCTGGCATTTTGTGGAAGACACTTTGAGCTGGGTTTTGGTTTTATTGGCAGGAGCTTTGATTCGCTGGACGAATTGGTTTTTTCTTGATGTGATTTTGGGAATGGGACTTTCTTTTTGGATTTTGTGGAATGTACAAAAAAATGTCAGAGAGATTTTGAGAATATTTTTACAAGCAGTGCCAAAAAACATTACTCCTAACGAAATTGAAAGTTCTTTAATGATGATTCCAGTAGTGGGAAATGTTCACCATCTTCATCTTTGGACACTCGACGGAGAATTACATATTCTAACAGCGCATATCTTACTTAAGAAAGATGAAGATTTTTCTCAAGTGGTGAGCCTCAAAGCAGCCATTAAAGTATTGTTAAAAGAAAAATTTGGAATTTATGAAGCCACATTAGAATTCGAGTCACCGAGTGAATATTGTCGAGATCCGGTTCATTTGTAAGTAATGAAGGTAATGAGGGGGAACATGAAAGTGCTTCTAACTGGTGCCACAGGATTGGTGGGACGTGAGGTTGGAAAAGAATTAGTGCGCCAGGGCCATCACGTTTTTGTGGTGAGTCGTGATCGCGATCGCGCGCTCAGGGAAATCCCTTTTCCTGCACGTGTGATTGAAGGGAATCTTGCTCAGGAGCCACTCAGGGAGGATTCTCTTCAAGAAGTCGAGGCCGTGATTCATTTGGCCGGAGAAAATATCAGTCATGGTCGCTGGTCTTCTCAGCGGAAAAGAAAAATTTATGATTCCCGGATCAACAGTTCAAAAAATTTGATCCTGACTTTGGCTGAAAATAAAAATATTAAAACATTTATTTCTGCCTCTGCAGTGGGTTTTTACGGAGATCGCGGAGATGAAATTCTTAATGAATTTTCTTGTCGCGGAGTCGGTTTTCTCAGTGAGGTTTGTCAGGATTGGGAACAACCTGTTTTAGTGGCTAATCGCCGCGTGGAAGGCTCTTCATTTCGTTCAGTTCTATTACGTTTTGGCATGGTGCTTTCGCCATTTGGCGGCGCACTTTCAAAAATGATGATTCCGGTACGAATGGGACTTGCCGGATGTCTTGGTGAGGGTTGTCAATGGATGAGTTGGATTCATATCGATGATTTAGTTCAACTCATTTTGAATTGTCTCACGAATAAGGAGGCCCAGGGCGTGATTAATGCCGTTTCACCGGAAGCTGTGACAAATAAAGAATTCATGTTCACTGTGAATCAAATTTTTAAAAAAAAAATGGGGCCACCACTTCCAGCTTTTATCCTCAAAGCTTTTCTTGGAGAAATGTCACAGATACTTTTGTATTCACAAAGAGTGGAATCTCTTGTCATCGAAAAGCTAGGATTTAAATTTAAATTTCCTCAGCTACAAAAGGCACTGGAGGACGTTACTTTGCTATGGCTCGATGGGGCGGGGGTCTTGTGTCACGAACAATACCTTCCTGGATCTCCAGAAAAAAACTTCATTTATTTCTCTGAGGTAAAGAATTTTGAACAAAATATTTTGCCGGAGCATAAGTTAAAGGTTGAATTTTTATCGGCTCAAAAAGTTGAATTAGGAACACAAATAAGATATCGCGTGAAGGTTCATAATCTCCTTATTCATTGGGTCACAGAAATAAAAAAATGGCAGCCCTCCGTTCAATTTGAGGCCAGTCAAGTGAGCGGTCCTTATATTAAATTTCAACAAGTGCATCGATTTGAAGCCATGGGAGAAGGTACTTTAGTGATAGACCTTATTCAATTTCGACTACCGCTAGGATTTTTTGGATATTTGACCTTTGGTTATTTTATATTAAAAGAAATAGATGTTTTTTTTCAACTTCGTCGGCGAAGACTTTTTCAATTAAAATTTTAATTTATTTTTAAAATGAAGAAGCAAGCCGATAAATAAAAAAATGGATGAAAAGATGATGGACATTTCGGTGGTGAACAAGCTTTATAGAGCAGAGCTTCCAGGTCGGGAATTGTTGGAATGTGAGATTAATTCCAAAGGGGAGGTCTCCTTCAAGGCCGTGGCGTCTAAAGACACATTGAAAATTCTACGCTCTTTAAAAAATCAAGCGGTGCAAGATTGGTCAATGCCTCAAGGAAATTCTTCCTCTGAAATTTTAGTGCGAGAGCTGATTCAAAAAGTGAGAGGGACTTGGTTCTTTCCGATCGAAGATCCCGAGCTTTGTCATTGTCGAAAGGTGAGTGCGACGAAAATCGATCAAGCAATAGTCTCCGGCGCACACACCATCGAAAAAATTCGTCGCATCACTTCGGCTAACACCGCCTGCGGCGGTTGTCAGGACGATATTGAAAAACTTTTGAAGTTTCGCCTCAGTTGTTAATCTGATGTTAATCTGAGGCGTTCCACTCCAGTCGCTGTACTTAAAGTTTCTTGAATTCGAATGAAAATTTTAAAAACTGGCCCCCTATCATGGTTATGGCTTAGGGCTTGCTGATATTTTGGCATATGAAGCCAGAATGTTCGTGTTCATCAAACTCAAACCCACTTGCATCTGAAAATCGGACACTCGTTGTTGCTTGTGGGTTTTATTCTAGAAAAAGCGACGAAGTCAGAGTCCAACGGTATCGTTGCCAAAATTGCAAAAAATCTTTTTCTGATGCGAGTTACAGTGCTTGTTTTGGTCAAAAGAAAAGACAGTTCAATGGAGCAGTTTTAAAATATTTAGTGAGTGGAGTCTCGCAAAGA
>CAIYID010000089.1 GCA_903926205.1 uncultured Bdellovibrionales bacterium
CCTTGAACATGATTGCACTAGTTCAGACAAAGAAATGAGTTCAGATAAATTCAATTTGGCTAGCTTTGTTGAAAATGAAAATCAAAATATCGACCTCTTTGATCGCATGAGAGAGTTTTCGTATTTTCACCGCGAATGGGTCAATAGTAAAAAATATGCTTATCAAAATATTCGAACGGCGTCGAAAGGACCTCGTGTCAATTTAAGTCGAAAAAGAAAATCTGGTCGGAGCGATTATTTGGTTATGGGTTCAAATGATTATTTAGGCCTAGGAGCTCATCCTGAGGTAGTTACTGCCGCAAAATCGGCAATGGACAAATATGGATTTGGCTCAACAGGTTCTCCAGTAACAACAGGGCAAACTGATTTGCATTTAGAACTTTGTGAAAAAATAGCGCGAATTCACTCGAAAGAAGCCACTCTGTTATTTAATTCTGGATATGCTGCAAATTTAGGAATTATTTCAGCTGTTACGACGATTGGCGACTTGATCATCGCCGATCAGCTTTGTCATGCCTCCATCCAAGATGGAATGGCTTTGTCAAAAGCTAGCAGTCGATTTTTTAAACATAATAACCCGGAACATCTCATCTCAATTTTAGAGAAAGAGCGCGAAAACTATAATGGTTGTTTAATTATCACTGAAGGTGTTTTTTCTATGGACGGAGATGTTGCCTGCCTTGATAAAATCTACTCCATCGCAAGAGATTATAATTGTCGAATCATGGTCGATCAAGCTCACTGCTTCGGCGTTCTCGGAGCAAACGGCTTCGGTGTTTGTGAAAAATACAATCTTCTTCGAGAAACCGACATTATTATGGGAACATTTTCTAAAATCTGCGGAGGTATCGGAGGCTTTGCCACTGGCTCCAAAGAACTAATTGATTGGTTACGATCATTTGGAAGATCACAAATGTTTTCCGTCTCATTACCGCCCTCAACTGTTGCCGCCGTTTCAAAATCTCTCGAAATCTTCACATCAGATAAAACCTATTTAGAATCACTTCGACAAAATATTCACCACTTTTTGGGAGGTCTAGAAGCACTCGGTTATCGACCTGATCCCAATCACGAAAGTGCAGTCATTCCAGTTGTGATCGGCGATGAGGCAGTGATGGGTGAAATGTACCAAAGTCTTCTTGAAGACGGTATCATCTGTACTCCCGTTGTCTACCCTGCTGTTGGGCGAAAAAATTGTCGGTTCAGATTTACTGTTATGGCTAATCATTCAAAATCGGATCTTGATTATGCCGTTGCCTGTCTTGAGAAGGCCATGTTGAAAGTGGGATTCTCATTTGGACCAATGGATAAAAACAAGAAAGCCGCCTAATTAATGAGTGAGTTTGTACTAACGATTTTGGTTGGGATTTTAAATATCTTCGGAAGAATTCCCGACCCGAGCGCTTTACTTTCTGATTGGAATATAACCCAAAATTGGCAAGCACAGGGGGAGCATTACGTCTTTGAGGCCTCCTCCAATGAAATCACAAAGTCTTGTAAAGCTAATCCAGAAAAATTTATTATTTTTCCCCAAGTCATTCATGGTGTTCACGAAATTTATGGAGATGGCAATCTGGTTCAATCTTCTGGAGACATCACTTTTGACAAAGCCTCCCCTTTTTACAACCAAACTTTTATCAGTTGCCAAGTTGTTTCACAGTACTCGAATTTAAAGTGGAGAGTGACCGCTTATAGTCGGTTTTTTTCGAGAATATTAGATCCAGTGATTATTTCAAGTACATCAAGTAAGGCTAATTTTTATAATACCACCGCAAACTCATCGGCCGCCGGTATCTTATTAATTCTTGCTGCATTCACAGGACTAATTTATTATAAACGCGTCAGCAACTCTCTTACCTTTTCTGTCGCTTCAGGTTCTCTCTTTTTCTCTTTATACTTTTTATTTTCTGAAAATTCTGAATTTGGAATCACTTCCTCAATGCTCATTTCTCACAAAATTGCAGACATCGGCCTGGTTCTTGGTACAACCATGCTCCTCAGGGCCTTTGTCCTCGACAAACTTCTGCCCAAAAAGATTTACAATATTCAATTTATCTTCAATTCGATCTCGATCATTCTTATTTTAACTGGTAGTAATGGTGATATTATTCAAATGGGCACCGTCTTGCCAATGCCGGTATTTTTAGTTTGTAGCCTCAGCATTTTGAAAACGATTATTAACCAATCCAAAAAGACAGGCTTCAAACAAGATTCAGTTTTCAAAGGGGTTGGGATTTTATTTTTTCTAATTTTTGGCTGCAATGACATTCTTAACGTCTTCGCGATTATTTCTACTTATATGCTTTTACCATTTGGACTTGTTGGCGCAATTTTTGGTCTCTCCTTGGCGGTTAACAGAGAAATTGAAAATACTTACATCGAACGAGATAGCTTACTTAAAAACTTAGACAATAAAGTTAAAGAAAAAACTGCAGAACTTCAAGAGGCCTTGGTTTCGTTAAAGAGCACTCAATCGGAACTTGTGCACTCTGCGAAACTAGCCTCCCTCGGTACTTTGAGTGCCGGAATTGCCCATGAAATTAACAATTCCATCAATTATGTTAATGGGGCTTTAATTCCGCTTGAGCGAAGAATTCATGCGATGATCCCTCCAAGTGAGCGAGGCTTGATCGATAAATTACTTAATTCAATTAAAGAAGGTACCAATTTGACGATTGAAATCGTCAAAAGCCTTCGAACATTCACAGGACTCAATCAAGCCGATTTTAAAAAATTTCAAATCAAAGAGGCCATTGATTCCGTTTTAACTATTTTGAAAAGTAAGCTAAGAGATGTGAAACTCACTGTAGAGATAGAGCCAAATTTGGCATTGTCGGGAAACTTGGTGGGGATCAATCAGGTCTTTATGAACCTAATTACGAACGCGCTTGATGTACTTCCCGAACAAAATGGTGAAATTAAAATCGGGGCGATCTCTGAAAATTCTTTTATAAAACTTTGGGTTGAAGACAATGGATGCGGTATTCCACAAGAGGCCGTGGAAAGAATTTTTGATCCGTTCTTTACTACGAAAGAAGTCGGTAAAGGAACTGGTCTTGGGCTGCACATTGTACAAAAAGAAATTGAAAAACATCAGGGTAAAATTTCCGTCAATAGTCAGCTGAATAAGGGCACTAAATTTGAAATTCTGATTCCAATGGATATTAAAATTGGATTTATGAAAAAGGAGGCCTCGTGAATTCGAAGCCAATTGTTATTTATGTTGACGATGAACCACATAATTTAACTGTATTTGAAGCAGCCATGCCCGTAGAATGGGAAATCCATGTTTTTGACAATCCTCTTCACGCAATGGCTCAACTCACAAAACTAGAGCCTTGGATCGTCGTTTCAGATCAAAGAATGCCCGGACTCACGGGAGTTAATTTTCTTGAAATTGTTAAAAAAACTCATCCCCAAGCAAAACGTGTTTTAGTGACTGGTTACTCGGAAGAAGATCTTATTATTGAGTCTGTGCGCAAAGCGGGAGTGCATGATTACATCCGCAAACCCTGGGACGTCGATGATCTCTGCCACCGAATGCAAAGCATGGTAGACACTTATAAACTTGAATTAAGCTTAATTGAAAAGTCTGTGCTTATAGAAAAACAAGTGCAGGATCTTTTAGCCATCACAAATGATCTTAAAAAAGCAAAATCCGAAGAAGAAAGTTTAAGGAAAGAATTAGAAGCGTGGGCTCCACCTTTCATTCTTTCGGCCTTGAAGGATCCACTCATAGAGTTTCCTCTAAAAAAGAATTTAGCCTTAATCACCTATGATATTGTTGAGAGTTCGAAACTTCATGATTTGTCAATCAATGGGCAGTCCGTTCGTTCTATCATTCTAAAAAATTTTAGCGAATTAGTTATTAAACATGGTGGCCTTAGAGAATCGCACTCCGGTGATTCTGCTTATGCACACTTTGGACTTCTTCCCGGCATCGAGCACCCGGAAGAGTCCGCCTTTGCTGTTGCCTCTGAATTTAGAACCTGTCTTCGAACTCTTGCCGTTAAACACAATATCGAAGTTGAGTGCGGAATTGGACTGCACTATGCCCAAAATGTTCCTATTGAATTGCACACAGTGGAGTTAATTACTCTTTCTGGAAAAGTCGTGCAAAAGTCATTTGATTCAAGCTCTTCAGATGTTGATCTGGTTCATCGAATTGAAAAGCTCACTCATGAACTTCCTGGCTCAAATATTATCATGACAGAACCGTTCGCAAATTTAATTTCTTCAAAGGTTTTTGGGCTCATCGACGTTGGTTATTTTAGTTTTAAAGGGCAAAAGGCAGCTTGCAAGCTTTTCTTAAAAGCCAGCTTTAAAGTCACAGAAGAGCCCTTAAAAAACTTTGCAAGCCATGCTCTGAATCTATCATCGGACGTTGCTTGATTTTGGTATAAAGACCTAATGATTACTTACCGTAGCTGTAGTTTTTATAAGGAAGAGAGATAAGCCGCCAAGGCTTTCACTTGATCATCACTTAAACTTAAAGCGATAGACACCATCATTGTGTTCTTGCGCCTTTTGTTTTTGTAATTAGCCATTTGCTTGATTGTTTCTCGGTCAAATTGTCCTGACAGAGCCGGCGTATTCCCATTTCCCAGCCCCTTAGCCCCATGACAATCCACACAGGATTGGACATCATCACCGACACCATTCATATAGATGTCCTTACCTTGGGCGATAAGATTAGCATCACCACCAGTCACCGGTTGTGGTTGCGGTCGTGTCGCAAAATAATGTGATAAGTTGACGATATCCTGATCTGATAAATTACTCACGTCCGTGGGTTTGTACATAAAATCTCTTCCATCCCGACCTGCTCGAATACACTCCTTACCGATCACGGTACAGTCCCTAAAGGCTTTCAATTCAAGCGCTAAATATTTTTCTTGCTGTCCACCAATTCTTGCAAAGAACGGATTTATACCATCACCATCATTCCCATGACAGCGAGTGCATTTAGCGATCAGCTCAGGAGCTGGAGACACTGGAGCGAGAACCACTGGAGTCGTGGAGGCAATATTATTCCCCAGCACTCCAGGTAGATTTTCTACTTGCGATTGAGAGTCCGAAACTGAGACTGAATTTTGAGGTTTACCACAAGCTGTTAGCAGTAAAATACTCAGTGCCGTCAAGGATACTCGAAAGATTTTTTTCATAAAGGTCTCCCAAAAATCACTTAGTTTTGCAGATCCTGCTTCAATAGTTTTAAGCTATCTTTGTTGTGTAAATCGTGGCAGGAAAGGCAACTCATCATATTTGTTCCAGTATTAATCACCCGAACAGTAGTAGAACCCTGCGTGCCTTGTGCCGTACTGGAAGGTCCATTGGGCGTAGGAAAGGAAGTGTTATTATCAGAGTTCTGTTTTTTTTGGGCGACAGCGCTATGCAGAGCCTGATGACAGACTAAACAAATGGCATTATGTGGATTAATCTCATAAGCCGCTTGTTCCACAGGACTTAGTTTTGCTAAATCAACAACTCGTGATCCCGTCGGCGCAAGCTTTGGAAGACCATTTTTAAGGTCATGACAAATTAAACAAGATTTGCCAGCGGACCAGGATTCTCTCGAAAAATCATGAGACTTTTGATCGGCAAAAAGAACCTGCGCAAAAAGACTGAGCGAGATAAATGGAATTAAAAAGAGATTGCTCATCATTTCCTCCGATCAGTTGTTGTGACAAGTTAAACAAAGATTAGTCTGATCCATCCTCAGAAGTGGGCTGATTCCTTTGCCATTATGAACATCATGGCAACTAGAACACTGAACTTTATCTTTAAAGAGAAGATCCTTCCGTACTGTTCCGCCAAGAGTCGAACCTGTTGACGCAGGATCATTCAAACGTGTGTCCGCGATAGCCAAGTTTGAATCGTACACAAAAGAAATCGGATGCGCCCAGTGACCCTGTCCATTCAGAAGATCAGGTCCAATTTTATTTGCAACTAAACTCGTTCCAATCTTACCACCAAAAGAATCAATCGCTACCGTTCCATCATGACAACCTAAACACAGTTTTGAAGAACCGTCTGGCTGACCAACAGCGGCCACCATTGTTGGGCTTGTATAAGGAATAAAAACTTGCGTTGTTGTTGAGTGATTCCACAAAGGAACATCGACACTCCCTGAATTAGCATTATGAGGAATATGGCAAACTCTGCAAATCTCGCCACCGGACCAAGCCGTTCCACTAAAGTCATGAGGACTTCCTACAATACTGAAACCAAAAGCTGCGTTTGAAATAAACAAAAAACTTAAAGAAAAAATAAGGACAGAAAGTGTTTTCATTTGCGCAAGTTAATAGCATTCACAGGATTTTTTCGCAATACCAAAAGGCACTTTCACGCGAGTAAATCACGAAGGTATAAAAATAAAAAACGGGTGATGTTTTACTCATCACCCGTCTTAACTTATGACTTATTTTTGTAACGGAAATTATAATTTTTTCAAGAATCCGTACACATTAACTTTGTTGTCTCCGAATTGATTAGTCACATAGATCAAATAATCAATGTCATAACCTGGAGCTACTTGGTCTTTAAAGTACTTAGTGTTGTTGTAATCAACAACCACTTTTGCAGGCATATTTAAGCCACCGTCAGTATTTCCGGCAACACCGAATGGTAACAAAAGTTTTCCTTCGTTGTTGAAAACTTGTACGTTTTCAAAAGCAGCGTCAATGGCGTAAAGACGATTTTCACGGTCAACTGCAACGCCTTTTGGACGTGCAAAGTGGCCAAGTTGATCACCAATACCACCGTAGCTACGTAAATATTTTCCAGCATCAGAAAACACTGATACTTTTCCACCGATAGTGTCAGCAACAAAAATATTGCCTGCAGCATCAGTCGTCAAGTTAGTTGCTTTGAACAAATCACCAGCTTCAACTCCAGCTTGAGAGAAGCGAGATTGAATTGCTCCAGTTTTTGGATCAATCACAACGATTTGTGAATTTGCAACGTCAGTGACATAAAGTTTTCCCTTTAAGATCACAACATCAGTTGGTTTCATTTTTTCAGGATCATTTGGATTAACTTTATCTGGTCCACTGATCTCTTTTACGAACGTATTGTTCGAATTGTAAACCATGATTTTCATTAACGCTGTATCTGCAACATAGCGAGTTCCATCAGCATCAATCGCGATATTCATTGGCATACCAAGTTTACCAATTTTTTGATCGCCAATGGTACCGATCATTTTTTTCTCAAGGTCAAAAATCTTGACTGTGCCAGTTCCAGCGTCGCAAACGAAAATTTTACCCTGAGTGACCGCAAGACCATAAGGTTTTACGATGGGGTTAGTTTCATTTTTGATATGTCCTTTATAGTTAGGGAACCGATCGCCATAACCGTTACCAGTGATGAATGCTGAAGAGCCATTGATCGCTTTCAAGAATTGAATGCGTGGTTGTTCTGGATTTCCTGGATAAAATACTGGGGCACTCGCTGCCAGTACGCAAACTGAGGTCAGACTGGCTGCCATCATTGTTATTAAAAAGTTGGTTTTCATTTTGATCTCCATATATTTAGTTAAAATTAATTTTTCTTCATTATTTATTGTGGCAAGTCAAACAAAGAGCACTGCCCGTGTTATTTACTTTTAAGAGAGTATTGATACCTTGTCCGTTGTGAGGATCATGACAGGTAGTACATTGTACCACGTGATCGCCAAGAACCGTGTCTTTTACCAACAATTCATCTTTGATCAAACCAGTCACGCTGTTAAGACCAGGCAATACTGAGCTTGTATCTGGATCGTTCAATTCTCCGTCAGCAGTTGCTAACGCTGAGTCGAAAACGAAAGAAATTGGATGGTCATCGCTCAAATCTGTTCCTAAGTTTTTGCTCTTAGGACCAACAGCACTGATATCACCCATTTTTTTAGTTCCTACTGAACCGCCGTAAGCATCGATAGCAATAGTACCATCATGGCAGCTCAAGCAAAGCTTAGACACACCAACAGGCTGTCCCGGAGTGAACTTGATCGTATCTGAAGTGTACGGAGTGAACGTTGAACTTGTGATCGTGTGATTCCATAGTGGAGCATCTGCTTTTACTGCTGAGTTTCCGTTATGTGGAGTATGACAGAAGATGCAAATCTCATCGAGTACAGCTCCTCTTGAATTCAGAAGTAAGAGTTTAGTGAAATCATGATCACTTCCTCTGATTCCTGGTGTAACCAATTTCGTTGCGTGGGCCATATTGCTGAGCAAGCATGCCGCAATAATGGCTGTGATTTTTCCTAACATTAGCCTTCCCATATCTGATCCTCCTCTTTTGAGGTTTAGCGCGATACTGACCTTCCCTATCTTTTTTTGTTTGATGGGACGACCAAGATCACAATTGTTATTGTTTTTTGTTTAAACTTGAAAAAGTGTTTATGCTGGAAATCAATTTTCGTCAAAGCGGAATTTTGCAAATAAATAAATTATGCAATGTCCCCATTACAATGAGACAAACTGTCACGCTTCACGAGACAAACTGTCGCATGTCAAAAAGATAGACGGGAAAAAATGACTCATATTTGTCACTTCATTAGAATTTTTTCAGAGCCCCTTCCTTTGTGATTAAAAATAATGGATAAGTCTACATCCATAACTAAGTGAGGTATCGAATGATTCACCGTCAAACTCGT
The DNA here is from genome assembly GCA_903926205.1 of uncultured Bdellovibrionales bacterium. GTDB lineage: Bacteria > Bdellovibrionota > Bdellovibrionia > Bdellovibrionales > Bdellovibrionaceae > CAIYID01. Next base: position 8,642 of record CAIYID010000089.1, read on the forward strand.
GTATATTCAGTAATATTTGCTTTATTTCTGGCTTTCGTAGCTTTTTTTTCAGAAGAGAAAATGGCTCTTGCTGAGTCAGCTCAAAAAACATCTTCTAACAGTGTTTATGCTGAGCCGATCTCTGGAAAAATCATCGAAATCATCAATGCTGCGACTTATACGTATCTGAAATTAAAGACAAAAACAGATGAAACTTGGGTGGCCGTCCCTCACACTGATCTCGGTCTTAATACGGAAGTCACACTCGATAAACCAATGCCCATGTTTGGTTTTCAGAGTAAATCTCTCAAGAGAAAATTCGATCGAATCTATTTCGGTGTATTAAGAAGTCAGAAGGAACAAGCCTTAAAACAACAAGAGAAAAATTCAAAAAAAGAATAGCGTGATAATTCACAAAGGTTTTAACTATGAGCCATCAACAAGGAATGAATGTGGAAACGCCAAATAAAATCAGAGCTAAATCAGCGGTCCTTATCCTGGGCAGTCTTTTTATTTTCGAGCTCTCGGCCTGTGGTAATTCACTCTCCACCCCCCTAAGTCAGGGAGTGGACACTCAGCAAACACAGCAACTTCTTGCAAATTCTCCAATAAAGTCCCTTATAACTGATTCAGATTTTCCACCTCCAGATGTGACTCCTCAATTAAAATTCACATCTATTAAGTCAGTTTTTTCTTCGATCAGTGAAATCACTCAAGGAAGCAATCCGCGCGAGATTTTCCTTAAACTCAGAGGAATTTCAAGTTTAACAAAGGAGTTTCATCAGGAACTCCTTGATATTGTTCGCAGCACACCTTCTATTGATTTAAACCATCTATTATTGATCGCGGATTCTAGCTATTTCCCAGTAACTTCTGAGTCTTTGATGTTGCAAATTCTAGCTGACCCAGACGCCTGTAGGAATATCACTCCTGAGCTTTGTCAGAAGAAATTATCCCAAATTAAAGCTAATGCTCAATCTGCACTTCAATATGCAGAGTTTATCAATCAAATATTAATCAGTGGGCAAGCTCATCTCTCTCACATTCTCGACCCGGTGGAGGCTTCGGGCCTTTTAGAACGAGCTTATCCCTCATTGGATTCAACTCAAGTTTTATTCACACAAGTATTAAAAGGCTTCCGCCAATTATCGGCTGAGCAAAAAATATTGTTGCTCAATCTGTCCATTGAAAAATTCGCTTGGAATTCAGCAAAAGACTTGGCTGTTGATTGGTATAAAACTGATTCAGATAAAACCTCAGACTCTCTTATTTCATTGGCATTAAAACTTCCAACTTCTAAAACTCGCGATGAACTGCTTTTAACAGGAGTTAGCCTTATTTCTGAATTAACTGGCCCGCAAGCCAAACAACTCGTAGAAATTTCGCTTAAACCATTGGATGTCGCCGCGGCTTGCTTGAAAAAGATCCAGGAAATTTCAGCCCATGAACTCGCAGAAATTGTCTCTTTAGGCCGAGATTCTGGTGAAAAAGATTTGCTTCTCTCTCTTGGATTAGGAAAGTTGAAAAAAACATCCTCGAGCGAAGCTCTTGAACTGATCCGCCAATCCACTGGAAATAAAAAGCAAGTTGTCCAAAGTCTAATTTCAATCATTTCTAATTTTTCGGCGACTGATCTTACCTTCATTGCCCAAAATGGGTCCTATGGACCAGATCGTGAGCAAATCATTCTAGCAAATATTAATCGCTTCAATTCTCTGAGCGCGAGTGAAGCCAGTGAAATTGCCTCGCAGATAACAAGCAACCCCGCTCAAGTGGTACAATTATTATTACCAAAAATTAAGTCCCTTTCTGGTAAAGACTTGGCACTCATCGCTGGAACGATCATTTCAGGAACTGAACGGGATGTTGCTCTTCAGGCAGGAATTAAACTTGTTCAAGCTTCTGATGTCGCCGGAGATATTGCTTGTCTTAAATTAGCCTACAATTCGAAACTTGAGGTCAGCACAACTCTTTTAGCAAAAACAAAACCACTCACTGCCTCTGATCTTGCTTCTGTTGCAAAAGAAAGCGTCTCTGATTTTACGCGGGATCAAATTCTTTTGAAAGGTGAACTATCAATTACCAGCGCTACGACTGAGGGTGTGATTGCGATGGTCGGCCTTGCCACAAATGAAAAGATCAGTGTGACTCTTGGCGTATTACCAAAAATTCAAGATGTTAGCTCCAAGGATTTTGGTACTATTTTGCAAACAATAGGCCTCGGCGAGACGAGGGACTCGCTGGTCGACAAAGCTCTCGGCTTACTTAAAAAATTTGATGGCGACGGTGCGGCTTTAATCGTCAAAGGAAGCTTCAATAATAAAGCACAAAACGCCATTAAATTAATTTCCTTAATTCCAAAACCCACGGGAACTGATCTTGATAAAATGTTAGCCGTTTGTGGTTCAGGCGACACCCGAGATCAAATTTTATCTGGCACCATCAATTTACTAGGCTCATTAAAAAAGAATGAAGCAATAGCTCTTTATGGTCGTGCTTATAATAATAAAGAAAAAGTGGCTCTCCTCTTGATGTTCAAAGTGGACGAAATTGACGGGCAAGTTATCGGCGAAATTGCACTGCTCTCAAGCAAACCATCGACTCGCGATTTAATTATCACCGAGGGTTTAAAGCGTCTAAAAAAAGTCGACGTGGTCGGATTAATTTCCATGATTAAAGCTTCCGTTAGTATAACAGAACGTCTCGCATTGGAAACCTCGTTGCTGATCACTGATCTCGATGTCGATGGCGCTGTCGCTATTGCTAAAACACTTCCGAATGATACCCTAGTAGATAAATTTCTTATTCATGCGGTGGACTTGATTCCTCTCTTCGATGATCCCACTGTTACCACCTTAGCCAAAGCCGCAAAAACACAAGCCGCTAAGGGAAAAATTTGGGAAAAAGCACAGCTCAAGTACGGAGGCTCGAAATGAAGTCTTTATCTAATTTTTTATCAATTCGATACGCTGGAATCAGCTTAATGGTGCTAATACTAGCTCTCGGTTTTGCGCTTCCTCTTCCAGTCTTTGCAGATGCAGCAATCACTCCTCCGGTGAAAATTCAACATCCACCTTTTGCTGAAGCCAAGTGCCTTTCTTGCCATAAAGCAGCAGCTGATGGAAAGCCAAGTCCAAAAACCTTTATAATGAACCAACCTGACTTGTGCTATCAATGTCATGAACGAAAAGATAAGAACACAGTGATTCATCCTGCGATGAAAGGAAAATGTACTGCTTGCCATTCCGCTCATGAAAGCGCCATTAAGCCCCTGTTGAAGTCAAAAGTTGAAGATATGTGCACTACTTGTCATCTTCATGATGATCTTGGCATGGACTTGCCAATTAAACACTTGGCATTGGTGATGTCAAAAAGCTGTGTTCGTTGTCACAATCCACATTCTTCCCCTTATCCAAAAATGCTAAAAGCAGTAACGCCGATTCTATGTACTTATTGCCATACAGACATGGGTCGCGACCTGAATAACGAAAATGTGCACATTCACCCAGCCGTTTACTTAGGTTGTGAGAATTGCCACGCTCCTCACGGAAGTGAAAATCCAAAACTTCTTAAACAAATGCCCAATGATCTTTGCTTCACTTGTCATGACAAAAAGATGATCGACGGAGGGCACCCAAAAGCCGGTCACCCAACGAGTGGCCAACCTGATCCGATTTATAAAGAAAAAGATTTATCCTGCATCTCCTGTCATAAACCGCATTTTTCTCCGAATAAAAAAGTGTTGCGTTACAACTTCAACACAGCTCCCTACGACGGTTCAATTTGCTCGGTCTGCCATTGGCAAGTAGTGATGTCTCCCCCAGGGCCACCACGGCCAGATTGGAATGATTAACTGACAGGCGGCACTGGCATGTCGTCTATTTCAGTTCTAGTTGAGAATGAGCTTTTATAAAAGTTTTGTTCGACAAATTTCCAATTCAAAACTTTGAAAAAGTTTTTCAAATATTTCTCTCTATCATTTTTATAGTCCAAGTAATAGGCATGCTCCCAGACATCACAACAGAGTAGAGGTTTAAGACCAAAAATTAATGGATTGTCCGCGCCTTGTGTTGAGATAATCGAAAGACTACGCCCCTTACTAATCGTGAGCCATGTCCAACCACTTCCAAAACAATTCAAGGCTGACTCTGTAAATAGCTTTTCAAATTGCTCTAAACTTCCAAAACTTTTGTGCAAAACTTTTGAAAAACTATCTCCAGGTTTCTCGTGTGGATTCTCTGTAAGGCAATTCCAATAAAACGCATGATTTAAAGCCTGGGCAGCATTGTTAAAAATCGTCTGACTCTTCTCATCCCCTTTTCGCGAGGAGGCTAAAACAATACTTTGAAGACTCATCTTCTCATAAGGCGCTCCGACAACGAGTCGCCGTGTCGTCTCCACATATTTGGCATAATGTTTATCATGATGAAAGTGCAAGGTCTCTTTGGAAATATAAGGTTCCAACCCACCCATTTTATAAGGCAGTTTCATAAAATCTATCAACATTTTCCTTTCCTTTCAATTAGTCACACTAATCTGTGTCTAGACTCCCCCTCACAAAATCACTTATTAATTCGCTGCCAATTTTAAATTATTCTCCACCGTCATAACTCCAGGAGCACCCCATGCCGCGTGACCAGCCTTCGATATTTCTGACGGAGAATGAACCTTACCATTTAGAGTAACTCGATCACCAGAAACCACGACATTAATATCCCGACCTTCATTCTCTGACGAACGCATCAACGCTTCTTCAATTCTAGATTTCACATCGGATGGTCGCACTTTGGTTTTAATAGTCATGTAATCGTTCACACCGAAAACGCCCATCAAGTGACTGACTGAGTATTTTGCCGCATTTCTTTGATAGTCCCAATCAACTTCTCCGCGAAGAGTAATCCATCCTTTTTCAACACTAACCCTAATCCCTTTGGGTACAGAATAATTCCACTCTAAAGCACAAAGAGCGGCTCTTGCGATATCCTCATCTGTTCGCTCATAAAACCCCATCAGTTTAACCTCGATCTCATTAACAACAGCACGAACTCCTCCAACCCTTTGTGCGGCATCCTCAGCCATGGATTTCTCCGCATAACGACTCACATTTCCACGAAGTGTAACGATGCCCTCATTAACTGTGACACCCAGCTGTGATGAATTAACACTTTCGTCCCATCTGATTTCGCTTATGACTTCCCTCGAAATTTGTGAATCCCTTTTTTCTTTTTCAAAAAAATTAAACACTGAAGCCTCCTCACTATTACCAACCAACCAATCTGGTCTTAATTCACTCCCGATTTCTTTATTTATCTTCCTTGAAGCTTCGACCGCCGTGATGACGGACTGAATAAAGGGTGAGTTTTCTTTCGCTTTTCTTTTTTTTATGTCTCTCGATAATAAAAATTCATTTTCAAAAAGTGATGAAACTCCTCCGTGCGAATTCATGAATTTTTGGCTTATAAACTTTAAAACTTTAACTTTTTCCACCGCCTCAAGGAAGCGTTCTTTCAACACTGACCAATCAAAATTATGCCAAACGAGATGGATTCCCGTAAGTGTTACCAAACAAAATGGCCACATATAAAGGAGCACGTAACCCAAAAATATAATAACCATCACTGTTAAAATAACTGTATATGATGCCATTTCCATACCCCCCCCCTCTCCAAAAAAAAACAACAGTTACCTCATGGAAATCCTTTTGGACGTCCTCCTAACAGCGCAGCTCCAAAGAACCCTGCTGCCCCGAGAACCACAAAAACGGTTAAGAAGGACTTGCTCGCACCAACAAAGAAAGCCGGAGACTCATGCCCCAACACAAAACATGCAAACACCACCAAAATAAAAAATACACTAGACTTCAAATTCATACACCCCCCCTTGCTGAGAATCCTTCAACTAACGTCCACCCATTTAACTATTGCTAACTTTAACCAAGCAATATTGCGGCCAGCTCAATGACAACTGAATGTTTTCCACTCTAATCAAAGAGAAAAAGAGATCTTTGTGAACGCAAAAAGGGTCATTATTGAACGTAAGCATATCTTTTCTTCACAGTCCTTTTTTCTATATAGTAGTAAAATGGTATAATTTGTGATTACTAAAGCGTGTGTTAACTCACACAATCTTAGTGATCCTTTTCTAGCCTAACATGCAGACAGATGCTAAACGAACTTCTTGTAAATACATTTTAACGAGGGGGATCTCGGTGAAGGCAGGAACGCGTCTGAAAAAAATCGTCGTCGTTGATGATGATTCGGAGACTCTTGATCTTGTTTCCGCATATTTCAAATCAAAAAATTTCGAGGTGATTTGTTTTACTGATGCCAAAAGCGCTCTTTCCGAAAGTTCGTACCCAGAAAATAGTTGGGATATTCTCCTGACTGATTTTAATTTCCAAGATGTCTCTTCGATAGAATTTACTCTCCAAATTAAAAAAAGTTTACCGAAACTGCCGATCATTCTCCTCTCCTCAGCAGAATTAGCAGAGACTGCTTTGGAGGCTCTCCAAAAGAATAGTTATGAGCGTCTCCGCAAGCCCCTGCAATTTCGAGAATTACAAAGCACCATTGAAAGATCATTGGCACATGTTAACCCTGTTCGGAATTTATTCGAACAGCAAAAAAATGCAAAGTCTAATAAGACAAACCAAACACAGCTAATTGGTCAAAGTCCTGAATTTTTAAAAGTTCTCTCCTTAGCGACGAGAGTTGCAAAAAGTTCTGCTAATATTTTTATTTTCGGTGAAAGCGGAACTGGAAAAGAAGTTTTAACTCGATATATTCACAATCAGAGTTGCCAAGCAAAAGGGCCCTTTGTCGCAATTAATTGTTCAGCCATACCTGAAAATTTACTTGAATCTGAGCTTTTTGGACATGCCAAAGGCTCTTTTACCGGAGCTATGAATAAAAAAGTTGGCCTCTTTGAAGAAGCTCAAGATGGGACCTTGTTTTTAGATGAAATCGGAGATCTCAGTTTGTGCCTGCAAACTAAACTTTTGAGAGTTCTTCAAGAAAAAAACATTAAACGCGTGGGTGAAAACCAATATCGACCAATCAACTGTCGAATTATTTGCGCCACTCACAAAGACTTATCAATTGAAGTGAATGAAAAAAGATTTCGAGAAGATCTTTATTTTAGACTCAACGTGATACCACTCACAATACCACCCCTCCGCAACCGAAAGGAAGACTTGTTGCCCTTAGCGGAATTCTTTTTACATCGATTCGCACAAGAAAATGGAGCTTCGGCTACAACCTTTTCAAAGGAGAGTATAAGATTTATTTTCGAAAATCCGTGGAGAGGTAATGTTAGGGAGCTTGAGAATTCGATAGAAAGAGCTGTCATTCTATCCACTGGACCGGAGGTCTCCCTGCAGGGCTTTTCATCATTATCATCAGGTCTGATTTCGAAGCCTGAGAATGATGGAATTCAAAATCAAAAAGAGCTAATAGACTCTTGTCCTTCTGAGGACAATATTTTTTCTATTCATCATTCAGACACGCTTCCAACTTTAGAGGAAATTACTCAAAGATATATTGCCTATGCTATTAAGAAAAACGGGGGAGCCCGTGACAAAACCGCAAAGGAAATTGGCATTGATAGAAAAACTTTATACAAGCGAATGAAAATGGATTCGGAGCCACACCGATTCAGTCAATTAAGCTTTGAAGAAGTCATCAACTAAAATTCATCGACGAACGTCTTGCAAGACCTAGCCGAGACAAATGTCTTTCCTAGATCTTCATCCAGAAACAGCCTGGATCTCAGTCTAATTTTCAAAACCAAAGCCTAGTTTTATCACGACTTCAGACTAGTTTTCCTCGACGAGACTAAAGCTTTGCAAGACCTCGCCGATTGGTTAGGTATGCAGATCGATCAACATCATAAGCAAGCTTGAAAAGCGGCTGAGGGTGGCGGTCTCAAAATAATAACTAATAGCAGAAATGCTTGGATGAAGATGTCGCACGAGTAGGTTCGTTCGAGGTCCGATTCTCTCGACACGATGTCGGTTTACTCACTGGAGGTTCACAATGGGAATGAGAATTACAACAAATATTGCTTCTATAAATGCACAACGGACTCTTGCCAAATCGCAAAATGAGATTCAAAAAAGCATGGCGCAGATCGCTTCTGGAAGTCGAATAACTAAAGCAGCAGATGATGCTGCAGGATTGGGCATCAGTGAAATGTTGAAATCTCAAATCCGCAGCTATGGGCAGGCCAGCCGTAATGCCAATGATGGTATTTCGATGGTTCAAGTGGCCGAAGGGGGACTTGGTGAGACCTCTAATATATTAACTCGCATGCGTGAACTGGCAATTCAAGGATCTTCTGACACGGTTGCTGACACTGAACGTAGATACATCAACACTGAGGTAGGGCAACTCAAAGAAGAAGTTCAGCGTATTGCAAAAACCAACCGTTACGGAAAAACAAATTTATTAGATGGCACTGCTCAAAACTTCGATATCCAAGTAGGGATTAATAATACGCAAGTAGAAGATCGAATTTCATTCATGGCAAGTCAAATGGATGCAACGACTAATTCTTTGGGAATCTCTGATTTAGATTTCTCAACAAAAGATGGTTCGCAAAGTATGTTGATGGTGATCGATGCTGCTCAAGAAAAAGTGAACGGCTTCCGAGCCAATATCGGGGCAATTCAAAATCGATTACAATCAGCCACCGAAAATTTAGCAATTCAACATGAAAATTTATCTTCAGCTAATTCACGAATCAGGGATGCCGACATTGCCGCATCATCAGCAGACGCCGCTCGCAACCAAGTTTTATTGCAGGCATCTACGGCGATGGCCGCACAAGCTAATTCTCAGCCCACATTGGCATTAAAATTATTGAGTTGAGAATCCTCTGTAATTATTTTCACATTCAAATCCGTTTTCAAACCAGTACATTGTGGTTAATAGGCCCAGAAGGGTCCTTTACCAAGTATCGTCGTGGATGAGGCTGATGCAGGCTCAAGCCCCACGTAGATGGTGCGCCCCAAAAAGAAAGGAAGGCCCCAATCAAATTCGCTAGAGAAAGGGCCTCCAATATTATTAAAAACTCTATCTGCATTGTAAGTATTTAATGCCTTATCAGCATTTCGAATTTCAAACTGAATATCTTGAGTTGGCGTACCCGCATAACCCATCTGAGTAGCAGTCAAAACTTGCGGAGGAGATGGACAAAAAAAACCAGGAAGATCAGAACAGACGGTCATTCCGCTCGGAGTCGGAAAATACAGTCCATTAGACCCGCTATCAATAAAAGCAGAATAGGTAATAGAACCTAAGGTAGTCAGAAAATTTCCGTTACTACTATCAGCAGGAAATGTAACTACCCCACTTGGCGGAGTATTTGAACTTTGAGTCCCGATACCAAAAATTAGCCAGCCAGTAGCTCCCGTCGCCCCCTGAGGACTGATATCAGGTAATTGTAAAATCACACCATTATTGTCAGTCGATAATGCCGCTACCGGGTTCATAACTTGATATTTTGCCGCAACAGAAATTGATGAATTTGTGCAGTTGATAGAGCTTACTGAACAATTAAAATAAACTCGATTGTTAGAATATTTTTCACACATCGTTCCGCAATCATAAATAAAGTGCCCTACTCCTAAAATTCCATTAAATCCTGCATCTGATGGGCCCACGTCTAAATTCGTACAATCAGAAGGCGCTGAACCGAAACTCGCACTGACAGATTGAATTGGAATATTTGTTGCGATTTCGCCACCCATTTTTACGTCGGCTCGCACGACTGGGCCCCACTGAGAAGAACCATCAGCGTAAGATTGACATTCTGCTAGAGAATGTCCCGAGGCATCAATTTCTTGAGTGAGTGCGAGTGACGAAAGCGCCGAAGAAAATATTCGCAAACCATAACTTCCAGTGTCTAACAATACATTGTTTACAACAACGCAGGAGCTTGATCCTGGTCGACAAATTTCAACAGTAACGCATGGTTCGTTCACATAGCCACATCCAACTGAAACTTCTAATACATTCAATTCGCTCCCTGCGATAAATAACGGAGGGGCATTTGAAACAATCGAAACTTGAGGAAGAACCTCACGTGGCGAGATTGATGAAAATTTTCCACAATTATTAAAAAATAAAATTACAGAAGTAAAAGCAAGACCAAAATGAACAGCAATTTTATTCCTTGTCATTACACACACATCGGTAGAATTCATTGTCAGCTTGAAGATTCTGAAATAAAAATTATTCTGTGATGAAAGTTTATTTTTTAGTGCGAAATTTCATTCTGATTTTGGTCCTGTTATTTTCGGGAGTTAGTATGTCGCAAGAATCTATTTTTAAAAAGCCCTCGACCTTGGAATTAAAAAAAATTCTGACCCTAGACCAGTTCACTTGTACGCAAGAAGAGGGCACCGAAGCTCCTTTCAAAAATGCATACTGGAATAATCATGAGGATGGAATCTACGTGGACGTTGTTGGCAATCAGGCTCTGTTTAGCTCCTTGGATAAGTTTGATTCTGGAACTGGGTGGCCTAGCTTCAGTCGCCCAATTGATGAACATGATATAAAGGTTAGACCTGATAAAAATTTAGGTTTAGAAAGAACAGAAATTCGGTCATCTCAGGCCGATTCGCACTTAGGCCATGTTTTTGATGATGGCCCAGGTCCTTCCAGAAAAAGATTTTGCGTCAACTCTGCAGCTCTAAAATTTATTCCTACTAAAAAAATGAAAGAAGAAGGCTATGGAAAGTATCTTTTTCTTTTTGCACTAAAAGAAAAATGGCAAATTGCAACTTTGGCCGGTGGATGCTTTTGGGGACTTGAAGATTTACTCAGAAAAATTCCTGGAGTTCTCGAAGTACAAGTCGGTTACACAGGCGGGACCCAGCTCAACGCTCATTACGAAGATGTGAAACGTGGGAACACAGGACATGCAGAGTCCATACAAATTTTATTTGATCCAAATAGAATAAAATACGAGGAAATTCTTCTCCAATTTTTTAAAATGCACGACCCAACAACTAAAAACAGCCAAGGTAATGATGTCGGCTCTCAATATCGCTCCGCTATTTTTTACATGAATGAAGAACAGAAAATAATCGCAGAAAAAATAAAAAAACGAGTAAGCGAATCCGGAAAATGGAAAAAACCAATCGTTACTGAAATTATTCCAATGAAGGATTTTTGGCGTGCCGAGGAATATCACCAAGATTATCTACAAAAACATCCTGAGGGTTACACTTGTCATTTCGTTCGAAAGATTGATTTTTAATTTCATCTTTTTACTTATCCAACTAGACTCTTAACTAATTCGTACAGTTAATTCCAAACTAATTTATTATAAATTTTCAAATCAGCCCATGTTATATTTTTAATTACCGATTAAAATTAAACTCTAATTTAATTCCAACTCAGTAATGAAAACTTCCAAAACCTTCCCTGTAGCTAAAACAGCATTAATCCTATCACGCACTTTAGATTTTAATTTCTCTTTACCTTCGTTGGTAACAAGCTCTTCAGCTGTAAAACTTCCTGCTTCTATAACAATGATATCTCTCACTTTGGGTTTGAGTGAATTTAATTCACTTAAAACGGAAGCACCCTCACATTTTGCCTCGAGACTGAGGCGGACAATTCGACGTCCATCTTCTCCTGACAAATTTGTAATAAGCGACTCGAATCTCACTATTTTTTTAATATAAAAGTTATTTATTTCAACACTGCCATTTTTTAATGAAGTATTTCCTTCCGCAGAGGACGTAACATCATCTTTAATTTTTATCTTTGATTTTTCAGCACGATGCTGACGATAAAGATGGAGTCCAAAAAAGGACATTGCTGTCATGTTGATGACCAACACTGCCGTCAAAATAATATTGTTTCTATTAGAGCCGTCATCAGCCATAATGATTTCTACCTTTTTTATTTAGTTTTTCAATTAAGTTGTTTGAATACCTCATCACTCAATCTCTGACGAACTTCTTGAAAAAAATCTTTCAAATGACTAATTGAGACATGCGTAGCGAGAATCTGTCTCTTAGAATTCACAAGAATAAGATAAGGAATTTTCTTGATATCTTGTTTTTTCTTAAACTGATGTGTTGAATCCCAAAAAAGAGGCCATGAAATCCCCCAAACATGTGATATATTTTTTACTTCGACCTCCAACGCATCGCCGCTAATTCCAATGATTCCTAATTTAGTAGGATATTCATTTTGAATATTTTTCAAGTCTTCGACCTCTTGTCGACAGTAAGTACACCAAGAAGCAAAATAGAAAATCAAATTCAGCTGTTTTTCAGAAATAATTTGAGAAAAACTCTGTTCCCCAGAATACGTACCATCAATATTCTTTCCAATTGAGTTAGCAACAATTAGCTTATCTCTTGATCTTTCAGCATTTCTCACATCAACAAGATTAATTGTCATAATTTCCAATTGGGTTTCTTTATTTATTTCTGATGCAAGTATGACTGAAGTCTTGATCAGCAGACTAATCAAGATGAGCAAATAAACACATGACCTTAGTCTATTCCTTAGCTCGAATGAAAATTTCATCTCCATAATCTTTACAGGTAAGTTCAAAATGAGCAAATGGTTGAAAAAATATTTGGTCTACTTTTTATAATCGGCTCTGTCTTCTTTGCCTGGAAGTTTAATGCAATATCTACACAAGGTGAATCGAATAAAAAAAAGATTTCTATCACTTCCGCAATTAAACAAAATAGTACTTCGCAAACAGAAATAAAGGAGTCTAGTGATTTTTCTAGTCCTATAGTTGCTGATATTCGAAATTTAATGGATCAACAAGTAGAATTCGTTGGGCTTAGTGACAACATTCAACGAATTAGTTTTAAAACTCATTTAGAAAGCAAAAGTCTGAATAATGAAATTTCAAAATCTCTTCAAAAAGTTGCAGTTTTATCTGCAACTTCTCCTTATCTTCTCGAAGCAGAAGTTTTTGATATGAGTGGTCCTCCATCTCTATTGAGAAAACAGGATAAAATTAAAAAACTAAAAAACACAAAATCCGTCAACAATTCAGAGGAATTTCTGCCAGATAAAATTGTTTTTCAATTTAGTATTTACGACGTTCGAAGCTTGAACAAACTAAGTGAATTCGGCGCTACTTATGATCTTGAATTAATAAATCCAAAATTTACTGCAAATACAACTTTAGACAAAAAAAAACCCGATGAAACTTCCGCTTCATCGGGTTCAAAATAGAGCTGGCATCGTGCTACTCTCTCACACGGTTTCCCGTGCAATACCATCGCCGCAGACGGGCTTAACTTCTGAGTTCGGAATGGGATCAGGTGTGGCCCCGTCGCTAAAAACGCCAGCAAAAATAATTAAAAAATTAATTTTGCTAAATTTGTAGCAAACTTTATCTAGCTAACGAATGTAGTAAATTAATTCTTCATTCGCAAACTAGAAATTATTCTTTGAAAATTAAACAATTGATTTAAGTGATTTTTAGCAGAAAGTTAACTCCATCATTGATTTTACTTTAAATTTCGGTGCCTCTGATTAATTAAAACCAGTGGTCCTTAATCTCGAATGAAAATCAATAAAAGCCTCACGATCTATTAGTATGGATAAGCTGAATGTATTACTACACTTATACTGTCCACCTATCAACCTCGTAGTCTCCGAGGGATCTTTAGGGGCCCGAAGGCCCAGAGAGAAATAATCTTACAGTTAGCTTCCCGCTTAGATGCTTTCAGCGGTTATCTATTCCGAACATAGCTACCCTGCGCTGCCGCTGGCGCGACAACAGGAACACCAGAGGTTCGTCCATCCCGGTCCTCTCGTACTAAGGACAGGTCTGTTCAATTCTCTTACGCCCACAGAAGATAAGGACCAAACTGTCTCACGACGTTTTGAACCCAGCTCGCGTACCACTTTAATTGGCGAACAGCCAAACCCTTGGGACCTGCTCCAGCCCCAGGATGTGATGAGCCGACATCGAGGTGCCAAACTCCGCCGTCGATATGGACTCTTGGGCGGAATAAGCCTGTTATCCCCGGAGTACCTTTTATCCGTTGAGCGATGGCCCTTCCACGCGGGACCACCGGATCACTTTGGCCTGCTTTCGCACCTGCTCGACTTGTAGGTCTCGCAGTCAAGCCCCCTTATGCCAATGCACTCGACGCTTGGTTTCCAATCAAGCTGAGGGGACCATCGCGCGCCTCCGTTACACTTTGGGAGGCGACCGCCCCAGTCAAACTGCCCACCAGACAGTGTCCCTCGCCCGGTCTACGGGCGCAGGTTAGATTTCTAAACTTTAAAGGGTGGTATTTCACCTGTTGACTCCACAAGAGCTAGCGCCCCTGCTTCAAAGTCTCCCACCTAGGCTACACGTCAAAGTTCAAAAATCACTGCCAAGCTACAGTAAAGGTTCACGGGGTCTTTCCGTCTTTCTGCGGGAACTCGGCATTTTCACCGAGAATTCAATTTCGCGGGGCATTTGGTTGAGACACCGGAGAAGTCGTTACGCCATTCGTGCAGGTCGGAACTTACCCGACAAGGAATTTCGCTACCTTAGGACCGTTATAGTTACGGCCGCCGTTTACTGGGGCTTCGATTCTCTGCTTCGCTTGCGCTGACAAATCCTCTTAACCTTCCAGCACCGGGCAGGCGTCAGCATGTATACGTCGTCTTGAGACTTTGCACATGCCTGTGTTTTTGATAAACAGTCGCTACTCCCATTTCTCTGCGACCCTTCGATGCTTGGAGAGCAAGTCTTTACACATCAAAGGGCATACCTTATTCCGAAGTTACGGTATCAAGTTGCCGAGTTCCTTAACCAAATTTCACCCCATCGCCTTAGGATATTCACCCCACTCACCTGAGTCGGTTTACGGTACGAGCAGTCTAGCTAAAAACCGAAGATTTTCTTGAGAACATGGCTTGCATCACTTCCGGAACAATTGTTCCTCGCATTCGTGTCTCAGTGTTAATGTGCCGCGGATTTACCTACGACACCACCTACGCACTTACACCTCAATCCAATAAGAGGCTGATGTTACCTATTCTGTCCCTCCGGTCCCGATTCTAGATCTGGTAACGGAATATTAACCGTTTTTGCCATCACCTACGCCAATTGGCCTCGGCTTAGGACTCGACTAACCCTGGGAGGATTATCCTTGCCCAGGAACCCTTGAGTTTACGGCGCTCGAGTTTTTCACTCGAGTTCAACGCTACTTATGTCAGCATGATCACTTCTAGTTCGTCCAGCCGTCCTTACGGTCGACCTTCTGCCTACACTAGAACGCTCCCCTACCCCTGTACTTACGTACAAGACAAAGCTTCGGTACTACGCTTAGCCCCGTTGTATCTTCCGCGCAAGGTCACTAGACTAGTGAGCTATTACGCTTTCTTTAAAGGATTGCTGCTTCTAAGCCAACCTCCTAGTTGTCAAAGTAACCTCACAACGTTTACCACTGAGCGTAGATTTAGGGACCTTAGCTGTTGTTCTGGGCTCTTTCCCTCTCGACGATGGACCTTATCACCCACCGTCTGCCTTCCAGGGAACATATCAACGGCATTCGGAGTTTATTTGGGTTTGGTAATCCGGTAAGGACCCCTAGCCCATTCAGTGCTCTACCTCCGTGATACTATTTACCTGAAGCTATACCTAAATATATTTCGGGGAGAACCAGCTATCACCCAGCTTGATTGGCCTTTCACCCCTAACCACAACTCATCCAAAGAGTTTTCAACCTCAACTGGTTCGGCCCTCCACGAGGTGTTACCCTCGCTTCAGCCTGGTCATGGTTAGATCGCCGGGTTTCGGGTCTATCCCTGCAGACTAAACGCCCTATTCAGACTCGCTTTCGCTACGCCTCCACCTATAACGGCTTAAGCTTGCCTGCAAAGATAACTCGCTGACTCATTATGCAAAAGGTACGCAGTCGCACATATAAAGTGCTTCTACTGCTTGTAGACTTACGGTTTCATTATCTATTTCACTCCCCTCTCGGGGTTCTTTTCACCTTTCCATCACTGTACTTGTTCACTATCGGTCACTAAGTAGTATTTAGCCTTGCGGAGTGGTCTCCGCTGATTCCCATGGGATTTCACGTGTCCCATGGTACTCGGGATGCCTCTAGGGCTCTCGTTGTTTTTGATTACAGGGCTATCACCTTCTTTGGCTGATCTTTCCAGATTATTCTTCTAACAACTTAAGTCCCACATTGAGGTCCCACGACCCCTTAATCAAATTAATGATCAAGGTTTAGGCTGTTCCCCGTTCGCTCGCCACTACTAGGGGAATCTCTGTTTTGATTTCTTTTCCTGAGGGTACTGAGATGTTTCACTTCCCCCCGTTCGCTTCAACCGACTATGAATTCATCGGAAGATACCGCATAAGCGGTGAGTTGCCTCATTCGGAAATCTCCGGATCAAAGTGTGTGTGCCACTCCCCGAAGCTTATCGCAGCTTACCACGTCCTTCATCGCCTCTTAGTGCCAAGGAATCCACCGTAAGCCCTTAGTAGCTTAATAATTAAAATGGAGTTAACCTCGCTAAAAATCACTTAAATCAATCTATTCAATTTTCAAAGAGCAAAAAACTTAAAATCATAAACCAGTACATTTTAGCTTGGTCGGTCTGGGAAGACTTGAACTTCCGACCCCACGCTTATCAAGCGTGTGCTCTAACCAACTGAGCTACAGACCGCTCGATAGTTATCGATACTGGTTCACTCTTTCAAAACTAAATAGCTAGATTGATTTTTGGGCACTCATTCACTGAACTTAATCAGTGCCTGACCTAGGAAATGTTCAACCGAAGTTGAATAGAATCCTTAGAAAGGAGGTGATCCAGCCGCAGGTTCCCCTACGGCTACCTTGTTACGACTTCACCCCAATCATCGACCATACCTTGGGCGCCTACCTCCTTGCGGTTGGCGCAGCGACTTCTGGTACAGCCGACTTTCATGGTGTGACGGGCGGTGTGTACAAGGCCCGGGAACGTATTCACCGCGGCATGCTGATCCGCGATTACTAGCGATTCCACCTTCATGCACTCGAGTTGCAGAGTGCAATCTGAACTGAGACGGCTTTTAGAGATCAGCACGGCCTCGCGACCTAGCTTCCCACTGTCACCGCCATTGTAGCACGTGTGTAGCCCAGGACATAAGGGCCATGAGGACTTGACGTCATCCCCACCTTCCTCCGGCTTGTCACCGGCAGTTCCTTTAGAGTGCCCACCCAAACG
>CAIYID010000090.1 GCA_903926205.1 uncultured Bdellovibrionales bacterium
ATTTAGGATGTGAAAGTGTTATCTAATGCAGCAGTCGAAAAAGTCTCAAAAGCTCTGACTACGAACAGCTCAAGAATATAAATGAACTAACTGACGTTGAGATTTTCCATGGCGGCTATAAATCTCAGCTCGACTATGAATTTTTTGAAAACTTTGATTCAGAGCACACCAAGGCCGCATATAAACGTGACCTCATCCAATTTTTTGAATTCGTGCAAATTCAGTTCGGACAAATCAATCACCCACAGCAACTGCAGAAGATGCATGTAATTGCGTTTAGAAACGCGATACAAGCGCCAATAACTGAGGGTGGCCAATCGTATTGCCCGAAAACAGTTATCAGAAAGCTAGCGGCGATCACCAGCTATTGTTCATTTCTGATCGAGAAAGGGTTGATGGCCGTAAATCCAACTGCTCACATCAAGCGACCCAAAGACGAGGTTATTACGCCGACAAACGATTTAAGCGATGACCAAGTCAAGGCGCTGCTCGATTCCGTAGATGTCAGTAAAAAATCTGGTCATTTACACAAAGCAATATTGGTCCTGCTATTTTCAACGGGTATGAGAAAAAGTGAACTCATCAATCTAAGATTTCAAGATTATCAGGAGCATCAAGGACTTAAGATTATTCAGTTCATGGGCAAGCGCGGAAAGATATCAAGGGTCCCACTACATCCGGCAGCAATTTTTCATTTAGAAAATTATATTCAGTACATGCGAATTATTGGACGTGAGCTCAAAGATCCGGATTATATATTTCAGTCTTGTACGACTAGAGGAAACTTGATCGGGAACAAGAAGCTACAAGGCACAAGCGTTGACTACATAATCAAACATCACTGTAAAAACATTGGTGTTAAAGCGAATATCACTCCACACAGTGCAAGGGCCACTGTAATTGGATCATTGCTGGAGGGAGGAGTTGATTTGTACAAGGTTTCCCAATTGGTGAATCACTCCAATGTTAAAACAACTCAGGCCTATGATAAACGTAAGAAATCTTTGATCGACAGTCCCGTGTTCAAACTCAAGTATTTTTAAAAATGGTATGCGTTTTCTTTTTCCTTTTGTGGGATACAGTTTTTGCCAGTGCAACAGCATTACTCGAGTCCGGCCAAGGAGATTTATCTAGTAGAGATTTGTCTACTGTCCAATTCGCTTTTTGCCAATCCACTTACCACGCTTAGGTGGTTGAGGAGCTTCGGCTGAGTCAGACTCGTCATCAGAGGCAGAGTCAGCCGAAGAATCTTCAATTGGCATAGAATTCGGGTCTGGCATGAAGTCTCTCGCCCAAATTTCACAGTCGGTCTTGACGTCCTTATCTTTTGTTTCCGCACATGTTCGGCTAAAGATTGACCTGCCCTTTGCACCATCTGTCTGATAAACAATATTTGCTAGTTTTAGACATGCATGACTTGATTTTTTCATTTCACAGGCTTTTTCGTAAAAAGAAATGGCTAGCGGCATTTTTTTAAAGGCCTCAGCATGTTCACCATCAGCGACCAACTGGTCATAGGTCATTTTATTAAGTGGCACATCGGATAATTCTTTGTAAATGCAGTTTCCTCCCTGATCATCACATTGCTCTTTCATCTTACTTACTGCCCGTGGAATTTCAGGAAATTTGCAATCCACCCCTTTTGCATATTCTGGATTAACAAAATCCCCTTGGCCAGGGTGTCGGATAAACGTACTAGTGCTGACCCTCTCCATATATATATCGTCTTTACTAGCAACTTTCTGGCAAGCTTCGTTATAACCCAATTCGCATGAGCGATATAAAAATCCATAGGATTTTTTTAGATCATTGCACTGCACCTCAGCTGATCGATTCCATTTTGCCTTAAAATCAGATAAGTCGAATAAGTCATGAAGCGCAAAACAGGCCTTTGGATTGCCGCTAGTACAAAATGGTTCTAGCCGCTTTTGAGCATCAGCAACCGCTTCCGGACTGGTGATTTCCAGCCGACCATACTTGTCTTCGATTAATTTAATAACTTCATTAACATTCCCTTTTGCGAATATTTCATTTTCGCTTGCTGCCACCTTCTTTTTAGCCGCAAGCTCTTCCCCTTGAACCTTTTTTTCATGTGCCAAATACATTTTTCTGATTTCGCTCAAGTCATTAAGGCTTCCTTTGGCGCAAATAGTTTGTGGGTATTGACGCATTCCATATTCACAATTTATTTGGGCCATACAACCCGTATTCTTAAAATTTCCGTTGTGAAAAAACCAAAGGCAAAAGGCCTTAGGATCAGTCGTTTTCAAAGATGGGGGCAAGTCGGCAGTGTCTGATTCTTTTTTGCAAACGTCGCCAGTCATTCCCTTTGAGTGTGACATGCAATTTTTATAGTCGCTAGTGCAAAAAGATTTTACGCTGCCATTATAAGAACAATACTTTGCAAAAGCAAAGGTTGGTCCTGTAATTCCAACAAATAGAAAAATTAATATTTTCATTTTATCCTCACTTTTGATATTTAAAAACTAGTTAATAACCCTAACCTGAGTAAATATGGCGTGCTGCCCTTAAAACTCTCGGTATCAGAATATTTTCGAAAGCCAACATTTACGAACCAGCCGTCGCTTTTCTCAGCAGTGATGCTTTCGTATCCGATGTATGCACCAGAAAATATTTGGTTAAAATCATAACTTTTAGTCGCGTTATTATTGTTGTTATCAGACACACCGCTTGAGTCATAATTTATTGTTTTCACGGAGACAGAACTTTTGGATACACCAGATTCGGGGCAGAAATATAGGGCTTTGTAGAAATAAATAGGTAGCCCAACTGAAAGTTCATTTGAATCCATTTTTTCAAAGTTTTTGATTTGTGAATTTGGCGTCGCCAACGGTGGATATTCCTTTTGACTTCCACTATGAGCCAATTCATAAACTAACTTTACACCAATAAAACCAACAAACTTTTTCTCTCCGGAAATATTCAGGCTATATGCTCCTGAATTGTTTTCTTGAATTGAAGAGCCATGAAGTCCAACCCCAAGTTCAATCTTCCATGGATTCGTAGCTAGTCTTTTTTGTTCAACGGAAAAGGGAACAAGCGTTACTGTGGGGAGCGGTTTGTTTTCGCCACCCCTTAATGAAAAGGTCACCTCTTGAGTAAGAAATCCATCTTTTTGGATTCTAAAAGAATATGATCCTGGCTCCAGTTCAGCTTTACGAATCGGCGTTGAATAGACTCTCCCATTGAACTGCAACGTGGCGCCGGTAGGTATTGTTTCCAGAGAAAAATAACTTGGTTTAAGAGGAAGCTCCAGTTGAAGAGAGCGAGTGATCCCTTTTTCAACAATAATTTCTCTCGTTACCTTTTCTGTTTCGGCATGTGAGATTTCTATTTTAATAGGCACGCCGGCTTCAACTTTAATGTCATCAATAGGTGACAGCCCAATTGGTTGTCCATTCAAAATGACGTTTGCATAACTGGGGATGGTTTGTATTTTTATATTGCCAGTGGCGACAACAAGCGTTTTCTCAACCCGAAGGGTCTTGTTTGGAATAACTATTAGCTTCTCTTCAATGAGCTCATGTCTTGGATGATCGAATCGGATTTGATGTTCTCCTGTGTCCAACTGACCAACTAACTTTAGTGGTGTTTTCCCAAATCTTTCACCATCAATGTAAACCACTGCACCAGAAGGGTGAGTGACAAGCTCCAAGGTACCTTTTGACAGGTCTGTTGCACCTCCCTGTGTCGAAAACAAAACAACATCATCTTTGTCTGGCTTAATATTTTTTAACCTGAATTGCTCGTTTTTAATCGCGGCAATAGAGAATCGATATAAAACCCAGACGTTGAAGCGATTATTATCGACGGATTCAATAAAGACATCTTGTTGTTCAAAGTCCTCAAATCGAGCAGCACGACTTTTTTCTGATACCCTTGTGATAGAAGAGACTGTGGATGTTGATTCATAGGTCTCAGAATTAATCTTTACTGTTGATCCAAAATTCTCTCTATGGGCCTGTTCATACGCATCTTTTGTTGCTTGACTGATGCCAATAGCTTCGCTTGCTGCAAATGAACTTCTGCCAATATAGTATTTATGTGTAGAATCAGCTTTAGGCAGAGCTTTCACCCAATCAGGATTTTCAGATGAAAAACACAGAATCGGAATAATAAATACAATGGCAGATAATATCAATTTCATATCTGCCCCCTTTGTTAATGATCAGCATTTGTGGATTTGTCTTCAGTGAATTTATCCCATTGTGCATCAACTTTTTTGGCGAAGTCTTTTGATAGTCCGCCCTTGCCTTGAGCTTTTTTAATTGCCTCAAAGATGGCTCGCTTAAACTCGTCCTCCGGCATGCTGACGGTTGAAAATACTTTGTATTGAGTAAGGCGCTCTCCTGAATCTTGAGTAGTGGCGACTTTCTCCCAATAGTTTTTTCCTGGTCTGATAGAACTGGTAACTAAATTTGAAGCCTCTGCGCCAATATATTTAATTTGAGTGGCATTTGCTGAAGTACCCTCCTCCGCGTTTTGAAAGATAAATTCGAGCTTCTGCTCAATGGCTCCTGCGATTGCTGCTTTGGCATTGTTCTGTGCAATTCGATATGCGGCTTCAACTCTGTCACTGACGGGGATGGTTGTCATACCAGTTGAAATGACAGAACCTTTTTCAATTCTGAATGGTTCAGACTCTTTTAGCCAATCGGGCCGAGATGACAATTCATCTATTCTCGAGACCACGCGATCAGGCTCCAATTCGGCTTTGGTTGGATTTTTGACTGTGGAACTGCAGCCGGCAAGTAACATGGATAGTATCAAAATCTTTTTCATAGGTCCTCCAATTTATAATGAAAAGTTCTTATCTTTTTGTTTAAGATTCTCCAACTTTATCGATTCAATTTTCTGATCGAGCATATTTTTGGTAGTAGAATCAAGATAAAGTATTGTACGGAGGGTAATTTCTTTTTCGGGGATATCATTACTCGCGTCGCCGTGAGCTTCACCAAACATATTGGATACTATTTGAACCTGTCCCTTGTAGAAATGCTCACTTATAGATTTCACTTTAAATCCAAGTTCATTGACCAAATCAGTTTGAGTGGGATTTTTGTGGATCTTCTTCTGAAAAGCCTCCGCCGCCGTAAAATACTGCACTGACCCATCGGTGCCACTTAGAGGGTAAGATTTTCCCATTCGAAAAATTGAATATTGTGGATTTGAAATGTTGGTAAAATCCGCCCAGGTGCCGTCAGCCAATCTACAAGCAATATACTCAAGATTGAAGGCCTCGTCATATTTGTCTGGTGTACAGATTTTTATGTTTGCCGAATGAGTTAATTTAAAAGTATCCAAATTAGCAGTCAAATCAATCCCCAATAGTTCCGGGGGAATTTCTGTATCTGAGGAGGGTAAATTGCCATTGACAAGAGACTGCGGCTCTCGATCGCTAGAGGTCTGATCATTTGTCATGGCAGGCGTTACGGGAGAGCTTTTTGATGTTATCAAGCTGTAGCCAAGTAATACGAAAATGGAACTAATAAATATTAAGATACCTTTAGAAAAATTCTTCATTTTTTCTTCTCGAAAAATTTCTTATATATCATGAAGCAGCCAAAAATAATTCCAGCGGCCATTAAGAGTGTGATGAGGTTATTCATCATCTGTTGTGAAAAAAACGTAGCCTGCATTGTTACTCCTTCTTTTTCAATACTGGGGAGGTTATCGGCATCTCGATTGTTACCTTGCACCAGCCACTAAATAATTGTGTTGTTAATAATTCACTCATGGTCGGAGCCTGTACTGAGGTTTCACCAAATACAAGATACTCAACGGAAACGTCTAAAGCTCGCGCGACCTTCCGAGCATGAGATAATGATTTGGGCTCAACGCCAGCGCTCCATGTTTTGATGGTTGAAATTGGTACGCCAGAAACATGGCTCAATTTCTTGAACGTCATTTTCTTATTTTTCATAAGGTGTTTTAGGATTGGACCTATTTTTACTTCGTCATTCATCACATATGATTATCGTCGATATAAGGAGCTCTGATGAGCTAAAGACGATTACATATACCGAGGTACGCGAGGACGACCGACGGTCAATTGATGAATTACGAGAGAGAAAGCGGAATTCAGGATCAACGTCTAAGTACGGGGAGCTGTACTAATTCTATTGGACTGCATTGCCCTTTTATTCAAGCTATGCCGCCTACACAGGCGGGCTATATAAAATGATCCATCGGGAGGGGCGTTCGTGAGTTATGCATCGTAACCCTTAAAAGAAGGTAATTTTTCATTTTTCCAGGCGTCAGTCTTTCTAAATTTAATTTGATATACAGTATCATAATCTGGATTTTCACTAGACATAAATACTTTTAGAGCCTTTTTTTGTTTCCCGGTCATGTCAAACGGTTCAATTGCGGCTTCAGTGAATTCGGGATGCAAATCTCCCCGCAAAAAATCTATTGAAAAATCTATTAGTTGTCGAAGCATATCTTCTGGTTTTCCATTCTTGCCCATTCCATTATAGGCTTCGGGAAAACATTTGTGTTTTAAACAGTATTCCTCAATCTGAAAACAGGTCAAGCTGTCGTGAATCTCAAATAAATCGCTGATTGCTTCGCTGGTGTAGCTAGTATCAAAATAACCCATAGAGCTTCTCTATTTTCTTAAAAATCCTAATTTGTATCTACTATACTGAAAAAATATTTAAGATCAAAATTAATATTTCGGATGTGACGATCATGAAACAAAAGAGAGTCACATCGGCTCGTTTGAAACCTCATAATTATTGAACTTCCATCACCTTCAGCCATTCTTTATGCTTCACATATTGGCTAAAAACCGTCTTGTACTGTTTCAAGAGTAAGTCTTTTTGATCTTGGTCTTTGCAAACAATCTGTTTTTGCCACAACTCAACGACCTGTTTATTCAATTTATATAGTAAATCCATGTTTACCTCCACCGGCCACGCTATTGACCAGCCGATAGGGCATCAATGGAGCAGCGACAAGGTCCCGTCCTGGGAACACTGGCGCGATCAAATATTCCTTCGCGACCTCGGCGGCCAATTAGAAAAAATTTGTATAATAACGATATGAGTCAATTTGTTGCCAACGCTTCAATTATTTGTCTATAGTTGATCGTCACTTGGTGCAGGAGTTGGCCTTCTGAGCCAATTTTAAATTGCGGTTCTTCTCACTTCATCGTTTATCACTCAGCGCAATCTAGAAAAAACAAGCATTTAGCGTTTTCAATCGATAGTTTACAAAGTTTTTAAACCCTCTTGCCTTTCTCTGTAGGGCTTTTGCGGTTCCGTTCGTAGCTTCAG
>CAIYID010000091.1 GCA_903926205.1 uncultured Bdellovibrionales bacterium
AACCGAGGGTTTACATCGAAGAATGGATGAGATACAGAATAGAGCCTATGGAATGCATAACTTTGGAAATTATAGAATCAGAGTGAAAGCATATTGTAGCTAACAGAAACCGTGACTGCCCCTACCTTTGGTGAAGAACCCAATATCTTCAACAGATTTTCTAAATTCATGATCGTATTCCAGCAACTGATCAACCAATTCTATTGCACCTGTTAAGTCGGGATGATTGCTGGAAATAGTAAACTTGTCAGAGATTAACATTTCGCCAACAAATCCAGATAAAGAAATTCTAATTTCTCTCAGTGCCTCTTGCGGATTTGTCACTTCTCGTTCGGGCGGCTCCGTTGACATAACTCCGCGGTATTTGTCGGTTCCTTTAATAGAAACCCTTCCTATCTTTAGACCACAAATGAGAGCCATAACCGCATGACAAGTTTCATGGTATGCGGTTTTCAACTTTTCATGATCCACGCTGTAACCCCTATCCTTCCACTAGCTTAAGTTTATTCTTGCGAATTGAGCGTTTGGAATCAGCCTCAAGTCTTTTGCTACGCTCTTTCACTTCTGGCTTCTCAAGGCATTCATGAATCGGCAAAGCCCACTTCAAGCCGGCAGGTACGTCAGTATATTCAGGCTTCTCGTAATCGAAGTCCTTCATGAATCTCGGATCATTTTTCCAGCGATGATTAAATTTTTTCTTGAGATCAATAATGTCAGACATGAATTACTCCACATCTGACAAATAGCGATTGGTTGAGAGCATTTCTCTCAACCTTTTCAACTCTACCAATTTTCAGATTTTCTAATTTAAAATTTACCTGTGATTTCAGGTATTTGGTAGGGAGTACAGGATTCGAACCTGCGACATCCACCTTGTAAGGGTGGCGCTCTACCAACTGAGCTAACTCCCTATTTGAATTTCTAACTTCTAAACTTGGTTTTATGGTTTCTACCACTCTACCAATTTTCATATCTCCTCTACCATTTTTTCGAATGCAGCCTGAGATCTACCTGTCATCTCAACGACTTGTCACACTCGAAATTTTTAAACTCAGAAACAACCATCCTTGTAAGGGTGGCGCTCTACCAACTGAGCTAACTCCCTATCGTTGGATTTGAGGGACTCTTCTTACCAAGTCGGTTACAGTCTGGCAAGAAAGAATCTATCAATTTCTAGTGGAAATATCAGCCTTCTCAACCTCTTAATTTTGTTTGATATTTAAAAAAACCACTGATTAAGAACGGGAGTATAGAGGAAAATCAAAAGACTAAAAATTAGCCATAAATAGAAGGATCTCATTCTTTGCGTCCCGTTGGATTTTAAAAAAAGTCGAAAATCATGCAGAACTTTTAAGGAAAGAGGAATTAAGAGCACAAGAAAAAACCAACTCACTTGTGTAAACAAGGGAGAAACGAGTGCGGTGCCGAGATAAAGTAAAATCCAAATACCAATATGATAAATTGTTTTTTTTATGCCCAAAATTGAGGGCAAAACGGGAAATCCTCCCTGTTCATAGTCTTGGCAAAATTTGATGGCAAGAATCCAAAAGTGCGGGGCTTGCCAAAAAAACAAAAGTAAAAAAAGATAAATCGAATTTACTGAAAAAATTTGGCTCGAATTTGCCGCATAGCCAATTGTGACGGGCAAGGCGCCTGCAAGGGCACCAGGAATTGCTGCAAAAATCCATTTTGGCTTCCACCAATAAACATAAAGTCCGTTGTACAAAAAAATTGTCATCAGTCCCAAAATTCCAGAGAGCTGTGAGACGCCAAACAATAAGTGAGTTCCAACCAGCAAATAGGAAAAAGCGAAAAGTCCTGCCGTTGTGGGTTTGATTTTTCCTGAGGGAATGGGTCGACTCTTGGTGCGCAACATTCGAAAATCTTTGCGCCACTCTTGCACTTGATTCAAGGTCAAGCTCCCTGAACTCAAGAAGTACAGTCCGCCGATGAAGCTCAGTAAGTGCAACCAGTCGAATTTACTTTCAAAAGAAAAACTCATTAAATAGCCAGCGAGTCCTGCTAACAAAAGGAAAATCACAATGCTGAATTTGGTTAAACTTGAATAAAGACGAAGCATTTTATAGAGGAGTGACTTTCAGTACTGATTACTTAAGATTCTCATTTGGGGGCCAATTTAGTACGCTGATATTTTGATCGTAAATAAAAAGGAATTAATATCAGGAACAAGAGCATTAAGAAAAAGCCACCGCCAAATTGCACAAGACGTAAGCTCATCAGCGAGTATTTACTTTTGTGTGGATCATACTGGAAGCAATAGGAAATGAGTTTGTCTCCTAAGGAGACCGTTTTTCCGTCCATGGCATCGAGCAAAGCCAGTTTCACATCACGAGGATCGAAAATAATTCCATGTAAATAACGAGATATTTTCCCCTCAGGGCTTAAAATTGTTGCAGCAGAAGCGTGGATCCATTCTTTATTTTTTTCATCCCATTTATATCTAAAGCCGATACTGTTTGTGATTTTTTTAATTACATCCTCATTTGCAGTAACAAAGTGCCAACCCCTTTCCGTCCCTGCGCGGTCATACAACTTTAAATAAGTTTCCTTTTTTCGAGAGCCAACCTCAGCGGTTTCCTTAGCGTCGAAACTCAGAGCTATAACTTCAAAATTTTGGCCAGGGCTCCATTCCATTTTTTTTAAACCCGTAGTGAGGCCGTTTAAGTGATAATTGCAAAGTCCTGGACAAGAAAAATACACCAAACTCAAAATCACGGGTTTCTTGCCATCAAAGAATGATTTTAAAGGAACCAATTTTCCTGATTCATCTGTAACTTGTAGAGACAAATCAATTCTGTCGCCAAGTTTTTCATCGATACCGATGCCTTCAAGTTCAGGCGATTTTTCTGACAAAGGTTTGTCTGCTTCCGCACTGGATTGTGATTCTAAAAGAGCAACGGTTTGAGCTTCTGCCCGTTGGCCGAGGGCGAAGATTGTCGCAAATAAGACAAAAAAAATCTCGAGTTTTAATGTTTTTTTTCTAGTTTGATTAGACAACGAGACCGCCATCAACACTTATAACGGTGCCATTAATATAAGAAGCTTGTTCAGATGCTAAAAATAAACAGGTGTTCGCAATGTCGGTAGGCTCTCCTAGGCGGGCGGCAGGAACTTTTGCGGTCATTTGGTCCAAGACTTCTTTGGGTACAGCTTTGGTCATGGCGGTTTGGATAAAGCCAGGCGCAATTGCGTTCACTGTCCAACCTTTGCGAGCCAATTCTTTACCCCAGGTTTTTGTCATGCCGATGACGCCAGCTTTTGCGGCAGCATAATTGGTTTGTCCAAAATTTCCATAGAGTCCAACCACACTAGAAATATTGATGATGCGTTTATGTAAGGAAGTCTGATTAAACTTTTCAAACAAGGCCTTTGTTACATTGAAAAGGCCAGTGAGGTTTGTTGAAATGACCGCGTCCCAATCCTCGCCTGTCATTTTTGCAAAAGACTTATCACGAGTGATGCCGGCGTTGTTCACCAAGATATCCACAGCCCAAGGGAGGCTTGCGACGGCATGAGCGCAGGACTCCCGTTGGCCCACATCAACTTTTGCGAGATGAAGCTGAGAGGTAAATCGGGAAAGCTCTGTTTTTGCATTGGCTAAGGCTTGTTCAGAATAATCCCAAATAGAAACCTTAGCCCCAGCTTCCAGAAATTGGAGAGCAATTTGAAATCCAATTCCTTGTGCTCCTCCAGTGATAACTGCGGTTTTATTTTGAAATTGAAATTGTAGATTGCCCTGCATGCCAGCCATGATTTGCCTCCAGCAAAAAATGAGTTGAACCTTCATTTAAAGGACTGAGTCTTGTTCCTGTCAAACTTATCTGAGTATTGAACAAAACTTCACCGTGAAATTCTTATATATCTGATATCAGTAACGTTTTTTAGTACAATGGGACAAAAAAGGCCTCGTTCTATTGTGCGAAATCGTATTTATGGCATAATAAGCTCGTCTTAGCGCATTTTAGTCGCGGCCCGATTATTGTAACTAGATTGCCAGTCGACCAAACTGGAGGATTTTGTGCTTTTGCCAAGATTGTTATTTTTATTCCTTATTGTCTTTGCTGAGACAATCTTTGCTAACTCAACCTCAGAGGTTGTGACTTCTAGTGCCGCCAATTCATCAACCTCAACGAATCATGCCTTAGGCGTTTCAGGCACTATTGTTAAGTCTTTTTCCGAATGGAAACATGAAAAAGTTCAGGCGGCACGAGAGGAATTAATTGAGTCCAAAGCTAGGGCGGCCTATTCAGTTACTTCAAAAGTAACTGCTTTGCCCGGCGTTCGAAATACCAACTCAACAGCGGATAGATACAAGGAAGTCACTCAGAAGGAGTTTAATCTAGATGTAGCGGAAGCTTTGTCGACTACTGATTATCTTGTGCTTTATTTGTCAGCTCAGCCAGGTAATGAAAAATTCAAAGAAGCGGCTTCTCAATTGAGTCATGAAGAAACAGCCAAAATCATAGAGGCTTATCTAAAAGCTCTACAAATTCACCAAGAGGAAGAAAAGCAAACTTCCCGTCGCTCCTCTACGGCAGACCTCTTATAGTCAATTGCGCGCCGAGCTAACTGCTCGTATGCACAATCTTTATTCAATATACCAGTTCTTACCTTGACAAGATTTGGGGGCGCTCCATATTGGTGTCGTTGTTTTAAACAATGGCATAGATGGCCTAAAATTATAAATAAATAGGAGGATATTATGGCTAAGCACGAAGTGAGTGTTCGCCCCCTGCATGACCGCCTTTTGGTTCGTCGTACAGCGGAAGAAGAAAAAACCGCCGGTGGATTGTTCATTCCAGACACGGCAAAAGAAAAACCACAAAAAGGTGAGATTATCGCTTGTGGAAAAGGCCGAGTGACTGAAGATGGAAAAGTTCTTCCCTTGGAAGTGAAAGTTGGCGACCGTGTTCTTTTCGGAAAATATTCTGGCACTGAGCTTAAAATTGATGGCCAGGAATATTTGATGATGCGCGAAGAAGATATTTTAGGGATTGTCCAATAATTAAGTGCAACCCAAATCAGTTCAATAAATTAATTATAAATAATTAGGAGTAAATAAAGATGTCTAAAGAATTATTATTTTCAGAGAATGCACGTTCTAGCATTTTGCGAGGAGTGAATATTCTTGCTAACGCAGTGAAAGTGACTTTGGGACCAAAAGGTCGTAACGTTGTGATCGAAAAATCTTTCGGTTCTCCGTTGATCACTAAAGATGGCGTGACGGTAGCTAAAGAAATCGAATTGGAAAACAAATTCGAAAATATGGGCGCACAAATGGTGAAAGAAGTTGCTAGCAAAACAAATGATCAAGCTGGTGATGGAACAACGACTGCAACTGTATTAGCTCAAGCGATTTATCGTGAGGGTGTTAAAGTTGTCACTGCAGGTCACAATCCAACCGCAATCAAACGCGGCATTGATAAAGCCGTAGCAACAATTGTTGCTGAGCTGAAAGCAATGGCAAAACCAGTGAAATCTTCTAACGAAGTAGCACAAGTTGGAACAATCTCTGCTAACAACGACAAAGAAATCGGACAAATGTTGGCCGATGCTATGGATAAAGTTGGTAAAGAAGGTGTGATCACTATTGAAGAATCAAAAACTGCAAAAACAGAAGTGACTGTTGTTGAAGGAATGCAATTTGATCGTGGTTACTTATCGCCATACTTCGTGACTAATGCAGAAAGAATGGAAGCTGTTCTTGAGAACGCTTATGTTCTTGTTTACGACAAAAAGATTGCTTCAATGAAAGACATGCTTGGAATTTTGGAAGGCGTTGCGAAATCAGGCCGTCCATTATTGATCATTGCTGAGGACGTTGAGGGCGAAGCTCTTGCAACTTTGGTAGTGAATAAATTGCGTGGAACAATTCAAGTCGCTGCTGTCAAAGCTCCTGGCTTTGGTGATCGTCGTAAAGCTTTGTTGGAAGACATCGCAATTTTGACAAGCGCGAAAGTTGTTTCTGAAGATATCGGACGTAAACTTGAGCAAGCAACAGTTGCTGACCTTGGTGTTGCTAAACGCATCGTTATAGATAAAGACAACACAACAATTATTGATGGCAGTGGTAAAAAAGCTGACATTCAATCTCGTATTGCTCAAATCAAAGGACAAGTTGAAGAAACAACTTCTGACTACGATAAAGAAAAATTGAAAGAGCGTTTGGCTAAACTTTCTGGTGGTGTTGCTGTTATTCATGTAGGCGCGCCTTCTGAAGTTGAGATGAAAGAGAAAAAATCTCGCGTTGAAGATGCATTGAATGCAACTCGCGCAGCTGTTGAAGAAGGTATCGTTGCTGGTGGCGGAACTGCACTTTTGCGAGCTGCTGCTAAAGTTGACAAATCAAAATTAGCTGAAGAAGAAGCTTTCGGCGCTACAATTATCAAACGCGCCTGCGAAGAGCCTATTCGTCAAATTGCTGCGAATGCTGGTTTGGACGGCGCGATTGTTCTTAACAAAGTTCTTGATAACAAATCTGCAAATTACGGATTCAACGCTTACAGTGATGAATACACAGATCTTATCAAAGACGGCGTTATCGATCCCGTGAAAGTTGTTCGTTGTGCTCTTGAGAACGCAGCTTCTGTTGCGTCTTTGATGTTAACAACTGAAACGATGATCGCTGAAGCACCTAAAAAAGATGACAAATCTGCTGGAGCTCAAGGCATGGGCGGCATGGGTGGAATGGGCGGCATGGGAGACATGGGCGGCATGATGTAATCATGTCCGAACGTGAGGCCTGGCCTCGCTTTTATCTGAATCATGCCTTGTAATGATTCAATGAAGAACCCCAGTGGAAACATTGGGGTTTTTTATTTCTGTTTTAACTATCAGATCAAGAGCCGTTGATCAGCAGAAAACTGGCCTTTTGTTCAGCTCTTAAAAATCCGATTAATAAATGTGATCGAGTTTAAGAATTGAGTGAGGCCAATGGCGACAAAGTGGAAGTCCTTTTCGGCACTAAAAAACATGTTCCGCAGTCTCATCTTTTTTGGTGTGTGGCTCGGTCCTCTTTTTTTTCTGTATTATTGCAGCTGGGAATTCGCAAAACCATTTCTTAAAAACCTAAATAATTCTTCCTGGAAATTTGTTTTTTTTGCTGTGGGCTGGTGGTTGCTCAGCTGGATTTCTATGTATTTCCTACAGACAATTTGGCCGGTGTTGCTTTTGATCTTTTATCGAACGGAGCGAGAACGGTCGCCGAAAAAAATCATTAACATTGGTGAGCGATTTCGAAATATGAAGCTTCCTGCTCCTCAAATATTTATCCTTCAAGGAAATTCACTTTTGTGGAAAAATAAAGTTTGGGGATTTTTCTTTTTACCAAGTCCGTTGGGTGCCCTAATGTTGATGGCTCCTGAGACTCAACAGTTTTCGGCCGAGATGTTAGACGCCTGGATTTGTCGAAAGGTTATAGAGTCTGGTTTCAGTCGATTTTCTTCAGCTAGATTTTTATTTTTTTCGTGGGTGCCAACACTCACCTTATTGGGAGCCTTTGCGGGCTCGGCCTTTTCAGGTCAGGATGTACAAGTCATTTGCATGAGTACTCTTGGTTTTTTAATTTTTTCCCTATTTATCTGGAGAGATTTGCAAATTCAAAGACAGTATGAGATCGATCGAAAAACAGTAAGCCATTTTCAACTTGAGCCAAAGGAATATTATTCTTACCTTGAGCTTTGTGAAAAACTTGCACCAAGTTTGGGCTTTGTAAGAAAAATACTTGGCTATAATTTTGAGGCTAGCAAAATAGCCATTGAGAAACCAACTTGGTTTCGCGCATGGATTCCTTGGATTTTGCCTCCGTCAATTTTAGGGATTTTTATTATTAATTTTTTTATTTTAACGCCTTCGAAGGAAGTTGTATCATTTTTATCCGTGGATTTATCTGTGGAAAAAAATATTTTTTCTTTTGTAGAAAAAATCAAAGTTTCATTTGAAGAGAAAAGTATTGCAGAAAAAACTTCTTCTGAAACGAAGAGTTCATCAGAGGAGAAAACATTGCCGTTCATTCGGCAGAATGAACTCAGCCAGGCGGTGATTAATGGAGATTTACGTTCTGTCATTCATCAGGTTGGATTGGGAAAGAACATTAACAGTGGGGATCTTGCGCTGAATGGCGCAACGCCGCTCATGCTAGCATTGAAAAATGGGGACTTGGAAATGGCATATTTTCTGATGGCCATAGGTGCAAACCCTCAAATTGAAACTGATTCCTTAGGACAAACAGCGCTTTTTTACGCCACAGAAGCTATTAACCGACAACAAGTGATAGCTTATATGTTAAAGACGAGTGTAGATGTTTATAAAATAAATAATGAGGGCTTGACCGTCTTGGATTACGCCAAGAAGAATGGGCAAAATGATGTTATTGAGCTTCTGTTGAATCGAAGTATTGCATCCGAGCCTTCATCTGAACCCGTTTCATCAGGAAAATAATTCAAATCATTATTTTAGAAGTTACTTTTTTATGAAAAGTTTTAAAACAATTTTTACAATACATTTTTAAGAGGCTAGTTTTATGTCGGATAATTTTTTTTCATTTTCAGTGAAAGATGCTAAGGAAAAAGTTCACGAGCTATCTGCTTACAAAGGCAAAGTCATATTAGTTGTTAATGTCGCAAGTAAATGCGGCTTTACTCCACAGTATACGGGTCTTGAGGCTCTTTACAAAACCTGGGAAACAAAAGGTTTAGTTGTTTTGGGATTTCCCTGCAATCAATTTGGTTCTCAGGAGCCTGGCACTGATGCTCAAGTGCAGGAATTCTGCCAAATGAACTATGGTGTTACTTTTCCGGTAATGGCAAAGGTCGATGTCAATGGAGGCAATGCTGAGCCAGTATATAAATGGATGAAAGCCGCCGCTCCCGGTTTGTTGGGTACGGAGGCTATTAAGTGGAATTTCACAAAGTTTCTGGTAGGAAAAGATGGTCAGGTGATTGATCGTTATGCGCCCACAGTTGAGCCAGAATCAATCACCCCGTTTATTGAAAAAGCTTTGAAGGCTTAATTAGTAATTTTTTGCACAATCGCAGAAGTGACTTTTGCTCGCGCAAGCAAGTCAATCTTATACGCATCAGCTTCTTTTTGAGTCGAAAATAAACCAACGCTCACTCGGAACCATTCTTTTTCAACATTGGTTTTTTTGTCTTTTACCTTTGCTGTCACGTAAAAAGCACTAAAGCCTTTTTCTTTCAATTCATTGGCTAATTTCTTCGCTTCTGTTTCGTCAGGAAAGGCAGCCAATTGCACAGTGTATTTTCCAATCGCAGAAGACGCTAATTCTTTCGGCAAGCTTTGAGGAATGCGAGATTTTTCTTTTACAGGCTTTTCGATCTCTGATTCTGGCGTTTGTCCGGCAACGACGCGATTCGCGGCAGGACTGGTCTTCATGTTTGCAGTGTGTTCAGGTTTTGCCGCAGCATCATGAATCCCGGTGACTTCGTGCTGACCTTGGAGTTTAGTTGGTTCTGTGTTTTTTTCAGCACCTGAGTTTTCTTTTGCATGAGTGGGAGTCACCGCTTGGTGTTCCTCTTTTTTCTCTGCCTTCTCGCCCTCTTTAGTGGGAACTTCATGGCTGGCTTTTTTGCTTTCATCATCGGCGACGAACTCTTCAGCTAATTTTTTTATTTCTTCATCATTTAAAGCGTCTTTGGGTTTCACTTCAGTAGACTCTGGATTCAAAGAAGCGATTTCGCGTTCTTTTCCGGTCTCCTGAGGTTCCAGCTGAGAAATTTTATGTTGATTGTCGCTGAATTTTTTTCCGACGTAGGTGCCTACGGTGAAAGAAAGCAGAGAAATAAAAAACACTAAAATTAATTTAACCACAACATCCGTTTTGGATCCGTATCGTTCAACGGTCATTTTGTCCTCCGACATTTTTAAAAGGTGACTTGATCATCACGAGAATCCGTTCTCGATTTTCCCTTTCTCTTATGATAGCTTCTAGCCGATTTTTTGGTCAATAAATCGCAGGAGCTGAAACAAAATGAATTCAAAAAAAGACGAAAAAGCAGCTAAAATTGAGCCTGACTGGAACGATGCGCTACATAAAGCTATCCTGGCCGCAAGGCTAGGACGAGAAGTTCTAATGAAATATATTGGTCGCCTAGAGAAAATTGAACATAAATTTCAGGCAGGTCTTGTTAGCGAAGCCGATAAAGAATCAGAAAATGTGATTTTTGATTTTTTGCGAAAAAATTTCCCAGACGATGAATTTTTGGGTGAAGAGTCAGCGGTTGGACAGACGAAGGTCGAGTCTCCGGTCGCTGCTGGCAAGGGTCGTTGGATTGTCGATCCTTTGGATGGAACTACGAACTACATTCATCAACTCCCGATTTTTTGTGTCAGTATCGGTTATGAATTTTCTGGAAAAACACAATTGGCTGTTGTTGATGTGCCGATGTTGGGTGAAGTTTATACCGCGATTCGTGGTCAAGGTGCTTTTGTGAATGGAAAATCTTTAAAAGTGAGTAACACGAATAAAATGAAGGATGCATTCCTGGCGACGGGATTTAATCCCGATTTCGAAGATCGTTTGCAAGAGCAATTAAAAATTTTCTCAAAGCTCGTGAGAGAGTCTCGTGCTGTTCGTCGCGCAGGAGCGGCCGCTTATGATTTGTGTTTGGTGGCTCGTGGTGTTTTCGATGGATACTGGGAGCGAGAAATTCAACCTTGGGACGCCTCTGCTGGAATTTTGTTGGTCGAAGAAGCCGGTGGAAAAGTAGTTACCTATCGTGGAAAAGAATACACTCCATACAAAAATTCAATCATCGCAGGAAATTCACAAGTGACTGACTTGCTTGTTCAGTCGATGCGGGATTTGCTCTCGAAAGAGACGGATTAATTTATTTTTTGGTCAGCTAGATCTTCGTCTTAGGACAATGGTATAAGTCAAAATCCTGACCAAAAAGTTGGCTGTGAAGTCAAAATGACGGCGCTTATTGAAGAAGCACGTATTATCAAAACAATTCTGTTCGATTTCAGAAGAAAAATTGGAAAAAAGTCTAGTTGGCACCCGTGTTGCTTTAAACGAAGTGGGGGACCTGTGTGTCTTCTTTAAGGAGGTAGAAATGGCTGAAGAAAAAGCAACGGCGCCGGAAAAAGCTGCATCAGAGGCTAGTCCAGCGGGTGGTGGAACTTCAAAAAAGCAGTCATTAATACTTATTGGTTTGGCCTTTGTGAATATGCTGGTGATCCTCGGAGTAGGATTAATGGTTTTTCAAGGTCGCAAAAAGGACGCAGCTGAACCCAAGCTAGAACACGTTATTAAGGGAGAACACGACACTCAAGAAAAGGAAAAGAAAGAAGAAAAAGAAGTCGCAGCTAAAGTTTTTCCTCTAGAGACTTTTATCGTTAATCTTGCGGCTTCAAAAGGACGTCGCGTTGCCAAGGTGAATATTGAATTGGCGGTTGAGGGCGAGGGAATAACTACAGAAATTGATCAGCGAAAAGCTCAAGTTAGAGACATCATCATTATTTTGCTCTCAGGAAAATCTTATGAGCAGGTCGCTAATAAAGAGGGAAAAGATAAGCTGAAAGAGCAAATTAAAGATACGGTGAATGCTTTTTTGACTAAAGGGAAAATCAAAGAAGTTTATTTCACGGAGTTTATTTACAACTGATGAAAGCGAATCGATCTAGGATCGATTCTTGAGGAGAGGGAATGAATCAAGTACTTTCACAATCAGAGGTTGATGCGCTCTTAGCGGCAGTCTCCGAAGGAGAAGTCGGCGCTGGTGATGCGACGGCTGCAGCGAGCTCTGGTTCAACAGGAAATAAAGGAGCTGGCGGTAAAGACGACAAAGTCGTTGTTACTTATGATTTAACATCTCAGGATCGTATTATTCGTGGCCGTCTTCCTCAGTTAGAAGTTATCTATGAAAAATTCATGCGTTCCTTTCGTGTTTCTTTGTCTTCAGCGCTTAGAAAAATTGCCTCTTTGACTTTGGCGTCGACTGACTTTTTAAAATTTGGTGAATTTGTTAATACCTTGCCAATGCCAACTTGTATGAGCGTTCTTCGCTTTAATGCTCTTCGCGGTTCTGTTTTGTTGGTGATTGAATCCAAATTAGCTTACGCGTTGGTTGATAGTTTTTTTGGAGGCGCCGATCGTCCTTATACAAAAATTGAAGGAAAAGATTTTACTCAAATTGAATTATCCATCGTTCGCAAAGTGGTTGATCTCGCAATTGACGATATGGAAGCGGCCTGGGAATCTGTTGAGAAAATCGGCTGTTCTTTCGTGCGTACCGAAGTGAATCCTCAGTTTGTTGGTATTGTCCCGCCGACAGATGTGGTTATTGCGTCCACTTTTGATGTGGAGTTGGAAAATGCAAACGGTACCATTACCTTTGTTATTCCCTATTCGACTATCGAGCCAATCAAACAAAAACTTTCAAGCGGTTTTCAAATTGAGTCGGATCAAACTGATAAAAAATTATGGACGGCGATTATTAAAGAACAATTATTGGAAACAGATTTGGGTTTAAAAGTAAACCTTGGGGAAACGGCCATCGACTTGGAAGATTTGATGAAATTGAAAGTCGGCGATGTCATTCCTTTGGATCAGGATTCCACTGGGGAATTAGAACTTTTGGTTGAAGGAACGAAAAAATTTAAATGTTATAGCGGAGTTCATCATGGCTCTGTGGCTGTACAAGTGACGCGTGTGATTGAAAAAGGAAGAGGGTAAATCAATGGCAGATAATTTAGACAATATTGCAGAACGACTTGAAAGTGAAGCCGCTGCCGCTGCAGCAGACAGTGCTGTGGCTGTCGATAATGGGCCGAAATTGGATGAAGCATCGGAAAGAAATTTAAAATTGATTTTAGATATTCCCTTGCGAGTCACTGTCGAGTTGGGTCGAACAAAAATGGCGGTGAGTGATTTGCTGAACTTGGGACAAGGGTCTGTTGTCGAGTTAAGCAAGCTTGCCGGTGAACCGATGGAAGTCTTGGTGAATGACAAATTGATTGCTCGCGGAGAGGCCGTGGTGGTCAATGAAAAATTTGGTGTGCGTTTAACCGATATTATCTCGACTAAAGAGCGCGTTGAACAATTGAAGTAGGAGCAAAAAAGATGAGTCGTTGGATTTTACCAATTCTATTTTTTTTATCACAGGCGGTTTTAGCCACGGAAGTTGATGTTGCGCCAGTGGCATCAGCGGCCGAGGCCGCGACCGTTGAATCACACGCAAGCCAAGCGCTCAAAGAAACTGAAATTCCAGTTCATCTAGAAGCTGCCAAAAAGGGCGCGGGTAATGAATCGCCCTGGATGCGAATGTTAGGCGGACTGGCTGTGGTTGGAATCTTGTCCTTGGGTTCTTATCTCTTCATTAAAAAAACCAAGGGAATTAATCGAACCAGCTCCCAAGCACCGGAAATTAAAGTTTTGGCTCAGCATTATTTGGGACCAAAGAAATCTTTAGCTATCATTCGCGTTGCCGGTGAATCGATTCTTCTTGGCGTTACAGAAAATAATATCAATATGATTAAGTCCTTGAGCTTACTTGATGAAGACATTCCAGAAACGGTCCCATCTAATTTTGAGTCAGTTTTTTCTTCCACAGCAACTGATGATGAGCCTGCTGTTTTGCAAAAAAACAAGACAAAAACAAAATTGGATGAAGACGAAGAGTTTTCAATTTCTGGAATTAAGGATGTTGTAACAAGTCGTCTTAAAAACATGAGGACATTTCAGTGAGAAGGCGAAATCTAATTTTGATTATTTTTGGTTTTTTTGCGGTTCAAATGATCAGTGCAATTGCTTTTGCTCAAATCACTTTGCCCTCTGTTAACTTGGGTTTTAAGACGACCGATAATCCTCAGGAAGTTGTGAGTGCTATCAAAGTCGTTATGATGATGACGGTTTTGACTTTAGCGCCGGCAATTTTGATCATGATGACGTCTTTTACTCGACTCATTATCGTTCTTTCTTTTCTTCGCCAAGCGATTGGCGTTCAGCAAATGCCTCCGAATCAGTTACTTGTGGGTTTGGCTTTGTTTTTAACTTTTTTTATTATGGGTCCTTCGTTCACTGAAATGAATAAAAATGGAATTCAGCCTTACCTGGCAGGAAAAATTTCCCAAGAAAAGGCTGTGGATGAAACTTTGGCTCCTTTAAGAAAATTTATGTTCACACAAACGCGGCCAGCTGATCTGTCTTTGTTTGTACGGCTTTCAAAGATGGGAACGCCTAAAACTTTGGCGGATGTCCCGACCATGGTCCTGGTGCCCTCTTTCGTTATTTCAGAATTAAAAACTTCTTTTCAAATTGGATTTATCATTTTCCTCCCTTTCTTGGTCATAGATATGGTGGCGGCAAGTGTTTTAATGGCGATGGGGATGATGATGTTACCCCCAGTCGTTATTTCATTGCCCTTGAAGGTCATGCTTTTCGTTTTAGTAGATGGTTGGTCATTGATTATCGGATCGATGGTTAACAGTTTTGGTTAACTTTTTAGACTGAAATGAATCGCAATTTGAAGGAGCGCGGAGATCGCTCTTTGTTTGGAGGTCAGGATGACAGAGGAACTTATAATTAAGCTTGGGCAAGATGCGATGCGGACGACGGCAATGATTGCGGGTCCAATTTTATTAGCAACTTTAGTGATAGGTCTGGCTGTTAGTATTTTCCAGGCGCTAACTCAGATCAACGAGGCCACGCTCACTTTTATTCCAAAAATTTTGATCGTGGCGGCTGTGATTGTTCTGGCTGGTCCATGGATGTTGGATGTGATGACAAGCTACACTGTTCATTTATTTGAAAACATAGCAACGTTTGTGAGGGAGTAATAGTGGTACCAGGATTTGGTCATTTTCCAGAAGGACAAATTATCGCATTTGCGCTGGTTTTTCTTCGAGTTATCGCTTTTGTGGTGGCTTGGCCAATTTTTGGAACTCAGTTATTGCCAGTGCCCGTGAAGGTTTTATTGGCATTGGTTCTTGGTGTAATTCTATTTCCTGTCATAAAAATGCAAAATTTGGATTTGATAAAAATTGGTGATGAGCTGGTTTTCATCGCATTTCGAGAAATAGTCATAGGTTTGTTTTTAGGTTTTCTTCTTAAGTTTTTCTTTTTTGCGATTTCTATCACTGGCGAGATGATTGGTATTTCTTCTGGACTGGCTTCCGCCCAGCTTTTTAATCCGGCGATGGGAGCTCAAACAAATGTGATGGAGCAAGCCCATTTAATTTTAGCGACACTATTTATGTTGGCATTTAACGGCCATCATCTTTTTATTCAGGGCCTGGCGCAAAGCTTCGACTTTGTGCCAATTTCTGCCATCGGTATCAAGTATGAAAGTTTTTCCGGCTTGAGCCTCGCCTTTCAAGATGTCTTTTTTATGGGGATAAAAATGGCTTCGCCAGTTGTGGTTGCTGTTTTTGTATCAAACTTGACTATGGGACTTTTAGGAAGAGCTGTCCCTCAGTTGAATGTGATGATGACGAGTTTTCAGGTGACAATCCTCGTTTCTGTCGGGGTATTTTTTATTTCAATGCCACTGTTGGTGAGTCAAATGGATGGGTTGCTACAAATGATGGCTGAGAGATTTTTCTCAGTGATGAAGGTGTTATAATGGCTGAAGATTCAGACCAGGGGGAAAAGTCCGAAGAAGCAACACAGGCGCGGCGGGAAGATTTTCGTAAGCGTGGGCAAGTTGCTCAGACAAAAGAATTAGCATCGGCCTTATTTATTTTGGTCAGTCTTGGCTTTATCTATTCTTTAAGCAAATTCTTTTTTAAAGAAATTTCGGAGCTTTTTACTCATTCCTTTGGACCGGATTTGACAGCCGCCGTGCGGAATGGCGACGTGGTTTCTGGGATTCGTTTTGCTGGTGAAAAAATGGCGATTTTAATCGCACCCGTAGCGGGAGTCGGATTTATTATTTCTCTGGGCTCCACGCTTATTCAAGTGGGTTTTTTACAAGTGGAAGATGCCCTTACTGCGGATGTTAATCGTCTTAATCCGCTCGAAGGATTAAAACGAATTTTTTCATTTAAAACCTTGCTTGAAGGTTTTAAAAATATCGCGAAATTATCTTTGATGATTGTCGTTGCCTATTTCACTTTGCGCTCTGAAATGTGGAAGCTTCAGTGGGTCATGCAATTCGATGCAGCTCAGATGATGGACTATTTAGGCACCTTAGTGAGCAAACTTCTAGGTGGCATTGGTGTTGCGATGGTGGTTTTGGCAGTTGCAGACTATTTCTTGCAGCGCTGGGATCTTGAAAAGAAAATGATGATGACCAAGCAGGAGATTAAAGAAGAGCATAAATCCCGAGAAGGGGATCCCATGATCAAAGCGCGGATCCGTAAGGTTCAGCGTGAAATGGCGAATCGTCGAATGATGGATAAGGTGCCAAAAGCCGATGTGATCATCACGAATCCCACTCATATTGCTATTGCTTTAAAGTACGATGCGAATTTACCCGCTCCTCAATTGATTGCAAAAGGCGCTGATTTAATCGCGGAGAAAATCAAAAGCATCGCCAAAGAACACAATATTCCAATCATTGAAAATAAACCGTTAGCTCGAACAATTTTTAAAACGATGAAATTGGGACAAGTGATTCCAAAAGAGTTATTTGTCGCGGTCGCTGAGGTCTTATCTTATGTTTACAAACTTAAGAAGAAACGGGTAAGAAAATAATGGAACAGCTGTTTCTTTACTTAAAGAAATTTGAGAAATACTCCAAGAACACCGATCTTTTGATTGCGGTTGGTTTATTGATGGTTTTGGCCGTCATGATTATACCGCTGCCTCCAATCTTGTTGGACATGGCACTGACGCTGTCATTAGCTATCGGAATTTTAATTCTTTTGATTTCAATTTACATTCAAAAAGCATTGGAATTTAGTGTTTTTCCTAGTTTGTTATTAATGACCACTTTGTTCCGCTTAGGTTTAAATGTGGCGACGACACGTCTAGTTTTGAGTCACGGGCATGAAGGTCCCAAAGCGGCGGGAGAAGTCATTGAGGCCTTTGGCCATTTTGTGGTCGGAAATAACTACGTCATTGGATTGATCGTATTTGTGATCTTGGTGGTTATTAACTTTATCGTTATCACCAAAGGTTCGGGTCGAGTTGCAGAGGTTGCGGCACGATTTACTTTGGATGCGATGCCAGGGAAGCAAATGTCAATTGATGCGGATTTAAACGCAGGATTGATCAACGAGCAAGAGGCACGCAAACGTCGAAAAGAAATTGAGTCAGAAGCTGATTTTTACGGATCCATGGATGGTGCGAGTAAATTCGTTCGCGGAGATGCTATCGCAGGAATTATCATCACGATGGTCAATATCATCGGTGGATTATTAATTGGAGTGATTCAAAAAAACTTGGATTTAGCGACAGCGGCTAAATATTACACCACTTTGACCATCGGTGATGGCTTAGTGACACAAATTCCTGCACTGATCATTTCAACGGCTGCGGGCATCGTAGTGACTCGTGCAAATAATAATAATAAAGACATGGGTCAAGAGATGATTGGACAGTTGTTCGTCAATCCACGACCTCTGTATATTACCTCTGCAGTCTTTGGCTTTTTGGCTCTTATCCCTGATCTTCCAAAATTTCCATTTATTCTACTTTCAATGGGTCTTTCTGGTATTGCTTGGATGGTGACTCGTTTTCAAAAAGACGCCAAAGATATCGAAACAAGACGTGTTGAGGACGAAGCTTCCAGTCCTAAAAAAGAAAACATCGAAAGCCTTTTGCCTCTTGATATGGTGGAGTTGGAAGTTGGTTTCGGATTGATCAACGTCGTTGAAAGTGATCAAAGTGGGGACTTGCTTGAGCGGATCAAGAGTATACGTAAACAGTTTGCTTTGGATCTTGGGATCGTTGTTCCAAGCATTCATATTAGAGATAATTTGCAATTAGGCCCTGGCGAATATCGAGTCATGATTAAAGGAAATAAAGTTGGAGGCGGTATTCTGCGCTCTGACTCCTTGTTGGCGATGGATCCAGGTAATGTCTCGGATCCGATTAATGGAGTGCCGACAAAAGAGCCCGCCTTTGGCTTGGATGCGCTTTGGATTTCTTCGAGCTTGAAAGAGCAAGCAGAAATTTCTGGCTACACTGTTGTGGATTTACCAACGGTTATGGCAACTCATTTAACCGAAATCTTGCGTTCGCATGCTTATGAACTTCTCGGTCGTCAGGAAGTGGCAGGGCTTGTGGAAAATCTCAAGAAAACTCACCCTAAAGTGGTGGAAGATCTTATTCCAGATCATCTATCATTGGGGGGCGTTGTACGCGTCTTGCAATCCTTGTTAAAAGAACAAGTTTCTATTCGAGATTTGCGTACTATTTTTGAAACCCTGGCTGATGAGTCAATGAAAACAAAAGATATCGAAGTGCTTACAGAAGCCACTCGGCGTGCTCTTTCTCGCACAATCACTTCAAAATATTTAAATGAAACAGGCTCTGTGAATGTGATGACCTTGCATCCGTTCATTGAAGAGACCATTTCCAATGCGTTACTCCAGACAGAGCAAGGGGTGCAATTGGTCATGGATCCTCAGACGGCGCAGAAATTAATCTCAAACATTGCCCACACTGTCGAGGAGCATCCTGAAATTGCAGCTCAACCAATTCTGCTGACGAGCCCCACCAGTCGTCGTCATCTGTTCAAGTTGACCAGCCGATTTATTCCGCAGCTGGTTGTTTTGTCACACAATGAAATTACGCCCGATACAAACGTTAAATCTGTCGGAGTTGTGGAGTTAAGCAATGCAGGTTAGAAAATTCGAAGCGAAATCCATGAAAGAAGCGTTGGAGATGGTGAAGAGTCAGCTTGGACCTGACGCTATTATTCTGGCAGCAAAGGATAATAGCCGAGGATTTGGGCTTGGCGGGCAAGTGAGCGTTGAAATTACGGCCGCTGTTTCAGAAGAAACACTGCAAAGAAAAAAATTTGCAGAGTCAAGAATTCGCCCACAGTACAAAGAGCGAATTCAAAAAGCTCCCGCCCGAGTACAACGCCAATTCATCGACAATATGGTAGATAAATACAATGAAGAGCGCGGACCTCGCAAAGAAATTACTCGCACACGATACATTGAAATTGATGATCAAGAATTCGCGCAGCAAATCGCACCGATGCAA
The DNA here is from genome assembly GCA_903926205.1 of uncultured Bdellovibrionales bacterium. Taxonomy (GTDB): domain Bacteria; phylum Bdellovibrionota; class Bdellovibrionia; order Bdellovibrionales; family Bdellovibrionaceae; genus CAIYID01. The sequence continues at coordinate 19,139 of CAIYID010000091.1, forward strand.
GCAGCTCCAGATCGCGCGACAGAGCGAATTAAATCAGCAGCACAGCAAGCTTGGAATGCCATGCAGTTAGAAGATTCGTGGGGAATACGTAGTGCCTCATCGGTGGCCAGCGAGGCGGGTACAGAGTCACGTAGAGAAAATCATAAAGAAACACGTGACACAGAAAATGATAAATCAACAGCAGTTGCAAAGAAGGCTTCAGAAAATACAGAAGAACTTTCAAACCTTCGACAAGAATTAGCTCAGTTAAAAAATGTTTTGCATCAGTTTCAAAAAGTACCACAGACGATGGCGGGCCAACATCCTGGTGCGGATTATGGATTGAACTATGAATTCTCTTCCATGTTTGAAAAACTTCAACAAGCAGGAGTTTCTTCGGAAATCATCGGAGAAATGCTTTTAGAGGCACAAAAGCAGATGCCACCAGTTCGTTATAAAAACAAAGCGCTTATCGAAGGTTGGGTGGCTCGGCACATTTTAGATACTACTCAAATCGTGGGTGACACACAAAGTACAAAAATTCAGGTTTTTATGGGGCCCCCTGGGAGTGGAAAAACTTCTTCGATGGTGAAGTTAGCTTCACACTATGTGGTGAACGGACATAAGAAAGTAGCTCTTGTAACTACCGACAGTTTAAAAGTGGGTTCAGCAGACCAACTGCGAATTTATGCACAAATTTTAAATGTGCCATTTGCAATTGTCAGAAATGCAAACGACTGGGATTACGTGATTCAGCAATTGAGCGGTTACGATTACATTCTTTGTGATAGTCCGGGCCTTGGGATGAAAAGTATCGAAGAAATTCAGTTTTTAAAGAGTGTAATGCCACGAGATTTAGAAAATGTAACTCGTCACTTGGTGTTGAATGCCACTTCGAAGGATCAAGATTTAAGTGAAATGGGACGACGTTTTCAATCGGCTCATTTTTCTGATGTGATTTTTACCTCTTTGGATAATTCCGTTCAACATGGCCCGATATACAATTTTATTCATAATTTTAAAGTACCACTTCATTCTTTTGGAATTGGAACCAGAGTTCCGGAAGATTTTGAGATGGCAACTCGCGAACGAGTCTTGGATTTGATTTTCAAACTGACTAAAGTGAAAAAGGAAGTTTAATTATGTCTGCAATTCTTGGGCATCGAAGAACAAAAACAGTGAGCGTGACATCAGGAAAAGGCGGCGTGGGAAAAACGACCATCGTTTCAAACCTGGCTTTCGCTTTGGCTCGCCAGGGTAAAAGAGTTTTGATTTTGGATGGCGATCTGGGAATGGCAAATGTCGATATTATGTTTGGAGTTAAAGCCGAAGCTAATATTCATCAAGTGATTAAAGGGGAGGTGGAAATTGCTCAAGCGATAACTCCTCTGGGCACTAATATTGATTTGATTGCAGGAGGAAGTGGTATTGTAGAGCTTAATCGGTTGAACAGTTTTGAGCGAAGAGCCATGATGGAGTCTCTGCAATCCATGGACGGCCTATACGATTACATGTTGATTGATACGGCGCCTGGCATTTCCGATAATGTTTTATATCTGAACTCTGCTGCGCAGGAAACGGCGATTGTGATTAATCCTGATCCAGCGTCTTTAACCGATTCTTATGCTCTCATTAAAGTTTTGAATCAAGAGTACAAAGAAAGTCATTTTTCAATTATCTGTAATCAGGTGAGAGATGAAACTGATGGAATGGCTTTGTATCATCGATTTAATGAAGTGGTTTCACGTTTTTTATTTGTGGGCTTGGATTATTGGGGCCCGTTAACTCAAGATCCGCTATTTAGAAAATCTGCACAGAATCAACGTCTCATTTTGAAACACGAACCAACCAGTGAATCGTCCAGACAACTTTTGAATATTTCCATGAAGTTAGAGCGTAGTCTAGTTCGTAAAAACGAAAAGAGTGGCCTGCAATTTTTCTGGGACCAGGTCGTCGGTGTAGCTTAATCGGTTTGGACTTTTAGAGGTCTCACGTATTTGGTATGATTTGAACTAAGGGGAGCGGGATGGCAAAAAATTCGGCACTGATAAAAAAATACAAAGATGAACCAAAAAAAATGACTCCAGTTGAAAAAAATAGATTGGTTGTCGAGTATTCGCCGCTGATCAAGTTCATTGCACAAAAAATTGCTTCACGTTTGCCAGCCAACATAGAATTGGATGATTTAATTTCCAGTGGTGTCATTGGCTTGATGGATGCCATCGATAAATGGGACCCTACTCGTGATAATAAATTTAAAACTTATGCAGAATTTCGAATTCGAGGAGCAATTCTTGATGAATTGCGGGCGCAGGACTGGGTGCCGCGATCTATTCGTGATAAGGCCAAGGTCCTAGATAAAGCGATTGTGCAATTGGAAGCAGAGCTTGGTCGTATCGCAACTGACGAAGAAATTTCCAAAGCTCTTAATATTTCTGTGGACGAATATCACGATTTAATAAATCAAGTTCGTCCTGTGAGTTTGCTCTCAATTGATGAGGCACAAGCTTTCAGCAACACGGATAAGAAATCAATTTTGAATCTGCTCGAAGGAACGAAACTTCATAATCCACATACGCAATACAATCTAAAAATCGTAAAAAATTATATCACCACGGCGATTGAAGAATTGCCTGAGCGTCAGCGCTTGGTGCTCTCCTTATATTACTATGAAGACTTGAATTTAAAAGAGATCGGCAAAGTTCTGCGAGTCACGGAGAGTCGCGTGTCGCAACTTCATGCCCAAGCAGTGACTCGGCTACGTAATAAGTTGTCGCAATATCTTTTAAATGATGAAGTCGATGTTGCCTAGTTCAAGCTATATCAGTCGCTTTACCCTTGCAGGTAAAGCTCTTTAATCTTATTCATAAGACGTGTTTCAGCTTGGCGTACGGCTTCGCGAGTGATGCCGTATTTTTCACCGATTTCTTGGAGCGTGAGTGGATCATCTGCCAGTAAACGTTCTTCGAGAAGAATTTTTTCTCTCTCGTTGAGCGAGGGTTTTAGAGATTCAATTCGTTTTTTTAAGCGATCGAGCTCTTCCAGTCGCGAGAGTTCTTCATCAGGTCCTGCGACACTCGTCCTATGAATATCTTTTTTGTTCCAATTAAAATCGGGATCTGAGGGCTGATCAAGACTCACATCGCGACCGGTGAGGCGCTGAGACATCTCATTGACTTCCTCCTCGGAAACTCCCAAACGAGTAGCAATGAGTTTCATATCTGGGTGAATGCCTAAAGCTTCTAATTCTTTTTTTTGTTTTTGGAGCTGATAAAAAAGTTTTTTTTGATTGTGGGTGGTTCCGATTTTTACTAAAGAGTATTGCTTCATGAGATATTCTTGGATGTAGCCTCGGATCCACCAAACGGCGTAAGTGATTAAACGCACGCCTTTGTTTGGATTAAAATCCCTCACGGCATGCATAAGGCCTAAATTACCTTCTTGAACCAAGTCGATCATGCGTGCACCGAATTTGGAATACTCCGCAGCCACTTTAACAACTAAACGTAAATTAGCAGTCACTAAGGCTTGAGCTGCAGAAGGGTCTTTTGTCTCGAAATATTTTTTAGCAAGTTCTGTTTCTTGTTCTTTTGTGAGTAAAGGGTATTTTCGAATTTCTGCCAAGTATTGAGTGAAGGGATTAACAGAAGTGAGTGCCGTTGAGGTTGTTTTAGCAACGACTGACCTATTGGCTGGAATTTTTTTTTCTATTTCATTTTCATCAACAATTTCTGCAATCACTTTTTTGGGAGTTTTTTTGGATAAACTCGTCGGTGCAGGTTTTTTTAAAACCTGCTCGCTTGGTGTTGATTTTTTGGAAGCCTTTTTATTCGAAGACATCAAGCCAGATATTTACCTAATTTCTTCTTGATTGTCTCCTCAACTTTTCCTTTGAAGGGTGACAGCAGAAGCGGAAGGTCAATCATGACTTTAATCTGACAACCTGGACCATTTGGTTTGACTTCGACGTCTGCTTTAAATTGACTGCCAATGACCTTGACCTTTTTGTCAGCGGTACTGATTTGGCACTGAATTTTAGAGTCGATGCGTTGCAGATCCTTATCGGTCTCAAAAAAATTCTTTATTGTTGTCAAAGCTTGTTCAGCTGGAATTGAGCTTGTGTGGTCTACTAAAATTTTTGGCATGGTTCATTTGACCCTTATGGCTTTTACGTGTCAAGATATCAGACCTATGAAATTTGTATCAGAGACAAAACGAACACATTATTGCGGCAATATTAATAAATCACTCGCAGGACAAAAAGTTGTTCTTATGGGTTGGGTCAACACAAGGCGTGACCATGGAAGTCTTGTCTTTATCGATCTTCGTGACCGTGAAGGAATTATTCAGGTTGTTTTAGATCCAAAAAATTCAGAGACTGCTGCGGCTAAAGATTTGCGCGGAGAATACGTTTTGGCCGTTGAAGGAATTGTAAAAGTTCGCCCTGATGGAATGATCAATAAAAAAATCAAAACCGGAGAGGTCGAGATTGAAGCTACCAGTTGCGAAATATTGAACGAATCTCAAACTTTGCCCTTTCAATTGGATGACGAGAATGTTCAAGAATCTTTGCGCTTGAAATATAGATATTTAGATTTACGTTCTCCTCGTTTGCAGGGCCAAATTCGAATGCGCCACAAAGTTTTGCAACTAGTGCGTGGATTTTTAGCAGAGAGCGGCTTCATTGAGGTTGAAACTCCCATTTTATATAAGAGCACACCCGAAGGTGCCCGAGATTATTTGGTTCCTTCGCGAGTCAATCCAGGAACCTTTTATGCTCTTCCACAGTCGCCGCAAACATTGAAGCAACTTTTGATGATTGCTGGATATGATCGCTATTTCCAAATTGCGCGATGCTTTCGCGACGAAGATCTGCGTGCAGATCGTCAGCCGGAATTCAGCCAGATCGATATGGAAATGTCTTTTATTGATAAGGAAGACATCATTGCTCTAAATGAAAAACTTTTGCGTTTAATTTGGAAAGAAGTGAAAGGTATCGATGTCGGCACTGTGCCACGCATGACTTTTCAAGAAGCTATGGATCGTTATGGTTCTGACAAACCTGATACAAGATTTGGTTTGGAAATTCAGGACCTAAAGACAACTATTCAGAACAGCGGATTTAAGGTATTTGATGATGTAGTGGCTCGAGGAGGAATCGTCCGTGGAATTTCGGTTCCCACCGGAGGATCTTTTTCTCGAGGACAATTTGACAAATTAACAGAGATCGCGAAAAAAGCTGGAGCCAAAGGTTTGGTATGGATCAAGTCTGAAGGGCAAGGTCAGTTTTCTTCGCCAGTATCGAAATTTTTTAACAATGAAAAATTATCAGAAATTTTTGCAAAATGCGGTGGGAAAGAGGGCGAAGCGGCCCTTATTGTTGCTGATGATTTTGATACAGCTTGCGCTGCTCTCAATGCTCTTCGACTCAATCTCGGCAAAGAACTCAAGCTCATCGATACCACAAAAGACAAGTTCTTGTGGGTCGTCGACTTTCCCTTGCTTGAGTACTCACCCGACGAGAAACGCTGGGTTGCTAGGCACCATCCCTTCACCTCACCAGTGAATGAGCACGCTAATATTTTATTGAATAATGAAGAGTCAAAATATGGTGGTTTGTTAGCAAAGGCTTATGATCTTGTCTGCAATGGCTACGAAATTGGTGGTGGAAGTATTCGTATTCACCGCAATGAAGTACAGCAGGCAATGTTTAAGACACTAGGAATGACTCCAGAAGAGACCAAGCTCAAATTCGGGTTTTTCTTAGAAGCATTAAAATATGGAACGCCTCCTCATGGAGGCATTGCATGGGGAGTGGATCGTTTGGTCATGATCTTATGCGGAACAGACGCGATTCGTGAAGTGATCGCTTTCCCAAAAACGGCGAAAGCCACGGATCTGATGGCCGATGCGCCAAGCGAAGTGAATCGTGATCAGTTGGCCGAAGTTGGTTTGAAGTTGAGCCCTCTTGCTGAAAAGCATTTAGCTGAAATGAAAAACAAAAGCTAAGTTATCCGGTTTATTCATGGGCCAAGATACACAGAGTAAACCTCGATAGGCCCTTTTGTAATAGGATCTATTCGTCTCCGCCATTCTTGAAAATATAAATAAAATTAAATACTTAAAATGCCAATATTAAATCACTTTGAAATACGTTGTATTTTATAATATTACATTGTATTATTTAATATAGTTTGCGACTGGGAGATAGATATGTCTGCGGCAATAAATTTTCGTCTTAAAAAACCAGAATTAGATAAAAAAATTAAAGCTCTTGAGGTGTCTCTAGATAGAGACCGTTCCTGGATCATGAATGAAGCCGTTGAGGCCTATCTAGAGACTCATGAGTGGCAAATCCAACGAATTCAAAATGGCCTTGCTCAAGCAGACGCAAAAAAGTTTATTGCAAAAAGTAAGGTGGATGACCTCTTAGGCAAGAAAAAATAGTGGCAAAAATTCATTGGACCCAAGAGGCATATAGCAATTTAGCTCAAGCAATATCTTTTGTTGAAGCTAACCATCCTACTCATTGGGCTGAAAACTTGAAGTCAACAGTACGAGAGCTGCAAGAAAAAATTGAAAGAAATGAGATCGTTCCAAGGAGAAAAGGACGAGTTAGCAGAACCGAAGAGATTGACTTCATTCCGCTGCCGTTTTTTTTAGTTATTCGAGTAAATTCAGTGGGCGAGTATGAAATCATCGCCCTTCTCCATAAGAGTCAGAAATATCCGTAGAATCTTAGATTATGGCGCTGATTCGAAAACCTTGAAGAATGGTGGCTCGAGACGGGATTGAACCGCCGACACACGGATTTTCAGTCCGCTGCTCTACCAGCTGAGCTACCGAGCCATTCGAAACAGGAGCGTATCAATTACATTTATAATTGAACTTGGTCAAAGGCATTTTTCAAATCGGCTAAGAGATCTTCAATGTTCTCAACTCCAACACTCAAGCGAATAAGAGAGTCATCAATACCCAGAAGTTTTCTTTGCTCCACGGGAACACTGGCATGCGTCATAATCGCCGGATGTTCGATGAGGGATTCAACTCCGCCTAAACTTTCCGCCAAAGAGAAAAGACTTACTTTTTCAAGAAAAGTCCTCGCCGCAGAAAGGCCTCCTTTTATATAAAAAGTGATCATTCCTCCAGGGCCACTCATTTGTTCCTGCCCCAACTGATATTGAGGATGCGATTTTAATCCCGGGTAAATGACTTTCTGAATTTTAGGATGTGATTCTAAAAAATCTGCCACTTTTTTAGCATTTTCAGAATGGGCGTTCATTCGCAGCGGCAAGGTTTTTAAACTTCTTAGGCACAAAAACGCATCGAAAGCACCCATGATTCCACCCATGGAGTTACTCAAGAAAGCTACGCGTTCCGCAACGGCGGGAGTGTTCGTGATCGCCACGCCGCCCACCACATCGCTATGACCTCCGATGTACTTCGTCACGGAGTGGACAACGATATCAGCACCAAGGTTAAGTGGATTTTGAAAATAAGGACTCATAAAAGTATTATCAACAACTGTGAGAATATTTTTCTCTTTCGCAATGGCTGAGATTTTTTTGATGTCGGTCAGTTTCAGAGTTGGATTTGTTGGAGTTTCAATCCAAACCATTTTGGTATTTGGTTTTATATGTTTTGAAAAATTTTCGACATGTGTGAGGTCTGCGTAGGAAAACTCGATCCCATTATTTTTTAAAACTTTATCGAACAAGCGGAAGGAGCCACCGTACATATCATCCATGGCAACGACATGATCGCCTTGTTTCAACAGATGTAAAATCGTGGTCGTTGCGGCACAGCCGGAAGCAAAGGCAAAACCAAATTTTCCGCCTTCAAGATCGGCCACGCAGTTTTCGAAAGCCCTGCGCGTAGGATTATGGCTTCGACTGTACTCCCAACCTTTATGGACACCCGGGGACTCTTGCACATAAGTCGAAGTTAAATACACGGGAGTCATAATAGCCCCAGTGGTTGGATCCGGAGATTGTCCAGCGTGAATTGCACGAGTGCTAAAACCAAAGTGAGAGTCTGATTTTTTCATAATCCATTTTCCTTTAGCCATTGAGGGTTGAAAGCTTTGCTCAGATATCCGCGACCATTGTCGGGAAACAAAATTAAAATATTTGAAGGACGAGTCAGCTTTTTAGACCATTCGATGGCGGCGACGACGGCCATTGCGGAAGAAGGTCCAACGCAAAGACCTTCGTGTCTAATCAGGTCTCGAGTCATTGCAAACGATTGCTGATCAGTCACTTGTACCACTCCATCCATATATTGAAGCTGCACATTATCTGGCAGCATGTCTTCGCCGACGCCTTCGACTTTATAAGGAGCAGGAGGTGTGACAACTTTTTTGTGGTAGAATAAGTCATAAAGAATTGAGCCCACGGGATCTGCCATCACAATTTGTACTGAGGGCTTTTTCTCTTTGAAAAAATGGCCCACTCCAGAAATAGTGCCGCCAGTTCCAGCTCCAGCAACAAAAACGTCGATTTTATCTCCGAATTGCTCGAAAATTTCTGGCCCGGTACTGCGGTAGTGTTGATTCACGTTATCAGGATTATGATATTGATTGGTGTGAAAAGAGCCCGGAGTTTCTGCCACCAGCTTTTTACAGACGGACAAAAAACTTCGAGGATCTTCCGGTGCCACGCCGGAAGGAGTGATGATGACTTCCGCGCCGAAGGCCCTTAAAAGCGCGCGTTTTTCTTCACTAATTTTATCCGGCATCACAAAAATACTTTTATAACCTTTGATCGAGGCCACCATGGCCAGTCCCACACCAGTATTTCCCGAAGTGGCTTCAATGATCGTTCCGCCAGGTTTCAATAGACCTTTTCTTTCAGCTTCTTGAATCATGTGAACGGCGACACGGTCTTTCACACTGGAGCCAGGATTAAAATACTCCAATTTTGCGTAAAATTGATGAGGAGACTTTGACGCCACTTTATTCAGTCTGACGATCGGAGTATTGCCGATAGTTTCCAGAAGACTACTGTAGACTTTTTTCATAAGGATAGACTCGTTTTCTTTGATGACTTGTGAAATTTACTTACTGTCTTGAATTTGAAGATTTTTTGAATGAAGACCGAGGTAACCAAGATCGATTTTCTTTAAAACTAAAGTCATTTGTTCAATGGGGTCCGCAGAAAACTCGATATCGAATTTTTTCACCAGTGATTTTACTTTGGTTTGATTGGGTTTTGATTTGCTAACTTCTGCAATGAGCTCTTTGATCTCTTCTTGATTAAAATTTACACTTGGTTGCATCGATTTCCCCTCATAACACTTAATGAGTCTCGAAAGTCGCTCGAAATTACCAAGTGAGCAAGTCCAAAAAAAAATTAAATGAAGTGCATTAACTGACCAAAAAGAGGAGAAAGAAAAAGAATCGCCAGCGCTGGAAATTGCAATAAGAGCAGCGGAATCAGGGCTTTCATGGGCAGTAGCGTTGTGCGCCGCTCTAGCTCCTCCGTACAAGCCTGAATAATTTCGGTTTCCAATGTGCTCAGAATGGGTAAAATCGATTCACCCTTTAATCCTCGGTCAATCACATCTAATAAAACACGACGATATTGACTGGAGATTGATTTTTTAATCTTTAAGGTGGAGGCGCCTTGATCTCGCAAGGCTAACCATTGTGCAACAAGGACCGTTAGCTCGTCTGATGCACCTGAAAAGTAGTACTGGAGACCTTGACGAAGAGATTCTCCTCGTTCCAAGGATAATTTCATACACAAAAGTAGTTTTAAAGAGGGGCTTAAACTTTCCATTGATGGCTCCTTCCTAAGTTCCAAATCCAAAAAGTGCCGAAAATAAATAACAAGAAAGAAATTCCGATGAATTTGAAGTCCAAATTCTTGGAAAAATTCACAAAATCAAAAATCAACGCCAAAAAATAGAGGATACCAACAATAATTGATTGAGCACGGGCTTGAAGCGTTGCCATCCTGGACTTTTGACGAAAGTTTTCTTCCACTTTGAGTTGATAGCGGAATGATTTGATTCGATCGGCAATTCGATGAGTACTTTGATCGGCCATTTTAAGCTCGAAATACACGCGTTGAATCTTCGGATCTGAATTCTTTATCGAAAAAGTCTGTCGAAGTAAAATTAATGAGGCAATTTCTTTTAAATAAAAGCCGTATTGTGCTTCAGCAGTAGAAATTTCACCGAGAGAGTCTCGAAATGATTTTCCCGATTTCAGCGACAGCAAAATTGCATCCATGGCTGAAACTAAAGACTCATTGAATTCAGACTTTCTCCGAAGTTCCACCCAAAATGGCACAAGTGATGCTAAAAACATCAGAAAAAGAAAATACAGGCAGCAGAAAACTCGGTTCCATTGAAAAAAAAGGGGTAAAGTAGATAAGGACAAGATGAAAACATCGATTCCAAAAAAGTTTTCTACTGAAACTATTTTTTTCTCGAACAGTTTTATAAAAATTCGTCGTACGGACATCCATCCGAACATTGAAATCAGTGTTGACGTCAGCATTACTCACCTCTTTTGGTATTCAAACGAAGCAAAAATGATGCAAACAAAATTTTCTATTGACGTAGCAACTCAATTTGTGAAGAATTAGCTTAAGAGGACAATAACAAACAACATAAACAGTAACCAAATAACAGGAGGCTACTATGGCTAAGAAAAAAGCTACAAAAAAGAAAACGACTAAGAAAAAAGCTACAAAAAAGAAAACGACTAAAAAGAAATAGTTTTTATTGTGCTTGAGCTTAGTCAGGTACGTGAAGAACCCTCGGGAGACCGGGGGTTTTTTATTTTGAAAATTGATCTAAGAGATTCACATCAACAAGAATCGCTTGCAAGGAAACCGAACTAGACTGGCTTTTTATCACCAAGCAAAGGGTCTAGTAAAAAAATCAGGACAAAGGATCTAATCAAAAAAAGGTTTTTGCTATTGCGGAATTTTCATTGGAACCTAGTGACATGTCCATGCGAGTCAAATATTGGGGAGTTCGTGGTTCCTTGCCATCCTCTCCTCCACCAGAGCAAACGGCAAAAGACGTAGAAGGAATTCTACAACGCTTTTTTCAATCTGGTTTTTCTCTTCCCTCGCAAATCAGCGAATTTATGGCATCTCAAGAATTGCCTCAGTTAGGCGGTTATGGAACGGCCACCACTTGCGCTGAAGTCATTTCATCCAAGGGCAGTCAGATCATTATTGATGGAGGAAGCGGAATTCGAAACTTAGCAGAGTCAATGATGAAGGGGCCTGCAAGCAAAGGTAAAGCCAACATACATGTGTTTTTGACTCACTTTCATTGGGATCATTTGATTGGCCTGCCTTTTTTTGTTCCCAATTTTATTAATGGAAATCGCATCAATTACTACGCGGTTCAACCAGAATTAGAAACAATGGTGCGAGGGCTTTTTAAGCGTCCGTATTTTCCCGTTTCATTTGAGTCGCTAGCCTCAGATATTCGATTTTATCAACTAGAGCCTCGAAGGCCGATTAAAATAGATGATTTCACAGTGACCGCTTATCAATTAGATCATCCGGATCCTTGCTGGGGTTTTAAAATCGAAAACGGTGGAAAGGCTTACGCGCACTGTGTGGATTCTGAGGGAACTCGCTGCTCACAGGAGGCATTGGGGCCGGATCTGCCTCTCTATCAGAATATTGATTTGATGTATTTTGATGCGCAATACACTTTGCCAGAATTAGCCGAAAAAGCGAACTGGGGTCATAGTGCTGCACAAATAGGTTTGGATCTCGCTTTTAGAGAAAAAATTAAGCAAGTTATTTTTGCTCACCATGATCCTGGTGCTCAAACAGGGGATATCAACGAATTACAAAGACAAACTGCCGAGTACCATCGTTGGAGAAATAAACAAGCCGAAACGAATCACGGAAAACTTCCAGATGTGAAGTGGAGCTTTGCTTATGAAGGTATGGAAGTCGATCTTTCTAAAATCTAACGAGCTAAAATAGTTTTACAAGCGATTAAAATCTAGAGTTTTGGTTCGCTGCCTTTGATGAAAAGAAGTTCGGCTTCTTTCGGCTCTTCCTCGGGACGGGGAACTTTCATTTTAATCAAGGATTCGGGCCAAGCAAAATCGTCCGTTGGATTAATGGCGGTTCGTTCTTTCATAAAAGAAATCCAAACTGGCAGCGCGCCAGAAGCGCCCGTTAATCCATGAGAGGTATTGTCATCATATCCGACCCAAACAATAGTGGTGAGGTAGGGAGTAAAACCTGCGAACCAAGAGTCTTTATTTTCTGAAGTGGTACCGGTTTTTCCTGCGGCCGGAGTTGTGATTCCTTGTAAATAGGCAGAACGAGCTGTGCCACCTAAAATGGTCTGTTTCATCATATCCACTAACTGGGCCGCCGGTTCAGCAGGTACGACTTGTTCCGATGTGGTAGAGCTGGTGTAAACAGTGTCTTTGGACTCTGAAATAACACTTCTGACCGTGTGTAGATTCTTTTTTACTCCTAAGTTGGCCAAGGTGGAGTAACCTTGCAAAATTTCCTTTGGCGACAATTCGAAGGACCCTAGCGTGACGGAGGGAACCTCTTCCAGGCGACTTTCGATACCGGTGGCGCGTGCGGCAGCAATGATTTTGCTGATTCCTACCTCAATGCCCAATGAAGCAGTCGCACAATTTAAGCTATTTTTTAGAGCAAAAAACATCGGAACATCGCCAAAATATTTTTTTCCATAATTTTCTGGCGACCAGCTTTGATTTTGATAATCGTAGGTGAATCTTTTATCGTGCAAAATCGTCATGGGATTATATTTTTGGCCGTCCGTTCCGGCGTTTTCCAAGGCGGCCAAAAAAACAAAAGGTTTCATCACTGAGCCCACCTGGCGATGGCTGTCGATGGCTCGATTAAATTGAGTGACTCGGTAACTTCGTCCTCCAACAATGGCTTGAATTAAGCCTGATTTATTGTCCGCAGAAAGCAAAACCGACTCGAGAACTTTTCCCTTTTTTCTGAGCGCGGTGATGATTTTGTTTTCAGTTTCCAGTTTATTTAGTTGTTCTTTGACTGATTTTTGGGCCTGCACCTGAGCTGATAAATTGAGGCCTGTAAAAACTTTTTTTCCAGCATAGGGAATGGAAACGGCGGAAAGCTCTTTTTGAACGACATCAATGTAATAAGGCGCAGTTTCTGAAACATTCACGCTGTTGCGAGCAGGCAAAGGTTGTGATTTTGCTTGCTCCGCCTCTTCGCTTCGAACAAAAGCATGTTCAACCATTTTATCAAGAACCAGCCCGCGTCGAGACCAAGCTTTCGTAGGTTTGTTAAAGGGATCATAGACGCCAGGCCCATTCAAGACCGCAGCCAGGAGAGCACATTCGTGAAGTTCTAGGTTTTGAATAGGCTTTCCAAAATAAAATTCTGCAGCAGCGGGAAAACCAATCACTTGAAAAGGGCCATTTTGCCCAAGATAAATAATATTAAGATAAGTTTCCAAAATTTCATCTTTTGAAGAGTGAACTTCCAAAATTAAGGACATGAAGAGTTCGATGATCTTGCGTTTAAAAGTCCTTTCAGCACTTAAAAAATAATTTTTCACCAACTGCTGAGTGATAGTACTTCCGCCTTCCACTCGACCGCGAGTGAGATAGTGGACCGCCGCTCGAGCCACGGCAGTGAGACTCACTCCAGAATGGGTCAAAAACTTTGGATCTTCAATAGCAAGAACGGAGTTTAAGCAAGTCACAGGGATTTCCCCGAGGGGAGTGTAATTTTGCTGAATGGGTTCTTTGCCCAAATACTGCGCGATCAGAATGGGTTCAAGCTTCGCTTCCAAAGATTTTTGGAGAGGATTTCCAAATAAGGAAAAGTTGGGCTTAGCATCTTTTCCAAAAACCAACATTTGTAGTCCTAGCTTGTTCATCTCGGGATCGCTGGTTTCCTTAGCTATAAAAAGAAAACAATTTTCTGAATCTTGCGGCAAGGCTTCTAAAGCCGTCTTTTGGCACTCATCAAGATTTCCCTTGGAATATTCACCAGGACGAATTTTTTCATTCCAAGGGCGAAAGGAGTACTTTCTTTGAATAAGAAGGTTTTCAAATTCGTTGGAAGATAAATTCATTCTCGGAAAAATACTTTCGGGTGCCGACCAATATTCAGTGGGTGGTAAAAATTTTCTATTTTTTAAGCTCTCAGAAATTCGTTCGTTGAGTTGGTAAGCCCAAAAACCACCAAAGATTATGACAAGCATCGTCAGGAAGCTCGCTAATCTTAGTAGTTTTTTAATATTGGATTTTAACCACAATTGCATGATTTCTTGACATTAGGTCTTCGTCTTTAAATAGTCAAAAAATAGAACAAAGATAAGAACAGCTTCGAAGACTAATTAAGAGGAGATCAAATGCGCCTCACTCAACGAGAGTTTCAAAAAATCGCCGAACTAGTTTTAAAAAAATGGAAAAAAGATCAAGTCGTCAATTTTAAAGTTGATGAAAAAGCGGTCTTAGCTAGAGCAGTAAAGGCTCTGGCAGAAGATTATCAGAAGGAGCTTGATCTTGATAGAGAGGTCAATAGGATGCTTGATGATCTTGAGCGTTCGAATGCAGGACAATTTCAGCGATTTAAAATGTATCCAATGTTGAAACAAAAATTAGCTAAAGAAAAGAAGGTGATCCTATGATTTTATCAGAAGATCGACAAAGCCACTGGGCTCATGTGATTACGGACGCTGTGTGGAATGATGATTTGGTGGATTTCACTGATGAAGATATGGCGCTGCGTCTGGCTAAGCAAGCCTTGGTGGAGTTTGTAAAAGAAGATTCACAAATTGACTCTGCAGCCAGGCAGAAAGTAAGTTCCCTCAAGCGTGGCGTGATGGAGGGAACTCCAGAATGGGACGTGCTCTATCGTAAATATTACGAAGAAGAGCTAAAGAAAAAAGAACGCCCTTAATTAAGGGCAAAAAAGAGCGAGGCAATCATGGCTAAATCTCAAAAAAAACAAGTAAAGAAAATAGCAAAAGCTGGAAAAAAAGTGGCTGCAAAAGTAGCAAAAAAAACCGCGAAAAAACCAATGAAGGCTGCGCCAAAAAAAACAAAAATGGCAGCTAAAAAACCAGTGAAAAAAGCAAGAAAACTTGAGAAGGCCGCGAAGCCTGCAAAGGCTGTTAAAGCAATTGCCAAAAAGTCTGAAAAGAAAGGCGTTAAACCTCAAAAAATTAATTTAAATTTATTGATATCACCTTTAGATGATCGTGTTTTGGTTCAAATTCAAGCTGGAGAGCGAGTCACCGCAGGTGGATTAATCATTCCCGACACCGCACAAGTTTCTGGTAATCAAAGGGGCGTTGTCGTCGCTGTGGGTCGTGGTCATCGTGATAACAAAGGTCGCATCCGTCCTTTGGAGCTGAAAATCGGAGATTTGATCTTGGTTTCGGAAAATTCTGGCGACAGCATTGAAGTTGTTGGGGAAGATTTAAAAATTCTGCGTGAGAGCGAGATTCTCGGAGTGCTTGATCTGTAGTTGGAACAGTCGTCAGATCAGCAAAATTTCCTTGTCTATGGTCGAGTTCTGGGCTCAAATGGCCTCAGATGTTACAGTGGTTTATCAAATTTGTTTTCAACAAAAACTCTAGGTGCAATTTATGAAAAATTTATTTTGGGGCTCTATTGCTCTTGTGGTGTCTATTGGTTCGGTGAGTGCTTCGGCCATGTCTGTCGATTGGTCAGGAAATTACCGAGTCGAATATAACGAAATCAATATGTCCTATTTGACGGGAAGTCCTAGTGGTCAAGCGGCAGACAAAGGAAATAAAAGTTATTTTTTAAATCATCTGAGCTTAAGCCCAAAAATCATCGCGCTAGATGGAGTGAACATCGTTTCAAATTTCGAAGTTTTCTCTTCAGCGCAATATCCGGGCTCGCAAGTCGGTAGTGATTTTGGTGAAGGTTCTGCGATGAATAGTAGCACTCCAGGGACTATTTACCCAAGTGCCAATCCGAGCGGGGACATTGCTCAAGGCCAAGGCGCGAACATGCTGGAGGTCAATCAGTTGTACCTCGCTTGGAATCATGAATATGGTGAATTTGTGGCAGGTCGTATGCCGATCCAATTTGGCTTGGGTGTCACTCACAATGCAGGCATTGGTTTGTTCGATCATTGGCAAGAGACTCACGATATTGTTGGGTATAAATTCTTGGTGGGAAATCTTTCCTTCATGCCAATGTACGGAAGAACTCATCGTGCCTATGGTTTTGGTGGTGGCGGCTACGGCACCGAAGAAATGATCGACGTTAATTACACGAGTCCTGAGACAGAATCCACGATTGCTCTTTTTCACCAAGTTCGTTCGGCCGGTCCAGCGGCTAATGATTCGGCACTTTATTTTGCACCAAATGATATTGGTGCAGGTGGGCCGACAATTACGGGAGGCATGAACACGACGTTGACTAGTCTTTACTTTGCTAAAGGCTGGGAAAAATTTAAATTGAAATTTGAGGCTACTTTTCAAAGTGGCAGCACGGGAGCACAATATACTAACTACGCTCCAAACAATGCGACATCAGGGGTTGCGGGCTCCGGAACCATTAATTTAGGTGGATTCGGTCTTGCTATTGAGCTCATTTTTCCGCGACCTGATTCTAAGTGGCAATGGAATTTCCGTGAAGGTATTGCGACCGGTGACAATCCTCAAACACAGAATTTTGAGGGATTTTCTTTCAACAAAAATTACAATATCGCGATGTTGTTATTCAATCATCCTTTGGGACAAAATAATTACGATGTTTTGACCAATAAATTGAATCGTCAAAGAAATGCTGCCAATCAAGTTTTGTCTAACGATCGCACTGTGGATGAAGCGTCCCTTAGCAATGCGATTTATTTTTCACCAAAGCTAGATTATCTTATGAGTGACAAATGGGAGTGGAATAATACTTTTATTTATGCTGTTACACAAACGAACCCTTCAGCGGTACAGACTGGAACAGGCAATGATCTTGGTATTGAGTGGGATACAGCCTTGACTTACAAGCCCCACGAAAAGTTCCGTTGGATCAATCAGATTGGACTTTTCTCACCAGGCACCGCTTGGAAAGAAGGCGCGGCAGGAAGAGACGCGAACTTCACTTATGGATTTGAATCAAAGGCTGCCATCAGCTTCTGAGTCGGCAACACATGAATACAACAAGTACGGCATCCTGATCACAACTTGAATTGCAGCCCAGAGATGGTGGCGGGCAGAGCCCGGGGATTGAAAAATCCCCGGGTTTTTATTTTGTGGGATCTGCAAAAAAAACTGGGCTCCGTCATGGAGCCCAGGGAGGAACTTCTGTGGATCGGGACTTAATATTACAATTTATGATTATCTGAAAGAGACACCATTTGGAGGGGTCACAATAACACCTGGTTGTACGCCACCTGTCTGTACCCCTTGACCTTGAATCGGTGCTCGACCGTTATTATTTATACCTAAGCCTGGAATCGTTCTAAGTGGGTTGCCAGTATTGCTATCAAATTGCGCTCCATTGGCTCCAGAGTTTGCAAGATTTTGTAGAACAGAAACAAAGCTTGGGCCGTTTGTACTCATCAGCATATTTTTGGCGTTATTTGCAGACGAGGTGAAGATTTGTGCTGCTGCTGGTCCGAAGCCATCAACTCTTAGAGCATTCCAATCTGAATATTGCAGGTTAGAATAGTTCAATCGTCCAGCCATCACTTGAGCCGTTTGCATGCAATTGCCGTAAGCTTCTTGGCTTGCCATGAAGCCTGTGCATGTTCCTGTGGCTACGAGGTCCTCTTTCAACTGATCGCTTCCAAGAAACTGTAGAGTTTCACTTGCATCCGCTCGAGAAAGGTCTCGTGCTAATTCATTTTGAATTTGTACGACACCATCAATTTCAGAAAGGATACCGTAATTTCCGAAGAAATCTTGAATGGCCTGAATTCCATCGCCATGGCCTTCCATTGTTGCCAAAGAACTTTTGATTCTTGGAACCACAAGTTTTCGCGCATAGGCCATTGCTGCTTTATCACATATTTTATATTTTTTAAAATCTTCACGATCTTCTCTGTCATGAGATCGAGAATATTTTCTATTACTTTTTGTTAAAGATTTCTGTTTTATTTCTTTGTCGACTTGGTCTTGACAAGACGCAACTGCGTTTTCTAATTCTTGGCTTTGACATTCAAAGAGACTTCCAAAGTCCACTTCAAGATCATGATCACGTCGTGAACCAGAAGTAAAATCCTTGACGTTACATTCAGACTTAATATTAAAAGCGGTGCGTTTTTGTTTTGATTCTGAATCGGATTCAGAGTCCGAATCTGAAACCGTATTGGCTTTGTCTGGCAAATCGGCGATCAGACTGATGGCTTTCTTTTTTATAATGAGTTGAATCAACGGCTTCATGCTGTCATTGATTCCGGTTTTTTCTAAGTCGAGGGTTTGCAGAGCAAACTTCGAAACGCACTCGATACAGTAAGTGGCACCATCAGTTTTGGCGTCTGCTTTTTTTCGAATTTCCCAGAGAATTTTTTTATCTGAAGTAAAATAACCATGAGCTTCTGTATAATCATCAATTGGAATAGTAATAGCGCCTCGATCATCAGGATTTTTAGGCGCGTCACTTGCTGCGACAGCAATTTCTTTTTTATCAGGTGCTGCGACGGACTTAGCCGCCGGTTTTTCAGCTATTTGCGGAACATCAGAGGTCTCTTGAGGAGTTTCGGCGGCAAGCTTATCTAATGCTTTCAACTCTTTGCTGGTAAGTCTTTTAGGATCTGGCTTTTTTACAGCCAACGCCATCTCACCGTGGGTTTTAAATTCATTGCGAGCAACGAATTTGCTTTCAGGGTTGAAGCTAATACTTCCTCCCAAAGAGGCGAGTAGGGTTCCTGCTAAAGCCCATTTGTAGAGCCCTGCTTTTGTGTAGTTTACTGGTTTCATAAATCCTCCTAGTGTAAGGGCATCCCGCCCAATTTTTTTGTTTCAACACCTAGTGGTACACAAGTCGTGCCAGGCGGCTGCGAAAAAGCTGAGTCATTTCAGGGGGCTATTGCGTCGCGATCGTTTCAATCTGAAACAGTGCCGTAAAATGGCGCCTAATCTTTTGACAGCTGACTTGATTGACGAGTGATTGACGGACGAAAGAGGAGCGCATAGGTTCGCGGAGTGATCGCCTCTGTATAATAGAATAATAGAAGGAGTTTTTGCCTGTGAAGTTGAAGTTTGACTCAGTCCTTCGCGTTCCTTTTTATGCTCACGCAAGCGAGGAAGACTGGAATAGTTGGCAGTGGCAACTGCGGGAGAGCTTAAAAACGCAAGAAGATTTCTCTCAAGTTTTTACGCTCACAGAAGAAGAAAAATCAGGCTTTCAGGCGGCGAAGGAATTATTCAATATTCGTGCAACTCCCTATTATGCGAGTCTCTGTAACTTCTCATCTCAGGCGTCACTTCGTAAAATTTTAATGCCATCAAATTTAGAATTACATGCTGGCGCACAGGCACAGTTAGATCCCCTTGGGGAAAGAAAAAATAATCCAGCACCTCGTTTAGTGCATCGTTATCCCGATCGGGCTCTTTTTTTAGTAACGGATATTTGTAGTGTTTATTGTCGCTATTGCACGCGCAAACATTTTACCGGTCACGCTCAGGCCTTTATTAAAGAGTCTGAATATGAGCAGGCGCTCAGTTATTTGCGCTCGCACCAAGGAATTCGTGAAGTGATTTTATCGGGAGGTGACCCCCTGACTCTTTCCGACACTCAACTTTTACGTGTGTTGAAAGATCTTCGCAGCATTGAGCATATCGAGATCATTCGAATTGGAACTCGCATGCCAGTGGTTTGTCCGATGCGAATCACTTCTGAATTGGTTGAAGCCATGAAGCCCTATGGGCCTATATATGTGATGACTCATTTCAATCACCCACGTGAACTCACGGCAGAAGCAAAAAGTACTTTGAATTTGATGGCCAACGCGGGAATGCCCTTGTTCAATCAAATGGTTTTACTGCGCGGAGTGAATAATCATCCCGCGATTGTCCAGGCGCTGTCGCGCCGACTTTTGTATTTGCGAGTAAAGCCCTACTATATGTTTCAGTGCGATCCTTCGGAGGGCACAGATCATTTGCGAACGAGTCTGGAAGAATCCGAAGAAATTCAGCGCGAGCTTTGGGGAAAGCTGAGTGGCTTAGCAATGCCACATTTATCTGTGGATGTGCCCTCGGGCGGTGGAAAAATTTCGCTCGTTCCAAATTTTGAGTTGGCGCGTTCCCCTAGCGGACGACTTTACAAAGGTTTTGACGGAGTTTCCGAAGAATATAAAAATCCACTCAATTTTAAAGCGGAGCTTCCGAGCGATGTGGCTCAGTATTTACCAGAGTGGGAAGAGCTGAAGAGTGCAAAAAATAAGGATCGTCAAGCTGAAGGTCAAGTCAGGTATCACGGCAACATTTCTACGACGACTAACATCGCTCCAAACGAGCATACTTTGTCACAAACTTTTTGATCGTTTGATCTGAAAATAAAACGCTCACTTTTTGCTGGTCGCCGTTTCCTTCAACCTCGAAAATAGAACCAGCACCAAAAGTCGGATGACGAACTCTCATGCCTTTACTGAAGCCTTCGTCAGAGCCAGAATTTTCATAATCAGGAAAAACATCATCTGATTTCTTTGAATACCGAGAAGAGGAAGAGCTGGCCGAAAAATCGGCGGCCTCACCAGAGGACTTCGCTTGAAAGCGACTGACAAAGTTTGAGGCGCTTGAGGCCGTAGTAAAATTCGTGAGCTCTTTTGGGAGTTCTTTTAAAAATCTTGAAGGTGGATTGAATTGCTCTTGACCCCAGACTCTTCGGGAGCGCGCGTAGGTCAAATACAATTTCTTGCGAGCGCGAGTCATACCGACGTAGCACAGTCTGCGCTCCTCTTCCAATTCAGATTTTTCATCATCTTCGGTCGACATGGCTGAAGGAAAAAGATTTTCTTCGAGCCCCACAATAAACACGCAAGGATATTCCAATCCTTTGGACACATGAAGAGTCATCATGGTCACTCCGGCCAATTCACCGTTCATGGAGTCCACATCGGAGACCAAAGCCATCTCCTCAAGAAAACTTAAGAGAGTGGCATCTTCGCGTTCTTTCATGAACTCGTCCATGGCATTACTGAACTCTTCCAAGTTTTCGATGCGGGAGTCAGACTCGGAGCTTTCCTCAATTTTTAATTTTGCTAGGTAGTTAGTTTTTTCGAGCACCAAGTGATAAAAATCGAGTAAGTTGTGTTCTTTGGCCTGCATTTGCAGGTCTTCCATGAGACTTAAAAATCCACGAAGTTTAGAGGTGGTGCCTGCATTGAATTCACGTTCATTGATCACTTTGTTGATAGTTTCAAGCAGGTTCAATTTGTATTGAACCGAAAGCTCTTCGAGGCGATCCACAGTCGTTTTTCCAATCCCGCGAGCGGGTACATTAATGACTCGTTTCAGGGCCATATCATCGGAGGGATTGATTGATAATTTGAGATAGCCCAAAATATCTTTAATTTCCATACGTTCGTAAAAGCGAACACCACCCACAATTTGGTAGGGAATAGAATTCGTACGCAACTGTTCTTCCAAAACGCGTGACTGAGCATTGGTGCGATAAAAAATCGAAAAGTCAGAAAGGCTCGCTTCACCCTCATTAACCATCGCTTGAATCGAGCGAGCAACAAAGCGGGCTTCATCATACTCAGATTGTTCTTCGCGAATTTGAATCAAATCACCTGGAGGATTGTTGGTAAAAAGAGTTTTATCTTTTCGTTCACTATTTTTCTTAATCACCATCGTAGCGGCGTGAACAATATTGTGAGAAGAGCGGTAATTCTCTTCTAGTTTAACAGTAACGGCTTCTGGAAAATCTTTTTCAAAATCCAAAATATTACGAATGTCCGCGCCCCGCCAAGAATAGATGCTTTGATCTTCATCCCCCACCACGCATAAATTGCGGTGTTTTTTGGCTAGCATTTGCACGAGTAAATATTGAATGTGGTTCGTATCTTGATACTCATCAACCATGATGTATTTAAACTGGTCTTGGTATTGCTCCAAAATTGCAGGGTAGCTTCGAAAAAGATCAAACGTTTTCATTAACAAGTCACCAAAGTCCAAGGCATTGGCTTTTTTCATTTCCTGTTCATAAAGCGCGTAAACCTCGATTGATTTTTTATCTAAAAAAATCTTGGTGGATTTTTCGATATCTTGCGGGGAAAGACCAAGCATCTTAGCTGAATTGATTCGATGCCGAAAAGATTTAGCGGGAGTCACTTTATCGCTGATATTGAGACTCGCCATAACTTTTTTAATTTGTGAAAGCTGATCGCTATCGTCGTAAATGCTGAAAAACGATTTGTACTCTAAAAGATCAATATGACGTCGAAGAACTCTTGTGCAGAAGCTGTGGAAAGTACTAATCCACATAGGCTCTCGAATGGGATAGCCAATTTCAGAGAGCACTTTGAAGATTCTTGATTCCATTTCCTTTGCCGCTTTATTGGTAAAAGTGACGGCTAAAATTTCTGAAGGCGAAGCCTTGCCAGTGGCGATGAGCATTGCGGTTCGTTGAGTGAGCACTCGGGTTTTTCCAGAGCCCGCTCCGGCCAAAATTAAAAGTGGACCGTCTAAAGTTTGTACAGCTACATTTTGAGCAGGGTTCAGTTTTGCGGTAATTTTTTCATGATCCATTTTTGTTTCCTTAAATTCGCCGATTTAGCAGCCTGAATATAGATAAAACCTCCGATTTTTGATAAGGTTCCGGAGATTTGAGCAGGTGCTAAAAAAAGCCGTCTTTTTTGTATGCGAGGAGAGCAAGTGAAGCAAGGATTTCATCATTTGATTTTGCAGTCACTGATCAAGCCGATATTCACCATTTTGATATTCTTATTGCCGCTCGCACTTTTTGTGGGTTGCTCGGCGGAAACTCATGATAAAAACCCCGACACAGTGCAGGTGCAAATTCCTTGGTACAGCAATGGTACCTACAGCTTACAAAATGTAACGTTAAAAACCATAAAAAACATGGTGACGCTTCAAGGAGAAGCCGCGCGCTTTTTGATGGAGCCTGGAACTGCGAATGGACAATTAATAGGGACTCAGCCCAAAATTCGAACGATGAGAACTAATGATGGAACTTATATTCCGGAAGATTATTTAAGTTCTCAGCTTTTGACTCTTTATGCTCATTTTGAAAAATTAGCCGATTTGGATAAAGAGCTTGGCGTTGATAAAAACATCGCTCATTGGCCTCGTCAGCAGACCGTTGCGGTGGACGTTCAGGAAAAAGAGTCGACCGGCCAAGTCGGATCAGACAATGCAATGTACACGGGTGAATACGATGCCTATTTGTTTTTGCCCTACACACTTTCAGATCTACCATTTTCTGTGAACGCCGGGGTGATAGCTCATGAACATTTTCACAGTTTGTTTTTTCAAACATTTATTAAACCTAGCGGGTCAGTCTATCCGTTCTCCGAGGCCAATATTCATCCTGTGACAAAAATTTTGCAAGCCATGGGTTTGCCTGTTTTGTTGCGAACAGAAAGTCAAAACTCTTTAACTTCAGTGACTCTTGCACCAGCAAAAGACGCCGGAGCGACAGCAACGGCGCTGGTTCGCGACCAATATCACGCTTATGTTTTGAGGGCCTTGAACGAGGGACTGGCTGATGTATGGGGTTGGATTTATTCAGGTGATGATAATTTTGTGCAGCGATCAGCCGCTGAATACACGACTCGAAATTTGAATTATGTTTGGACTGATTTTTTCTTATCCACAAACCAATTGCAGAAGCTAGCAGCGAAGACTCAGCGAAGCTCGAACTCAATGAATTTTGATGCCTCCGTTTATCAAATTGGCACAATTTACGCCAATCGACTCTGGCAAGCGGTTCAGAATCAGGTAACAACTCACGGGGTTTCAGAAAACACTGCGCGAAAAAAATTAGCTCAAGGAATTTTTCGTGCTGTGGGAAAATTTCAAAAAGAATTTATCGCATCGAAGTCGACAGAATATTTAAACCCTGTTCGACCCTTGCAATTGATTCAGGATGAATTGCCCGAATTAAAAATTAACACCAATGTGACTCAATGAATTTTTTAAAAGTCAGTTCTCTCTTTTTGCTATGTTCAATATTTTTTTCGCTGCAATTGGTTGTTTCGACGGCAGACGCTGAAGTACTCATATCAGGGGCCGCGGAAGAACGGTTGGAGCAGGGGATGGATCAGAGTGTTGCTCCTCAAATCTATATGGATATTTCTTGTGAATATCACTGGCAGAGTTTTCTCAGCGGTCTTGAGTATTTTCAATCTCCCGCAGAGACTACCGGACAAGCGTCGTTAAGCTTGAGTCGATTGCGCCAGGGCGTTTGGGTGACGGGAGCCTGGCAAGCAGGTGAATGGTTTATAGGTGCTCCTTATTTGCGAATGGGCCTGGGTGGCTATGAAGAGAGTGTGACAACAACCTTGCTAGGATTGAGTTCTTCAGCCAGCAGTCGTGTTTATATGACTGGGTTTGGTGGTTTTGGATTGCGCTTTAATATAGCAAAATCTCTTTTTACTGCGGTCGAGGGTCGAATGATCTTTGGAGAAAATCTTAATCCGCTGCCCTCAATGTCCTTCATGGCAAGGCTTGGTTGGGAATTCAATGTTTTCTAAAAAAAATAGTCTCAACTTTTGTTCAGGAGAGTTTTACCGCATAAGCGCAGTCATTTAGTCTCTTGCAGAGACAGCGTCTCACAATGAAGCCTTTTATACTTAAGTAAGCCCTTTAAAATTTTCGAAGATCATCCGATAATTACTAGCAGTTGATAAACAATTTAAAATTTGGGAGACATCATTTATGGGACTAATGACTTGGTCAAAAGAGTTGAGCGTAGGACACGAGGGAATTGATTCTCAACATCAGGAATTGATAAATTATATCAATGAACTTCATGATGCGATGAAGGCAGGCAAGGGCGACGCGATAATGGCGCCAATTCTTGATTGTTTGTTAGACTACACCGTAAATCATTTTGGTTTTGAAGAAAAATTGATGAAAGCCTCTGCGTATCCTGGTGCGACAGCACACTTAGAAGAACATCGAAAATTAAAAAAAGAGGTTTTTGCTTTCCAAGAAAATTTTAAAGCCAAAAAAATGATGATAACTATGGACCTGATGAAGTTTCTCAAAGATTGGCTATTGAGTCATATTTTGAAAGTTGATAAAGAATTTGCCAAGCATCTAGCTTCAAAAGGAATGGCCGCCTGAACCATTATTTGAACATGGGACAATCTGAAATAACTAACGGATGGCCCCATGTTTTCTTAAATAAATAATCAGTTAGAACTATTTATTTTTAGATTTTTCTTTTTTCTTTTCTTGTTTTTCTTTTGTTGTTAATTTTGGTTTCCCTTTTCCTTCTTTAGTCTTTTTATCGCCTTTGGCCATTTTAAACTCCTTTTTAGTTTGTGAATGATTTTTAGAATATCAGAGATTTCTTTAAAATTAAAAGGACTTCGTTTTCGGTTTTGATTTTTTAAAGCGATTTTTTGAACTCAATGGTGCTTTTTGAGCCTGAGCCGGTTTTTTTTCACTTGTTTTAGGCTTATTTCCTTGAAGTTGAGCCATCAAGCGCTGATCTCTCTCGGTGACAAGGTTCACGACTAGGCCCTTGCGACCGGCACGAGCGGTTCGACCGACACGATGCAGGTAATTCTCCATTTGTTTTGGTAAATGATAATTGATGACTCTGCCGACAATCTCTAAATCAAGACCCCGGCCAGCTAAATCTGTTGCAATTAATAAATCAATTTTTCCTTCGCGGAATTTTTTTAAATTTACACGACGCTCATTTTTTTCCATTTCGCCTCGGTAAATGACACATTGAAAGCCCTTATCAAGTAGTTCTTTGGCTAATTTATCACATTGTTCGCGGGTGTTGGTGAAAACCATTGTTCCCCCTTCCACTCGTTGAGAAAGAACTTTTTCAAAAAGTGGCCATCTTTTACCGTCTTCAACGATCAGATTTTTTGTTACAAGACTAGAAACGATTTTGCCACTTCCTTGGCTCCTGACCACTTCTGCTGAAGAAAATAGATTGTTTAATAATTCTTGAACGGTGGTCGAAACTGTTGCCGAAAAGAGCGCCATTTGCATATCCTTTGGGCAGGCCTCAACAACAAAATTTGAATCAGGTAAAAACCCTTGATCCATCATTTGGTCGGCTTCATCAAAGATAAAAATTCGAACATCTGAGAGGTCAATTAGATTTCGTTTCATCAATTCCACTAGGCGTCCGGGTGTCGCAAGTAAAATTTCAAAGGCTCCGGCTGTATTTCTTCGAGCTTGTTCAAAAGTCATACCTCCCAGGGCGGGGCGAACTCTCAATCGAGTATCATGAGTGAAAGTTTTAAAAACCTTTGAGACTTGTTCGCCAAGCTCCCGTGTCGGGACCATCACTACGGCTCGAGGGCTGTTTTCGTTCTTAACGGGATCGCCTTCGATTTCAAGAGATTTTAATAAATGAAGTACTGGCAAGGCATAGGCCAGAGTCTTCCCACTTCCTGTTTCAGAAACGCCGACGACGGATTGTCCACTCATCATCAACGGAATCGTCTGGCATTGGATCTCCGTGGGCTTGAAGTGGCGTTTTTCTTTAAGGGTTTTAAGAAGAGTCTCTAGAAGACCAAAATCAGAAAATGAATTCATAAATGAAGTCCTTATTCGAAGAGTGGGTGAACTGAAGCATCTTAGCTCTTTTCGGGAGATCTCCATAGAGAAATCTCAACTGTGAAATCTCAAAAGAGAAATCGCTGGTGGTCTGCGGCGGTTTGTGTTCCTTGACCAATAGTTACCTGCCGAATATTCTATTGTTGCAGGTTCACAGGGCTCGATAAAAAAGGCCATCTTTCGCGTCCGGGAGTATTGAAATGATTGTAGAAAGTCCTCAGCATGGAGTTCTAATGCTCCAACCCCGTTGTAATATGACCTGTTCCTTCTGTGTCACAGAGGATTCAATGGGCACGATGACTTTTGAAGTTGCTCAGGGGCTTTTGCGTGACTTGAAACGCCGAAATTTCGCGAGTGCGATTTTTGGTGGCGGTGAGCCTTTTTTTTGGCCCTATGATTTAAAGAAAATTTTGCAATATGCAAGTGAGTTGGGATTGCGTACACAAGTGGGAACTAATGCCATTAAATTTCCGGCTGATTTTGATCAATGGGACTTTGTGGATCGCTGGGTGATTCCAGTGGATGGTGTGACGAGTGAGGTACATAACAAGCTTCGTTCCTTTCAAAATCGGCATTTGCAAATTGTCACGAAAACCTTGAGTCAACTTAAAGACGCTGGGAGATCCGTCACGATTTCAACAGTCATCACTAAAAATAATCAGCAAGAAGTCATGAAAATAGGCGAATACTTGCGAACCTTACAAGAAGGGGAGAAAAAAATTATACATGCTTGGCATCTGTATAAGTTTCTTCCCTTTGGCCGAGGCGGAAAATTACATCAAGCGGAGTTGGAAATTTCCGATGAATTGTATGAGCAAATTGTGCGGGAAGTCCGTCAGCAAAAGTTACCATTTCAGGTCTTTAAAAGAAAAGACATGCTTCTTTCGAAAACGGTGGAATTTTATTGGATAGAGCAAGGAAAACTGATGCTTCAATCAAAATCTAAAGGTATTCAACCCGCTGCCATTTAAGAGCTCAACATATTGGTCGAGGAGTGTTTCC
This sequence comes from uncultured Bdellovibrionales bacterium, assembly GCA_903926205.1. Lineage (GTDB taxonomy): Bacteria > Bdellovibrionota > Bdellovibrionia > Bdellovibrionales > Bdellovibrionaceae > CAIYID01. Next base: position 46,820 of record CAIYID010000091.1, read on the forward strand.
ATGCTTTATCATTTTCAACTGGAACTATCGGATGTCGACCGGGGAATTTATCAAACATTGGACTTCCGAGTCGCCCAACATCCCTCAGAAGCGATCCCTTATTTGTTGAGTCGAACTTTAGCCTTTGCTCTCAGTTATCGCGAAGATCTTGAATTCTCACCGGTGGGACTGGGCGATCCCGAAAGCCCTGCATTGAGAGCCTTCGGCCTTCATGGTGCTATCGATTTATGGATTGAAATTGGAAATCCTTCTGCGCGCAAACTTCATAAAGCAAGCAAGGCGGCTCGACAAGTAGTGGTGTATACTTACAAAAGTGCGGAAGTGCTAGTCGAAGAAATTCGTGCCAATAACGTGCATCGAGCAAGTGAAATTCAAATTTACGCTTTGGACTTAAAATTTTTACAAAGCATGGAACGCCAGTTAGTAAAAAATAATCGTTGGTCAGTCTTGCACCAACAAGGACAATTGGATATCGATACAGGCGGGCAGTTATTTTCGACCGAAGTTCGGCGCTACCTTTGTGAGGTCTAATGAAGACAAATTCTATCGAACAAATTCTGCAGGAATTAAAAATTGTACCTGTGGATTATGCGGCGGCGAAAAAACAAGCGAAAGTTTTGGATGATTTGTTAGGCTATGAGTGTGATCCTATTGAAGATGTTTTATTTGAAGCGAATCATGAAACGCTTTTTTCTAGTCCCCGTCAATTTTGGTATGGCCTCGATTTGCAAACTCTGCAAACTCCCTATTCTGAAATTGTCGAAATGGTCCAACACCTAAAACCTCAGCCAGAGGAATTATGGCTAGATCTAGGAGCTGGATATGGACGAATGGGAATTGTACTAGCAAGTCTGTGCTCTCAGATAAAGTTTGTGGGTTATGAGTACGTTCAAAAAAGAGTGGATGAAGGAAATCGAATTTTCAAAAAATGGAATTTTTTCTTTGCACGAATGAAGCAAGCGGATCTGGCTGCGCCAGATTTTGAATTAGAGCCCGCCGATCTTTATTTTCTTTATGATTTTGGCTCGAAAGACGATGTTTATAAAATCATCAAAAAACTCCAAGACCTAGCTCTTAAAAAACCAATTCGAGTGGTCGCCCGTGGTCGTGGAGTTAGAAATTGGATTTTAATGGATTTTCCTTGGCTGTACGACATCAATCCACCGGAGCATTTCGCTAATTGGACCGTGTTTCGTTCATAGCTTGACGAGTCTTCAATCTCGTTTGTAGCTTAAGAAAATAGGACTCTTGTCATTTCAAGGGCGGACGAGATTAAAAATGAACTACCTGTATCCCATTTTACTACTCAGTATTTCAAATGTGTTTATGACTTTTGCTTGGTATGGTCACCTCAAGCATTTGGGCTCCAAACCCTTGTGGATTGTGATTCTTGTCAGTTGGGGAATTGCTTTTTTTGAATATTGTTTTCAGGTTCCCGGGAATCGTCTAGGCTCCAATTTATTTACCTTGCCGCAATTAAAAATTATTCAAGAGGTTATAACTCTCATAGTTTTTTGTGGTTTTGCTGTTTTTTACATGGGAGTCAAACCCACCTGGAATTTTCTTTGGGCAGGTTTTTGTATTTTAGGGGCGATATTTTTTATTTTTAGAGAGGGAACAGTTTGATTGAAAGATTCAAAAGGTCTCAGATTCTTCTAGCTATCTTAAGTTCAAATCTGGATAAAAAAGTTGAATTTTCAGTAGACATAAAGACGTTGTCTTCGACGGAGCGATTACAGAAAGCATTGAAAAAATGGGCTTTCTTTTTTTTCTTGATGGTGATTTCAGTACCAATTCCTGCCGCTCATCTTCTTTTGGTGCCGAGCTTTTTTTGCTTAGCAGTTTATTCTTTTTTTTCTACCTTAAAGAAACCATATTTAATTTTGGTGGGAGAGATCCCTTGTCCTAACTGTCAAACAAAGCAAAAGGCACCAAAGGTTTCCTTCAATTGGCCGCTCAAGGTGATTTGCCCACAATGCCAGTTGCAAATTCGCGTTGAACCTAGATTTCGTGAACAACCAAGTTCGTAGGTAGGCGAAATCTTGGCCCCATTGTTCCATCGGGAGCTTCTTCCCCGACAGAAATCACCATCACTATTCGTGCGGACCAAGAGGTTTTTAAAATTTTTAGCACTCGACATTCATCAAAGCCCTCCATCATGCAGGTGGCAAAGCCTTGCGCTGAAATTGCTAAAGCAAAATTCTCAGCAGCCAAGGCGGCTGACTTGATGCAGACGGTTTGAATATCTTTACTGGTATTCGGGCCACGAGGCATCGGTCGGAAAAGACCTCCAATGTTAGCAATCATCCATTTCAATGGAGCAAGAACATTGAGAATTCCCGCACTGTAAATGAAAGGTATTAATTTTTTGTAGTAAATCTTCATCGACGGAGGAGCTTTGATTTCGTCAGTGTATTGAAGAAGAGCTTCATTGGATCTTTTCCAAAGAGTTGGATCTGCGACGATGACAATCAACTCTTGTGCTGTTCGTGCAGCACGCTGACTCAAACAAGCTTTAATCAAAGCTTTCTTTTTCTCGGCAGTTTTGACCCAATAAAAATCCCAGGTTTGCGTGTTAGAAGAGTTAGGTGCTAAGGTCGCCGCTTCCAAAGCTTTGGAAATGACTTCCTTTGGAACAGGTTTAGAAGTGTAGTTGCGTACACTGCGACGTTTATTGATAACTTCAAAAAATTCCATTGAAATGATTTCCTTACTGATCTTGAGCTCTATTGTTCTACCCTGGTTTATATGATACTAGTCCAAATAATCAAGAGAGGATAATAATTTGAACACTCCATTTTTAGTGGTCATGGCGATGAAAGAAGAGTCCCAAGGCCTTTTTGAAGCCAAAGGAATTTCAGTCGTTTACACGGGACTCGGGAAAGTGAATGCTTCCTATCATTTGACAAAGAATATGACCTTGCGAAAAGCCGGAGGTTTTCCGATCAAGGCAGTTTTTAACTTTGGGACCGCCGGAAGTTTTACTTTGCCCACTCATTCGACTGTGGAGTGTCGCGCATTTGTGCAGAAAGACATGGATGTATCAGCCTTGGGGGTTCCACATGGAGAGACTCCCTTCGAAAATACTCCATTGATGCTAGAGGTGCCGCGATTTTTATCACATTTGCCTACAGGTATTTGTGGCACAGGCGATAAATTTGAAACGCAAGCCTCCGTGGTGCCCTGTGATGTTGTAGATATGGAAGCCTATGCTTTGGCAAAAATTTGCTGGTTTGAAAAAATCCCTTTTGTTTCTGTGAAGTACATCACTGATGGCTCTGATGATAATGCTCATAAAGATTGGCAAGAAAATTTGCCAGCCGCAGCTCAATCCTTTGTGAAAGTTTATGAAGATCTCATCAAGCTTTTTTAACCAGATTTAAGCTCTTGATGAACACTCACTCGAACCAATTGCAAAATAGAAGATGCCGATCCTATTAATGAGAAGGCAATTCCTTGAATAAAAAGAATTAGGATCCAGAAACTTCCCGAGCTTTGGTGAGCAGGAATAAGCCAGGTAGAGCTCAGCATATTTTTAAGAATGGCGAAGCTAATGAACTCAAGCACCACGGCCAGAGTGGATGAGAATAAGCCGATAATAACGGATTCTAATATCATCCAAGTAAAAATAAAACGATGCTGAAAGCCAATGGCTTCTAACGTTGCAGCTGATACCCTGAGTCCTTCAGAACGAATCGACATCATGCCAAAAATCGAAAAACCTGCCAGACACAAAATAACGACAATAATGGCAAGGCCCAAGTTCCCGGCCGAGCCAGACAATTCTTCCAAGTTTTTTTTCTCTTCATTGACCCAAATGATTTGGGCCACTGAGCGATCATTGATTAATGACTTCAGCGGCAAAAAACCTTTTTCCTGCATCTGAATCAAAAAGAAACTTAATATTTTATTATGCCAAATAGGATGGTCATACCCGCTTTGACGAAGGAGATCCCAGCCACTTTCCATTCGAAGAAAGAAGCCATAGTCCCAACCTGAAGATTGCTCCGGTAGGATTCCAGCAACTTTAAGAGAAACTTTTTTGTTATTATTGCGCAATTCAATTTCAACGTTCTCATTGGTATGCAAATGATAAAGCTCGGCGGCTTTGGCGCCTATAAGTAGGCCGTTATCCGAGGGGAAGTTCATTATTGCTGAACTTTCCAGTTTCAAAATTCGAAAAAAACTTTCGTCCGTTGCGATCACCTTTGAAGACTGAAAATGTCCTACTTGCAACATGGGGATTACATTTTTCGTGATTTGAGCTGAGGAAATCACTGCGCCATCTTCAAAACGCAGATCGGTTCCGTTTTTGAGTGTTTCAAACAAATTGAGCGGTAGCGCAAACTGGCAGCGATCTTCCAAGTTAAGCGCTCCTAATAAAATTTCAATCCCTCCGCATTTGGGACCAACTACGATTTGAATATTCGTGGCCATATTATTAAAGCGACTTTCGCTGATTTGATAAAGTCGTAACAAGAGCCCAGAGCCTGTGAGTGCCATGGCTAAAGACATAATCATCACGATACTTTGGAGTTTCTTTCTTGTTAAGTGCAACCAAGCCATCTTTATTGGGTTGATCATTTAAGAATCTCCCGAAAATCGATTTTTTGTTCAAAAAATTTTCTTACTCTCGCATCATGAGATACGACAATCAGAGATTTGTTTCTAGCAGAACTCACTAAGAGTTGCATCACTCGCTCGGCATTAGCGTCATCTAAACCAGAGGTAGGTTCATCAGCTAAAAGCAGAGAGGGCTCGGAAATTAAAGCTCTGGCGACGGCGGCTCTTTGTGTTTCACCGAGACTTAGGGTTGAAGGCAAATGATTCAATCGATGGGTGAGCTGTAAATTTTCTGTCAATTTGTCGATTTGTTTAGCTTGGTGGGCGTTTTGACATCCAAGAAGAATATTCTCTATAAGAGTTAAATGCGGTAGCAGATGAATCTTTTGAAAAATAATTCCGCAATTTTTTCGGCGAAATTGAATAAGATCGTGCCCGCTCAGGTTTTTGATGCTGACCCCACTAATTTTAATCTCGCCATTTTGAAAGGGAAGAAGTCCTGCTAACAAATGCAGGAAAGTCGTTTTGCCGGAGCCACTAGGCCCCTCAAACAATAAATGACTGTTGCTCGGCAAGCTCCATTGAGGAACTTGAAGACTGAAATCTCCCATTGAGATATTAAGTTGACTCACTTCAATATGCATAGTTTTAGATGATCTCAGCGGAGTACTGAGTGGGCAAATAAAATCAGCAAAAAATAGGTGACGAACCAAAGAAATCAGAGCTATTGAGACCTTATGAATGAAACAGTCTTGCAAATTTCCCGATTTTTGGTTGCCGCCAATTTTTTATTTTTTGGACTTGATGGGTTTTTTCATTTTTTACCTCCACCAGCTCAAAGTGCTGAAATGAAAAAGTTTGTGGAAGCTATTCTTGCTACTCGCATAATTTTTCCAACGGTCAAAACGATTGAAGTGATTTGTGGTCTTCTTTTGTTTGCAAATTTATGGACCCGCTTGGCGCTGTTTCTTTTGGTACCCATTGTTTTTGGAATATTATGTTCTCAGATTTTATTTAATTTAAAAAAAGGATACTGGATCACTATTCTAACGGTGGTCCCGTACCTAATTCTTTTAGTCCATGACTGGACGAATCTAATTCAATTCCTTACAGATCATTCATTGTAAACGATCATTCGGCGGAAAATGCTCGCGCATAATATTTCGAATATACTTTCCTGCCTCAGGATTTTTGCCAATAATTTTTTGCACATCCTCAAGTGAATTGAGCATAATAGCTAAACGCTTGTTGTCCAAATCGACAATTTTATTTTTTATTTTTTTAATTTTAGCATTGTCCAACTTTTCTTCAGTGATGGAAGCAAAAAAATCGACCTTTTGAGCAGCGATTTCCATTTTAATTTTTCCAGCTTCCCTCATTGTGCTTTTTAAAATTTCAGATAATTTCCCTCTTTGTTTTTCACTAAGGCCAGGGGTTTTTAAGAAAGCATCATGAGCTGTTTTTTCAATACTCAGTCCCATTGCGTTGGTGCAATTTTGAGTGATAGCACCTCCTGCAGGCTCTTGACCGAGCTTTTTTTCTGAGTCATTAGAACTTTCTATCTGTGCGGCTTTTCCAAAAAAGGAAATTAACAAGCACCCGAATATTAACTTGAGCTGTCCCATAACACTCTCCTTGTTAAATTTAATATCTCCCCGGTTTAATTTACTGTCAAAATGGAGAAGTTTATCTGGATCCAGTAACGCAAAACAAAATAATTTTTGAGACATATTGGCTCGACAAAGAAAATCTTCACAATTGATTTGAAATATCTTCATCGCATTATCAAGTCGATTAAGTGACTTAACTCAGCCTAAACTTAAGCCTAAATGAATCATTAATATCTTTAATAGCTAAAATTCATCAAATCAATAAGCCAACTTCAAACAAGAGGAGTAGCATTTATTCAAGAAACTTTCTTGGAGTTAACAGGAAAGTCGAAGGAGGAAAAAAATGGTAAAAGTCGTTTTTAAAAATCTCAAAAAATCTGAATTAGTAAGGGAAGTAACTACTGAGAGAATTGAAAAGACGATTAGCAAGTTTTCTGAACTTGCTAGGATGGCGGCAACAGTCATAGTGAGTCGTGAACACTCCAATGAACATTCTGGAGCAAGTCTCTTCTCAGCGAAATTGATGCTTGCAGGAAATGGACATAAACCTTTGATTCTTGAAAAACGAGCTGAATCACTTTATCAAGCATTAGCCTTAGTAACAGATCGGGCGGCAGAAATATTTCAAAGAGCGCTATCCAAAGACCGTGAAACAGGAAGACATAGAAAACGTCGTTGGAAATCCTTTCAAAAGTGGAAAAACGATTTTACCTCTTGGGAAGAGGGGGCTGAATCAGCGAGCTGAAGAAAAGATAAGGGAAGTTTCAAAGAGAATTAAAAATGAAAGGTGAATAAAAGAAAGGCGTCTAAGAACGCCTTTCTTATTTCCAACGAAACTCATAACATTGATGAATTTTTTGATCGTGAAAATCTCGCGGGATAGTTTCTTTTGTTATATCTCTGATCTGGAAGTCGTTAAGTATTTTAGGGTCTAATTTAAATTTCCGTTTATTGTTTGAAAAATAAAGAATTCCGCTTGAATCGAGTTTTTTCATTGTAGTCCTGAGTAAAAAGTCCTGGTCTCTTTCAACTTCGAAAGTTTGTTCCATTCTTTTGGAATTTGAAAACGTGGGCGGATCTAAAAAAATACAATCATACTTCGTCGAGCCGATGTCTTCACTCAGCCAAGACAAGACATCTGCCCGAATAAGTTCATGCTCATTTAAATTAATCTGATTTTGCTCGAAATTTGTTTTTGCCCATTCAAGATAAGTAGCGGACATGTCGACACTGGTCGTTTTGGCACCGCCCAGCGCTGCGCATACACTAATGGAGCCCGTGTAGCAAAAAAGATTTAATAACTTTTTTCCTTGAATTTGTTTAAAGATTTTTTGTCTTATAGGCCGATGATCTAAAAAAAGACCGGTGTCCAAATAATCCCAAAGATTCACTCTGAAATAAGCAGGACCTTCACGAACTATAAAATTTTTATTTGTCTCTGCGAGGCGTTCATATTGCTGTAATCCCGATTGTCGTTCACGAGACTTCCAAATGAGAAGATCTGGTGAGACCTGAAACAGTTCCACTAAAGCTTTGGAGGTGAGTGATTTAATATCTTTTCCCTGATCTATGTAGAAATCAGTTTTATCGTAGATGACAAAGTGATCTTTGTAGCGATCAACAATGACTTGAAACTCAGGGATGTCTCGATCGTAAAGTCTAAAGGCTTCGATATTTTGCTGCTGAGTCCAGGCTTTGATTTTTTTCCAATTTTTTTCAATACGATTTTTTAGCATATCTCCGCTTTTAACTTTATTTTGTTTCTTTAGTCACGGACGAATCTGCAGCACCATCGTTAGTTGTTATGGCCGCGGCTGGCGCCACGGGAGGAACGGAGGCGGTGGTTGGCACCTCTGCCGAAGACGGAGCCACAGATTGGGTTGCGGGAAGCCCCTGAGAGGGGTTGTCGATCAGTGATTTTTTAGATTTTAAAATATTCATTAAACGATCACTCGAGAGCGCTCCGCTTCCTGAGTTTAAGATAAGAAAAGAGCCATTTTTTTGTGAATCTTTACCACTTTTGAAAATAATGCCAAATTGAGGCATTATTGTTTTAGGATCAACATCAGGGGCGAATAAAGTCACGGCCATATAATATTCAGAAGGAGACGTTGGATCAATGTATCCTTCCATGTGCATTTTGTATTTCAGTGAGCTTGAGATTAAAGGAATATCTATTAATACATTTGTATGAGCATTCAATAAGTGGTTTGTGTCGATGAAGGCTGTTTGAGCCACATCATTAATATTGAGCGTGAGTGAAGCTGTTATCTTACCGCCAGAAACGTCTGACAAATTCACTTCCTTCATATTGATTTTAAGTTTGTCTGTTGTTCCGATTTGTAAAGTTACTTCTTTTGCGGGCTTCCAAATATCGCTCGTCGTTGTTAATATTGAAGGTGAAAATTGAAGATCTTTTAAGAAAATAAAAAAGTCTTTTGTGGTGCGATTTTGATCATCCAAAGATAAAGCACCTTGCTGAACTTTGGCGTCGGAGCCAATCACGATGGCGAATTTTTTAGACGCGTTCGGGTCAGATTCTTTTCCATTTTTTGAGAGTGTTAAAATTAAATAATAATTTTGAGAATCAAAAAAACCTTTAGAACTCAACTGATAATCTTTTAGATCCGGGACAGCCACGACTTGATCAGGATCAGTCATGGCAACGGCATCACTAACAGAAATAGGTTTTTCATTATCTTTACTGATTGAAATAGGTATATCATTAATTGTAAAATCGAACTTCACCGAGGTTGAGCCATCCGCACTATCTGTTTTCGTGGCCTTGCTGAGTCGTATCTTCATATTATCTTGAAGAATTGTTAGATCAAGCAATTGAGTATCAATTCCTGGAGTCTTTCCTTGCTGACCTGCGCGGGCTGCATTCGGGTTGGCGGCTGTATTTTTTGGTTTTCCACAGGCTTGGAGCAACATGCCGAAAGCGGCAATAATACAAACCGTACGCGCGAAATAGGTGAATGATCTTGCTTGTGACATAAAAAATACCTCCACTGAACTTTACAAGTCAGCAAGGTCGATGCCACAAATATTAGTTCTAACGAGGCAGAAAAAGCAGAGTTCGTTATTGCTAATAATAATTTTGCCAATTATTTGAATTCAACTGTCTAAAGTTTAGACATGGAAGAGCTACCGGGATTTTTCATAAGCTGCCTTCGGCGCTTGAAAAATCCCGGAGCTATTCCCGCGCGGCATATAGATAAAGTTTAAAATTATAAGTAGGTGGCGTTTTGATACAACATGAGTAGAGATGCAATCACTAAAATAGTCAGAAAAAATATTTGTCTCGCCATTTTTCTCTCCACCAATATTAATGTCTATATATAGCCTCAAGCTTATCGGGGAAAACGAACTAGACTTTAGTCGGTTTGTATTAAAATAGCGTAAAATAATTGAACGACTGTCGCCAATAAACGTTTGTATGTCTCAAGTTAAAACAAAGTCATTCTCTAAACCCAATACATTAGCTCCAAATGTCTCAAAACCGGGTATGTACCTTGCTCAGCACTTATATATATGAATTCGTGTATTAACAGATGGAGAGGCTATGACAATAAAATTCGCTACAATTTTAATTCCTTTAACTTTCACGGCAGCGACACCGATTTTACTTTTTGCCGAAAACAGTCATGGTATTGAAAACTCATCTGTTGAAAGTCGTCCTATAATTGAAGTGTCAGGGCCGAAGAAAAAAAATTCTTCATTAGCGGGTAAAGTTTTCTCTAGTGTCGGCAGTCTTTTTTCAATGAATGAAGATAGTCCACTTTTTAAAGCTTGGCAGCAGGCTCAAATTGGCACAGGCCTTAATCTACTGGATAAAACAATTTCCATTTCTGACAAAGCTTCGACCTCACTGGATGTTAAATATCATTACACAGTTCAACCAGCTTTCGTGAAGAATTATCATCAGCGTTTAGATCAATACAGTATTGATTTTTGTTTGGCAGACACCGTTGCTAATTATGTGGGTGCAAATGCTAACATGAGTGCTCAGCTTTCATTCTCACGAGTCTTTGATAATAAACTCAACGCAGTGGAGGCTTTGCCCTATTTACCAAACAGAATTCCTTGGAAGGCTGATACAGCTCTTAATCAACTTAAACCGGGCGAAATGGTTCGTTTTGAAGTTGGCACAGGTCTTTCAGCTGGTCCCGTCTCATCAATTGCTTTAACGAGCAATATCCCTCTGAATGCCTCGGCCAACGTCAATCGTAATTCACAAATGGTGATTGATATCTATCGGATGAAATTTAAATTGGTTCGGATGAGAATGGTGACGATTCGGCATCTTCTTGATCTTGGAGGTTCGATTAACACGGACCCGCTCGGGGCTTTCAATTTTGGCCAGTCACTGATCGAAAATACTCTTGGAAAGTTGTTTAAAATAAATCCATTGTCTTTCGGCGGGGCCACAAATATGAGTAAAAAGAAACCTGTAAGTACTTTTATGGTTGATTACATTTTTAATCTTGAAAAACCAGAAGCCGCTCAGGCTTTCGAAGAGACCATGAGCCAACTTCACCATCTTAAAGCTATCAATTTTTTTGATTTTAAAATTAGTCATTCAAGTATAGATGACCGAATTTTGAGTTTGGTTCAGGCTCCTGAATCTTTAGTAAAAAGAGATGAAACGCTTCCTGCAGGGGAGCGTAGTGTGAATCGCATTTTCAAAGGGACGACTGAGGCGACTTACCACTCATCCTTTTTGGAGAGTAAATTGAAAATATTGATTCCGATTTGGTATAAACGAATCGATAACAGTAATTCAATCGCGCAGGTGCGAGGCTTTGATGCAAAAAACAATCCTATCGATATGTTGTATCTAGCACGCTCAAGCATTAGCAATTTCAAAGGGGTGGCTGGTCTCTGGCAGAAATTATTGACAAATGAAACCGATGCTCTTTTTCGAGCGAATTTTAAAGATGACAAAGTTATTCCCACCCTTTTAAGCGATATTGTTCTGCAAAAAAATTTGAGTGATAAAAATTTAACTAAAAGCAAATATATTCGAGCAACTAGTTTTATTGATCTCACGGTACCAACGGCTTCCGCTTTGATCCCTGAAGTGAATTTTAAAGAAGTAAATAAATTGGTAAACGGTTATTTTCGTTTAAAATTAGTTATTCATCCTGAGGCCATTGGAGTCATGGAAAAACTTTCAAAAAATCAGATTCATGATCGCTTGGTGGATCTTCTTAGACGTGATCCATTTGCAAGTGAAATTAATTCTGAGCATACACAGACCAGTATCGGCGAAAGTTCTGAATCTTCGACAACGGAAGAAAAACTGCAAGAAGACATTAACGACGTAACAAATCTATTTGCTGTGTTTTTGGATGATCATTCGACGATGATTGAGAAGTATCAAGCGTATTTGAAGGCTCGTGAATTCGAATTGTTTGAAGCGATTGGTCCAGCACTGATGGTTTCCTTAATTCCTAAAGACAAAATCGAAGACATGATTTTCTTAAAAGTGAGTATCGGTGGAGATAAATTAGCAGCAACCAGTATTACTTATGGAAAGAAAGATGTTTCAGACTTTTTCTCTTCTTTTCAATATATGCAGGCGACATTGAATAGCCGTGATTTTGATATGCGTCTTGATACTAACGTATCTTCACAGGATATTCGGGCTCAATTGAATAGCAGCGCAGATGTAATTGATGATATTACTGGAAGAGCAACGTTCCGATAAGTTAAGTTAGGATAGCATTAAGACGACAGTGAAATAAATTCGAAAAAACGGTAATAAAATCACTTTGGCTCAATATGTCAAAATAGCAACCTACTGAAATTAAAAGATTTTTTTATATGGGGTCAAAATAATTTTGGCCTCATATTTGCAGTTTTAGCCCTCGGCTTTGCCTGAGGTGCATTTGGATACCGTATTTTCGATGAAACAATTTGATGACCTGATTGCGATTCGCTCTTCTAAGGGACGAGTCGTTGGTTTTCATACAAAAAACCTCGAGATCGCGCGTTTGTCCGAGCAAGCCTGGGAGCAAGGCCTTAAGCTGAATGAGGTTCGCGCGTGGAATTCTCAGCAGAAATCGAAAGAACTCTCGTCATTTGAAACAGATGACAACTGCGAAGAGAGTGCTGATGAAACTCAGAAGCAGAGCCATAAGCCGTTGAATTATCAAGTTCGGGCACTGTCGATCAATGTGACTCAGATCTGCAATCTTCACTGTACTTACTGCGCGGCTGGCGGCGATGGGAGCTATGGCGATCCCGTGAAAAAAATTGCCGTGGACAAAACTCTGCCTCAAATTCAGTTTTTTATGGGAAAATTATCACCAGGAGATGAGTTCCGGCTGACTTTTTTGGGTGGAGAACCCTTGTTGTATCCGGAAGCGATTTTGCTTTTAGCTGAGTACGCGCAAGAGTTCGCGGCCGTTCGGCAAATTAAAACTCAGTTCGTGGTTGTGACAAATGGCACTCAATTTACTGAGAGAAATATTGAAATTCTCGATAAGATCAAAGCAAATATTACGATTAGCCTAGATGGCCCGCCAGAGGTGAATGATCTGCTTCGACCGAATCGGGCTGGTTTTGGGGTTACTCATTCCATCATTGCGGGACTGCGAAGCCTTTTGGATCAAAAAAAACAGAGCAAGAAAAACATCGGCTCTGTGGGAATTTCAGGGGTTTTTGGCTCGAAAAACATGAATTTGGAAAAGGCCTATCGATTTTACAGTGAATTTCCAGTCCAATGGTTCGACTTTACTTACGATCATTTGGAAACTCGTGAACAGGTCAATTGGGAGTTCACGCAGGAATTGCTCCATGTCGGTGCTCTTGCGTTTGCCAAGGGTGGAGAACAAGAGCTTCGTCGAATCAAAATTTTTGATCAGTACTTCCAAGTTTTTGATTCTCAGAAGATAAATAACAATTATTGTGGTGCTGGGAAGACTTTTTTAATGGTGGATGCGCGCAACCAGATCTACACCTGTCCCTGGGTTGTTGGCGATAGCAAAGAGGTCGTTGGTCAAGGAACCACTCTTTTTCAGGAAAAATTGAGTGGTTATTCCCAAGATCTTATTGTGCAAAATAATTGTCAAAATTGTTGGGCCAGCGCCATTTGTGGCGGTGGCTGTATGTATATTCATAAAAACAAAACTGGTGATAAGCACCAGGTAGACCCTAATTTTTGTTCTCGAACTCGTGAGTTGATTGCAACTTCTCTTCTGTATTATGAAGAGAGTCGAGGTTTGTCCACTCAAGTTCAAGAGGTCATCGAAGGCGAACAGATCTTAGGCTGATATTTAGACTAAAAACAAAAAAAGGTGGAATTATGAAACAAAATTCGGAAGCATTAAAACAGGAGCCTGAAATGGAAAATGTGAAAGCAGAAGAAAAAAACTTAAAAGAGGCCGCTCAGGTGCATGTGCAAAAAATTAAGCCTTTGAAAACAACAACACAAACTCCGGCGGATCCCGGCTGTCGCCCAACAGGGACTTAATGGCAACGCCTCCTCCCTTGTTAAAAGAGGGTGAACCAAAGAAATCCCGCAGTTTTCGCCGAAAAGCGATTCTTAGTGCTGTGCAAGTCATTGTGGCGTTGCTCATCACCCTGGTGCTGACGGGAATTTCTTTTGATTATATTGAAAGTTATTTTTTTGATTTTAGAGTTCGGAATCGATATCAGCCAAAACCTTCAGGTCATGTTGAAATCGTTCTGATCGATTCGGCAACAGTTCAAAGATTTAAAGCCGTTCCTGGATTCAAAGAACACGCCGTACTTCTTGAAAAACTACAAACACAAAATCCAGCTTCTGTCGTGTATGTTCGCCCTTTTGCTCCTCTCAAAGAAGAAGTGTCGAATGGTGATCTTCAGCATGCACTTTTGACCGGTACGGAGCTGGAGCAACGAGAGTTCGCAAAAGTGGCCTCGTCAGTCCATAATTTTTATTTACTTACCGACTCAATGCATATGGTCGCAGAGCAAAAAAATCTCACGCTGATTCCACCTTTTAGTGAACTTAATGTGGGCTCTGGCCCTAAAACTTCGGATCGAAATATCTTAGCTAGAGACGGAGTCAGTCGGCGTATTTTGATTTCTTACCAAGGGCAACTTCTGCTGCATCCTCAGTTGGCTGGGCTTTTTAATCAGGAGATTCATAAGCCTGAAAATATCAGAGGATCCATTGAGCTTTTTGACTCACAACAAGTGTACATTGACTATGTTGCTCCAGGACGTTTTAGCACGACTAAATTTGAAGATATCTTGGATGGGAAAGTTGATTTGACCAAGTTTAACAATAAATTGGTTTTAATCGGTGATGATATTGGTGCCAGTGCGCGAGACTATGTTTCCACTCCATTCAGTCGGGAAGCGACGATGACGGCCACTGAGCTCCACGCAAATATGTTTGATACACTCATTCGAAACTCAGCGGCTCGGCCATTGCCAAAATGGTTTGACAGTCTTGTGACTTTTTTAATTGGTGCACTCACCTTGTCGATTTCTCTTTCTCTGCGGCCTACGAAAGGGATTTTGATTCTACTCAGCACAGGTCTCGGGTTTGCTATTTTAGCTTGGTTTTCATTCTGGATTTTGGGAATTTGGATTGAAATGGCCCACCCGATATTGGCCATTTTTACCTGCTATTACTTTTTTATTCCCTACCGATTGATTATCGAAAATCGTCGAAGCTGGGAATACTATCAAAAGCATAAGCTGCTTCAGCAGGTCGAAGAGATGAAAACGAATTTTATTTCGATGATTTCCCATGATCTAAAAACCCCAATTGCTCGTATCCAAGGAATGACCGAAATAATTGCTCGTGACAAAGTGATCATTAGTTCGACTCAACAGGAGGCCGTCGATACGATTCGTTCTTCTTCTGTTGATTTGCTGGGAACAATTAATTCCATTTTGAATTATGCCAAAATTGAAAATCAAGGCGTAGAGCTCCACTTGGAGGCAAAGGACATCAATGAACTGGTGAATGAGGTGGTTCTTCGTCACGAGTTTTTGGCTAAACTCAAACACATCAGAATAACGACGGATTTAGAGCCACTATTCAGCAGTTCTGTTGATCCAGAACTCATGAAACAAGTGTTTTCCAACTTACTTGAGAATGCGATCAAGTACAGTCCTGATAGTTCTTCCGTAAAAATTCGAACTCGTGAAGTCGATGGATTCGTTAACATCGAATTTATTGATAATGGTCATGGGATTCCTGAGAATGAACTTCCTCTGGTTTTTATGAAATTTTTTCGCAGTAAAAATGCAAAAAGCTCTCCGATTAAGGGATCGGGCCTTGGGCTCTATTTGGCGAAGTATTTAATTGAATTACATCGCGGTTTTATTTTTGCTGAAAGCTCCACTGGAAAAGGCACGACTTTTACGGTAAAACTACCTCTGTAAAAAAAATGAATTCAGAATTGGTCAAAAATTGTCAGGTGGGGAGTTTTATGATTCGAGTACTTGTCGTCGATGATGATCAGGGGTTACGGCTCTCAGTAAAAGGTGCGCTTCAAGTTTCTCGCCAATTTTTAATTGAGGAAGCGCAAGATGGCCAAGATGGCGTAGACAAGATGAAAAAAAACAATTTCGATGTTGTTCTTCTTGATGTCGATATGCCGCGCCTTAATGGCCTCGAGGCACTTAAACAAATTAAAGAATTAAATCCTGGCACAATTGTGATTATGATGACTGCTTTTGCGGCGATCAATCAAGCTGTGCAGGCAGTGAAAGACGGTGCTTATAATTATTTGCAAAAACCTGTGGAATCCGAACACTTAATCGCCTTGATTGACCGTGCGATTGCCGCTAATAAATTGATTTCCAATGTTGCGAACTCTGCGCCAATCATGATGGATAACGGCCGCAAAATTATTGGTAACAATCAGCAGATGGTTCGTGTCTTTAATATGATTAATAAACTCAGCAAAGTGGACACTCCCGTATTAATTCGCGGGGCTTCAGGAACTGGTAAAGAATTGGTGGCGCGTGCGATCCACTTCAACTCTTCGCGCAAAGATGGAAAATTTGTTGGAATTAACTGCTCAGCAATTCCTGAAAATCTTTTTGAGAGCGAACTTTTTGGGCATGAAAAAGGAAGCTTTACAGGGGCGGATCAGCGCAAAATAGGAAAATTTCAATATGCGGAGGGCGGTACTTTATTTTTGGATGAAGTGGGCGATATGCCAGCATTGATGCAAGTGAAATTACTTCGTGTGTTGCAAGAAAAAGTATTCACTCCAGTTGGTTCTAATCGCGAAGTGCCAACGAATGTTCGAATCATTGCAGCGACCAATCGTCCGCTGGAAGAAATGATGAAAACCGGCTTATTCAGAGAAGATTTATTTTATCGTTTGAATGTGATTCCTATACTTTTGCCTTCTCTTGTTGAACGCAAAGATGACTTAGATTCTATGGTTATGATGTTCATTCGTAAATTCAATGATGCCCAAAGCAAGCGTATTACAGGAATCACTTCAGATGCCTTGGCGGTCTTGAAGAAGCACGATTGGCCAGGAAATATTCGTGAACTTGAAAACGTTATAGAGCACATGTTTGTCATGGAAAGCACTAGCCGGCTAACCTTAGCCTCTTTACCAAATTCAGTTCTGTCGGCCACGGGAACTGAGATTTGTGAAGTTGAGTTACAAAATGCTGCCGCTGTCCAAGAAAAAACAGAAAAACAAGGAAAAACGTTTTCCATCTCTGCTCAAGCAAATCAAAGTGTTGCATTGAATGATGATGATGACTTGGACTCTGATTTTTCCGAAAATGACAGCGACGAGGGAGCGCTTGAGGGCGCCGTGAGTTTTACTGTTTCCGCGTCTGCAGATGGGGTACTAGATTTTAACGCGCAAAAGGAAGCCTTCGAAAAAGAGTTTATCATTAAAGCTTTAAAAACTTTTGGTGGTCGAATTAACCAGACGGCTTTGCACGCAAATATCCCCAAAAAAACTCTGCTGAGAAAAATTGAAAAATATGGCATCATCGCTAAAGATTTTTCAGAATAATTGGTAATTTTTTTATTCATAGGCAAACGGCGAACAAAAGGTGGCCTTGCCAAAATCAAGGAGTTTTTTTCTTTATATTTTTAGTTTTTGCCCTGCGCACTGAACTAAAATTCTTGAAAGTCTGGTAACAATTGCTTAATTTTTCAGCCCCATGACGATGAATCCACTTCCTCCACAGGCGTACACCAAAGATACGATGCTTAAAGCGTATTCTTGGCTGCAGAATCAGAATGATTCGATCAAAGGTCTTGCGATCACTCCAGATATTTTGGTCAGTCTTTATTTGAAAGCAAAAATGAACGGGGAAGAATCTCTTGATCGGCCTAGTATTCAAAATTTTAAAGCCGAGCTAAAAAACCTTGCTGGTTTGATGGGAGAGTTCGAATCAAAAAACGAAAAGGCTCAAGATCGCTATCGTCATATTGGTCATGCTGCCCATGCTACTCATGGGGATAGACCAGTTGAAAAGCCCTTTGTCAGCGGAAACTTTTCTCCAGCACATGAGAACCAAGTTGTGGAAAAAACAGTGGAAAAGTCTGTGGAAAAATTCATGGAAAAGCCTTCTGAAGCAACTCGACCAATTGCTGGGCTTGATCTTGATGTCCGCTCCCAAACTATGATTCGGGAGGTCAAAAGTGAATTCAATCTTGGTTCGGACCAAGAGGCCCTTCGATTGCTTATTTCCCTTGGCTTCAAACGCATGAAAAATCTTGAGTGAATGGACAAAGCTTCGAGCTTCCGCTAGCTTATCCAAATGACTCAATCATCAAATTCACTCATTCCTGATTACAAGACCACAATCCGTCTTCCACAGACCGAATTTCCTATGAAAGGAAATTTGTCGGCGAAGGAACCCGAAACCATCGCCAAGTGGGAACAAAACTCTATTTACCAAAAAATGGTAGCAAAAAACAAAGGTCGTTCCTTTGTTTTGCCAGATGGGCCTCCTTACGCCAATGGCTCTATCCATATTGGTCATGCTCTCAATAAAACTTTGAAAGATATTATTATTAAGTACAAAAATATGTCGGGATTTTCTGCGCCGTTCATTCCCGGCTGGGATTGTCATGGTTTGCCTATCGAGCATGCTGTAATGAAGGGGCTTGGGAATAAGGCAAAAGAAAAGTCCGAAGTAGAAATTCGGGAACTTTGTCGAGCAGAAGCGAACAAATGGGTGAGTATTCAAAAAGAGCAGTTTCGGCGTTTAGGAGTTTTGGCAGACTGGTCAAATCCATATTTGACCATGTCTCCTGATTACGAGGCTGAAGAGGTTCGTGAATTTGCTCGAGCCTATAAGACAGGCTCTATTTATTTAGGAACTAAGCCTGTTTACTGGAATTGGACTTTGCAAACTGCTTTGGCGGACGCTGAAGTGGAATATCATCCGCATCGTTCTCCTTCAATTTATGTGAAGTTTGATGTGAAAGATGCCGCGACTTTAAAACGCCTTGGAAATCCAACCAAGCCAACAGCTTTTGTGATTTGGACAACAACGCCATGGACTCTTCCCGCCAATCTGGGGATTTGCCTGAGTGCTGATTTTGATTACTCAGTATTTGATGCCGGTTCAGAGAATTTGATTATTGCAAAAGAATTGAAAGAGTCTTTTGAGAAAGAGACCGGACTTACGCTCAAGGAAGGTTTTAATTTTAAAGGTGCAGAGCTTGAGCGGGGACTTGCGCAGCATCCATTTATCAATCGAACTTCTTTGATAGTGTTAGGCCCACATGTGACTTTGGAGGCGGGAACGGGTTGCGTTCACACGGCTCCTGGTCATGGAGCGGACGATTATAAAGTAGGTTTGAAATATGAACTTCCGATTTTGAGTCCGGTGGGACCGAACGGGGCCTACACAGCGGAAGTGCCAGAATACCAAGGTGTGAATATTTTCAAAGCGAATCCTTTGATTGTTGAAAAAATCAAAGCTTCGGGGCACCTGCTGGGTTACAAAGAATTTGAGCATAGCTACCCTCATTGCTGGCGTTCGAAAACTCCGCTGATTTTCCGTGCGACTCCGCAGTGGTTTATTGGTCTTGATTTAGAGACCACTCAAATTCGTAAAAAAACTTTGAAAGCGTTTGATCAAATCAAATTTTATCCAGAGTGGGGAGAGGCTCGTCTTCGAGCCATGATGGAAAATCGTCCCGATTGGTGTTTGAGTCGCCAGCGCATTTGGGGCGTGCCGATTCCAATTTTCTATTGCAAAAAAACGGGTCAGCCTTTGGCTGATTATGAGATCATGATGAAAGTGGCTGATGTGATGGAGAAAGAAGGCGGAATCGATGCTTTCTATAAATATCCACCTGAACATTTTATCGGCCAACGAAAATTCGAAAACAATGATTCCAGTTTTGGAAGCGAAGGCTTTGCTCACGGGAAAGATATTTTGGACGTGTGGTTTGATTCTGGAATTTGCCATGCGGCCGTTCAGCGACGACGGGAAGGATTGGGCGTGCCTGCCGATATTTATTTGGAGGGCAGCGATCAGCATCGTGGTTGGTTCAATACCTCTTTGCTCTCATCGATGGTAACCAATGGTGTGCCACCGTTCAAGGCGCTAGTGACACACGGATTTGTGACTGATTCTCAAGGTCTTAAAATGTCGAAATCAAAAGGCAATGTTGTTGATCCTATTGAGGTGGGTAATAAAAGCGGTGTGGAAATTCTTCGTCTTTGGTCAGTCTATGAGGACTATGGACAGGATCTTTCTTGCGGAAAAACCGAATTAGAGCGTGTAACAGAAACCTATCGGCGCATTCGTAACACGATGAGATTCCTTTTAGGTGCAACGAATGATTTTGATCCAAAAAAAGATCTGGTTGAGTACAAAGATTTAACAGAAATTGATCAATGGGCTATGGATCGACTCTATGATCTTACTCAAAAAGTGACTGAAGCCTACAATGAGTATTCTTTTTATAAAGTCTATCACGCCTTAAATACTTTCTTTACGGTGGATCTTTCTGCCATTTATTTAGATGTTTCTAAGGATCGTCTCTACACCTGGAAAGCAGATGGAAAAGAACGTCGTGGTTCACAAACAGTTTTGTATACCATGACCGATTATTTAGTTCGATTGATGGCTCCGGTTTTATCTTTCCTTTCTGAAGAGGTTTACTCTTACATGAAGGGTGATAAAAAAGAGAGCGTCTTTTTATTGGATTTCCCACAGGCTCCCGCTCAATGGAAAAACCAGGAGTTGTCTGAGCGCTTCACTGAACTTTTGAAAGTTCGAACCGATGTGCAAAAGGAGCTGGAGCTTTTGCGTGCGAACAAAACGATCGGCGCAAGCTTGGAAGCTCAAGTTAAAATCTCTGCCGAAGATAAAACTTTAGAAATCTTAAGCAAATTTTCTGGCCTTCGGGAGTTTTTGATCGTGTCGAAAGTGACTCTAGACAAAGGTGGCTATAAGGTTCATGCTGCAATAGCGGATGGTGAAAAATGTGTTCGTTGTTGGACTTATAGTGCGGAGATCAGCCAATCCGCTCATCATCCCGGAATTTGTCCTAAATGTATTGAGGCTTTGACATGAAGAAAAAATATTTGATTTTAGTATCTCTTTCGGCGTTGATTATTGCGGTTGATCAATTGGTTAAAATGTACGTCCACACTCATTTTCAATTGGGCGAGTCGGCGCCCATCATGCAAGGGTTCTTTAATATCACCTATGTAAGAAACTTTGGTGCTGCTTTTGGTTTTCTTAATCAAGCTCATCCTGAATTTCGCGAAATTTTCTTTTTGACCATGCCACCAGTGGCATTGCTCATTATTTTGGCTATTCTTCGCGGTGTGAAGGAAGAGGATACTCAGCAAATTCTTGCATTGTCTTCGGTTTTTGGTGGAGCCGTTGGGAATTATATCGATCGCTGGCGTTTTAGGTATGTGATCGACTTTTTGGATTTTCATTGGAAAGAAAACTATACATATCCTGCCTTCAATGTTGCAGATATGGCCATCGTCTGCGGAGTTTTTGTTTTGTTAATTTTGATGTATTTTGAAGGAAAGAAAAAACCAAGTCAAAATGCTGCCTGAAGTTAATTTCACAGAAAGTTTTTCTTTACCTACCTACATTGTTTATCTGAGTTGGCTTTTTACCCTGTTGGTTATTTGCTTGCCGTGGTATTCCCGACACCGGCAAATGAATTTAAAAATTGCGTTGAATATTTCTTTAATTTTAATGCTCTCAGGTTTTATCGGCGCACGACTTTTTCATGTTTTTTACGAATCTTGGCCTTTTTATCGAGAGCAACCAGAGCGAATATTTTA
The DNA here is from genome assembly GCA_903926205.1 of uncultured Bdellovibrionales bacterium. Lineage (GTDB taxonomy): Bacteria > Bdellovibrionota > Bdellovibrionia > Bdellovibrionales > Bdellovibrionaceae > CAIYID01. The sequence continues at coordinate 68,256 of CAIYID010000091.1, forward strand.
TGTTTGGTTAGGCGGTTTTGTTTTTCTAGGTGGAGCCATTCCGGCAGTTCTTGTTGCGGCTCTTTATTTATATTTTAAAAAACTTTCTTTTCGAGAGTGGGCTGATTTTTTTGCACCGTTAGGCGCCATTGGCTATGGTCTTGGCCGTGTGAGTTGTTTTCTATCGGGCTGTTGTTATGGAGCGGACTGTGATCTTCCATGGGCAATTCAGGGGCGACACCCCACACAGCTTTATGCGGTATTTTGGGAATTGGGAGTGGCGATTTTTCTTTTGAAATTTCGTACAAAAATCCTTAAGAAATATAAACTCGGAGGAGTCTTTTGGCTCTGGGTTTTTTTGCATTCGATGGGTAGGATTTTTATTGAAGGTCTTCGTGATGATTTTCGAGGACCGCAAATTTTTGGCTATTCTGTTTCGAGTTTTTTTTGCCTGATCTTAGTGAGCCTTAGCACTTTTCAATTAATTTTGGGCTCCGCGAAATCCACTGATACAGCGGTAAAACTTTGATTTTGTAGATGGACGGAAAGTGTTTTATGGCTAACCGCAGAAACATGTCCTCTTGTTTTTTTGATAGTAAAGTTCTATGAAGATGAGGTTAAGAATGAAAAATAAAAATTCTCCGGAACTTAATTCTCGCCTCGTAAAATGTCCCAAATGTGGGAAGGATTCACTCTATTCGACTGAAAATCCATATCGTCCTTTTTGTTCTGAGCGTTGCCGGCTTATTGATTTAGGTGACTGGGCCTCGGAGAACTATCGGGTGGCCTCGCTCCCGGATTCTAGCTCTGAAGAAGAATTTTCAGAGGATGAAGAAAAAAATAATTGACCTAGGAACAAAAATTCATTTTGATTGCAAAGCAAGGTCCAAATTTGAAGGACTAAAACAACAGCGAACAAGGAGTTCGAAAATGAATAAGCAACAGCTTATCGAAAAAATTGCAACTGAAGGTCAAATTTCAAAAGCTCAAGCTGAGCATATTCTTAATGTGACAGTTGAGAATATCAAAAAAACTGTGAAAAAAGGCGACGACGTTAAAATCGTTGGTTTTGGAACTTTCACAAAAGCAAAACGTAAAGCTCGCATGGGTCGTAATCCACAAACTGGAAAAGCGATCAAAATTCCTGCAGGTTGGTATCCAAAATTCCGCCCAGGTGCAGAATTCAAACAAACTGTTAAATAGTTTGAAAAACGTCAGTGCCTAAGACATTGGCTGAATTAAAAAAAGGTTAGCGAAAGCTAGCCTTTTTTCTATTTATCGGTTCAAATAATTCATGGCTCAATTTTCTAAAGAAATAAAAAAAATTGCCGTTTATACAAGCGGTGGCGACGCTCCTGGGATGAATGCGGCTATCCGGGCAGCAGTTCGTGTTGCTATAAGTAGTCAGCTTGAAGTGGTCGGGGTCATTGGTGGATACTCCGGCTTTCTCGAGAAACAAATTCAAACTTTAAGTTTGCGTGATATGGCCAATATTATTCAACGAGGCGGAACCATTTTAAAGACGGGTCGCTGTCCTGAATTTCTTAAACAAGAATATCGCGAAAAAGCAGCAGACTTCATTCAAGCAGAAAAAATAGATGGAATGATTTGCATCGGTGGAGATGGTTCCTTTACAGGAGCGCATATGCTTTGGGATGAATTTAAAATTCCCATTGTGGGAGTTCCTGGTACTATCGACAATGATATTTGGGGATCAGAAAATACGATAGGTTTCGACACGGCAGTAAACACGGCCTTAGAAGCTATTGATAAAATTCGTGATACAGCCGCCAGTCATGATCGCCTGTTCATTGTTGAAGTGATGGGTCGTAATTCCGGCTTTATCGCGGCTTACGTTGGACTTGCTGGCGGCGCTGAGGGAATTTTTGTTCCAGAAAATCCAATTTCTGTAGAAAAAGTTATTGAAAAAATTAAGTCAGGCTTGAGTCGAGGCAAAAAAAGTTCCATTCTTGTGGCGGCAGAGGGACAAAAACCTGGACGAGCCTATGACCTTGCTGAACAAATCAGAAAAAAATCTGGCTTTGATGCAAAAGTTTGCATTTTGGGTCATCAACAGCGCGGGGGTTCGCCAACGGCCAGCGATCGAATTTTGGCAAGTCGTTTGGGAGCTGCTGCAGTGACTACTCTGCTTGAAAATGAATGTGATGTTATGATGGGGGTCCAGTCTTCTCGAGTGGTGCGAGTGCCTTTTTCTGATGCTGTTAGTAAAGAGAAAGAGCTTGATAAAGAGTATCTAAAACTAGCCTCTCTTCTTTCGACTTGATTTGTTCTTAGCATTTTCTTGACGTCATAGGTCTCTCTTTCTACTCTTAATTGGGTGACAAATATCAGTTATTGAAAACTCAAGGAGAATCATATGCTTCGTCTTTTATTGCCATTCATTGTTGCGACTTTCGCCTTATCAGCCTGCACGAAAAAAAACACAAATGAAATCATGATCGGTCAGTATGGTTCCATGACTGGTGCTGAAGCTACTTTTGGTCAAGCCACTGATGAGGGAATTCGCTTGGCCACTGATGAAGTGAATGCTGCTGGCGGAATTAAAGGAAAAAAAATTAAATTAGTAACAATGGATGATCAAGGCAAAGCTGAGGATGCAGCTTCTGTGGTGACTCGTTTGATTGAGCAAGAAAAAGTTTTAGCTATCTTGGGTGAAGTGGCGAGTTCTCGTTCCTTAGCGGCGGCACCTATTGCGCAAAATAAAAAAATTCCTATGATCTCTCCGAGCTCGACAAATCCTAAAGTGACAGAAGTGGGCGATTTTATTTTCCGTACTTGCTTCATTGATCCTTTTCAAGGGACGGTGATGGCAAAATTTGCTTTTGAAAATTTAAAACTGAAAAAAATAGCAGTTTTAAGGGATGTGAAATCAGATTACTCTGTGGGTTTGGCAGATTTTTTCATTCAGAAATTTAAGGAGCTGGGTGGGGAAATTGTAGGAGACGCCAGTTATCAATCTGGAGATGTGGATTTCAAGGCTCAATTAACAAATTTAAAAGGTTCAAATCCAGAGGGACTTTTTATTCCTGGTTATTACACGGAAGTGGGCCTTATTGCTCGACAGGCACGTGAATTAGGTCTGAAAGCAAAATTGATGGGAGGAGATGGATGGGATTCTCCGAAGCTTTCGGAAATTGGTGGAAAAGATGTTGATGGAAGCGTGTTCTCTAATCACTATTCAAATGAAACCAAAGATCCTGTTGCCGTCGAGTTTATCAATAAATTTAAAGCAAAATACAATAAGTTACCGGACGGGCTTTCTGCTGCAGGATATGACGCTGCGAAAGTTTTGTACAAAGCAATGGCTGCAACAAGCGATTTAACGGCACAAGCGATTCGTGACCAAATAGCAAAAATCACTGATCACGCGGGTGTCACGGGACGTATCACTATCAATGAAAAACGCAATGCCACTAAATCTGCGGTGGTTGTTGAAGTGCAAGGGGCCTCGAACAAATTTGTGACGACAATTAGTCCGTAATTGAGATTGGATTTTTAATGCAGGATTTTCTTCAGCATTTTATTAACGGAGTCAGTCTGGGCAGTATTTATGCCCTGATTGCCCTCGGCTACACGATGGTTTATGGAATTCTGCAATTAATCAATTTTGCACATTCTGACGTTTATATGATTGGGGCCTTTTCAGCTTACTATGGAGCCATGCTTTTGGGCTTTCAAAATCGTCCTGGAATAGCGGCGTTAGTCATTCTTTTATTTTTTGCGATGGCGGGTTGTGCACTTTTGGGTTTCACCATTGAGCGGCTCGCTTACCGTCCACTTCGAAAAGCTCCGAAGTTAAATATTTTGATCACGGCTATTGGAGTGAGTTTGTTGTTACAATACAGCGGACAAGTGATTTTTGGTGCTGATCCAAAAGTTTTTCCTAGCGTGCTACAGGACTCTGTCATTACTGAATTTCTAGGAGTTCAATTGAAAGTTCTTGATGTGGCGGTCTTGCTGGTTACTTTTGTTATGATGCTTGCTTTGCACTACTTAATTTATCACACCAAAGTGGGGCGCGCGATGCGGGCGGTGAGTACCAATATGAATGTCGCAAGCATGTTGGGTGTAAATTCTGATCGAATTATTTCTTTTACTTTTGCGCTAGGTTCTGCTCTTGCAGGAGTCGGTTCAGTTCTTGTTGGTATGAAATACCCAAAGATCGAGCCTTTGATGGGAATGATGATTGGTTTAAAGGCCTTTGTAGCCGCGGTTCTTGGTGGAATTGGGAATATTCCCGGAGCTGTTTTGGGCGGACTTTTGATGGGACTTTCAGAGGAAATGGTTGTGGGGTATCTCTCTTCAACTTACCGTGATGCTCTTGCTTTTGGAATTTTGATTTTAATTTTAATTTTTAGACCTGCAGGCCTTTTAGGCCGAGGCGGAGTGGAAAAAGTTTAATGAAAATACCTTTACTCACTTTGCTGGGTGCTCTCGTCATTGGTGTCGGAATCAATTTTGGAACTGATGCCTTTATTCAACTTACGTTAATATATATTTTAATTAATATGATTCTGGCGATGAGCTTGAATTTGGTGAACGGTTTTACCGGACAATTTTCGCTGGGACATGCTGGGTTCATGGCCGTCGGAGCTTATAGCTCTGGATTTCTGAGCACCTTGATTCCACCCGCTGAAGGACCACTGCAAATTCTTTATTTCTTGATCTACGCAGGCTGTGGTGGCTTGGCCGCTGCGATTGCAGGTTTTCTTGTTGGACTTCCGAGCCTTCGATTGCGAGGAGATTACCTAGCTATCGTAACCCTAGGTTTTGGAGAGATCATTCGTGTGATTCTGTTAAATACTCCGAGTGTTGGCGGAGCCCGCGGGATGTACGGAATTAAAGGACCAGCCGATTGGACTTTGGGAGAATTCACTTTTAGTAAATTTCTTTTTGGATATGCCCATGCCATTTTCTGGGTGATTGTCTGCTTTATTGTCATATGGAGATTAATGAGAAGTGCTCATGGACGAGCTTTTCTCTCTGTTCGTGAAGATGAAATTGCGGCGGAAGCGATGGGTATCAATACCACCAGTGCCAAAGTTCGAGCCTTTGTGCTCTCTAGTTTTTTTGCTGGAATTGCGGGCTCAATTTTTGCGCACTATTCAAATTATCTTAATCCGGCGTCTTTTTCGTTCAATCGTTCGGTGGATGCCGTCATTATGGTGGTGCTCGGCGGAATGGGCAGCTTGAGTGGCTCACTGATGGCAGCCGCAATCATTACCGCCTTGCCAGAATTACTTCGTCCTTTACAGCAAATGACGGGTGTAGATTTGCGCATGGTGATTTATTCGCTTTGTTTAATTCTTTTAATGATCTTACGACCTAAGGGTTTGATGGGAAATAAAGAACTTCCCTCGCCTTGGGGTTGGCTCAAAAAAAAAGGAGCTCAGCATGAGTGAAAAATTGCTAGAAGCTCGCTCGATCACTATTCAATTCGGTGGTCTTAAGGCTGTTGATTCTCTCTCATTTCATATTAATAAAGGGGAGCTGATTGGATTGATTGGTCCTAACGGCTCAGGTAAAACGACTTGTTTTAATATGCTCACGGGAGTTTATCAGCCCACATCTGGCGAAGTTTTTTTCAATGGCCGCGTGATCAATGGACTTCGTCCTTATCAAATTTCACATTTAGGGATGACTCGAACCTTTCAGAACATTCGTTTATTTAAAGAACTAACTGTGCTAGAAAATGTTTTAGTGGGCGGCTGCCAGCAAATCTCCTATGGACTAGCCGCGCCCGTACTTCATTTGAAAAAATTTTTCGAACAAGAAAAGAAACTCACTCAGCGCTCGCTCGAGTTATTAGCGATTTTTGATCTAGAAAAAAAGGCCAACGATCTAGCGAGTTCCTTACCCTATGGTGAACAACGAAAATTAGAAATTATTCGCGCTTTAGCGACGTCGCCTCAACTTATTTGCTTGGATGAGCCCGCGGCCGGCATGAATCATCATGAAACTCATCAATTGATGGAAACAATCGCAAAGATTCGGAAGGATTTTAATCTCACGGTACTGTTGATTGAGCATGATATGAAATTAGTGATGGGAATTTGTGAGCGCATCATTGTTCTTGATCATGGAGTAAAAATTGAAGAAGGCAACCCCGTGCTAATTCAAAACTCACAAAAGGTGATTGAGGCTTATTTAGGCCCAGAAGGGATTCAATAATGAAACCCATTCTTGAAGTGAATCAACTGAATGTTTATTACGGATCCATTCACGCCATCAAAGGGATTAGCTTTCACGTAAATCAAGGCGAAGTTGTCTCCTTGATTGGCGCTAATGGCGCGGGAAAAACTTCCACTTTACGAGCCATTTCAGGCTTGGTGGATTCAAAGGGAGAGATTTCGTTATCTGGTCAAAGCTTACAAACGGTAAAAATTTATGACCGCGTGAAATTGGGATTGGCTCAGTCCCCCGAAGGTCGAGGCGTTTTTCCGAATCTTTCGGTTCTCGAAAACTTACAGATGGGCGCCTATTTTCGCTCTGACAAATCTGAAATCACAAAAGACTTGGAAAAATGCTACGTACTTTTTCCCCGTTTGAAAGAACGTCGCTCACAATTGGCGGGAACCCTTTCTGGCGGCGAACAACAGATGCTCGCGATCAGTCGTGCGATGATGGCACGACCAAAATTATTGCTTTTGGATGAGCCCTCTTTGGGGCTAGCACCGATGGTAGTTATGCAAATTTTTGAGATTGTAAAAAAACTGAATTCGGAGGGCGTGACCATTCTTTTGGTCGAGCAAAATGCTCGCATGGCGCTAAAAGTTTCCAATCGTGCTTACGTTCTTGAAACTGGCAAAATTGTTATGGAAGGCAAAGGTCAAGATCTGCTGAATGACGATAGTGTGCGCCAGGCCTATTTGGGCGTTTAGCTCGCTGAATCTGCAAATAAAAAACCCCCGCACAGTGCGAGGGTTTTTTTAAAACATAATCGGTTAGCATCAAAGCTTAATGTCCGCCGTGATCGCCATGCCCGTCGCCAGGTCCATGACCCCAGCCACCACCGTGATCACCATGTCCGTCACCAGGTCCATGACCATCGTGTCCGTCATGTCCATGATCGCCATGATCGTCATGTCGGCAGAATCTTTCATCAACTTGCTGAATTTGATCTCCTGCAGGAGTGACTTCAGCGCAAAATGGACGTCCAGCATAGTCTCTTCGATCTTCAAAACGAGATCCATTTTCTTTGCGACAAATGTCAGGATTTTCATTAATGCTCAACACATCACCGGCACGTGTGACTTCAGCGCAAGAAACAACATTGGCGTAATTTTTAAACCAAGTGTGCGCAACACCAAGAGCGTTTTTGCAAAGCTGTAAATCTGGAAAATCTTGAATTAAATCGTTGGCAGGAGTGAACTCACTGCACAAGATTCTGTTGCTATAATCTTTTCTCCAATTGATGATAGAGCCAAGACCGGGAGCTCTACGGCATTCATCGGGGCTCACACTTTGAAGCACTCCAATAGGAGTTATTTCATTACACAAAACTCGATTGCTATAATCTTTTTGCCAAGCCAATTGAGTTCCTAATTCTCGTCGACAAATTTGAACATCGACCGTAGTTTCTCGGTGCCATCGTTCTTCAATTTGCACACAAGTAATTCGGTTACTATAGTCTTTCCGCCATGCAAAACTTAATCGATCGTGATCATGTTCTGGTGGAACAATCGGAGGCATTGGAAAAGGGAAAGGGGGTGGGACATGATGGTCGCCCGGGCCTCGATGATCTCCTTGGTCGCGATGATCTCCTTGATCTCGTCGGTCGCCTTGGCCTTGATGATCGCCAGGGCCGCGATGGTCATCTCTTCCTTCATTTCCATCTGCTAAAACTTGTCCGCTGAGTGCAATTGTTAAAACGATTGCATATAAACTTGAATTAAAACTCACAAAATCCTCCTTATGGATTAAAAGTAGCTTCGCAAAACTGTGAGCACAGATTGTGCCAGCGATAATGGGCCATTGTGACACCAATGAAAACGCATCTAATTAATTTTGCTCATTAACTTTTTAACAAGTCTGAAAAATTTGCTTTGTTTTCTGGCAGCCTAATTGAGTGGCTCCATCATTATAAGAGTCTCAATTCGAATCACTCCAGCACCGCATTTTTTCGAGTCGCCCACAAGAAGGACAAATGCCTCATTTTAGCTCAAGAAATTGGTAAATTTTACCGAGAAGTATTTACGGGGGAGCTTGTGCAAAATAGAAATGTTTTTTCGAGCTTAATCATTTTAATTTTCCTTGGCTTTATTGGATCAGAATCCTTGGCCCGGCCCGTGGACTGTGGACAAATGCCTAATTTGCAAAATTGTATAAATCCACCGGCATCTTCTCAAGCCGGTCAGAAAAAAGTTGACTACTTCTGCCCGAATGGAACCAAGGTGAAAATCAGTCAGGCGGAAGAACAGGCCATTGTTTATGGGTTTTATCCACCGGAATGCAAAGGGAATTGCGGTCCTGCCGCGAACGAAGTTCAATGTCCAAATAATTGGTTGGTTTGTGGTCAGACAGAGCCTGACTGTACAAATGCTCCCGACGTTCCAGGTGAGAGCCCTGTCGATATAGGTCAGGCCGTTTCTGATTGTAATACAGCTCTTGGAAATGTGAATCATCAATGTGATTTAAGAACAAATTCTGGCACGGCTTCGATTATGTCAATGGGACAAGTTTTGATGAAGAGTGTTTCTGCTAATCCGACCGCTGCTTGTGGTTCAATGGGCACTTTTGCGACAGCAAGTCAGGTGGCCTTAGCGGCCTATGATACTCAATGCCAGATGGCTGTTTCAAGTTGTCAGGCGGCTTGCGCGATCAGTGGTGTGAGGGATCCAAATTTGGCGGCGGGACTTAAACAGTGCTCAGCGACGGCGACCAAAGCAGTTCCTGATTATAGTGTGATTGCGCAAATGATCCAGCAAAGCTCTCAACAAGCGACTGTCTGCGCGAATTTGAATGCCGCTCTTACAAATCCTGCTTGTCTGACCAATCCTTTAGCTCCGGGTTGTGCTGGTTACAGTGCTTCTGATTGTAGTAATCCTACGAATTCAGGAAGCAGCGTCTGCCAATGTATTTTGCATCCAACAACTTGCAATGGTGTTGCGAGTGCTACCAATCAATCTGCTGTGACAGGCGGGGGCGCTCTCGGTAGTACAGCCGGTGCTGGCGGAGGAGTGGGTGGCGGACTTGGTTCTGATGGCTTGGCTGCCATGTTACAAGATCCAGCGAATTCTAGTAAATATACAGCAGATAAGCTTGGGCTTGCTTCCGCTTCAAATGGCGGTGGTGGAGGCGGTGGGCGTGGTGGAGGCGGAGATTCGGGTGCAAAAAAACCAGGCGCTCCTGGAAAAGTGGCGGAGAGTAAAAGTGCAAGTATGTATGGTGGTTTGATTGCTCCAAATACTGGCTCCACAGGTTCGGCGAACAGTCGTGGTGGTTATGGCCCAGCGGTCGGCAATGCTAATGGCAAAGGCGTCCTCGGATCAAAAGTTCTAAGTAAAAATCCTGATTTCAATTCCTTCCGTCCCAATATTCCTTACGATCCTTCTCGTGCCTTGGCCGGCAGAGCAACGGGTGGCCCTAAGGAAATCACGGGTCCAGAGCTCAGCAATTGGCAAAAAGTGAAGAATCAATTCAATCAGCAGGGAACGAGTTTTATTTCTCAATAAGTTCGTGCAGCACTTTAATTGCTAAATTTTTCTGACTTCGCTCGATCAGCATCACGAGGCTCATCGGACTCATCAACATCGAGGTGATAGAAATTTTGTTTTTTTCCAAAATGGTGGAAATTCTCTTTGGCATTTCAGTATTGAAACTTCCGGTGCAAGTCACAGCGACGGCAGAAAGTTCTTTTTCAAACAAAGTGATTTTCTTCTTTTTTGCTTCAATGGTTTTTGCTTCATCGGTCTTGGTCGGGCTGCTTCTGAATTCTCTTTGAATTGCTTGTAATACTTCGAGAGGCCCAGTGACAAAAAGCTGGATTTTATTTCCGCTCATTAAAGTATTTAAGACTTGTGGCGCCGCAATTTCAAATTTTTCCAATTTTTCTTCAAGCTCTGCAAGGGCCGTTCCTAAGCTCTCATGTTCGCATTCTAGTTGTAAAACTAATTCATGAGAATTGATTCCTAAAACTTTATTTGATTCAAACATCGTTTCCCCAATTAGATTTTTTGATTTTAAATTTAGTTTCGTATCCACGAGCGTGCCTTCCTTTGAATTGATCGTGCCTTCGTCAAGAGTCGCTGCGGGCCCGATATACAAGGGTAATTGATTCCGGAAAGCTAATTCAACCGAGCGATAATGGAGCACTTTTGCTCCCCAAAAGGTCATCTCCATGAGTTGTTCATAAGTCAGATGGTGAATGGGTTTTGCAGCAGTAACTGTTTTTGGATCTGCGGTAAAAACGGCATCGACATCTTTCAATATTTCACAACGGGAAGCTTTCATTGCCGACGCGATAGCCATGGCGGTAATGTCCGATCCGCCTCGACCGAGCGTTGTGATTTCTTTACTTTCTGGAGAAACTCCCTGAAAACCCGCTAAGACGACAATTTTTCCTTCACTCAAGGCTTTTTCAATCCGTGGTGATTTTACGTCTGCGATGTAAGCGTTGAGATGAGAATTATTGGTTAAAATTCCCGCCTGACTTCCGGTGAAACTGATCGCTTGGCAATTTAAATCATTCAAAGCAATACTCAAAAGAGACATGCTTACTCGCTCACCCGTAGATAATAACATGTCTAATTCACGACGATTTGGGTTTTGTGAAACCTGTTGGGCTAGCTCAATGAGTTGATTGGTGGATTTTCCCATGGCACTGACAACGACAATCACGCGGGCGCCGGATTTTGAAAGGCGAGCTAAGCGAGCAGCAACTTGCTTAATTTTTTGAGGATCAGCGAGGGTCGCTCCACCATATTTTTGTACAATGATTGAAGACATGAGCTGATCATGCTCTGAAAATAAAAAAAAGTCTGCAAATTATTTTTTAACGATCGTGCTTGAAGTTTGCCCTGACATATAATCCTTCACCAGGGCCATAGAGCCGCGCGGAACATGAATAGGATGGTGATCTATTTTTTCAGGAATAAATCCTTGAATAAGTTCCGCATTGAGATCACGAAGGGATTTATGCGTGACACCGATATGATCAGCCAAAGCATTTAAATCCAATCCTCCAGGAGCTTGTAGGATTTCAAAGTCCAAAGGATCCAATTTGGCTAAGTGGTCAAAACCGTACACTCCAGGAGCTTTAGCGATCATCATGGCCGCCAGAATTTTTGGAACATAGTCCATTGTTTCCGCAGGTAAAGCCCCTTTTTGGGAAAGGACCCAGAAATCTCGAGTATGATATTTCGCGATTTGTCGTCGTAAACCTGTTTCTCCCATATTGTAGCTGGCCGCGACGAGGTACCAAGAGCCAAACTCTCGATAGAGATCAGATAAATAATGAACGGCAGCCAGCGTTGATTTCTGGATGTCCCGCCGCTCATCTAACCACCAGTTTACGCGCAGACCATAGCGAGTGCCAGTGGAATGAATGAATTGCCAAGGGCCGACCGCTTCGGCTTGGCTTTTTGCATTGGCTTCAAATCCTGATTCCACCATCACAATGTAAACCAAGTCGAGCGGGAGCCCGGTGGTTCGGAGTTCTTGCTGAATGACTGGCAGGTAGCGAGTGGATTTTTCCAGCCATTCCGCAAACCAGGATTTTCCTTTAGTTTGAAAAAATGAAATCCAATAACTTACGCGTTGATTGTAAGTAAGAGGTAAATCAAAAAGCAGACTTGATTTTCGATGAGAAGGAGTTTGTTGCACTCGTGCTTTTAATTTTTGTTGTAGCAACAGCGGATCGTTAGTACTAGCGGAAAGCGCGAGTGGTAAGGAGACAAAAATAAAAAGAAAAAAAACCAGAAAAAATTGCATGCTTTGATCCTATCTCCTTGCTTGAAATTTTTCTTCAATTCCTCACTTTAAACCAGACCAATGTCTTGCCGTTCTCTTTGACGCTGCCGACAGATTCTTGACGCAAAAACCGACGATATCGGTCTTGTTCAACAGGAACATGAGGCTTGTTTTTCATCTGAGAGTCGAATCAAGTTTTTAGTCTAGGTCGGCATAGGTGTTGCTCTTGAATTAGTTACGGAGGATCCATGAGTACAAAAGGTGTCTATACTGCATTAAGCGGAGCGATGGCTCAGTCACTAAAATTGGACACGATTTCAAATAATATTGCCAACGTGAATACGCCTGGATTCAAACGCGATCAGCAAATTTTTCGTGAGTATCTCACAGCAAATGAAAAACCCTCTGAAGTCATACAAGTACCAAAAGTAATAGCTTCCGTTGAGAGCTTTTATGATATGCAAGGCGGCGATAAAAGTTTCGTTGATCCGGTAGGGACTTATACTGATTTTTCTCAAGGTGGAATGAAGCACACGGGAAATGCTCTGGATGTGGCGATTGATGGCAAAGGGTTTTTTGAAGTTGCCACTCCCAACGGTATTCGTTTGACTCGTGTAGGATCATTTTCTTTGGACGGAAATGGACAGTTGGTGACCAAAGATGGTTTGCCGGTTATGGCCGCTGGAGGCGGTGATCCTGCTCAGCGAGTGATCAATGCTTCAGGTCGTGAGCTTCTAACGATCACAGAGAATGGCGAAGTTTTCGAGGGAGAAAAGTCGATCGCAAAATTATCATTGGTCGAAGTGCCCGATCGAGATGCTCTTCAGAAAATCGGAAATTCGCTTTATCAATTTCGATCAAATGCGCAGGCGGAAGTCATTAATGTCGAACACCCGATCTTAAAACAAGGATATCAAGAGGCGAGCAATGTAAATATTGTTCAGGAAATGACTGATATGATTGCCACCACACGAACATTCGAAAGTACTCAACGCGCAATTCACGCTTATGATTCGATGGCAGACAAGTTGGTTAACACAGTTCCAAAAGTAGGGAATGGGTAATTAGCATCAATTGTTCTAGGGACGATTGATTAAGAGGAAAAATAATGATTAAGAGCCTCAATACAGCAGCGACAGGAATGCAAGCACAACAAGCCAATATGGATGTTATTTCCAATAATTTGGCAAATACTTCCACTGTGGGATTTAAAAAATCTCGAGCTGAGTTTGAAGATCTGCTTTATCATAATTTGAAAGATCCAGGTCAGGCGACTGGTCTGAACTCTGTCAGTCCAACCGGAATTCAAACTGGTCTAGGTGTTCGTACGGCCGCTATTACGAAAGATTTCGATTCAGGTAGCATGATTATTACTAAAAATCCGCTGGATGTTTCGATAGATGGAGCCGGGTTTTTTCAAATTCAAACTCCGGATGGCCAAGTTGCTTACACACGAGATGGCCAATTTAAAAAAGATGCAGCTGGAAGGGTCACTGATAAAAATGGGAATTTGTTACAGCCAGCCATCACGCTTCCTGCGGAAGCAACGGGAATTGAAATCACACAAGCCGGAGAGGTTCGAGTGATCGTAGGTTTATCAGAACCACCTCGTACAGTCGGACAGATTGATTTGGCAAACTTTGTGAATCCCGCGGGTTTAAAATCCGTTGGTCGAAATCTTTTTGTGCAAACCGGTGCGAGTGGTCAGCCCATCGTTTCTCGGCCGGGCCTACAGGGAACGGGGTATGTCTCGCAGGGACAGGTGGAAGGCAGTAATGTGAGTATTGTTGATGAAATGGTGAACATGATTACGGCTCAGCGTGCTTATGAAACCAATGCCAAGGCCGTGCAGGCTGCAGATCAGATGTTACAGTCGGTCAATAATTTGAGGTGATGATTGAAGTATTTTGCTTTAAGTATTTTTAGTTTGATGGTGATTTTTTCACTCTTGTTAAGGGCGGAAATTCATCATCCACGCCCGGAAATTTCAATTTTAGCTCAGACAGAAGTTTCGTCGGGGCAAACAATTCGTTTAATAGACATTGCTACGGTCAGTTTTGTTTCACCAGTACAAGCTCAGTTGGCCCTCGGACTTTCCTTGTTGCCGCCCCAGGCGGATCGGGAAGTAAAAAAAATAAAAAATTCAGAAATGATTAAACTGATTCGCGCCAAAATTGCAGGAATTCCTGAGATCGCTGAAGAAAAATGGACTTATTTTATTCCGGAAGAAATTGAAATAGTCGCGAAGAAAAACATTTTATCTGTGCAGTCCGTGCAAAATCAATTAACGATAGCTATTTTAAAAAGATGTGGTGATTGTAAAGTGAATTTACATGATATAAAAATTCCACAAATACGAGAAAACGCTGCTTTCGAAAATTGTGAAATTCAAACAGAGACCGTCAAAGTGGGCGGCTCTTTCTTGGTTCCGGTTCAATGTCATTTTGGTAAAGAAAGTAAAACCTATTGGATTTCCGGGGTTTCAAAAATTTCAAAATTTGGCCCGGTTATGAATCGTCAATTAATCCCGGGAGAAAAAATCTCGGCGAAAGATTTTCGTATTGAAGAAGTAGATATTACTTATGCTAAAGATGGGTTGCCTCAGGCCGGAGAGGTTGAAGGACAATTGGCCGGGCGATTTTTGCAAATCAATCAGCCGATTTATAAGTCTGACTATCGCCGTGAATTAGCGATCAATCGTGGTCAATTGATTCGTGCAGTATCGGGCAATGAAACATTTGAAATTTCGAGTCAAGCCGTTGCAGAAGAACAAGGTTATGTGGGCGACACAATTAAGGTTAGAAATTCGGAATCTCAAAAAACGTTGAGTGGACAAATTATTGAAAAAGGCGTGGTGAAAGTCCAATGAGAAAAATCATGACAACGTTAATTCATATTTTTTGTTTTTCGAGTTTGAGTTTTCTTCTTATTGGCTGCGCCACTGTTAAGGGTTGGGTCGGCCTTGACGATAAAAAAGATAAAGTCGTAGCAAACAAGCAAGTGGTCGATGTCCCCATGCGTTTTGCGGAAAATAGCAATGTGCCCTCAACGGCAGCTCGAGAATACAAGCGGATGACCAGACAGCGCTTGGAAGAAGAATCACAAGTGAATGCCCAGGCTGGTTCCATGTGGGTCATGGAAGGTCAAGGCGCCTATCTTTTTGCGCAAAACAAGACTCGCAGAGAAGGCGATCTGTTGAACGTCAAAGTGGAGGGTTCAGCGCAGCAGCAGATTGATACAAAAGTGGCCGTGATTAAAAAACTTTTAAAGCAATTGGAAGACGAAGAACGTAAAGCAAAAGAATTCCAAGAACTCGAAAAAACAAAAATAACTTTGGCTGAAAGTACTCAGAGTGGCCAACAAAGAAACCCAGCTTCCGTGTCGACGCCGACTCCTGTCCCAGTTGTAGAAAAAGAGAAAGAAAAAGAAGAGCAAGTTAAAATTGATTTTGTTCCGACTCGAATTGTTGAGCGTCAGCCGGATGGAAACTATCGAATTAAAGGCCAACAGCCTTTCATGATTGGAAAACGCGAATATAAAGTGATTGTGACGGGCGTGATTCGGCCTGAGGATTTCAACGATGAAGGAGTGAGCTCTGCGAAACTTCTTGATCCACAATATGATGTTATTTCTTTACGCAGGAAAGAGTTATGAATAGCTACGCAGGAAAGAGTTATGAATAGCTACGCAGGAAAGAACTATGAACCAGTTACGAAGGAAAGAGTTATGAGAGTGTTATTTCTGCTTCCCATTTTGCTTGCTGCATTCATGCAAGAGGCCCAGGCGGCTCGTTTGAAAGATATTTCAAGCATCCGTGGTGTTCGAGAAAATCAATTAGTCGGGTACGGAATTGTAGTTGGTTTAAAAGGCACGGGCGATGGTAAAGCGGAGTTCACAGCAAAATCGATGGCCCGAATGCTCGATAAATTGGGAGTGAAACTAGATAACGGTTCGGTGGAATCTAAAAACGTGGCGGCAGTGATCGTCACTGCGAAGTTGCCAGGTTTTGGAAAAGCCGGAAATCCGCTTGATATCACGGTGAGTTCGATTGGTGATGCCAGCTCCTTAGAAGGCGGCGTACTTTTACAAACGCCGCTCCGAGCAGCGAATGAGGAAGTATTCGCTGTGGCTCAAGGGTCCATTGTTTTAGGTGGCACAGATAAGGCCGTATTTACAACGGTGGGAAGAATTCCGAATGGTGCGATTATTGAACGGGACATGATTGCTGATTTTTCTTCTCGTAAAATGTTTCGCCTCACTTTGCACAACCCTGATTTTATCACGGCGGCTCGTTCCGTTTTAACCATCAATAAACAATTGGGCGGTCAGTATGCTTCAGCGAAAGATGCTGCAACAATTGATATTGTGACTCCGTTCTCCTATGAAAATCGTGGAGTGGAATTGATGGCGACGATTGAAGCCATCGAAATAAATCCGGACACTAAAGCAAGAGTTGTGATCAATGAAAGAACTGGCACCGTGATTATTGGTGATCGTGTGAGGATTTCAAAAGTGGCTATCGCGCAAGGAAACTTGAGCGTGAAAGTTCAAAGTAAAAATCCAAAGGAGCAACCAACAGAAGAAAAAGTTGCGATCATGGATTCCGGTGTATCGGTCGGAGATCTAGTCCAGGCGCTGAATCGGCTGGGAGTCTCTCCAAAAGACCTGATAACTCTACTTCAGTCCATCAAAGCAGCTGGAGCTTTGCACGGGGAACTAGAGATTTTATGAGAAATGCATTTCATTTTGATACGTTTTTTAATAAAATGAATTTACCACCTGCGACAAGGATGTTGTGGGTGTTCGGGGAGGGTGAGTTAGAGATCAAGAGCCAGGGACGGTTTTTGTACTCGATTGGTTTCTCGCAGGAAACAGAAGCAATAGGTCAGCACTCGCCAAGGATTGGCGAACAAGGGCCAAAGCTTGAAAGAGAGTTAAGCGCATGGATGCGCGTGGACTCTGACTCCACTCCCCAATTTTTTTTCTTGCCACCAAATCAGGTGGTAAGTTCGGTGACAGCGAATGGCTGCTGATCCCGTCAATCTCAAAACAGCGGCGATTGGTCTGCAAAGAAAATTAGACCCGTCAGCAGCAGATAAAAAGTTGCGTGATGTTGCACAACTTTATGAAGAACAATTTCTTCGTGAAATGGTCAAGGCCATGCGTGGAACGGTTCCCGACGGTGGCTTAGTGAAAGTGAGCCAAGGAGAAACCATCTATCGCGAGCAGCTTGATCAAAACTATGTAGAGCAATGGGGTAAACAAGGCGGCCTTGGTTTACAAAAATTAATTTACGATCAACTCATCGATAAATTTGGTTCGAAGATGGGATTGAAGACGCCTGAGCAAGCTCCGGCGGGACCGATTGCTCTTGATCCAAAATCAAATTTGAATAATCCCTTTTCAGTGCGAGCCACTCCTTCGGCGAATAATAAAAATGTGAGTTTTGAATTTCATAAAGCTCAACCTTCGGATGATCTTCTAGCAAAGTCTGAACTTAAAGCACCAGAGTTTAAGGCTACAGACGCTAGGGCGCTGGAGATTAAAGCGCCTTGGACTGGGCAAATTTTGGGTTCTTATCAAATCAACCCCAGCGAGTATGTTGTCGAAATGTCCCATAACAATGGGCTTAAAAGTCAGTTGGTTTTCCGCGGAAGCCTTGCGAACTCTTCCTCTGAGACCGGGGTCCTTGGCCCAAGGTCTGTGCAAGCTGGTGAGAACATTGGACTATTAAGTCCTGAAGCAAAAAGCTTTTTCTGGACCGTAGGACCATCGGATAGAAATCAACCTGTCTCAGAATGATTTGGTCCCATTTGTCCCAATATGATACACTGAGAATGTAGTTATTAATACGGAGGCGCCTATGAAAATTACTCATGATAAAGTCGGACAAAATCTGAATTTGACTGACTCTCGCAAGGCTGAAAAAACCGACAAATCAAAGGCATCAAAAATTGGTGATGATAAATTGTCCGCATTGGACTCCAGTGTGAGTTCTGACTCTGCCTCTCGAGTTAATCTTTCAGAACGCGCACAAGACATTAAGCGAATAAAAGAATTAGCGACAGCCGCACCTGATATTCGAGAAGACCGCGTGGCAGAGTTGCAAAAAATGATTGATGGTGGAAAATACAAAGTTGATGCAAAAGATATCGCCGACAAGATGGTTGATGAAGAAGCGCAGTGGAGCTGAGCTTAGTGATCGGCTCAGTGGAGCAGATCACGTTTGTTGAATGAGGTGAATCGGCGGAGCTGATCCCTAACGTACAAATGCCAGGATGGCAGAAAAATGATGAACGTAGAAAACATTCAGACGAAGCAAATTACGCAACCAACTCATTACTCGAGCTTAGTTCAAGTTTTGGGCGAGTTGGCGGAGCTCTATGAAAATCTTCTGACGGTTCTTCAAACTGAAAAATCATATTTAATTCATGCTGAGATTGAAAAACTTGTTGAGAATAATCGAGCTAAAGAAGCCTTGCTTTACAAGATTCGTTACATGGATCGTCGTCGCCAAAAGATAGCTTCCGAATTTGCAATCAGTTTAGGTTTGCCGCCAGAAGAATTGCGTTTGCTTGAAATTGCAAAAAAACTGAAAGGGAATGAAGCTGAAAACTTGAGATCCATCCATAAAACTTTGAATATGCAAGTGGAACGTGCGGTCGATTTCAATCGTGAAAATGAAGGCTACGCGCACTCAGCTTTGAAAACGCTCGATGGCGCAATCAAAGATATTCAACAAAGCGTCACGGTAAAACCAACCTATGGAAATAAGGGTCAGATGGCGGGCAGCCACGAGTCCAACGCAGGTAACTTTGTGAGCAAGGAGGCCTGAACGGCCTAGAAAGGTTATTTCAGGAAAAGCATGGGTAAAATTCACTCGATGATGGACATTGGAAAACGGACGATGCAGAACAGCCAGACGGCTCTGCAAACCGTTGCCCATAACATCGCCAATAAAACGACCGAGGGCTATTCTCGTCAACGAGTGGATCAGGTCACCGCGCCACCAGTGAGCGAAGGACGCTTGCAACTCGGAATGGGTGCTCGGGCCGCTCAAGTCAGTCGTATCAACAATCCATTCTTGGATAAACAATTACAAAATGAAACAGGCATCATGGGTTACCATGAGGCTCAAGCTGAAACCATGGGTCGGGTTGAGCAAGTTTTTAATGAACAAATGAACAAAGGCCTTAACCAGTACATGACAGATTTTTATAATTCGTTTCGTGAACTTTCGAATAATCCAGAAAGCAATACGACTCGTGTGATGGTCAGAGAAGCGGCGAGTGCGTTAGCGAACGATTTTCATCGAGTCGATTCTCAATTGGAAAAGGTACAAAAAGGCATCGACATGGATGTGACTCAACATGTGGATGAAATTAATAAAATGTCTCGAGAGATTGCGTCTCTCAATGAAAAGATTGCTTCAGTGGAAATTCAAGGGAACCCTGCCAATGATTCTCGTGACCGTCGGGATGTCTTGCTCAAACATTTGCATGAGAAAGTTGATATTCGAGTGGCTGAGGGAGATAGCGGGATGCTCACCGTTTCAACGGCGGGCAATGCCCTTTTAGTTTCTGGCTTGGATTCGATGGAATTAAAAACGCAATTGCATCCTGAGACCAAGCGCACGGAGATATATTATTCACCGGCAGGCTTGGCGAAGCCTTTCGATATCACAGATAGAATTAAGGGCGGAAAACTGGGTGGAAGTCTTGAGATTCGTGATAAATTAGTGCCAGATTTGCGTGAGCAGGTCGATCACCTTGCCGAAACTTTTGCGAACGAAGTGAATGCGGCTCACTTGCGTGGTTATGATCGTTCAGGCCGTCAAGGAAATGCTTTTTTTGAGTTTTCAGAAGGTGAGTTTGGCTCTGCTTCAAATATCAAATTAGCGGATTCTGTGGCCAATGATGTGACCAGAATTGCGGCGGCGGCGAAGCCTGGCGCTCCAGGAGATAACACGGTCGCCAATGTGATTTCTATGTTGCAGTTCAAAGAAAATATGGATGGTTCGACGATGGATAATTTCTACACGGCACAAGTAGGTCGTGTGGGAGTAGCGGCAAACCGCGCGGTGAAATCGAAAGAAGCACAAGCCAGTATTTTAGAACAAGTGAATACTCTTCGCGAGAGCACCAGTGGTGTTAGTTTGGATGAAGAGGCGACGAAAATGATTGAGTTTCAAAAAGCCTTTGACGCCTCTGCAAGATTGATTCGCACGGCGGATGAAATGTTTGATACAGTTCTAAGCTTAAAACATATGTAGGAGTGACGAGATAAAATGCGTGTGACGGATAAAATGGGTTTTAATCAGGTGATCGGTAATCTCCAAAAGAACAGAGGAGATATGGCCGACCTGCAAAACCAAGCCGCCATTCAAAAACGAGTGACGAAGCCTTCGGATGATCCCGTTGGTGCCACACGGGTCCTTGGTTATCGCACTGAGGAGCGTGCGAGTGATCAGTTCATTAAAAATACGGCAATTGCGCGCAATTTTTTAGATTTTACAGATGTGTCCTTGAATGAGGTTTCGGAAGTTTTAATGCGCATGAAAGAGCTCGCGGTGGGGCAAGCCAATGATGCGGGTGCGAGTTCAGATACTCGTCGAACAGTGGCTGAAGAGGTGGGACAGACCTATCAACAAATGTTGCAAATTGCCAATCGAAAGCTTGGTGATCGTTATATTTTCGGTGGTATGCAAACCACTCAGCAGCCTTTCGATCATGAGGGAAATTACAGCGGCGACGATGGCGATATTAAGTTGCATGTAAATAAAGATGCTTTTTTGGCAATGAATTTGCCTGGTGTGAAAGTGTTCCTTGGTCAAGGAGTTGGAAATGACGGTTTTATTCGTGAGACCGAAGAGGTTCCGCGAAATACCGAACAGCTCGAAAAATTTCAAATGGACGAAAATCAAAGAGCTCATCAAAACCAAGAAAATCAACAACACCAAGTCCGAGTTCGAGGACCAGCTAATGATAGTCATCGTGGTGAGCAAGCCTTTAAGTCAGAAATTAAGGCGGATACTTCAGGGGTTAATATTCTTGATACCGTCAAAAAGTTCGAAATTGCTCTGCGCGTAAATGACAAAACAGAAATTCAAGAGGCTATCGATGACTTTGATCGTGCCATCAGCCAAGTAATTAACGCTAGGGCTCAAGTTGGAGCTCGAATACAAGTTCTTAACCACTCTGAAAATAGTTTACGTCAAAATATAGTGGACAATAAAACAACTGCGTCACAAGTCGAGGACGTGGATCTTTTTCAAGTGGCTAGTGATATGAACAAAGCAGACAGCGCGTTGAAAGCGTCTTTAGAAACTTCCGGAAAAATCATCACTCCTAGTCTACTTGACTTTCTAAAATAGAAAATATAGCTACAGTTTTCCGATTTAACACCGATAGGATGTCTGAGGTGACTTATGCTCGTACTTACACGGAAGTTGGGTGAAAGCATTGCAATTGATGACCACATAAAGATTCGTGTGGTTCAAATCAAAGGCAAGCAAGTTCGCTTGGGTATTGAAGCTCCCAAAGAGACTAAAATTCATCGCGAAGAAGTATATCTTGCGATACAGGATACTAATAAAGAATCATCCACAGTTAGTTCTGAGGCGACTCGATCAATATCGAGAATGCTAAAGCCATAACAGAGTGCGGTACGTTTTTTAATAGACCACTCAATAGGTTTTTTTGACGCGTTACTCTGCCGCGACCAAAGTCTAGATATTTTCATTTATTCCCCTTTTTTTTGTCTTGCTGTGTCTCATGTATCGGTGCATCCTTAAAATGTAGGGCACTGGAATACAAATCACTCAAGAGTGGTTTGAGTGGGGGATGAGCGTGATCATACAGACAAGCCGTTTTGGGCAAGTTCAGTTTCAAGGAGAAGACGTTCTTAATTTTCCGGAAGGAATTTTGGGATTTAGCGAATTGAAGCGATTCGTCCTCGTTGACGATCCAACAGATGAAATTTTTGTCTGGCTGCAATCTTGTGATGAAGCTGCCATTGCCTTCCCAGTTTTGGAGCCAGAGCTTTTCACTGAAAACTACAAGGTGACTCTTTCAAAAACTGACCAAGAATCATTGAAACTTAAAAATGACGATAAATATCGATCATTTACTATCGTAACCATTCCTGATGATCCAACGAAAATGACAGCCAATTTAAAAGCTCCGGTGGTTGTCAACGTCGCCCAAAAACAGGCTCGTCAGTGTGTTCTTCAGGATAATAATCTGGCTATTCGTGAGCCAATTTTCCATAAACTGCAACAGCGAGTGGTTGCACATCCTGAGCAATCGATCAAAAGTCAAAGTGCTGGGTTCGACGGAGCAGTGCGCTTGCCAGCGGAGCGCCCTGCTGAAAACACGCTTTAATCGCCAGTACGAGTTTTCATTTCTCAGTAATGATTTTGGTCTTTTGAAGATTCAATAGCTAATCGTTTAGACGCCTTTACACCTAACTCGCGGAGCTGATCCACTTGTCGTAAGAGGTTGCCTCTACCGTCTTTGAGTTTCGACATGACTCCATCATAAGAATTTTTTGCGTCGTCGAATTTTTTACCCATTAATTCCAAGTCAGTTACTAAGCCAACAAATTTATCATAAAGAGCGCCACCTTTTTCTGCGATTTCCATGGCGTTACGCTCTTGTCGCTCGGTTTTCCAGAGGGCAGAAACCATTTTCAAAGTGACCAACAATGTTGTTGGGCTGACGATGGCGATTCGTTTGTCCCAAGCTTCTTGTTGCAACTCAGGTCGCACTTTAAAGGCAACGGCAAAGGCGGGCTCGAGGGGCATAAATAAAATGACGAAATCAGGAGATATGAGTTTGTCGGCAGTGTGATATTTTTTTGCCGCTAAAAGGTCCACATGACGTTTAAGACTATCGGAATGCAATTTTGCAAAGCGTTCCTTGTCTTCATTACTTTCGCTGTTCACGTATTGATCGTAAGCCGTTAGGGAGACTTTTGAATCAATAATGATATGTTTTCCCTCGGGAAGATGAATGATCACATCAGGACGAATGATCGTGCCATCCTCGTTTTTAAGAGAGCTTTCGATTCCTTGAACAAGATACTCAACCCCTTTTCTCAATCCGGATTTCTCCAAAATGCTTTCAAGAATCATTTCGCCCCAAGCGCCTTGGGTTCGATTGTCTCCACGAAGAGCCTTGGTTAGGCTTTCTGCTTCGTTTGACATTTTTAAATTCAACTGCATGAGTTGTTGGAGCTCGCCACGCAAAGTTCCGCGCTCAGTTCGCTCTTGAGAGTAGGAATCTTCGACTTTTTTCTCAAAATCTTTTAAGCGTTCTTTGAAGGGCTCTAACAGCTGTGATAAATCTTTCACACTTTGACTTTGAAAGCGTGTGGATTTTTCTTCAAAAATTCTTGAGGCTAAAAGTTCAAATTTTTCAGCCATTAATTCCGAATTTTTTTGATTCTGTTCGGTTTGTCCTTTTAAAACCTGAAGTTCGGTGTCTTTAGCGAACAATTGAGCTTTCAGCTGATTATTTGCTCGATAGGCAATGAATCCAATTAAGAGAGTAGCGAGAGTAAAACCGGTAATAAAAAATAAAGTAAATTCCATTCGTTTGGTTTGCCATGGGAACATCAGGCCGTCACTAGAATTGCTTTGCTAAGAATTTGCAGGCTGGGAATGCGCGTTACTAGTCTTGAAAATCCCGTGGAATTTGGTCGTCATCAGAGTATTTTTTTGTTAAAAAGTGTGGAAAATTTCAATAAATAAATAGGACTTAATACGTGCAAGTTGTAAACGAAAAAAGAAGCAACGAAAAAATCTCTTTGGCTTCTCATTTGAAATATTGGTTGATGGCTTTTCGACCAAAAACTTTAACGGCGGCTTTAGTGCCGGTGATCGCCGCGACGGCTTTGATCAAAGCTCTGCAATTTCCTATTCAATGGTGGATTTCCGGTTTGGCCTTAGCTGCCAGTTTATTTATCCAAATCGGAACAAATTTAGTGAACGATGCTGTTGATTTTAAAAAGGGAGCCGACAACGCTGATCGCATCGGTCCGAAAAGAGTCACCCAGGCTGGAGTTTTTTCTTCGGGTTCAGTCTTGGGGCTTGCGGCGCTTTTTTTCCTTCTCGCGGTTATTTGTGGAATTCCCTTGGTGATCCAAGGGGGTTGGCCAATTTTTTGGATTGGAATTATTTCTGTTCTGTGTGGCTATGCTTACACCGCGGGGCCTTTTCCTTTAGCCTACAAAGGAATGGGCGATTTTTTTGTTATTCTTTTTTTTGGTGTCATCGCTGTCAGCGGGCTTGTTTATTTGCAGATTCATGAGTGGCGTATTGAAGCTTTCGTGTTGGGATTGCAAGTGGGATTTCATTGCACAGTTTTAATTGCCGTCAATAATCTTCGCGATGTTGAAGGGGATCTATTAGTGAATAAAAGAACTTTACCCGTTCGATTTGGAAAGCGGTTTGCCCGCAATGAAATTGCTGTTTTGAGTTTTGTGCCTTTTCTCTTTCTGACTTATTGGCTTCAATTGGGTTTTGGTTGGTTTTTATTATTACCACTTTTATCATTGCCCTTGGCAATTCGTTTGGTGAAAAAAGTTTTTGTTACTGAGCCGAGCGTTGTTTATAATTCCTTTTTAGCGCAAGCGGCAGGGCTACATGTGAGCTTCGGCGTTTTGCTCTCACTAGGGCTTGTTTTATGCTGAAATTTTTTGTTCATAAGTACACTTTGTCACCACAAGTGAAACTGAATTCTATCTCTGGCAAGGCAGAGCGTGAGGGCGCGCTTCTAAAAATTGAATGGCCAGATAAAAAAGTGGGATATGCAGATCTTTTTCCCTGGCCCGAATTAGGTGATCTGATGCTCGAGGATCAATTGGAGGGAATTAAAAAGGGGCATCTTTCGACTTTGGCCGAACAGAGTATATGGCTAGCAAATAGAGATTTAAAATTAAGAGCTGCGCAAAAAAATGCTGTGCAAAATCTGCAAAAAATAAAAAATCATTTCACCATTCCAGATTACACGATTATTACAGAGAAAAAATTGTATGAATTAAAAACAGCGGGATTTTCAACTCTCAAAATTAAAGTGGGAAGGGACTGGCTTTCCGAATTGGAATGGATCACCCAAGTTTTAACCCAGAATCATTTTATGATTCGTTTGGATTTTAATTCAAATGGGGAGTTTTCCACTATCGAGCGAATGATGCGTTCTTTGCCTGTGGGGTTGAAAGCAAAAATTGAATTTATCGAAGATCCATTTCCCTTTGATCTAGAGGCTTGGACGGAAGTTTCAAAGTTTGCTCCTTTGGCGCTGGATCAAGAATATTCCAACGTGAAGAAAGAGGAGTGGGACAACCTAGCTGAGCCTTTACCCTTTCGTTTTCTAGTTATCAAACCCGCACGTCAGGATGTTATGAAGGCGGTAAAGCAGGCTGTTGATCGAAATTTAAAAATAGTTTTCACTTCGTCAATGGATCATGCTTTAGGAGTGGTGCATGCCGCTTGCGTCGCCTCGGAATATAAAGCGACTCATCCAAATTTAGTCATGGAGGCAGGATGTTTAACAACCCATCTTTATTTGCCAAACGAATTTTCTTCCCGAATGATTTGCCAAGGGCCTTATCTGACTCAAGTTCCTGGTTATGGTATTGGCTTCGATGAAGTTTTAGGAGCCCTTTCATGGGAGCCCCTTTAGAATTAGGAACAAAGATCGATTGGGGCTCCGATCAAAGTCATTTGTTGTTGAACCCTCAACTTGGTTCTCAGGATCAGGTGGAGCTGTCAGCTCTCGCGAAAAAATTTCGTCAGCCTTCCAGCGTTTGGATTGCCTCTTCGGGTTCATCCAAAAAGGCCAATGAATCTCTGAAACTGATCGGCCTTTCAAAAGCGGCTTTTATTTCCTCAGCAATGGCCGTCAATGAACATTTAGGCTCAATTCAAGAAACTGGAAAAAAAGACGTTTGGATTCAAGCCTTGCCGCGATTTCATGTCGGAGGTCTTTCTATTGAATTGCGAGCTGAATTGTCCGGAGCAAAAGTGGTTGAGGGCTTGGTAGGGACGTCGACGCTGTCAACGGGGCAAGCCTTTCCTTGGCAGGCAAATAAATTTATAGAACGAGCGGCAGAGAGTGGCGCTACACTTTCTGCTTTAGTTCCGACTCAGATTCATGATTTAGTGCAAACAGGTTTGAGAGCACCTTCACGACTTCGTGCTATTGTTGTTGGTGGTGCGACACTCAATGAGTCTTTGTATTTCAAAGCTCGAGAGTTGGGTTGGCCGCTTCTTCCAAGTTTTGGTTTAACCGAATGTTGTTCTCAAGTTGCAACGGCGGAAATTAAATCTTTGAGCGAGAACCCTCTTTCCAATCCATTTCCTCGGCTGAGGCTTTTATCCCATTGCCAAGTGGAATTGAGTGCGGAAGGGTTTTTGAAAATTTTGAGTCCTGCTCTTTTTTCTGGCTATGCGCAAAAAAAAGATGATCGCCAACAATGGCATCCCAATGAAAGAGGTGAGTGGTGGACCTCTTCCGACAAGGCAGAAATTCACCGAGAAAAACTGGGGATTTATTTGAACCCAAAAGGACGTGATTTTGAGTTTGTTAAAATCAATGGAGAAGGTGTTTTACTCTCGAAATTGCGGGAAAATCTTTCTTCGCTGATTAACAGTCAGTGGCCCTCGGTAGAAACAGAATTTGTTTTATTGGATTTAAACCATGAACGACAAGGAACCGAACTTGTGCTGGTACATTCTGAGAAAGCATCAGCAACTCTGGCGAACGAGGTTTTACTGCAATTTAATCAACGAGTGATTTCTCTTGAAAAATTAAAACGTACAATTCAAGTTTTAGCAATTCCCCGTTCTGCGCTGGGAAAAATTCAATGGGAAGAATTGCGTCGACTTTCTTTCAAAATTTGAGTTTCTGCCTGAGTTTGCTCTTTCATCTGCAATTCAATTTCTTTAGCGGGAACGATTCGACCCTTTTTTACACCTGGACAAAAACTCACGATTTCTTTTTTCCAGGCCTTTGGAGACATCACCTCTGGCCAAAAAGGCCAAGTTCGGCATTGTGTCGGACGAGCCGCATAAACGGAGCAACCTTTATTTTTTAAGAAGAGGCAATCCGGATTTTTTGGATCCTCTTTGAGATGAAAGGCTCCATGATATTTGTCACAATATTTTCGTGTGAACTCGACTGTTGGAATTTTTAAATGCAGGGCAATTGCTTGGCGATCTTTTTTAGTCAAAAAAACAAAACCATACTCGCCGTGAGAAGTGCAACACTGACCTGAACCTTGACAGGAAAACTGAACACCGTTTTTCCACCAAACTTGGCTCATTTGACCGCCTTTTCGTGAAGAGCTGAAGATTTTTGAATGAGGTAGGGTTCTAGCCGTTGTCGTAACTCCACCGGAATCTTGGCTTTTTGCTTGCTCTTCGGATCGACAAAAGTGTGCGCCATTTTTACCACGGCATGAGTTTTATCTTTTTGCGAAAAGGTGTATCGCATACAGAAAGTGGATTCGCTCAGGGATTCTACTTGAGTATTTACTTGATAAGTCTCACCAGGAAAAAATGGCGAGAGATAATCGGCCTCTGCATGGCGAATCGGGACAAAGTGTTTATTTGTGCGAAACCAATCGTTCCAAGGGACACCTGCCTCGACGATAAAAGCTTCAAAAGTATCGTGGGCAAATGAAAACAAATGTGCAAAATACATAATTCCCGCGGGGTCAGCGTCGCGAAAAAGGATCTTTAAATCTCGCTGATAAGTTTTTGTCGAGCTCTCCATTTTCCCCTCTCAAGATGACAGACAAAATGCCTGTGACGGAGTCACAAGATGCAAATGACGGAGTCATAAGATGCGAATGACGGAGTCATAAGATGAAGGATAAGAGGCTTGACTTCAAGCTTAGAAATCTGAAATGGTGTCGCGAAACCTGTGATGAAACATGGAGCATTGTGTTAGAATGAGCGAATCGAGTCCCAATTCTTCAAAAGCAGTCGACGTTAAGATTTATAATTCCAAGGACTTTCCTTCCTATTTACCGAAGTTAAATCAACTTTATGACGATCTTTTTTCAGGTGGAAAAGGCTTTCGTGCGAAGCTGATTCGTAAAATGAGTGAGCATCTTCATCTTGACGCCCGTACTGAACAGCTTTTGGCGCAAACGATTGAGTTCATCCACAATGCCTCTCTTTTACATGATGATTTGATTGATGGCTCTCCTCTCCGTCGAGGTAAAACAGCGGCTTGGCAAAAATATACTCCTGAGTACGCAGTGCTGGCGGGGGACTATCTTTTGGCAAGAGTGATGGTGAATCTTTCCAGCTACGGTAATATCCGCTTGGTTCAATACACTTCAGAAGTTATTTCTGATTTACTTGAAGGCGAGTGGCTGCAAGATTCTCTTGTCGGCGATTTTGAAGTGGACCTTTCTCAGTTGGATCGAGTTCACAACCTAAAAACAGCTTCGCTTTTTAAATGGTGTTTGCGCGCCCCTTTTCTGGCGATGGAACGTAACGAGCCTGGCTTGCACACGGTGCTTGAAGAAATGGGCACACTGCTTGGGCAACTTTTTCAGCGGGGTGATGACCTTCTTGATTTTGATGTTCGGAATGATGAGGGTAAGGCTTTGCTGGGTGATTTGACTTCAGGTTACTTGAATTCTTTTGGGGCCTTTGTCGCACCGAATGCGGATCGCACAAAACTAAAAAATTGTAAAACTCTCGGAGAATTTTATCAGATCATCGGTGGAGAAAAAGTTTTTCATGAAAAAGTAGCTGAGTTCGATGAAAAAAATAGATTTTTGATTCAGTTGTATTCTCACCACTTGACCAGTCTTGAGAAGTATCTCAGTCCTGGCGAAAAGTCTCTCGTCAAAATGCTTGAGCCTTTGACGGACATTCTTTATTGGAGAAAGAAGTAAGCGGTGGCAGAGTTAAAGACAGAGCTAAAAACTCTTTCGAAATCAGATCCTGAATTTAAGAAATACCTTTTGGGTGATTTCTCGAAAGTTCACCGAGCCATTCCTATTCAAAGTCTCAATGTTGCCACTGAAACAGAAACTGTGACTTTTAAAATTGTACCCGTTCAAGAAATTGTACCGCCGCCTTTTTTTCAAAAATGGGCGCAAATTCTCAAGCTTAAAAATTTCGTACTTCTAGCTTTTCCAATTTTTGTTTTACTCGTTAAAAATGAACTAGACCAGGTTGCTGTAAATGCTAATTTGGCACTGCTCAATGTTTTTGGTTGTGTCAGTCTTTTGGCTGCGATGAATTTGCGAAACGATTATCGTGATCATCTTTCAGGGCTTGATCGTGTGCACCCAGAGAGTGGGAGTCGTGCTATTCAATTAGGCTGGCTCACGGCTTTAGAGACGAAAACAAAATCCACACTTTTTGTGATTCTTGGTGCTTTTTTTGGACTCCCCGCGCTGATAGCTCATCCGCAGCTCAGTTTCGTCCTTGCCGTCACTTTTATCTTAGTGGGATTGATGGAGGCCTCCTATCGCAGTGGCCTTAAGTATCGTTGGTGGACGGAAGTTTTAGTTTTTTTCCTTTTTGGACCTATTTTTACTTGGGGTTTCCAAATGGGAATTGGTATCGAGCTGGATTTTGAATCAATTTTTGTAGGAATCATTAGCGGTTGGCTGTCAGTATTTGTGATTCATATTCGAAATTTTGAGGCCATCATGGTTAATGATCAAGCCGGATTTTTTAACTCAGTGAGTTCCTTAGGCTTTGAACGGAGTAAAACATTATTATGGTTTTGGTGGTTTGTTCTGATTTTTGGGATGGATCTTTTTCATTGGTATTTTGCTCATGATGCTTGGCTGGTGTCTTTTGTTTTTATCACACTGGGCTTGAGCCTGATGATGTTGAAAATCATTCATTCCATAAAAAGCCCTGTTGCTTCCAATTTTCGACCAGCCTTGGACCGCGCCTATCGACTCACCTTGATTTTGATTTCTTTGTGGGTGGTGGAAAATCTGAGTTACCTTTTGATGAAAGAGATCGGGTGATATTTCTTGCAGCCGCTGTTGGTAAGAACCTTTGAAGGGCTGACGCTTCAATCTGAGCTTGGAAGTTTGCTGATTGATTTTGTTAATGATCGTGCGAATTACGAACGGCCTCTCAAAAAAGGAAAAAGTGAAATCATCGCGCGAGCACTTGGAATTAATAAAGGACTTACGGATATTTTGGATTTAACCGCAGGCCTCGCGCAGGATGCTGCGGTTTTTGCGCGCCTGGGCTGCCGCGTGCGTGCGGTGGAGCGATCGCCTTTGATTTTTCCGCTGCTAGAAGATGCTCGCCTTCGAGCGCTGACAAAAAAAGAGTGGGTAAAAAACCTGGAGTTTATTTTTTCCGACAGTTTTTCTTTTTTGCAAAAGCTTAAAGTTAGCGAATTGCCCCAAGTCATTTACATTGATCCGATGTTTCCAGAAAAAAAGAAAACGGCCCTTCCGCGAAAAGAAATGCAGATCTTTCGTGAATTGATCGGGGAGGATCAGGATTCCAGTCAATTGGTGGCTCTAGCTCAGGAAAAGGCATTAGACAGAGTGGTGGTGAAACGTCCATTGAAAGCGCCCGATTTGGCTCCTGGAGTGACTCATCGATTTGAAGGAAACAGCGTCAGATACGATCTTTATTTATCTAAGAGAGCGGAAAAGGAGAGGTGCCCTTGATTTTGCTATTCATTAAATTATGTTTTGGTCTTGCGATCATGGTCGCTTTGAATTTTTTCAAAGATCGAATGATTGAGCCACGCTTAGCTCGCCTTAATGAGCGAGTGAAATTATTGTCCTTGGCTTTGTTTGAACTGAGTCATGCTTTTTTTGCGATTATTTATGTTGAAATTTTTTATTGGCTGGCGCTTTCAGGCGAACTTTCGCTAGGTGCTGTCGTTGCCGGGGACTCGTCGCCAGGGTTTGTGCTATGGTTGATAAATCCTGCGTTTGAGCATCTTAGTCTGTTGAGTTTTATTGGACTGGTTTTTGGTTTTATCAGTCGAAGCTTTGGTTTTTCTATTTTATTGGTGATCGGCCTTTTATTCCCAAATTTAATTTCTATTCCCGGTGCCAGTGTTCTTATTTTTTCAGAATTGATAGGGCAGGGTTTAGGCTTTTTTTACTGGAGAAAAATTAAAATTTCACCGATGACCTTACTTTTGAAGCTGATGATATTTGCTTTAGCTGTGCTTGTTTTTTGGGCAAGTGGAAGCCTGCTTCGAGATTCATTCCAGCGCTTAGAGCTCAATCCTATGTTACTGAACGATCGGATCATTGCGGTGGGATATTTGTGCGCGTTATTAGTGGCGTTCAATATTTTTCTTTCGATGATGGTTTTTCATTTTTATTTTACATGGACCAAAGACGGGAAACGATTTAGTAGCCGATGACTACCTGATTAGTACCTGACAGTGACGTGCAAAAAAATTACTCTAGGCAGATATGGCTACGGACAGTGAATTAAAAAATAAGATTAATTATCTTGAACAGGAATTGAGTCTCAAGGACGCAGAAATTGCCAGATATCGGGCAGAGCTCAATCGGGCTAATGCGGAGCTTGAAAAAATCATTGCTGATCTTGGCCAAGAGTTGAAAATGGCCTCTCAGATTCAAAAAATTCTTTCACCGACGGAAATCCCGAATATTCCTGGTTTTAATTTTAGCACGAAATTTGTTCCAGGCTCAGATAGGGGTGGAGACTATTTCGATATTTTTGAGCACGAAGATAAAATGAAATTTGGCGTCGTTTTAGCCTGCTCTTCAGGTTACTCCATGTCGGCTTTGTTTCTCTCGGTGTTAATCAAAATGTCTTCGCAGATTGAAGCCCGTCGAGGAATGGTTCCCAATATTGTACTGAGTCAAATGGCAAAAGAGCTCGTTCCACATATTGAAAACCGAGACACCGCCAATGTTTTTTACGGAGTGATGGATCGTCGTTCATTTCAATTCACCTTTTCGAGCGTGGGAAGTTTGACGGGATTTCTTTTGGCGCAGGGTTCGGAAAATCTCACTAAGCTCTTGCCATCCACGGGGCCTTTTGCAAAAAGTTATGATGAAAAGCCCTTGGCGCAATCTCTTCAATTGAACGCCAGAGATCGCTTGATTCTCTGCACCGAAGGGGTTTTGATGGCTCCGAATGCCTCGGGTGAGGTTTTTGGAGTTCAACGCATGGCTCAAGCAGTAACAGATGCTGCACGTTTTGCTGTTCACGATATTCGTAATGAGATATTGCTTCAGGTGGAGCAATTCACGGGAACTCAAGAGCCAGAAAGAGATCAAACCGTGATTGTGATGGAAGTTAAAGATGGAGTTATTAAATTAGTATAGTTTGAAAGGAAAGTTCTAATGTCAGAAGTACAAATTTTTGAAGGCGCAATGGATAAAGGATTGGAAGGAATCGTCGCATGTTCGACAGGAGTTTCTTCAATTCAAGGAAACACTTTAAGTTACCGTGGATACACGATCGAAGATCTTGCTGCCAATTCAACTTTCGAAGAAGTGACTTTTTTACTTTGGAACAATCGTCTTCCATCGGCTGCTGAATTAGAAAAATTTCAAAAAAGCCTGGCTGCGGAGTATGCTCTTCATCCGGATTTTATTAAATCATTGAAAACAATTCCGTCCAAAGATGTTCATGCGATGCAATGGTTGCGCACGGCTTTCTCTTTGAGCTCACATTGGGACAAAGATGCCAATGATAATTCCAATGAAGCTAATGCTCGCAAAGCCATTAAAATGGTGGCGAAAATGGGAACGATCATTTGTGCTTTCGAAGCCATTCGAAATGGTAAAGAGCCCGTGGCACCTAAAGCGGACAAATCCATTGCTTGGAATTTCATGTACATGTTGAAAGGCCAGGAGCCTAAATCAGATTTAGTGAAAATTTTCGATACCTGTCTGATTTTGCATGCAGATCATGAATTGAATTGTTCTGCTTTTGCGACTCGGGTAACGACGTCTTCTTTGTCTGATATGTATTCGGCGGTGACTTCGGCGATCAGCGCTCTCAAAGGTCCTTTGCACGGTGGAGCTAACGAACAAGTCATGATCATGCTGAAAAAAATTGGCACGATTGAAAAAGCGCAAGAGTTTGTCAAAGACGCCCTGGCTGCCAAAGAAAAAGTTATGGGTATCGGTCACCGCGTTTACAAAAATGGCGATCCTCGAGCGGCAATCTTAAGAAAAATTTCTGACAAGTTGACAGCGCAAATAGGCGAGCACAAGTGGTATGAGATGTCGATCTTGATTGACGATACCATGAACAAAGAAAAAGGCTTGATGCCCAATGTGGATTTCTATTCTGCGACGGTTTATTACAGCATGGGAATCCCAGTAGATATTTACACTCCGATTTTTGCAGTTTCTCGTATTGCTGGTTGGATTGCGCACGCTGATGAGCAATACGCTAACAACCGAATTTACCGTCCCCGCGGAAAATGGGTTGGAAAAACGGATCAAACTTGGAAACCACTGAGTCAGCGTTAAAAAAGTTCAGTAGAAAATAGAACCAGAGCTAAAGTTAGAAATTCGAGGTAAAAAATGGCTTCAATTTTTACAAAGATTATTCGAGGAGAAATACCTTGTTATAAAATTCATGAAGATGAATTAACGATTTCTTTTTTAGCTCTTGATCAAGTGAATTTGGGACACACCTTGGTTGTGCCTAAACAAGAAGTGAATCATTGGTTTGATGTGCCAGAAAAAGATTACTTAGCGGTTCAGCTTAATGCTCAAAAAATTGCTAAGGCCATTCAAAAAGCGACCAATTGCCCGAGGATCGGCACCCTGGTCGCTGGTTTTGAAGTGCCTCATTATCACTTACATTTAATTCCTGCATGGTCCATTCCAGATTTGGATTTCAAAAGAGCTAAAAAACATTCTGAGCAGGAAATGAAAGACATTCAGCAGAAAATCCTTTCATTTCTTAAATAAGCCGTGAGTTTCACTTATCAGTATTCCCAGCCTGAGGATTACCACTTCAGTCTTGATTCTATTCAAGCGCCGAAAGTGATTGCCAACAGAATTTGCAACGAAGCTAATTTGGCTGATTGGCAGGTTTTAGATCTTTGTGCCGTCTGTGGCGTGATGGGTTTTGAGCTCAGTTGGCATCTTCCGGAACTTAAGAATTTTCATTTTTTGGAAGTTCAGG
Organism: uncultured Bdellovibrionales bacterium; assembly: GCA_903926205.1. Classification (GTDB taxonomy): domain Bacteria; phylum Bdellovibrionota; class Bdellovibrionia; order Bdellovibrionales; family Bdellovibrionaceae; genus CAIYID01. The sequence continues at coordinate 102,313 of CAIYID010000091.1, forward strand.
ATGTTAATCTGGAGCATTTCAAAAAAAATATTCAAATTGTGAATCAGCCTGAAGTGAATTTTACTTTCCATTTACAAAATTATGCGGAGTTGACTCGACAGGAACCTATGCAAAGGCAAGAGCATAAGGCAGCCTACGATTTGGTTGTTTGCAATCCTCCCTATTTTCGAATTGATCAAGGAAAGCTTTCGCCATCCGAATTTAAAAATAGATGCCGTTTTTTTATCGATAGTGATTTTAATCAATTACTAGAAACTGTGCTTTGGGTTTTGAAACCGAAGGGACAGGCTTATTTATTATTGAGGTCTCTCAAGGATCACGGTCGTTCTGTCGAAGA
>CAIYID010000092.1 GCA_903926205.1 uncultured Bdellovibrionales bacterium
AATGATTTTACTTCGTTTTGTTCACAAAAATAAGCTTTGTACGATGAGTGATATTGCTTGCGGCATTGGAAGTGATAAAGCTTCCGTGACAAGAATGGTGAATTCATTAGTTACTGGAAATTTTTTAGAGCGAAGGTCAAGTGATTCTGATCATCGGGAAACTGTGATCCATCTGGGAAAAAAAGCAAAAACGGTTCTTCCTGAGATTGAAAAAATATATTCGCGACTTTCTGAGGAATTTGCAGGAGAGCTCTCCTCAAGTGAAAGGAAAACTCTTTTAATTCTTTTAAAGAAAATTGAACCAAGAATTCAACGTGCAATCGCTACTGTCGTTGAAAAAAGTTATAAGAAGGAGTCCTTATGAATCAAACAAACCAGTCTTCAAAAAAATCAACGAATTGGTGGCAAACAAAAAGGGCTAAAAATACGGGATTGATTTCTGGTGTGCTCTGTTTTGTCGGTCTTCTTTTTTGGTGGTTTATTTTTCATCCTTACATTTCGACTGACGATGCTAGAATAGCGACCACTCTTGTTCGGGCGGCCCCTGAAGCCATAGGTGGAAGGGTGATTCGAATGGTGGTGAAAGAGGGGGATCGTGTTAAAAAAGGAGATATTCTTGTCGAGTTGGATCATCGAATTGCAGAAGCGCAGTATCAACGAGCACAAGCTCGCACGGTACTTACAGCTCACGAATTAAAACGGGTGAGTGAATTGGTCGCGCAAAAAGGATTAGCTCCTAAGGAGCTTGATACAGCGAAGGCAAACGCGGATACCGCCCAGGCTGATTTGAAGCTAGCAGAAGTGGCCACTGAAAATACCACAGTGAGAAGTCCAGTGGACGGTGTTGTTGTTCAAAAAAACACAGAAGAAGGAAATATCGTTGAGCCTGGACAAACAGTCGTTGTTATCTCTGATGTTGATCATGCTTGGATTTCTGCAAATATCGAAGAAACAAGTATCGGCTTGGTGCGTGTGGGTCAACCCGTATACATTGCTATTGATGAAGGCGGCGTTTTAACAGGTAAAGTTTCTGAAATCAGAGTTTCTGTCGCTTCGCAGTTTGCGCTTATTCCGAGTGATAGTGGCGCGGGTAATTTTACCAAGGTGGTTCAACGAGTTCCGATTAAAATTGAAATTATTGGACCGACTGATCATGTTTTACGAGCAGGACAATCAGTGGAAATTAAAATAAAAGTTCGTTGAGGCGAAATAAAATTAAATGAGTAAGTCTACATCTCAATATACAGAACGTTATAAGTGGCAAGTTCTTGGGATTGTCATGATCGGGACCTTGATGTCAGCTCTGGACTCAAGCATTGTGAATGTTTCGATTCCTGCAATCATGGCAGATTTTGGCTCCAGTCTTGACGATATTGAATGGGTCATTACGAGTTATATGTTGGCTTTTGCCGCACTGATGCCTCTGACTGCCTGGTTGCGCGATCGCATCGGTCATAAATTTCTCTATATTTTGAGTTTGGTGATTTTTACTGTTGGCTCGGTACTCTGTGGGATGGCCTGGAATCTTCCAATGCTCATTGTTGCACGAGTGATTCAAGCCGTTGGTGGTGGAGCGCTCACTCCCACTGGAATGGCCATGATCATAGAAACTTTTGAGCCACGTGAACGAGGTAAAGCCCTTGGTTTTTGGGGAATGGGGGCGGTGATGGGGCCTGCCTTTGGACCCACTATTGGTGGCTATTTAGCAAAGCACTTTGGCTGGCCCTCCATTTTTCTTATTAATTTACCGGTAGGAATATTAGGGGTTTATTTCGCCTTGAAACTTCTTAAGTCAGATCGACCGGAGACTCATGCTCACCGGCCTTTTGATACTGGTGGATTTTTATTTTTGGGACTGTTTCTCGTTGGGTTTTTATTAGTGATGTCTAAGGGCGAAAGTGAAGGCTGGACTTCAAGTTACATTGCTCTTTGTGCTGCGGGTGCTCTTATTGGTTTGGTGGGTTTTTTGCTTGTGGAGTCCATTGTTCCGTACGGAATTGTGGACTTAAAATTGTTGGCTAATCCTGTCTTTGCTTCTTGCTTTTTACTAACGGCAACAAGGTCCATTGCTCTTTATGGTGGTACTTTTCTGCTGCCAATATTTTTACAGAATTTTAAAGGCTATGACGAGGTTCAGAGCGGTCTTTTGCTTTTGCCAGGCTCTTTGCTCATGGGGCTTCTTATGCCTGTTGCCGGAAAATTGGGTGACAAAATGAGCCCACGCCTGATGGGACTGATTGGTTTTTCTCTTTTAGGTATTTTCTTTTTTCAATATCGAAATTTGGATCTTTCCACGAGTGATTGGGGGATTGTGGCTCCGACACTTGTTCGCGGAGTAGGTATAGCGATGTTGATTGCACCACTCACGGCAACAGCAATGAATGCGGTTTTGAAAAGTCAGGCCGGGATGGCTTCTTCGATGCTCAATATTATTCAACAAGTCGGTGGATCCATTGGAATTGCGGTTCTCAGTATGGTCCTGCATCGTCGAACGGTTTATCATCTGAGTGTGATTGGCTCTCATGTTTCAAAAACTTCGCCGGCCTATCAAGAGGCGGTGCGGAGGGTTTTTTCGCGCGCTCATGAATTAGGCTATAGTCATGTTCAGAGTATGAGAATCGCAGCGACGACCGTTGGTCAGAATATAGCAAGGTCTGCGAGTGTTTTATCTTTTCAAGATGCTTTTATTGTTGGAGCAATAATTACGGGTATTGCTTTGCTCGGAGTTTTTTTATTGCCTAAGAAACCGATCTATTTTGGCAAGGAACCTGTTCATGTGGAGTAAATATGAAAAAAATGAGCTGTAAATTTATTTATTGGGGCTTCGTTGTTTTGGTGAGTCAGTCCTTCTTGATTCAGTCCCCTTGCGCCTTAGGATCGGATTTTCCACCACCACTTTCGTTAAGTGCTGCCATTTCTCAAGCTGAAGAAAATAATCCTGAGCTCAATCGACTGCAAGCCGCAGCCGAACGAAGTTCTTGGGGTAAGTTAGAAGCTCTCTCGGCTCATTTACCTCATCTTTCAGTTAATTATGATCATTTTTTTAGTTCTACTTATCTTCGAGAAAATGTTATTTTTGGTGGTGCCGGAGTCAGTTTTCCGGCCGCCTTTCCTCAGGATAACGTGACTGTTAATGCTTCTATCACCTTATTTGATGGATTTGAATCCATTCATAAATATCGAGCCGCTGATAATAACATTGAGGCGCTTAATTTTGATTTAGCACGAGCCAAGTTTAAACTTGATGAAACTGTAAGGTTAGCTTTTTTTCGCTCGCTGGCAGCGCAAAAGCTTTTTGAAGTGGCTCAGCAAAATGTTAAAACCTTAGAAGATCATTTAGCTCGAGCTCATCTCACCGAGCATGCGGGCTATGGGACAAGATTTGAAGTCCTTCGAATTGATGCGACATTGGAAGAAGCTAAAGCCGAACGCGAAGAAGCTGAGAATAATATTCAACTCACTCGAAATGCTTTGTATGAAGCCATGGGAATGGAGAAAGAAGAATCTCGTCATTTAAGTGGGGAGCTACCTGTGCTCACCGAAGCTGATGTCCCTAAAGACTTGGTCCTTCATTCGAATGATCGCGAAGACTTGAAGGCTCAACAAAAAAGACAAGCGGCTTCAGAGGAGTTAAGGTTAGCAGCCAAAGGTTTTTGGTATCCATCGGTTTCTTTGTTTGCGGAACAACAATTTTACCAATTTGGAAATTTTGATTCCGCCGTTCAAGCCAACTCGAATTTTCAATCGGCCTCATTTATGGGATTCAAATTGCGATGGAATCTTTTTGATGGAGGTTACTCTTATGCAAAAGCCCAGGAATCGACTCAGCTGACAATTGAATCAGAAAATGAAACGAAAAAGATTTTATTGAGATTACCGCAGGAATTTGATTCCTGGAAAAGGAAGTTTTACCACAGCATTTCTCTTTATCGTGCTCGAATGCGCGCACTGACTCAGTATCAGGAAAGTGTGCGTTTAGCTGAAATCGGAGTGAAGGCGGGTAGTCGCACGCACACTGAAATGTTAGACGCTGAGTTGGATTTATTTAGAGCGCGTGGTGCTTTAGTTAAAACCCAAGCCGAAGCCATTGAAAGTCTAGGAAATTTAGAGCTCGCCGTGGGACATAAGCTTGTCGAGACTTCGGCTTTTCATTAAAAGATGTGATTAGGCCTTTTTTACGAATTCAGATTTTAAATTGATGGCTCCGATTCCATCAATCTTACAAGCGATATCGTGGCCATCTCCCCCGTCAGAAAGTCGAATGTTTCTCACTTTCGTACCGCCTTTAACAACTGAAGAAGAGCCTTTAATTTTTAGATCTTTTATGACAATCACCGAGTCTCCATCTGTCAGAGTATTTCCATGAGCATCGCGGATCGTGTTATCCTGTACTTTTTCTTCAGATGAATTCTCAGATGAAGAAGCCGTCCATTCATGAGAGCACTCAGGGCAAATCCAGAGATTTCCATCAGCATAAATATTTTCAGAATGGCATTTTGGGCATTGAGATTCATTTTTCATAGATTTCCTTGGTTTTGATAAATATGGAAATAGCACGGTCAGGGGCTCTTGTCTAGACGCCTGTTTAACTGAGATCGATGACGATGGTCGAGGAGAATTCGTCCTTCAAGTTTCTATCATTAAAATTGTAGTTTTCATCTAGCAAGAGGGCTGGTTAGATTTTTTTGTTCATTGAAAAAAACAAGTTTCTTGCTAAAGTTTTTACAGGTCCGACCGATGTAATTGGGATCGATAACAAAACAAAATAAGGAGAAAAAATGACCAAGAGCAGAAACTATGAATTTGGTGAATTGACTTTTAAATCTTATTATAAAAAAGTTGGATGTGGCTACGAAGTTGGTGTTACTTGCCAAGGGAAAACTGTTTTTGTTGGCAATTTTGTCCATGAAAAAGAAGCTCACCAATGGTGTAAAATGATGCATAATCATTTGCATGGATTCTGTAAGAATCATGAGTATGTCCCAACGGCTTCAACAACATGGTACTGCAAATATTTAGGTAACTATTTATATAAACCATACTATGCATGGCTTGATAAAACTTTTGCAAAATACACTCGCGCTTATTCAAAAGAGACCACAAAAAATCACAGACAATATAAGTCTTATGAAAAAAGCTATCACTACAGAGTTTCTTAATATAGATTCTATAGATAGATAAGTTTAAAGAAGGGACCTGATAAGGGTCCTTTTCTTTTTTTTAATGGAGAGACTTTGCGTTTTAGGCATATTTTGGTGAGCAAAAAATACGAGGCAGAAGATGTTCTAGGTTTGCTGAAAAAAGGCCGTGATTTTTCTGATCTAGCCCTGAAATGGAGCATCTGTGCTTCTGCAAAAGACGGTGGTGATTTAGGTGAGCTTAAAGGAAAAAAAATAGATTCTGATTTTTTAGAGACAGCTGAATTATTAAAAGTCGGTGAAATTTCTGGAATTGTGAGAACTCGTTTTGGCTATCATTTGATTAAGAGGGAGTCCTAATGTGTCACTGTGGAAAACAAGAAAAATTGAGCGATTGTTGTGGACGATTGATTGAAGGGGATGATTTAGCTGATTCGGCAGAGTCGCTCATGCGCTCGCGGTACTCCGCTTTTATTGAAAAGAAATTCGAATACTTACAAGAAACTCAAGACCCGCAAACTCGATCCATTTTGGACCGGGCGGCCAATGAAGAGTTTGCTCTAGCTGTTGAATTTTCTGGACTTGAAATTCTGTTTTCGCAAGAAAAAGAAAATAAGGCTGTCGTTGAGTTTATAGCTTCCTATCGGGATCTAAAAACCAATGAATTATCGAAACACCATGAAGTGAGTCAATTTAGAAAACAAGCGGGAATTTGGTATTACCGCCAAGGAAAAATGCAAGTTAAGAAGCAAGGGAAAGATAAATAAAATATTATTTTGGACACACCGCTGGCTGTGGAATTAAATAATCTATATTAATTGTTGATTTAGGATCGGTGGCATTGGCAAATTGGCCATTGCCCATTTGTGCCATGCTCGTAAGTAATTCAATGGCTTCGTCAGCATCCCACTCATGTTTGTGACCGTAGAATACGGTGCTTAAACTAACATTATGAGGGGAAGTATCGAGTAATTTTTGAATATTGTTTTTGATTTCTTCTGGCTCGTCAATGTCAGTTGGAAATCCATCAGAGAGTAATATAACAAAGTATTGAGGGTTTTTTGCCGAATGCACATCGGGATCTTTTTCGATCGCTCGAAGGGCATGATTTAAAGCCGCTTTATAGGGAGTATTGCCTGAATCTCGAACTTGTGAAAAATGATTCAGGGCTTTTTGCATAAGCAGCGGATTTGTAGCGAATGAATTTTCGCCATCATGTCCAACGAAATCACTTGCACTGTGGCCTGAGAAGGTCATGAAGCCCCATTCAAAATTTGTTTTCCCTTGATAACGAGAGAAAAAATTTTGAATAGAACCTAAACGGAATTTTTTGTGAGAGTCAGTTCCTCCTAATCCAAAAAAACCTCTATTTGAACCCGAAGTATCCACAAGGAATAAAATTTTTGTTAATTGAGAAATTTCACTGACTGGTACGCATTGAGAAGGGGGTGTTACGGGAGCAGGTTCAGTTGGAGGATTGACCACGACGGGAGCTGTTGGTTGTTCAGATTGAGTTGGGGGGACTGGTTCAGTTGGGATCACAGGTTGACTTGGTGGCGTTTCCACTACAGGCGGGTTCTGTGTTGTGGGCATTGGAACCTCAGTGTTCGGCGGAACTTGAATAATGGGCGGAGTCTGAACCGTGGGCGTGCTTGGAATGACGACTGGAGTTTCGCCTTGGGTCGAGTTCAATGGTTGGTCGAGACTCTGACCGCCACTGAATTTTGAATTTGAACAGGCTGCGGTGAGAACAAGTGCGGCACTGATGATGATTTTTTGTGTGTTTAGTATTGATTTCAACATAGATTCTCCTCATGACAAGTCCTTCATCGAGCGAATGAGGACTGGACTTGAGGGGGGCTTTAAAATTCTAGACCATGAGCTAGAGATATCGATACGACTGGTAACATAATCTCATGATCAACTTATATTCAGCCTTGAACCTTTTTCATAAGGCTCACAGTCAATTCAACGAAGAGAGTCAGCATCTAATATTTTTTTGGCATTCGGATTGCTAAAGAGGAGGGTGCTTTAGATATGGGGGAAATAATGTTTCAAAAAAAATGGTTACGAGATATTTCATTGAGCATCTTACTAGTAAGTATTACTTCCTGTGCAAAAAATGAGACGAACGCTCCCTCTCCTGTGCCAGTGCATCCAGCAGGAACCTCTGGTCACCCTTCATCGATCGCTCCGGCGGGTTATCAGTTTTACCAAACTTTTGCCGAAGGTGACGTCTATGCTCGTCCTGCTAATCATGACGGTGTTCTCTTGCCTCAAATATTGATTTTAAAAGTACTGGCTAGTAATAATTTTGCGCTGACTCAGTTGGAGCCAGGCCGAGATATTCCAGATCGTTGTCAGAATACTATGTTGCAATACGAAGCTATGAAAAAGGAAAATGCTCCCTTTGCGCAAAAGAAATTTGAAGCTCGAATGTTGATTAATCTTGGACCACTGCAAATTCAGTCTAATCAGGAAGAAATGATTAAAGAGGCCAGGGCTGGATTGGCTCGAAGTGGTGTTCGTATGAATTTGCATTTTGCCGATTTTCGATTTGTGATTACAGAATTACCGAGAAAGAGCTTCGCTCAATTTTTTTCACGAGGCCATTTTGCTCAAATTCAACTGGCTAAAAAATTGCAAAATACACTCTATAATCAGGCAGACAATTTTAGTTTAGCTGAGCTTTGTGATATATTGAATCCTGAATTTAAAATCTCAGGAGATATTCAAGATTTTCGGCGAAGTTTCGATGTTTTATTGAATAACAATGGGTCTTTTCGCCCACGCTAAAAAAAAGCTTATTTGCTGGATGTCAGTGATTGACTAAGGGTCACTTTTATTCGAAACATGGAGGCCTCTTAAGGGGGTTCTCTTGCGCCATTTTTTATTTATCTTTTGTCTTTTTACTTTAAGTTGTTTTTCCTGGGCTGCTGACTTAGATTATCATGGCTATCTTAGGACTCCCGTGGGGATGAATCAGCAATCGGGCAAAGAAGTGACGATTAATAATCCTGGTTCTTCGGGAAATGAATTTCGTTTAGGAAATGAAACTCCTTATGCTGAGGCAACTTTTGTTGCAGATTTCATCCATCGAGATAAAAATCAAAAAAAATCCAGTGAGTTTTTTAATTCCACACTGACTTTTGCGTTTAGTCCTCCTTTTAATTCTCAGTATGGTGACACTTCCTCGAATGGGGACTATATCCAAGTGGTGGAAGCGTATATTGCTGGTGGATTTGTGGAAGGTTTTCCTGCTTCGGTTTGGGCGGGGAAGAGATTTTATCGTGAGCCTCAAATTCACATGAACGATTTCTATTACTTTGGAGACATGTCAGGTGCTGGTGGGGGAGTGGAGAATATCGCTCTAGGGTCTGGAACTTTGGCGGTGGCCCTTCTTCAGTATTCAAATCGGTCGGTCACTAATTCAATGACAGGTACTCCAAGTAAACAAGCTCTCGATGTTCGGTGGAAAGAAGTGGCTTTTGGTTCTTCAGATTTTTTTGAATTTTGGATCGCAGAGGCTTACTCTGGACCGGGAAGTGGGCTTGATTCAACACCATCTCCTGTGAGTTACAGTGCGAGCACTGGAACAGCTTTGGGTGTTAAGTGGCGTCATCAATTGGTCGATGGAAATAATGAAGCGGCAATTATTTATGGAACAGGGATCATGGAAAATCTGTCTTTGAATTCCGATGCCTATTCAACAACAAGTGGAAACGGAAATTTAACTAACACGAATCATTCACGATTCGTGGAGTCTTTTGTTGAAGAATTAGGACCTAAGTATGCTGTTCAAGCAGTTTTGATTGCAGATTTTCTCAATCGCTCTTCTGGGACCAATTCTCGTTGGCTGAGTGCTGGAGTTCGTCCAGTTTATTATTTTTCTGATCACTTTCATTTGAATGCTCAGTTAGGCTATTCCGTCGTCACAGATTCCTCTGAAACAATCACTGGGGGCGCAGCGGCAGGTGATCGGGCTCTTCTTCGAGCTACGATCTCTCCAGAGTTGGCTATTGGTCATGGAGTTTATAATCGCCCAGTGATTCGAGCTTATCTCAGTCAAACTTCATGGAATTCAGCGAATGGAGATTTATCAAACAAGGGGTCGCTTGTTTATAACAGTGACTCGAGTCTCCGTGGACAGCTCAATCAAACAGAAATCGGATTTGAAGGAGAAGTCTGGTTTTAAAAGTACCCTTCTGCCAATTCTAATATAAAATGATTGAAGAAATTCACTTTGAATTTCTGTGTGATTATTTTTGATTTACTGAGGCAAGTGCTAATTTCGCTGTGTATTTTTGCAGTGATTTCTGGGTCTAAAATCATGGTTCCAGATTCTATATCATGTAAAAAACTACGATGATTTAAGTTCACCGAACTAACAAAAGAAAGTTTCTGGTCCACAACAATAAGTTTTTCATGAAGAATAGATTTATCATCGGACCATTCAAAAAATTCAGCTGCATTTAGGTATTCATTGATACCTTCACGATTCACTTCCTCTGCTATTTTTGGAACAGTGTCGCCATTCAAGTTAACTCGAGTGATGATTTTGATTTTAACACCCCGGTCATGGGCCCTTTGAAAGGCCGCTCCGATTGATTTCGGTGGGCGAAAGTAGGGCGAGGTCATTAAAATTTCATTTTGAGCGGAATCAATTAGTTGCACGTAAATTTTTTCTAATTGATAACCATCGACATAAGGAAGAGACGTGAAATGTCTAATAAGGGGAAGTTTTTGAGGCGAGGAAATGAGGCGATTCTTCTGATCTGGTGAGAGTTGTGCAGGGATATTAATGTTCGTAGATCTGAAGTTTTGATTATCAAGATCTCTATTCCATAAAGATAAAACTTGAGCGAGCACTGATTTGATAAAATCATTCCCTCGAATTTCAATTTCCATATCGTCGTAATAAATATAGTCTTCTTCTTCTTCAGCGTAATTTTTTAAATAACTCCATCTCTTTAATAACGTTGGATCTTTGAAAAAGTAAGAATCTCTAATGTTGCGTCCGCCAGTAATGAAAAAGTTATTTTCCGGATGACTAGTGCTGTAGCCAATAAAAACTTTTGTATGATTTACGCGATGAAATTTATCAATGAGAGCGCCATCTTCTCCGTCAGACATTTTAAATTGATAGCGTTGGAACTTTACATTCGGTCGATTACTTGCGAGCCATTTAAGAATGTTCAAGTCTTTTTTAGTGATACTGACGTCAGGAACAAGAATGCGAATTTGTGTACCTCGATCTGCATGATAGCGTAAGGCTCTGGCTAATATATTTCCTAAAAAATCTGCTGAAAAATTAAGTGAAGAAATATAAATAATATCATACCTAGGCGCTGTGCTAAAATCTAAAGGCATCGTTGGGTCTTGTTTTTTAATGTCCCCTTCAGGAATAATAGCGCCAGTCAGATTTTGAATTCGTGTTTGAAAAGCTAAGATAGGATCCTTAAGATTGGTGAGTTTCTCAAAAGTCTTTGGGCAAGTTGTGTTGACGAAATCCTGTGACCAGAAAAATGATTCAACTGAGTTAGTTGGTAAATTAGCAGGCCTTGCACAAACTTCTAAATGATGCGCTAGATCCATCCATGCTGTTTGCAATTGATCAATGGCTTGCATTCTGATGCCATACTTCCATTCTTTAGCATTGGGTTCTTTAAATGAGAACAGACATTGACTCACTTCAGGAGTGATTTGGACCTGGACTCTTTGAGCATTACGGTGAGAATTATACCAATCAAACTCATATGAATGACTTCTTTTTTCTTTCGAAAAAAACAAGAACCGATCTTTATAAACAATATCTCCGTTGCAATCTAAACGTGCTCTTAATTGAGGTTCGTCATTATGTTGATGGCCTCGAGGTGTATCCACAGGAGCATCCATATTGTCCATAAAGACTAAATTATAATGATTGAAAAAACGATTTTCTAAAGGGAATGGAATGCTATTTTTTGAAAGATCAAATTGGTCCAGATTTTCGACTGCAATAGTTTCAGTTCGGTCATTGAGATTTTCATCAAAATTTGTTTCAAACCAAGGGCGGGTGGTGTTCCAATTTTCAAAATTAAAATAAGAGGAAAGATTGTTAGTTATTTCTTGTTTTTGATTAGTTAGTGAGTTTATTTTATTTGTTATTTTCTCTTTGGTTCTATCTAATTCAGTCGTGTTAGTTTGTTCAGAATTGTGTGCCCATTCAATTTCTCGGTCTATTTTCCAGCGATCTATGAATGTTTGGGACAAAAGAAAATCAGTTTTTTGAATTTGCTGGCTGAGTTTTTCTTCTTCTGTTGAAGTCAGGGAATTTGGCTTTGGATTAAGAGCGAATGCCGTGCACGCGAAAAATATTGGGAGAATTAAAATGGTAATATTTTTCATAAAGATACCTTTATATTGTATTGTCTCTAAAAATCATTCTCCAATTATTTACTCAGTCCGGGCTTATTTTCACATGCTAAAAAAGTGCCAGTTTAATGGAAGATTTATTATGGCAGGGGAAAAATCAATGTCTAACTTGTAGACGAAGGACTCAAAAACGAAGCTTAGTTTTGTCTCTGACTATAATTAGTAAGCAAGAAACTTTTTAATTTGAATGTTATGTCAATTATTTATACAGGCTAAAACTAATAAAATTCATATGGATAATCTAAAAAACAAGGTAGTGCCACATTTGTTCATCATAGCAAAATCATTATTAAATTTGGAATGATTTTCGCAGTTATGTCTTTTTATGGCTAATATTAAAAATATAGACGACGAGGTTTACAAAGGATTAATGATATGAAGTTTCAGTTTGCTATTCTTTCTATTTTTTTTTCTATAATTGGATATTCAAAAGCTAACGCTTACCCGATTTGTAAAAATCTACTCATTCTGAAAAATGAAGAATCTTTGTCGAAAACTGCAAGGATTTCATCAGAACCAAATCGATTTATTACTCCTTTTCAGCAAGAATTAAGTTTTGGTTTTGAACCTCAAGCGACAACTAAAGTTCTTCATAAACGAGGCGAAATCTCATGGGAAAGACTTTCAAAACTTCAGCAAAAGATAGCTGAATATTTAATTAGTCATGTACCAGGAGGTCGAATATTGAGTATTGATAAAAATACAGATGATTATCGTATACAAGGAATATTGATTGGATCTGACCAAGGGAAATATAAGATAGGACAT
>CAIYID010000093.1 GCA_903926205.1 uncultured Bdellovibrionales bacterium
AAGGCTCTGGGCGTGAAGGCTCTGGGCGTGAAGGCTCTGGGCGTGAAGGCTCTGGGCGTGAAGGCTCTGGGCGTGAGGGCTGAGAGGGAGGAGGGCGAGATGGACGCTCATCGCCTCCGCCTCCACCGCCACCGGGCGCTGGCACATGACCAAATGTAGTAATATCGCCGAGGTCTTTTATATTAAACATTGGAGTAAAATCTGAAACAGAATCACAACCATCATTCATATGACATCGGCGTTTATATTCTGTTTTATCGTGGCAGACGTATTGATTTTCGTAGGAGGTTTCAGTGTCTTCGTAAGCCTCGGTGTCCTGATAAGGAACCTGAACCGTATAATGAGCCTCATAGGGCTCTTGACGGTAAATATTTTTTGTCATCTGAACGGTCAGCTCGAGCGGTGACTGACTGTTTCGAGAAATATTTTGATTTGTATTTTCGTTCGGCTCTGCAAAAGACTGCAGGCCAAGAAAAAGCAAACCCAGTATTAGTGTTGTTTTCATTCTTGTATCCTTTTTGAAAACTCTGTTAAAAACAGAGTCATAGTTTATTTTGACTCTAACTCAAACCCCCGCGCGAACGCTGAGCAAGTCCTGTGCCACGTATTTTTTTACCTACGCGTGGACACAACGACACCGGATAAAAGATTAATTTTTGTATAGGTCAAATTGTATGAGACAGAATGGACTCAGTTGGAGCAAAGATCGTTAAGACTCAAGATTTTTGTTATCATCTTTTTAAACAGTTGTGGGTAGTTAGCTTTTTCTGTGACACCAAAAGTAATATCCTCAGGCAGCAGGCCTAAATTGACTAGTATCCTGAAAAATCTTTGTCAATTTTATCTCGTCTAATGACTCGCTATAAAAATTTAATTTTGTTTTTCCCGCAAACGAGCCAATAGCAAGTGTGATAAGAGGTATAAACAGAATGTTTTTGGAAATCTGGAGCGACAAGAACGTCATAGTGAATCACATGGATAGAATTATTTTCAGCTAGGGCCGGCGGCTCTGTGAAATTTCTTTTTGCATGCATAGCACTCTTCGGGACGTCTTTAAATTAAGATATTTTCAGGCTTTAATTTCATTTATTTTCTCCTTACGTGCTAACTTTTTTTGCAAAGCTAACCAAAATTGTGTTAGCATTGAGACCCTTACCGAAATTCAAGGTTTGGCGAAAATAATTTAGATGCAAAGAAGGTTCAATGTGAATGAGGCTAAGATAGAATACAATGCAACTTTGATCTCGAGGATAAATATCACTCCGCGACTGACGCTTCTTCGAGTCAGGCCAGATTCAAATGATTTTTCATTTAAGCCCGGACAATATGTAGCTCTTGGTCTCTATTCGAGTTCTCCTCGTATCCCCGAGGCGACAACTGAATCCAATGGGCCATCCGAGACTCTGATTCGTCGAGCTTACTCAATTTCTTCTGGTAGTTCGAATCAGAGTTTTCTTGAGTTTTATATTTCACTCGTGAGCAGTGGCGAATTAACGCCGCGTTTGTTCGCCTTGGAGGAAAATGCTCGCTTGTTTATTGGCCCTAAGGCAAAAGGCCTCTTTACAATTGAGAGTGTTCCCTCAGAGAGTCATATTCTAATGGTTGCTACGGGTACGGGGTTAGCACCATTCATGAGCATGCTTCGATCCAATATCCTGAATCGACCATCGCAATTGATCACCGCTCTCCACGGCGCGAGATTCACGTGGGATCTTGGTTACCGAAATGAACTGGAAGAACTTTCCTATCGTTGTTCGAATTTTCAATATTTACCCGTTATTTCAGAGCCCGAGAAATGCAAAAACTGGAATGGAATGACAGGTTTCTTGCCTCCTTTATTGGAAAATCCAAAGTTCTCGGAAACCTGCGGTTTTTCGATTTTACCCAAAAAGACACATGTTTTTATATGTGGCAATCCGATCATGATCGAGCAATCTGAAAAGATTCTGAAGGCAGTGGGTTTTGAAACAAAAGGTGAAAATACAAATTTGCACATTGAGAAATATTAGGAATCTTGCGGTTATTTATACATCTAACAGTTGAAAGATGGAGAGTTCGCGATTAAGCTCACTCCATGACATCTAATGTTTTTCATGCCAGCCGCTGGACCAGCGGGAATCATTTGTTCCCGACGGTGATAGAAGTCACGGATAAATCTGTGATGCGCCGGAAGCGGTCGTGGTTCAACATGGATGAGATGAGTATTGCTATTTTGAATGTCGCCTCTATCCATATCAAGACGGGGCTGTTTTGGTCCAGAGTGTTGATCGAGTCGAGCGGAGGAAGCGATCCTCTAGAAAGCCATGGGCATTCCAAGGCAGACGCGCGGCGGATGAAAGAATTAATTGAGAGTTACCAACATCGGTAATACTTTTTAAATAATTAAGTACGGCATCACTGAGTCGCGAAAACTTTTCCTTTGATCACAGAGCTCAAAGAGGCAGTTTGTCAGGATTTAATTAATTCAGTAATTTCGGACAATGAGAACTCTAAGCCTCATGGATGGTTAAGAGGTTGCAATCTTAAAATAAAGGCTTTGTATATTTTACGATGAAACATTATCATTAAACAAATGATGTTGGTTATAATTTCTGATCACCTCAAATTAGGTCTTCTATCAATGGATGATCTAGATCCATTTTTTCAAGCAATTCATAAGAATATGATCACGAAAGATGATTATCGTATCGGTTTACAAAATAAATTTCATACAAAAGAGAAACTATCGACTCACTTTTTAGATATTATTGAAAATAAATATTCCCTAGATAAGACCCCTGATTTTTTTATTTATGATAACGATGTAATAGCAGGAGTTTTTCAGTTTCATCCACTCACTTCAGATGACCATGTTGAGATTGGATACTGGCTTTTTGAAGAATATCGTAATCAGAAAATTTTAACAAATATTTTTCCTGTGATGATTGAATATGCCAGAAATCATTTCGACAAGGCGAAGATTCTTGCTACCACTGGTATTGATAATATTCCGTCTAAACATCTACTTCAAAAATTTTTGTTTAAAAAAACAGGGAAAGTGATAGAGCAAAAAACATCAAAGGGAATTGAGCTAGAATATGAGTATGTTTATAATCTTCGAGATTAACGCTGACTAAAATTGCTCCTGCAATATTATTTTTTTAAAATCCACCGATATTATTTTTTAAACTCAATTTAATCAGGTTTCTCATCACATTCTCCAACCCCAAATAAGGGATTTCAAATTGAGACAATTTCGGATTTTGGTATGAAAACTGCATAAAGTAAAGTCATGTCAAAGCACTATCATGGTTTTGTATTCATTGTACTTTTGTTGTTGAACTTTTGTTTGGATGCACAACAAAGATGTGCTTCTGTCTTTGAACAAACTTCGCCAAATGTTATTTACCCGCAATTAGTTGAATTGGCAAATGATCTTCAATTCGATGGTCTTCAGCACCTGATGTCGCAAGATAATTTTTATGCCGCTCTTCATGACTATGCCCTTAGAAAGGGGAGTGAAACCAAGGTGACTCATTTTGGTAAGTGGGCAGAAGATGGCGTTTACTTAGGGCTGATTCCCCACGATCGTTTTACAAGGCCATTAGCACAAGGAACAGTAACATTAATTTTTTCTAATCATCTAATGGCTCGCAATGATTATTTAGTCAACATAGGCTGGAAATATGGAAAAATTACGAGGGAGAGCGCCAAGCCTGAAAATTTCTGGAAGATGATGATAATAATGCAAAAAATAGCACGGAATTCTTCTAAACATGACGTTGTTCCTCGGAATGAAGTGGTTTTTAAAAAACCTATTTCATTTAATGATCTTATAGCAATTTATGTTCACCCAGATGATTATGAGCAAACAATTGAAAAACTGAATCAACATCCAAATAATGAAAGCTATAAATTAATAAGGCTAATTCATACAATCCATAATTAGTTCGATGATCAATTTTAAAATTAAGCAGCCTAGATTGGAGCCTTACCGGCTCTGTTTGAGGGCTGCGTTGGCAGATATATTCCGTCGTCGTTAAAATGATATTGGTATAATTGACCATCTACCTGAATCTCAATGATGGGATCGGTTTGTCCCTTGGAATCGGAAAGGAACTTCACCTCTTTGCTCAATTTGATTTCCTGAACAGTCGGCATATAGCCTGACTCCTCCAACCATTGCGTGACACGATTGAAAACACTTTCATAGACGTTTTCAGTGAGTGGAGTCGCTTGTCCAGGTCGCATTCGTTTGAATGCCAGCAACCGATCGGGTGTGCCCTGGTGGACCGCTAAGATGGGATTATCAACGAATGACCGGAGGTGAAGATCTGGGTGACGTGCGAGATCGGGTGGGGTATTAGAAAAATAGCCAGGCGATGCACCACTAAAGTGAACCGTTCCGTTCACGGTAAGTCCTGGTGCTCCAAGATCATAGCTTCTCTTACGGCTATTGAAGGACCACGGGATATGATTAATTTTTTTCGGGGATTGAGTGATTCCCTTCTCCCTGAGCATGGTCAGAACCAATTTCTCGAGATGGTCCATTTTGGACATAAAGGGGTAAAGGTAGACTTGGTCAAAGTCTTCGCCATCAGAGTAATAGAGATTGAGTCGCAGTTCAGTGTCTTTACCAGCAGGAAGCAGGGTCGCCAGGTTGTCAATTCGATCATTAAAATAGGAAGAGGCTCTGAGAATAGATTCAAAATTCTTGTTGGCGACTGAAGAGTAATACAACCAGGCCTCTCGTGGATCCGGATACTTTGAGAAATTAAAACCATGTTCGTTGAAATATTGACCGTATTGAGACATAAAAACGCTATCCTGTGCTAAGAAATCCTTCATTTTGCGCTCAATGTGAGTCCGCAACGCGAGTGACGGAACCTTAATTTGAAAATATATTTTTTCTGGGCCTTGTCCAATCAGGTAAGGCGCTTTTCCAGTAGCTACATCCTCTGCAATAGATTCTGCGGCTTTTTGCAATACCTCGAAGCGAGGATTCCATCCTGAGGTCACCAAGAGGGAAGGAGTATTGGTTTTCTCATGCAGATATTTCATCATATCTCTGATGGTTTTGAATCCGTCGCCATCCGGGAATATGGCGGCCATAGGATCGGATTGATTGAAGGTCATAAAAAAATCCCTATTCAGTAGTTGAATGTTTTCGTGAGTTTCTTGCGAAATGACCTTTTCCAAGGTCAGAAGACCATCTATGCGATTTGTAAATTCCTTCCAAGTCTGTTTTTTAAATTGATGACTCCCGGTTTTTGTCAGGCATCCCAGGCAGCAATGCGGACAGCCTTCGTTTGCTTCAATAATATGGATTCCCCCTTGCTCTGAAATAATCCGAGCCTGCTCAAAAGACATTTTTTCGGCAATTCTTAGCGCAGAACGTGCTCCGGACTCTGGATTTCTGGAAAGAGCGGCTTTGATTTGCTCATTTTCTGCGATTGGGCGAACAAAACGGCCCGAGGCTAAACCGGAATCTTGATTGCGCTGGTAGGAGACACCACTCTCTTCGTTCTTAACAGCGAATTTTGCTGCACTTTTATCCGAAGTAGATGCTTTTGATAGCGGGTTTTTTGCTTCAGATAAAACATGTTTGCAACTCACGTTGGCCCATAGTTGCGATGAACTGATCAAAAAATAGACAGTGATAATCAATTTAATCAGGTTTCTCATCACATTCTCCATGTTGTATTAAAGTAGGTTCAATTTTGATGCCGGAAAAATAGGTTTAAGCGATGAGTGAAGTCGAATTGTTTTCATCTTTTTTTTATGACAGACTTTCAGTGATGCCATCTTGTTGGATTTTCACCTTAGCTTCTCTGAGTATTTTGATCATTCAAGGAATGACGTCACTTGCTTTTGCACAAGAGCTTTCCGAAAAAACTCCTCAAGAAGAGTGGAAAAAAGAGATCGGTGAAGAGGTGAATACTCTAGCCAATCGCATCGATTCTTATTTTGGACAAACGCGCGCCGACGATGAAAGAAGTGGAAGCACTCTGCGTTTAGCGCCGCAGTTACAAGTGGGCGAGTTCATGACGCCACAGACTTCGGTGGACTTGCGTTTGAATCTTCACTTAAGGAATCTCGAGCAGTTTGGTCATGAAATTGGCGACAAGCTTTTCGGACTGAACTCTGATCCTTCCGATGATCCGACCGGCAGCAAACCGAGCGGTACATCTAAATCGAATCGCGAGGAGTGGAACTGGACAAAAAGCATTGAGACTCATGCTGCCGGATTGGCTCCGCCCACATACGGAGTCCTTGTGCGTGTTCGAAAAAACTACCCAGGAAAAAGAAAATGGATTCATCGTTTTTGGTGGAGCATAGGTTGGGATAATGATTTGCTTTGGGAGAATAACGCCAACTTCAGTTCTGATTATGCGATCGGAAAAAATCTTCTCTTTCGATGGTTCAATCAATGGACATACAATATGAGCTCAAGTTTGCAGACGACCTCCCAAGGACCTAGTTTTTACCAAACGGTGAGTGATCATCTTTCCGTCTCTTACGACGCTCGAATGAACATGGCCGTTGAAGCTGGGGCTTGGGTTCTGGATAACTATAGCTTTGGCTCAACAATTCGGCGTCGTCTTAAAAATCGCTGGATATTTCTTGAAGTTGATCCAATGGTTGATTTTGGACGAAGTCACTTTTTTCAAAGGCAGCTGAGTGTTCTTGCCAAAGTCGAGTTCGTTTTTGGCGATATTTAACATAGAACCACTATCAGGTGATCAATTCAGTAAACCGATCCCGATCTAAATTCACTTACTTTATATTATTCACAAGAGCGCTGCTCGTATCGGAAGCCGCCTTCATGACATTGGAAATCATCGTTTCCATGGCTCCCTTTTGGTCCATCCCCTGCTGCTTTGGCTCTCTTATGCTTAGACGAAAATTATTCAGTGTTTTGAGTCTATTCCATTGACCAATAGTTAAGATTCAATCTATTGGTTTTCCGACGAATTATAAGACGGAAGGAAAATTTTTATGAGTACAACTCTTGAGCGCACTGAACCCGATTTTATCAATAAACTGCCCCATATTACGGCGGCCTTTTGGATGATGAAAATTACTGCGACGACCTTAGGCGAAACGGGTGGTGACTGGTTAGCACAAACGATGAAGGTTGGTTACCTCTACAGTACTTTAATATTTTTCGCTCTATTTGTGATTACGCTTGGTGCTCAATTACTTTCAAAAAAACACCATTCTTATCTTTATTGGACCGTGATTATTGCGACCAGTACGGCTGGTACGACAATGTCGGATTACATGGATCGGACCTTGGAGCTTGGTTATACCAAGGGGGCCTCTATATTGGTGACAATATTGTTGCTACTGCTCGCCGCTTGGAGATTCACGGTCGGTAACGTGAAGGTGAATGATATTCGTACTCGAAAAGCCGAACTCTTCTATTGGTTCACTATTTTGTTCTCAAATACATTGGGAACGGCGACAGGTGATTTTCTCTCTGATGATTCAGGATTAGGATTTTTTGGCAGCTGGGTATTAATCACAGGAATTCTTGCTTTGATTTTGGTAATCAATTATTTCACTCGCATGAGCAAGGTATTGTTATTTTGGATTGCCTTCATTTTGACTCGACCCTTTGGCGCTACATTTGGAGACCTTTTGACCAAACCCCACGAAAAGGGCGGGCTCGATTTGGGAACCGGATATTCATCTCTGATTTTGTTGGCGATTTTGATTGTGGCAATACAAATTTCCTATACGAAAAAAAATAAAAAACATAAATCAGCCTTGGCATAATAAACGGTAAACACCTTTCCTCAAACTTAAGACATTAAGCCTTGGCCGGACTAATTCAGCAATGCTACCATTAAAGTGGATTTGCTCAACACACCGAGGAGATGAACGTCGTGAGTGGTGATTTTGATATTTCAAAAGCTCCTAGAAGTTTTTTTAAGAATTATGAACAAGCCTTTGTGGTTCATAAGTTTGGTGGCACAAGCGTGGGTGACGCTGAACGCATCAAAAATGTAGCTGCGATTGTGAGTGGCTTTAAATCAGAACCTTGTGCTGTCGTGGTTTCTGCCATGAAGGGTGCGACTGATAATTTATTGAACCTTGTGGAAAAAACGCGTCAGCAAGAGGACACCTACCTTGATGATTTTAAAAAACTTCAGGATTGGCATGAACGTACGGTGGCGGAGCTTTTAAAGAGCCCACAGCTCATCGCCGAATTGCTATCAAACCTTCGAAAAGATTTTAAAGAAATTCAGGAAGTCCTCAGAGGTGTTTGGTTGGCCCGCACAGCGTCAGAGCGGATCGCCGAACTGGTGTCGGGGTACGGTGAAATCTGGTCGGCTCAGTTTCTCAATGCATATTTTAAGGAGCAAGGCCGGGACAGCGTTTGGTTAGATGCTCGGGATGTTTTGGTGATCGAACCGCAAGAGCATTCCGTCACTGTCTTGTGGGAAGAATCCCTGATCCGCTTAGAAGAATGGTTAAATAAAAATCCCCAAAAACTACTGGTGATCACCGGGTTTGTTGCGAGGACAATAGAGGGGGTTGCGACGACATTGAGACGCAACGGAAGTGACTACTCGGCTTCAATTTTTGGTGCGCTTTTAGGTGCAAGCGAAGTCACTATCTGGACAGATGTGGATGGTGTTTTGAGTGCCGATCCTCGTCTGGTTCCTGAAGCGGTGGTTTTAGATGAGATGTCTTATCGAGAAGTGGCGGAGCTTGCTTATTTTGGTGCCAAAGTAGTGCACCCAGCGACGATGGAGCCGGCGGTTCGTTGTCAGATCCCGGTATGGATCAAAAATACTTTTAACCCTACTTGTCGCGGCACCAAAATACATTTGAACGCGACTTCGAGCGCGGCGGTCAAGGGCTTTTCCACCATCAATGCCATGACGTTGATCAACGTCGAAGGCAGCGGCATGGTCGGCGTGCCCGGAGTTTCTGAGCGGCTCTTTGGCGCTCTACGTACGGCAAGTGTTTCTGTTGTGATGATCTCGCAAGCAAGCTCCGAGCATTCGATCTGTCTGGCGGTACCGCAAAAGGATGGAGCTCTTGCAAAAAAAGTGATTGAGAAAGCCTTTCTTGGGGAAATTCAACAAGGCCTGATTGAGAGGGTGGAACTTAGTGAGAATTGCAGTGTTTTGGCCGTGGTGGGAGATAATATGGCTCACCATCCTGGTGTGGCCGCAAGGTTCTTTTCTGCTTTAGGTCGTGCGGCGGTCAACATTCGGGCCATTGCCCAGGGATCTTCCGAACGTAATATTTCTGTCGTGATTGCAGAAAAGGATGCTGTCCGTGCCTTGCGAGCGGTTCATTCGGCATTCTATTTGTCGCCGCAAACCTTGTCATTAGGTGTGATTGGGACGGGCTTGATCGCAAAGGCTTTTATGCGTCAGCTAGAAGAGCAAAAAGAGTTTTTAAAAAAGGATCGGATTGATATCCGCGTACGTGGGATTGTGAACTCTAAGAAAATGCTTTTAGACGACCAAGGCATTGACTTAAACAGTTGGCAGGAGCGCTTAGAAAAAAGTGGGCAAGTGGTG
Source organism: uncultured Bdellovibrionales bacterium (assembly GCA_903926205.1). Classification (GTDB taxonomy): domain Bacteria; phylum Bdellovibrionota; class Bdellovibrionia; order Bdellovibrionales; family Bdellovibrionaceae; genus CAIYID01. Next base: position 9,525 of record CAIYID010000093.1, read on the forward strand.
GATTTTGGCGTCTGGTTAAAACATGTCAACTCGGCTCATTTACCCCACTCGATCGTTCTAGATGCCACGGCCAGTGCAGAGCTTCCGCATGCCTATCCCGAATGGATGAGGCAGGGGCTCCATATCGTGACTCCTAACAAAAAGGCCAATTCTTCGGAGATGTCATTTTACAAGGAGCTAAGGACAACGGCTCGTAGTAAGAACCGGCATTTTCTCTATTCGACAAACGTGGGAGCCGGGCTCCCGGTGATACAGACACTGCGTGATCTTTATTTCACGGGTGATAAGGTTATTTCGATCGAAGGGATACTCAGCGGAACGCTTTCGTTTTTATTTAATTCTTACGATGGCAAAAAACCATTTTCTGAAATTGTCAGAGAGGCCCAAGAACGCGGTTACACTGAGCCTGACCCGAGAGACGATCTTTCCGGTTTAGACATCGCGAGAAAATTGGTAATTTTGGCTCGTGAAACCGGCTTGTCGATGGAATTGTCAGAAGTTAAGATCAAGAGTTTGGTCCCGGAAAGCCTGGCAAAATGTTCGATCAGTGAGTTTTTGACAAGCTATGCCCAGGAAGACGCTAAGATGCTAGCGCTTTTGGAGCAGGCTCGAGCGCGAAACGAGGTTTTGCGTTTTGTGGGTGTACTCAACTCAGAGGGAATGGCTAGTGTCGAGTTACGATCCTATCCTTTGACTCATGCTTTTGCTCGATTGAATGGGAGCGACAACATCGTGCTATTTAAAACCAATCGCTATCATGATCAAAATCTCATTATTCAAGGGCCGGGAGCAGGCCCTGAAGTCACAGCGGCTGGCGTTTTTGCTGATGTTTTGCGGCTGGCCGCGCTTGTCGGAGGCGGTGACTCCCGATGAGTGCCACTCTCACTCAAAAAGAAGCCACGGCGTTTGCTCCTGCCAGTGTCGCTAATGTCGCTGTGGGCTTTGATATTTTGGGCTTTGCCTTTCCATCTTTAGGGGATCGAGTCAAAGTCCGACAGCTACCCGGCGAGCTTGGACTTGTAAGGATTTCGCCAGTTTCCGGGTCACCCGATTTGCCATTAGATCCAAAAAAAAATACAGCCACCCGCGGACTTCTTCGACTTTTAAAAGATCTGAACTTAGATTTTGGTTTTCAGGTGGAGATCGAAAAAGGGATTCCGATAGGCTCAGGCCTTGGCGGTTCGGCGGCTTCGGCGGTGGCCGCGGCGGTGGCCGCCAATGCTCTGTTGCCTCAGTCTCTTAGCTTAGAAGAACTGCTGCCCTATTGCTTAGACGGCGAGGAAGTCGCTAGTGGCGCCCGGCATGGTGACAATATTGTCCCAAGTCTTTATGGTGGTTTACAGTTGGTACGGAGTTTAGATCCCTTAGATATCTTACAAGTTTCTATTCCAAAGCAGCTTTTCTGTGTAGTGATTCATCCCGAAGCCCAAATAGAAACTCGTGCGGCAAGGGCGATTCTAAAGCCAGAGATCCCTCTAAAAAAATTTGTAGCACAGAGTGCAAATCTCGCGGGTTTTATTGCGGCCTGCTATCGAAGTGATTTTGCTTTGATGAGAAGATCCTTGAAGGATTTAATCATCGAGCCTCAGCGTAAATCTTTGATTCCTGGTTTTGACGAGATTCAGGCCGCAGCACTCGGAGCTGGAGCCTTGGGAAGTTCTATTTCGGGCTCGGGGCCCAGTGTTTTTGCCCTTTGTGAGGGCGAAGCCTGTGCTCAGGAAGTAAAAAACCAGATGGTCGAGGCTCTGCAACAACTGGGGCATTCCTCGAAAGGTGCCTGGCTCGGAGCAGTGTCGAGCACTGGAGCGAGGCTTTTATGAAATTTATCAGCACTAGAAACCGCGCAAAGCCACTCGGGTTCTCCCAGGCGATTCGGCAAGGTCTTGCCTCTGACGGTGGACTCTATGTGCCGCAGAGTTTTTCGCACTTCGATATGACAGCAGACTTAGCACGCTTAGTAAACCTAGCAGACTTAACATTGAGTGAGGTCTCCCAGGAGATTTTAAAAAAAATCAGCTCTAATGATCCTTTGTTCTCTTTAGCGGAAGAGATTTGTTCTGAGGCATTCGACTTTGCCTTACCACTCAAACAACTTAATCAGAAGACATCCGTCTTGGAGCTTTATCATGGACCTACGGCAGCCTTTAAAGATGTAGGAGCGCGTTTTTTAGCAAGTTGCTTGGCCCGTGCTCAATCAGCGAAGCCAGATATTGTTTTAGTGGCAACTTCGGGAGATACGGGCGGCGCAGTGGCTTCGGCGTTTTTTAAAAAACCTCAAGTGAAAGTTGTTATTCTGTTCCCGGAAAATGGGGTTTCGCCGCGGCAAAGGCAGCAACTCAGTTGTTGGGGAGAGAATATTTTATCTCTCGCGGTGAGTGGAACATTTGATGACTGTCAGGCCCTCGTAAAAAGAGCTTTTGTAGAGAACACCGAAGAGAAGTCCTTTCATCTTTTATCTGCAAATAGCATCAATATTGGGCGTATTTTGCCGCAGTCATTCTACTATGCCTGGGCCGCTCTTGAATATCAAAGGAGGCACCAGAGAACTCCTGGATTCGTGGTTCCGAGTGGCAACTTAGGAAACGCGGTGGCGGCTCTCTGGGCCAAGCAGATGGGATTTCCGATTGGAAAGATCGTACTGGCTTGTAATGCCAATCATGCCGTTGTGGATTTTGTGAATACCGGAAACTGGCAGCCTCAGTCGACGATTCGGACTCTTGCCAATGCGATGGATGTCGGTAACGCCAGCAATATGGAGCGTTTGCAAAATATTTACACGGATCGCACAAAACTTCTTGCCGACGTGGCCGCTTTTTCAGTTCTGGATTCGGAGATTCAGCAAACCATTCAACGAGGAGAGAACGACTGGGGTGAGGTCTGGTGCCCTCATACGGCGTGCGCGGTGGCGAGCCGAGAAAAACTCAAAGAGGGAGATTGGATCATTGTGGCGACGGCGCATCCTGCCAAGTTCGAGCAAATAGTGGAACCCCTGGTGGGGCATGCACTCGAAGTTCCTTCAAGTTTTTCAAAGATAATCAATCTGCCTGAAAAATCGAAAAAAATGACAGTCAGTTACCAAGATCTCATGCGAGAGATTATTGATTTTGGTTGAGTGAAAAGTTTGGTTACTTAAATCTCTATGCTACAAAGATAAAACTTGAGCGAGAGCAGACTTTATAAAGTCACGCCTTGTTATTGTTGGAGTGGTCCTGTTCAATGGCTTGTTTAAAACAATGGTCCAGAAATTAAAGTTATCAATGGTCCAGAACTTTAAGTTATTTGCGGAAAATCTGAGTTTTATTTTTTTACTCCCGAACAAGTGTCAGTAGATTCATAAATTTAAAGAAAAACCTTCCTCCATCCGAAAAGAAATTCGAATAATAAAGTTCTAACCTACTTGTACGCTTGAGGTTTTTTAGTGAAAACAAAAAATTCTTCTTCAACTAGTAATCAAGTCGATGGAATTCCTATAGACGAATTAGTTGGTATCTTAAAAAACACGGCCTTTTTTAGCGAGTTTGAGGCAAAGCTCATCAAAGAAGTTGCGGAATGCATTACCGTGGAAAGTTTTCCATTGGGAAAATTTATTTTAAAAGAAGGGGAAATAAATCATAAGCTTTATTTTATAATGGAAGGTATCTTGGGTGTCTTTGTAAGAGGTTTGCGCGTGGCAACCCTTCAAAGAAAAGGCGAAGTGATTGGTGAGATGAGCTTGGTATCAGATCGACTTTGTACCGCTTCAGTTCTTGCTGAAACTGACGCCCGATTGATTTCCATTACCCTTGAGGGCTTACGCAACAAATCTCAAAAAGCATTTGAAATTTTTGAGCAATCACAATTTCGTCTTTTGACCGCCACCTTAGTTGAAAAACTGATTGAAACGAATGAAAAAGCTCGCCGCGTTGAATTGTTGAATTCTGAATTGGAAAAAAAGGTAGACGAAAGAACTGCTGAATTAAAAAATAAAAATGAAATCTTAGAAAGAACCCTGATGGATAATAAATCTTTAGTGCGCATTCTTTGCCATGATTTGAGAAATGCCATTACCGTGGTAGAAGCCTCGACTCAGCAAGCGCTTTCACGCCCCAATTTAGATCCCGCCCAAAGTAAAAAAATTTGGGAAAGGGTCGACCGTGCCGTAAAAAAAGAAACAGAAATCATCGCTTTTGTACGGGACATGATTGCGGTTGAATCTGGAAAAGTTCAATTAGAATTAAGATCAATCAACATACATGATGTCATTGAAAACGCTCGATTTATATTTCAAGATCGTTTAGCAGAAAAAAACATCAATTTAGAAATCAATATTGATGCTCAGATTTCGGTTATCGCCGAACCTCTGACCTTAAGTAACTCGGTTTTTAATAATTTAATTTCAAATGCTATTAAATTTTCTCAACCCGGTGGAACCATTTCAATCAATCTAAGAACTCGAACTGAGGACACTGTTACCGTCACCATCAAAGATCATGGAATTGGAATTCCCAAAGAATTATTAAACCAACTTTTTTCACCCGACAAAAAAACCAGTCGTGTCGGAACTTCGGGTGAAGTGGGAACTGGTTTTGGAATGCCACTGGTAAAAACATATATCGAAGCCTACGGAGGCTCCATTCAGGTGGAGTCTATTTGTCAGGAATCTAGAACGGCCAATGAAGAAAGTGGCACCACAATGATTCTTCAATTTAAAACCAAACTTCCCGCCGAAATTCGCTGATAAAACTCTTGCCTAATGATGACGTCAGTCTAGGATCTTCTGACAGAAGTTCACGATACCTGGATCGATAATAGTCCAAAGTCAGGTCAGCCTTTTGCTCGTTTTTTTTCGTTTTCCAGAAATTGCCGAGCTATGTTGTCAAAATAGCAGTTTCGACAAAGTTTCAAAAAATTGGAAACCAATCACTGAAGTTAAAACCGCTCATCGAATAAAAATAATCATGTACAATGATGTTCATCTGAAAAATTTTGAAACTTAATTTTTTTGGCTGAACAGGAAAATTCTTTTTTGAAGGTTTGAACTAGCTAATTTCAACCAATTAGTTCTTCTTCTCAGAATTTCGAAGACCAGCATTTTTCACATACTTATCAAACCACCTAAGCATTTCAAAAATCATCTGTTCATTAGACTCTAAAGCCGTGTACCAATGAGGCTCATGCGGGAGCATCACAAGCCTCGTTGTCCCACCATTGCCTCGAATAGCCTCATACAATTTAGAAGCTTGAAGTGGTGTCGTGCCAGGGTTAGCGTCATCAGCTCCATGCATAATTAAAAGTGGAATTTTTAATTTATTCGCAGAGAAAAATGGCGAAGCTTTCAAATACACATCAGGAGCTTCCCAGACAGATCTTCTCTCGTTCTGAAAGCCAAAAGGTGTCAGCGTCTTATTGTAAGATCCACTCGTCGCAACGCCCGCTCGAAATAACTCCGAATGGGCAACAAGATTAGCCGTCATTAAAGCACCGTGACTGTGTCCGGTCACCCCAATCCTCTCAGCATCTGCGACTCCAAGTCTCACGGCCTCGTCAACGGCCGCTTTGGCATCAGCGACCAGCTGCTCTAAGTAAGTATCATAGGCTTTTTTTGGATCGCCAATAATCGGGAAAGAAGCATTGTCGATAATGGCGTAGCCTGCCAGCAACAATAACTTATACTGACGAAGTCGAGTGAAGGTCACCTGTGATCCTGACACTTGTCCGGCTTGAGCCGCATCAGCGTAATCCCTGGGATAAGCATATAATATTGTGGGAATACGAGTTCCTTCTTTGTAACCGGGAGGTGTGTACAAAGTAAAAGAGAGCTCAAGTCCATCGGCTCGCTTGTATTTGACTAAGCGCTTTTGGATGTTTCGCACCTCTGGCGTTGGGTCTGGGATATGTGTGATGGCCGAACTTGTTGATTCGAAGGCCGCTTCACCAAGGCCTGTCGCTTTGTCAGGCGCAGCAACCTCAATGTGTTTACTAAGTTTTCGGATGAAGGCGTTAGGTGGGTCCATCAAGGACTGATGCCAGGTGAGCAGTTTATCCGAACCAGAGTCTACAAAATCAACAAATAGTTCATAATCCTTTTTATCGCTCCGAAACAGTCTTTGGCTTTTTTGTGTGACTAAGTCAAAGCGATCCAAAAAGGGTCGGTCCCCTTCTTTTGAAGAACCAGTTCCACTCAAGAAAATTGAATTTTCATCCAAACGAATCACAGAAAATCCGCTGGGAAGCCTCTTTGTGACAGGCGTCCCAGGATCCGCGTACTTTTCATCAGTCGACAAGTCCCAGAGCAGTTTTGGTTTTTTCTGAAAATCATCAGAATCAATCTGGAAAGTGCGTTCCCAATGTTTGTTATGATCGTATTCACGAAGGAGGGCGACACTATGATTTTCTGTCCACTCTAAGCCCGCATAGCGTTGCTCAGTTTTTAAAATTTCCGTCGCGGTCGTAGTAAAGGGCTCTTTTAAAAGTAAGACTTTATCACGAGCGGGCACTTTTACATTCCAGTCACCACCGTCCAAAGCCTCCGCCCAAATCAAAGTGGCAGGATCGTTCGCTCGCCACGAAAAATCCCTTGGCCCCATTGGCACTCCGTGAATTGGGACTCGATCAGCCAGTGGCAATGAGGCCACCTTTTGAATCTTTGTGGGCATTGCAGCCATATTCCAAATTTCCACTTCCTGCGGGAAGCGGTCATAAGTGGTCACATAAGAATAAGGGCGATGTATGCTAGTTACAAGCACATGCACATTATCTGGCGCAGGCCTCAGTTCAAAATAATTAGCAGGAGATCCTACATTCGTGATTTTTAAGGTTTTTAAATTAATGAGCGCGAGCTGTGAGCTCGCAAAGTAATCAAAAACGTCTTCGTCATGCTTATTGTTAAGAGTGTCTCGATTTTCATAAGTGCTACTTTGACCTTTCTCACTGAGGCTCTCTTGAATGCTGGGACCATCAGGAATCACGGGCTCCTCTGGAATTAGTCCCAGCTTTGCAGGCACTAATTTTACGAGGAGAGACTTTTGATCAGGCATCCAGTGAATTTCACTCCCAAACATTGGGTTTAACTTTACGTCAGGCACTCTGTGCGCTTTCGAAGTTTTTGTTTCGCCAAGCCAAAGTTCCACTGAATTTGAAACAATATTAGCAAAAGCAAATTTTTGGCTATCAGCACTCCATCTCGGCTGCTGAGGGCAAGCACCTTTTGGAACGGTAACGCTGGAAGATTTTCCAGAAAGGACACTGACAAGTTCTATTTTTGTTATGCACTGTGGAATGCCGTAGCCTCCTGGAGTGTCATGCCGACTATGATTTTTGGACTCAATGCGAACTCCGGCAAGACGCAAGTAAGGCAAAGCCACGCGCTGAATGGATGGAAAATTTTCCCAGGTGATTAACAAGAGGGATTCGCGATTGGGGCTAATTAAGGGTTGTGGCACCGAAGGCGCCAGCATCACATCAAGAATAGCTTTCGGTGGCTGATCATATCCCCTGGAAGTATCACCAAGAGCATTGAGTGAAAGGCCTAATGCCATTAAAACAAAAATTGATTTTATCATGAACGTATCCTATTCCTCGGCTCGATTTAGAACAATCCCGATGCAATATTAATTGTTAAGGCCAAAATTGTTGTATTGAAAAAAAATGAAAAAACACAATGTACGGCACCAGTTTTGCGCATGTCCGGAGTTGCAAAACTAATGTCTGCCGTTTGCCCGGAAGTCCCAATCACACAAGAAAAATAAAGAAAGTCAGTATAATTTGGAAGAGTGGTCCCTGGGAACTCGAGACCTCCAGCTTTTTTACGCAAAAGATTTATGTAGTAGTCATGGGCATAATGAAGCGCAAAATTGAGATGAATAAAACACCATGAAATTAAAATGGTAAGTGCCGCAAGTCCGATATGTTCATAACGAAGGAGTCCGTGAAGTTCTTTCGCCGATGCTAATTCTGCAACAATGGCTATTAAACTCAACAATGCAGCAATTAATGCTAAACAAAGAATGACGACTTGACCTTCATCCTGAAGCTCTGTTCGATGATGAATTTTTTTATCGGCAGAAAAAAACATCATTTTTATTGCTAAAAGCAAATAGAAGATAATTCCTGCATCTAATGAGATAATGTGCCTGGTGATTGCTTGGTTGACCATTGAGTTAGGAAGAAAAATATCAACAATGAGTCCACCTAAAAACGCAAAAAATAAAAACGGATGCCCATGCACCAGTCTTATTAAGTAGTGCTTAAAAATTCCTTCAAATTGTTTAATTGAATTCATGAATTTCCTTTTTATATTAATATTAAATTAATTTTTGAAAAAACCAAATTAATTACAATATAGAAAGCGAAAAAGGTAATGCATTGAATTCGAGCCTCCTGTTTAATATTCCTTTATTGACCGGCCAATCAGGTCATAGGTAGAATCAGAGGATGAACAAGACAGCATTACTTTTAATGAAATTCAAAAAAATCCCTTGTGGACTCTGGTTTTTCACCCGGGTTCTTTGTTTTAAAGCACCTTATTTCTCATCGATTCATCCAAGGTTTCTTCTTCTTGAGTCCGGGAAAGGGGAGGCAACAATCCCCAAAAGAAGATCTGTGCAAAACCATTTAGGAACTGTTCATGCAATTGCAATAGCAAACTTGTGTGAGCTTGTCGCGGGCACAACTCTTGAGGTGACTTTGCCGAATACTCACCGCTGGATTCCAAAATCTATGAAAATAAACTATATCGCTAAAGCTAATTCTGATGTTCGGGCGACGACAAATATCTCAGAGCAAAATTGGCCGGAGGCAGGAAGTAAAAACGTTTTGGTGGAGGTTTTCGACAGCGCGAATAAACTCGTCGTGAATGCCGAGATTGAAATGTATATCAGCAAGAAGAAATAGCCGGATAGGGCCATTTATTGGCTAGGAGCTGGATTTCTTTAAGGCACTCATGATCGTTGAGTGATCCTTGCCAAAGATTCGGCCGATTTCTGAGTATGAGAGCGAGAGCTCCTCGCGCATGCGGAGCATGGCAGAGTTTCGAGCTTGGACGATTTGACGTTTGCGCGAAGTGGATTTTAGGTCAGAGATTTTTAGGTCAGAGGCAGTTGCGATGGTAGCGAGAATGGAATCAATAGTTGGCTCCGTCGAGTCAAGAGATCCTGCCGCAGACGGAATGAGTTTTATTAATTCATCCTTGGTGACTTGCGAACCCTTCATGCATTGATAACTTCCAACCTTGTACAGAGCTCCTTCAAGGGAGCGGACACTGTTAGCGATTATGTGCGCAATGTGGGTGAGAGTTTCTGTCGCTAGGTGGAAACCGTATTTTGATTGCTTGAATTCTAAAATTTTAATTCTGGTTGCCAAACAAGGGGCACTTATTTCTGTTGAAAGGCCGCCTTGGAATCTGGTGAGTAGGCGGGGCTCAAAGCCTTCTAATTGGTGCGGGGATTTATCACTGGTAAAGGCGATGAATTTTCCGTTTTGTTCGAAATAATTGAAGATGTTGAAAAGTTCTTCCTGTGCGCCTTTGGCTCGGGCCAGGCCGTGAATGTCATCAATGAGAAGGACGTCTGTCTTTAGACGATACTTACCTCTGAATTCAGCCATCTGTTTTTTAGCAATGTACATATGGTAGTCGTTAATGAATTCGTCAGCGGTGAAGATCTTTACATTCAAGTTGGGTTGCAGGTCCTTAAAGCGCCAGCCGAGGGAGTGCAGCAAGTGTGTCTTGCCGTTCCCTGAAGGGCCGTAGAGGAAGAGCTGGCGCAAGTGAGGCTGATTGGCGGCGGTTAACATTTCAATGCTCTTGTAGGCGAAGTTTGAGTGATCACCGTTGATGAACTGGCTTAACTTGTAATCTAGGTTTAGAAACCATTTTGGCTTCAGCTCAATATCGGGGCTTCTGAGTTCAAAAATGGTTTCTTGCGGCTCGTCGAGAAGTTCGAGTTGTCGTGTTTTCAGTTTTTCACTGGTTTCAAAGTTGACGATGACTCGCTTGTTGAGCGTCTGCTCAATTTTCATTTGAATTATATCTTGTAAATCTCTCTGAGCAATTCCAAGAGATAAAGAATTCGAAACACCAAGTTTAAGAGTCGGAAGGGAGTCGCCTTCTAAGCCAAGAAATTCAATTCCAGAGAAGATTGCTTTGAGCATTCCAGAGTCTTTGATCTCAGTGTGGATCTCGCGTTGTAAATTTGTCCAAATTTCAGACATTGATTTCCTGATTGATTAGAAAGTGGATGGATTGAATAAAGGACAAACAAAAATGTTACAAAATAAAAAAATATTTTCCTTCACGCATGATGAATGTTTGAGCATGTAAGAATCTGACTTACGGAAGATTAGGTAGTTAGGGCTGTGAAAAAAATTTCAAAATATTTTATAAATTATTGACCAGGTTGATTTGCTTAATTGGTAAGCGGGCTATTGTTCGGTCGTGGTGACATAGGTCGCGACACTGCGCTGTCAAGCTGAGTAAAATTTGGAAATCACATAGAAGTGAAAACAGTAACCCCCAATGACCATGATGTGCCAGATTTCGTGAAAGCCAAATACCTTTTCAAAAAGTTTTGGCCATTTTGTCGCATATAAAATGGCACCGAAGCTGTAGCTCGCTCCGCCGAGAATAAAAGCTACCAATAAATGTCGTTGATTGAGGTTTGCGATAATTTCCCCAATGCGAACAAACATCAACCAACCCATACCAACAAATAATCCAGTGTAGAAAAATCGGTGTTGTGCCCAGAGGGGTAGGCGGGGCTTCAATAAAGTGTAAATCACTCCGACTGCCGCAAAGGTCCATACGGTGACTAATAAAATACGACTCCAAGGGCTTTTTACGGCATTCAATATAATGATCGTGTACGAGCCAGCGATAAAAAAATAGATTGCGAAGTGATCAATAATTTCCATACGCTCGGCCCATTTCTTAGAAAGAGTGAACCCATCGTGTAAAAAGTGATAAATAGCACTGACCGCGAAAACCAGAATCGACGATGTTCCATAGATTAAACATGCCAAAAAGTGATTGGCCGAGTGAAGTTGGGAAACCTGCTGCTGCAGCACGAACATTCCGATAATGGCAGCGATGCACCCAATAAAATGAAGTTGTGCCGATATTGTTTTTCTAAAAAATATCATAAGGCCCTCTTTTCGCTGATGAGTATAATTCAACACTATCGAGGTCACTGCAATGACAGGCAGGCTATTCTAACCGAAATAAAATAACAATTTGCTAGCGATCTAAGCACCGCAACAAGGATGCACAATGGTTTTCAACCAACTCGTAGCGCTAATCGCATCGGCCTGACTGGCGAAAATACAGACACAATCTCCGTCCATCCCGAAGTACAACTGCAATATTGGTTTTGAAATAATTGAACTAAGCATTCAGATGGTATGAACGGATTTTTAAGAGAAGTTTAAAGATAAATTTAAAGATAAATTATAAAATGAGTGGTCAAGGCCGGTTTCAAAAACAAAATCAATTTTTTTGCCTTAACCATGTCTCATTATTAGAAAATCATCTTTCGCTGTAAATCCAGATTAGATTTCGAGCAACTAAATATTTTTTGAACCTTCTGTGTTGTTAAATCGTCTAATTAGTCATTAAGAGATTGAGTCATCAAGTCATAAACAAAGAAGTTTGTGAAGGCGACATATCTCAATTTAAGTCAGAATGGTCTGGATTTTTTCGCAATGCGGTGGGAGCAAAGGGACATATGAATAAATTTATTAAATTATATTCAAAACAGAATCTCATTTCTGGATTATTTTTTGGCGCAATTTTGATTCTGCTATATCAAAACTGCACTTCAAGTTTTTATTCAAATTCTAGCGGAGTTCCGAGCACAACGTCGCAGAATACGACGGCCAATTTATTGCCAAGCACTCAAATTAGTTTAACTACCACCTCTCTATCAGTGGATGATATCATACGCACAAAGACAGTGAATGGTCGTGGTGTTTTTTATCTTTCCAGTTCAGGCGCTACTTTTAATCCACGAGGAGTCAATTATGTTCGGCTGAGCTCGACAGGAAATCATGAACTTTTTGAGCCCGGGGCTTATAATGCTAGTAATGTGCAAAGTGCACTTGAGCAGATTCATTCTTCAGGCTATAATTACGTGCGAGTTTTTCTGGAAGGTGACTCATTGGGAAAAGGATTTGGGTTAAGTAAACCAGGAGTCTCAGGCTCAACTATCGCCGATAGCTATTTCAACAATTTAGCAGATTTTATTCAGCGCGCAGGGAATCTTGGTCTTCGCGTGATGCTAACTGGCAAGTCTTTTCCAATTAATTATAATTCAATTGTTGGCTCTTACACTGCGCCAGCAAATGTTTCAGGCTATAATCTCTTGCTTATGCATCCTGGCTACGTCAAAGGTTATGCGCAATTTTATTCTGATTTATTAACTGCCTTAAAAACAAGAGATGCAGCTCTCCTTTCCACTGTCTTTGCTTTTGATATTAGGAATGAGGCAGACTTCACGACGACAGATCAACCTTTATCTCTTCATTCTGGAACTGTCACTGTTTACGGAGTTAATTATGACATGAGTAATTTATCGGACCGTCAGAAAATGATGAACGCAACTGCTGTTGAATGGTTTACAGTCATTCGAAACGCGATCAAGTCAGTAAGTCAAGATGTCCTCGTCTCAACAAGTACCTTCTCACCTTACGATTTGGGTCGCAAAAATCTTGATGGAGCGGATTGGAACTCATCAGCTACAGATCCATCTCGAGTGCCTGTAAGCACTTTAGCATTAGCGGACTCTGCTCAGCCTGATTACATTGATTTTCATGCTTATCCAACTCGTGCGTACAGCATGACTGACGACTTGGCTTCCATAGGGATCACCTCTACCACAAAGTTGAGCCAACCTCTGATAATGGGTGAATTTGGATCCTTTAAATCCGTGAATCCGACAATTGCTGAAGCTGCCGCTGCTCTAAAGTTACACTTATCCAATAGCTGCAATTTTGGTTTTACTGGTTGGGCATTTTGGACTTGGGATACGAGTGAACAGGCAGATATTTGGACAGCATCGGAAAGCTCAGGCGCGATGAATGGTGTTGTTGCCCCTATAGTTCTTCCAGATGTTTGCCCTCAGACAACAAGTACGACAGGAACAAGCACGACAGGAACAAGTACAACAGGAACAAGCACGACAGGAACAAGCACGACAGGAACCTGGACAGCCTCAACGAGTTGTAGCGGCACCACACAAGTAGTGAGTTACTCTTGTCAGGGCGGGAATAGCCAATGCGCCACTTCGCAACCAGCGAACTCCTCCATAGCGAACAGTGCTGCTTGTGGATTTGTGGGTCGATTCATGGTAGGTCAGGGGATTTTTTATAGCAATGGACAGGGCCACTATTGTATGTATAAAAGTTGGGATTATTATTTAAACACCTGTGGATTTTCATACGATACAAGCTCGCTTCAAAAATACAGCTCGATTCCTACGGGAATCACGTATGATGGAACCTGTGTGTGTCACTAATGTAGTTATAAACAAATGTTATTCCACGGCTCTATTTTTCTACTGAGAATTAAGAAATAACAGAGTCAAAACAGGTCGAGTAAAGAACGAAATCAGTGAGAATTCAAACGTTGGATTGTGGGTGTTTTATGGGAATAGAATCAAGAAATTTTAAAAGGCAAAAGGGCTTTGGTGTCATGGAGGTCGTGGTAGCCATGGGCTTAATGGCAATCGTTGCTTTTTCCTTGGTAACAATGACAATCAATCTTCAAAAGCAAAATAAAACATTACAAAATAAATTAGGAATTATTGAATTAGAACAATCCTTGGTGAGATATAGTTCCGATGACGATACTTGCAAGTGCATGTTTCAAGGTATAAATTTAGTAGGCTCCGGAGCAACGGCGGAAATTTCTCTATCGACCTTGAATAATGGATGTCAGACAGGTGCTGGCTCGGCTTTATTGACAGTTGGGAAGGCTCTTAATAACACGCCTTCGTTAATTGTTAAATCGATAAAACTCAAAAATCTGGTGGATATCGGAGCTGGAAATAAGGCCACAGACATCGAAATTGCCTTCACTGCTGATGTGGGAAATTTTAAACCAATTTTAATTGCGAATCGTGCTTTCGCACTATCAGGTAGTACTGTTACGCGATGTTTAACCTCTGGGATACAAGCCTCACCAATCACTACTTGCGCCAAAGTGCAAAAAATCTTCGTTGGTTACGGTGTTACTTTTAATGGAGTAACATCTGATTCTGATGGTTGTTTGGCTTTGATCGCATTCCAAGGACCACAGGGGGTAAATGCAAGCGGATCATCAAGCTCAAGCGGATCGACAAGCTCAAGCGGATCGTCAAGCTCAAGCGGATCGTCAAGCTCAAGCGGATCGTCAAGCTCAAGCGGATCGTCAGGTCCGCCACCACCTTGTGGTTTCCCTAGTCCACCTTGTCCGCCGCCGCCAGGTCCGCAACCTCCGCCGCCGCCAGGTCCGCAGCCTCCGCCGCCGCCAGGTCCGCAACCGGGTCCGCAACCGGGTCCGCAACCTCCGCCGCCGCCAGGTCCGCAACCAGGTCCGCAACCGGGTCCGCAACCAGGTCCGCAACCGGGTCCGCAACCAGGTCCGCAACCGGGTCCGCAACC
>CAIYID010000094.1 GCA_903926205.1 uncultured Bdellovibrionales bacterium
GAAGAAAGGAACAGATAAGAAAATCACATAGAGAGGTAAAGAAACTCTATCCCAAACGTGCTCGGTATTTAGAAAGCTATTTTTGATAATGAAAAAGGGAATCAAAAAAACGCAGACGAAATAAAAAAATTGCAGGAATTTCACCTGTACGACTTCATATTGATTATGTGCCATTTTGATATTAAAAATCGAAATATTTATCATAAATTAAAGTCCTAAACGTTAACAAAATAGTGCGGCATGTTAATATCGCATATTTAATAAAAGATATGTAGCAAAATACTTGAAGAGGGCCAGTTTTATTAAGAAAGCTACCAAATAATGCTCGATTGACTATCGGCAACGCTAATATCCTGTTGAAGAAAATATTTGAACCAAAAATAAGCCAGGAGTGACTTCACCATGATTAAAGCTAAAGGAATCGCTGCTCAATCTGCTACCGAAAATTTAGGCCCTTTTTCTTTTTCACGACGTGAGCCCAAAGCGCACGACGTAGTTATTGACATAAAATTCTGTGGAATTTGCCATAGTGATATTCACCAAGTGAGGAATGAATGGGGAGGCTCCATCTATCCGATGGTCCCCGGCCATGAAATTGCGGGAGTCGTTCGGGCCATCGGTACCAACGTAACGAAATACAAAGTGGGTGATCATGTTGGAATCGGTTGCTTTGTAGACTCCTGTCGTGAGTGCGACCACTGCAAGCAGGATCTTGATCAGTATTGCCTCGAGGGAAACACCTTAACCTACAACGCTTACGAACGTGATGGAAAGACTCCAACTTATGGTGGGTATTCCGACGTGATCGTGGCTGATGAAAAGTATGTATTAAGAATTCCCAAATCGATTCCTCTTGATAAAGCGGCACCACTTTTGTGCGCAGGAGTTACGCTGTATTCGCCACTGATGCACTGGAAAACGGGACCAGGAAAAAAAGTTGGGATTATGGGCCTTGGTGGACTCGGACATATGGGAGTTAAAATTGCAAGAGCGCTCGGTGCCGAAGTCACTGTGCTGAGCCACTCCGACAAGAAGCGCGAAGATGCTCTTAAAATGGGAGCCCATCATTTCTTGCTCACAAAAGACGCTGATGTTTTCAAAAAGAACGCAAATACTTTTGATCTGATCATCAATACAGTTTCAGCAGAAATCAACATGAACGATTATTTCGGACTTCTGAAACTAGACAGCACCTTAGTTGTCGTAGGTGTTCCTGATAAACCTCTTTCTATTCATCCCTTTCCTTTAGTGATGATGCGAAGAAGTTATTCAGGATCTGTCATTGGCTCAATCAAAGAAACTCAAGAAATGCTGGATTTCTGCGCCAAGCACAATATCGTGCCTGAGATTGAAGTCATTTCTCCAAACCAGGTTAATGAAGCTTACCTTCGTGTTTTGAAAAGTGATGTCCGGTACCGTTTTGTAATGGATATGGGAAAACTTTGACCTCGCGGTGGTCAGGATAATAAAATAACTCACATCTGGAGGTTTTATGAAAATTGCAATAATCATTTCTCGTTTACTGTTGGGAGCAGGTTTTATTATTTTTGGACTTAATATTCTCTATCCTTTTATGCCCATGCCACCACCACCGGAGGGCTCACTCACTCAACAATATATGATGGTCATGATTCCAACTCATTGGATGGCGCTCGTGGGTATTTTTCAATTACTAGGCGGGATACTCGTGATCCTCGGTCGTACGGCGCCTTTGGGTCTGGTTTGTCTCGGGCCCGTTCTCGTTAATATTTTGGCTTTCCATATTTTAATAACGGAGGGTCAAGGAATTGCACCAGGCCTCGTATTTTCCGGACTAGAGATCTTTCTAATTTATGCTTACCGCAGTTATTTTAGTGGTCTATTTACGACCGAAGCTTCACCCTCCTAGTTACAGATTAGATTAATCAGAGACTGTTCCGTCTCTGAGGCGGAATTATCTATCCTCAGCGTCGGCTTTGACTCGCGCCTTTTCCAAAATTGCGCCGAAGCCGACAGCAGGCTCATTATGAATCTGTGAGAGGGCAATGTTCATCAGTCCAGGATTATTGCGGCAGAGTTGAATGGCTTACTCTTTACTGTAGGGTCCTGCATAGGCTCGAAGAAGCGCAATCAATTGGACCATTATCAGTGGCTCGCAGACAAAGCTGGATGGCTTGTGTCTTAACAAAAGCACCCGAGTAAGCCTCAATATTGGACCTTATTGAGAGCTTGATTTTACGTTAAAGGAAAATAAAATATAATTTGCGAGTGAGGTAAATATGAAAAATATTGCAATTTCAAAACCTCGTGAGTAAAACTCTTGCGGTGAAGAGAACCCCTTGGCCGATTTCGTCTGAAATCCACCGCCCAATTTCATCGAGATGTACCAGTCAATTTCATGCAAGTGCACCACCCGATTTCATCGTAATGCACCACTTGTATTGAATTTGAGGAATATTTCCCAGAGCGTCAGAGACAAC